>CAZUPD010000152.1:0-18413 GCA_964621785.1 uncultured Nannocystaceae bacterium
GGTTGCGCAATCCGGGTCCGCGGATTCGGCTGAGCTCCATCAACTCGTGGACGACATCGGTACCGAGGCCGATGAGGAAGCTGACCAAGAACAGGCCAAATACCGTCAGTCCGATGCTCACCACCACGGCCGCCGCGTGGTTGGGGGTCGCCATCATGTTGCCCGGGTCTTGCACCTGGCGAAACGCCCACCACAGTCGGACCAAAAACTGGCGGTCGTTGCTGGTGACATTGCCGTCGTCATCGAAGTCGACGACGGCCTGATCTTTGGCGAGATTTTGTACGACGACGGCCCCGCTAAACGACAACGCGAGGACGATAAATCCCATCAACACGACCTGTCGCGAGCGTTCACGGCGGGACAACACGACCCAGACGTCGCGGACCAACGGGGCCCAGTAGCCGATCAGGACCAGCATCCGGGTGAGGCGAAAGACCCGGAGCCAGCGCGCATCACCGCTGTCGCTGATCCAGCTGTCCGGCAAAAACGAGATCAGGGCGACCAAGTCGAGCAACAGCAACATCAAGGTCGCGGTCGGTGGGAACCGACGCTCGTCACCGGGTATGGACTCGCCGGTTGTCGACCTGCGCTCGCGCCATTTGCCGGCAAATGTCACCCATGCGCGGGCGACAAACTCCGAGGCAAACAGCAGTAAGAACAACCCGTCAAACGTGTGGACCCACGCGTAAGGCAGGAGACTAATGATGATGCATGCACTCAGGACAAGCCGGACATCGAAACGGTTTAAAAACCGGTACACCCGCTGCAGGGTCGGATTTTGCAGTGCCAGCCTGGCCATGTACCACTCGAATATCGCACCAAAGTCGCGGCTTGCCCATCCGTGAAATGGACTGCCTCGGCGCCCGTGCGGTAGGTTGTTGACGATGGCGACAGTGTGTTTTTGTCACGGACTCGAAAGCGGGCCCTCGGGGTTCAAATCCCGTTCGCTTGCGCGCGCTGGCTACGAGGTCGTGGCCCCGGATTGTCGCAACCAAGATCTGCAGACCCGGGTGGTGACAATCGTCGCTGCGTTGACCGAGCTGCGTCACGACCTGCGCGATGTCGTGGTCGTCGGTTCATCGTTCGGTGGGATCGCGGCCGTGATTGCGTGTATGCAACTTTCACCGGGTCGAGGTCGGGTACGCGGGCTGGTTTTGTGCGCACCTGCGCTGCACGTGCAACAACCTCCGGCCGACGCCATGACGCTGTATGCCCCGGCACCGACGATCATTGTTCACGGGCGTGGCGATGAGGTGGTCCCGATCTCCGTGAGCGAGCAGTTTGTCGCGCGCGACCACCCGCATCCCGTCGAGCTGTGGCCCGTCGACGATACCCACGGGCTGCGCAACGCCCATGGGGAGATGTTGCGGGCGGTCGAGCAGTTGTTGACAGGTCTGTGAGCGGCAAAGATACGCCAGCCAAACGTCCCGGAGCAATCGGCGGCTGATATGGTTGGCAACCACGGAGCCTCGATGCCGTCTACCCTCAAAACGACCACTGTTATCAGCCTGTCCCTGTTGCTCGGACTTCCCATCTCTCTGACCCTTTCGACAGGTTGTGGCCACAGCTCGCGTCGACCGACGACGACCGCCGGTTTAGAACTCGATCGGGTTGTCCTCTACCGCAACGGCATCGGCTACTTCGAGCGCGCGGGTGAGGTCGACGGCGACATTCTGACCCTGCGGGTGCGCAAAGATCAGATCAACGACTTGCTCAAGAGTTTGACGGTCGTCGACCGCCGGACCGGTAAGGCGGTGAGTGTGTCGATGCCCCTCGATCCGAGTACGTGGGCGGGGGCAGCCCTCGCAGCCCTCGAGCCGGGTAACGGCGACCTCCCCTCCGTGCTCGATGCCCTGCGTGGAACCGATGTGGTTGTGCGTACACATAAAGGCCGCGTCCGCGGACGGATCGTGATGGTCGAAGAGGTGGAGAACGAACCCCAGAGTATGGGACCGCGATCGGAACCCGTGCCCGGACCGTCGGTCGACACCCTCGACCACAAGTTGACCCTGCTCGACGGCGATGTCCTGCGCGTGGTCTATTTGTCAAAGATTCGCGCGATCAGTTTAGTCGACGGCGATCTGGCATTGCATCTACACCGAAGGCTCGATGCCAGCGCGGGCGAAGGGATGTTTCAACAGGTGGCGGTCGACGTCCGCTTGGTCGGTGCCCGCAGCCACGATGTGGTGGTCAGTTATGTGGTGGCGGCCCCGATGTGGAAGCCGACCTACCGCGTGGTCCTGCCCGAGGGGGGGAAAGGGGAGGCACTGCTCCAAGCCTGGGCAGTCGTTGATAATACAAGCGGTGAAGATTGGAACAAGGTGTCGATGAGCCTGACGTCGGGTGCTCCGATCGCGTTTCGCTACGACCTCCACACCCCCCGCGAGGTCGGTCGCGCCGACCTGACCGAACGCGGTGTCAGCCGGCAGGCGCGGGTCGCCTTGGGCGAGACGAGTTTCGAGGGGGGCGACGAGGATGACATGGAGGAGGAGATCGCCGCGGAGGCGAGTCTCACCGAGTACGACAAGGTTGCGGACATGAGCCGTGCGACAGGTTCGGTGAGCCGCGGAGGAGGAGGCACCAGGGCGAAGCGTCGCGAGAAGATGGCGAATTCGCGGGGACCGATGAACAAGCCGGGAGCTCCACCACCGCCACCGTCTGAACAGGCGAACTTCGCCGATGAGGCCTCGCGCGTCGACCTTCAATCATTGGCCCGCAGCACCCAGGCGAGTGCCCGGGCGAAACAGGTCAGCGGGCTCACCCAGTTCGATCTCGGCGACCGCGTGACGGTGCCCGACCAAACTTCGACGATGGTGGCGTTGATCAACGAGACGGTCACCGCCGAGCAGACGTTTTTGTACCGTCCTGGAGGCGGCGGAGGTGGGTTTGAGACCAATCCCTACCGCGTGGTCCGGTTTCGCAACACCACCCCATTTGTCCTCGAGCCGGGCCCGATCAGCATCTACGCGGGAGGGAGTTTTGTCGGCGAGGGGCTTTCAGAGGCGGTCGGTAGCAAGACCAGCGCGACGGTTCCATTTGCCGTCGAGACAGAAATTTCGGTGACCCAGTCGCGTAGCCACCACGGCGACGAGATGCGGTTGACCCGGTTGGTTCGCGGCGTTTTGCATGTACAAACATTTAATCAAACCAAGACGATTTGGACGGTGATGGGCAAACGTCCGGGTGGCTATACGGTGTTGATCCGCCACCCCCGGGCGGGCAATGACTACGAGTTGCGTGAGCGCCCCGAGGGGACGGAGGATTTGGTCGGGGCCTATCTGATTCCGGTACAGGTGCCTGCAGACAAGCGCGAGGCTGATGTCACGGTGGTCGAACAAACTCCTTCGCGCACGAGTTTGACGATTTGGGATAGCCGAGCGCCCAAACTGCTCGACGCTGTGATCGCGTCGCCGATGCTGTCTGGTCAGGCGCGCAGCCAGTTGGAACCGATCGTGCGCCTGCGCCAGGAGATCGGGAAGATCGATACGACGATCGACGGACTCCGGCGGCAGCAAAGCGAACTCAACTCGCGAGCCGAGGAAGCCAGGCGCAACCTAGAGGCGATCAAAAAAGATCCGAAGGCAAGTGCGTTGCGGGCAAAACTGTCGAAGCGTCTCGACGAGTTCACCCGTGAGGCCGATGGCCTCGGCCGAAAAATCGTGGAACTCAACAGCACCCGGCTCGAGCGGAAGATCGAGTTGGAGGACATGCTGCAAAACCTCGATATGACAACACCGTTTGCCGACGAGAAAAAGCCTTCGAAGTAGGCCTGTGGCGTCGAGGCACAGCCCGTGATCGACAACATCCATCGGTAGATGGCGATGGATGTTGTGGTGTTGATCGGCGGGGTCTACCGCGCCACATACACGCCCGCGCGACGGGGATCACCCGCTCCCAACAAGTTGCCGTCGGCGTCGCGGGAAACCGTGTGGGCACCGCCGAAAAACATGTTCGGCTCGGGCCAATTGGTGTGCTCGCAATAGGTCGCGTTGAGATGGGCTCGGGTCGCGTCGGGGAAGGTTCCCTCGAGATTGAGGTGCGGTCCTTCGAGGTGCAAGCGGGGGGCCTCGACCGCTTGTTGGGGTGTGTGTTCAAAGTCGATGAGGTTGAGCAGCACCTGTAACACCGCGGTGCGGATCCGGTTGGAACCACCACTCCCGGTGACAAACGTTGTGCCGTCGTCGCGGGTGGCGATCGTCGGCGACATCATCGAGGACATGCGCACGCCGAGGGCAAAACGGTGGAAGCCCCCGGGGTTGACGTCCTCTTCGCCGAGCATATTGTTGAGCATGAAGCCCGCTCCAGGAACGATGTATCCACAACCTTCCCCGTTGGACACCGTGACCGATGCCGAATTGCCGCGCCGATCGATGACGCTGATGTGGGTCGTGCCGCGGTGACTTTGGGGGTGTCCCATCACTTCGGCGGCGTAGCGCGAGAGCAGCTCGGGCGCGAGGAGTTTGTGGATGTCGGGGGTATAGGTATCGCCGGCACAGCAGGCTGCTCGAGCGTGGTTGGTTGCAGCCATGACCCGCGCGACAGCCTCTGTGTGGGCCGGGGTGCCAAACCCGAGGGCGCCGAGGTCGGTGTGGGCGAGCAGGCCGAGACCAAATGCGATCAACATCCCGCCCGAAGCGGGGGGAGCGTTGAGCAACAGGTCGCAATCGCGATAGCGATAATGCAGCGGGGGACGCTGGTACACCCGGTAGTTTCGCAAATCGTCGGCACACAGGTAACCGCCGAGCTCCTCGCACTGGCGGATGATTGTACGTGCAAGCTCTCCCTCGTAAAAAAGTTGCTCACCCTCGCGGGCAATGGCCTCGAGGGCAGCTCGCAGCTCGGGGTTTTGCATGCGGTCGCCGGCCTTCAACATGACCGAAGGAGAAGCTTCACCGGTGGTTGTAAACAGGGCCCGGGCTTCGGGGGTTTCGCGGTAGATCGGGCCGACAACCGAGAGTAGATAGGCCTGGTAGTTTGTCATGTCGACCCCGCCGCGGGTGAGCTCTAGGGCGGGGCGGATGAGCTCGAGCATCGGCATGGTCGCGTGGGCCCGGTGGATCGAAAACAGTCCGCGGGTAAACCCCGGCACTGCGGCAGCCCCGGGTCCGATGTGAAATCGTTGGGTCGCTACCCCAAAGTCGACCTCGATCGGGTAAAACCGCAGGTCCTGTCGGGGTCGTCGAACCGTTGGTGTATGGACAAAGAAATCGTGTACGACGGGTTCGCCCTCGGCCGGACGTGCGAGCAAGAACCCACCACCGCCTAACGACGCGAGCACAGGTTCGGTCAAGCACGCTGTCCAAAGTGCTGCGATCGCCGCGTCAAATGCATTTCCACCCGACTCGAGCACCATCATCGCCGCTTGGGCGGTGAGCGGATGACCCGCTGCAACACACCCTCCGCGCGTGTTACCTGCGCTGTCTGCCTCCTGCATCGGTTGGGCTATACAACGCCGGCCCGCAGGTAGCAAAGCTCGGTTCGAAATCGCGGCGAGAGCCGGGATTGGGAGATTGTGTCCGCAGACGACCAGATGGACGACGAGCACGTGGTTGCGAAGACCCTGTCGCCTCCGCGATTTGTCGCTGTAACACGCCGCACAAATCGAACCCGGGAAAATTTGTTATGAGCCAAGCATGGCCCGAAAACCAACGAAACAGGCAAAGCAAGTGCGTGTGCAGGCCGACCTCACCCGGCGGCAGACCCTGACCGGCCTCGGGGCGATGGTCGGTACCGCAGCGTTGGCCGGGTGTGGGAAACCGGATGATGCAACCACGGACGGTGGCACCTCGGGGACTTCTGCGGGGAGCGGGAGTGAGGGAACCGAAACGACGGTGACCGAGACAACGAGCAGTGAGAGCGGGGGCAGCGATACGGACACAGGGGCCGACACCGACGGCGAGCCCCAGCTGACCGTTTGTGAAGGTAGTGAGCTGTCGCCCGAGGCGTTGCTCGCCGGGATCGACCACATCGTCGTCGTGATGATGGAGAACCGCAGCTTCGACCACTACTTCGGTGCCCTGTCCCTGGAGGAGGGCCATCCCGTCGACGGGCTGACAGGTGGCGAGCAAAACCCGACGACCGGCGGTGAGCCGATCGGTGTCCACAACCTCGACCACTTTGTCACCGAAGAGGACCCGCCACACAGTTGGAATCGTTCGCGGACCCAGTGGAACGAGGGACTCAACGACGGGTTTGTACGGGCGTACGAAGACGGCGGGGCGACCGGGCTCGACGAGGTCATGGGCTACTACGTCCGCGATCAACTGGCGACCTTCTATCAGCTCGCCGACCAGTATGTGGTGTGCGATCGATGGTTTTGCTCGGTCATGGGGCCGACCTGGCCGAACCGGTTTTACCTGCACCTCGGGACATCTGATGGTCAGCAGGGCAACGACGAGGTCTCGGGTCTCCCGTCGATTTTCGATCGCCTCGCAGATGCAGGGGTCAGTCATCGCTACTACTACTCGGGCCTGCCGTTTCCCCTGGTCTACGGGACACTGTTTGATTCTCCCCACATGGTCGGGATCGAAGAGTTCTTTGCAGATGCACAGGATGGGAATTTGCCCGGCTTTTGTATGGTTGAGCCGGTGTTGACTGCGCTCAATACAATCGGGAACGATGACCACCCGCCGGCCGATGTCGCCGAGGGCCAAGCGTTTATCGCCAGTGTCTACCATGCGCTGGCCCAGAGCCCCAATTGGGAGCGAACCCTGTTGATCATCACCTACGACGAGCACGGAGGGTTTTACGATCATGTCAGCCCGCCGGAGACCTATGATGCGCTGCCCGACTTTCGCCAACTCGGGTTTCGCGTGCCGTCACTGGTCGTCGGGCCCCAGGTGCGCAAAGGATGTATCAACAATCAAGTGTTCGATCATACCTCCGTGTTGGCCACCGTCACCAAGCGGTTTGGCCTCGAGCCGCTCAACGAGCGTGTGGCGATGGCAACGGACCTTTCGAGTTGCATCGATCCCTCGCTGGTCGGCCGTGCCCGTCCCCCGATACGATTGCCGGCCGTCACGTTGCCGCGAACACGCAAGGTCGTCGTGCCGGGCGCGAACTTCGGTGGCCAGGATGCACTCGCGGCGGTGTGTGAACGACTCGACCCCGCCGGTCCCGATGGCTGGCGGTTGCGCAGCGAGGCCGCGATGGCGGTCATTCGCAGGCAGGGGCGACGACTCGGGGCGATTCGCGTACGCGGATAGTTTGGTGTATCGACAACAAACCCGGCCGTGGCACGACCGGGCTTGGGCGGGGATGTGTCGACCCGCGAGCAGGTGCGCCTCCGTTAGCTGTCGTTGACAGTGATCGTTCCGAGGGAGTATCCGGCGTTGACACTCGCGGAGATGGTGAAGGTGACGGTTCCGCTAGCGACCTCATCCAATGAGCGGCGACGGCCGCGGCCGCGACGACCGCGAGCCCGCCCCGTGATTTCGGAGACCGAGTATTCGAGTACCAACGAGTTGTCGGTCGAGGACTGAACCGATTGGGACACGGAATGGGTCTGTGTATTGGCGGCCGCGATGCGAGCGTCAAGTGAACCGTTGTGCGTCCCAACGGGTCCGGATGCATCGCTGACCGGCTGCGCCCAGGTGCGGACATGGCTCTCCTGTGGATTTCTCGGCAGGCTAGGCGATGAACCGGGCGAGGGCGGGTCAAACGTCGACCGACCCATCGTCTGGGTAACGGAGTATGCGGCACCAGCCTTTGTACTTACATTGTACTGCGCTCCGAACGTAGCGATCGTCGCGCCGGTGTCGTCGAGGATCTTGAACTCGTGGGTCGAATTTTCGTCGGCAGCTGAGGGGGCGTTATCTTTGAACTCGATCGTTGCACCATCATCGCTGTCGAATACAATGTCGAGCGTCGAGTCGAGCTGACTGACGTCGGCACCGGAGGCGGCGAGTTTGGTGTTGATAACGACGTCGCGTTTGTCCTTTGTCATGGGCATGGTGTGGGTCCTTTCGCGGGGGATAGGGATAGTTGACCGCCGGTAGGGTACATCACAATGGCCTGTTCAATGTACATGTCTAAATGGTCATGCTCGTCCGTCGGGCGACCGCGTATGTGCGACTCCGTCATGTGGGTGTTTGAGCAATCATCTATTTTAGGTCCTGTTCTTCGAGCCATTTTGTAATCTGACGGACTGTGTTCTCCTCGTTTTGTTCGCGGTAGCCGGTTTGTGCCGCCTCAGCGAGGTTGCGTGCGCGCTCGAGGAGACTGCGGTTGGGGGACTTCGTTGCACCGATCAAGGCCCGCGCGAGCGCGAACCGGATCTCGGGTAGCTCGAGTGACTCCTCGTCGGCGCTCGTTCGCAGTTCGAGTGCGCGCTCGAGGTGCTCGAGGGCTTCGTCGTAGCGATGCAGCTCGACCAAGCTTCCCCCAATTCCTGTGAGTGGGGAGGCGACTTCGATATCACCGGGTTTGAACAGGGGCACCGCGCGTTGGTAGTAGCTGATCGCACGCTCGTATTTACCGCTCGTCTGTAAACTGACACCGATGTTGAACAAAGAGACAGCTTCTTCTTCGGAGCCCTCGCCGAAGGTGCGGCGGTACTGGGCCAGGGCCGCCTCGTGGTGGGCGAGGGCCTGCTCGATGTCGCCAAGCAGCACATACACGTTTCCCAGGTTCATCAGCGAAGTTGCGATATCGGGATGGTCCGCACCGAGCGAGCGCCGGCGGATGTCGAGGGTGCGTTCACAGTATTCGCGGGCGCGTTGGTAGTCGCCCTGGGTCTTGACGATGACCGCGATGTTGTTGAGCACTTTGGCGACATCTGGATGATCGGGTCCGAGGCGTTTTTCCAACAGGGTACGCGCGAGTTGGTAGTGTTCGAGGGCGCGGGTTTGGTCGCCGGCCAGGTCCCGGAACACACCGAGTGTGTTGAGCGTGGAGGCCCGGGCGAGTGCACCTCGGTCACCGACCTCCTCGAGCATTTCGACGGCAGCTTCGAGCTCGACGATCGCTTCGTCGAGTCGGTCGTGGTAGAGAATCACCCCTAAAATTTTGCGCGTTTCGGCCTGTTCGACGGCGTCGATTCCGACGCGATCTCCGACCGCTTGTGCGTGACGGACATGAATCTCGCCATCGGCGTAGCGTTTTTTGTAGTTGCCGATCACCAGTGCGAGCTCGCGAAGGACCGACGCCCGCAGCTCGTCGAATCCCCCGCGTTCGGCGAGGGCGAGGGTGTGTGACAGGTTCGACTCGGCGTCGTCGTATTTGGCCAGCTCGATTTGCGCACGGGCGAGGAAAAAACGTGCATTTGCATAGACTTCAGGGAAGTCAGCATTTTTCGCATCGGCGGCGAGGGACCTCGCGAGTTGGACAGCCTCGGCGAACGATCCGGCGGTGATGAGGCCCACGACGCGGGCGGCCGTGCGTTCGAGCCGGTCGAGGACCTGCTTGCGGGCCCCGGTCGGTGGTGCTTTGCGTTGATAAAGTTTATTTGTATCAGCACATTCATCGAGCTGTGGCAGGCTGTCGACGAGCTCGACTGCCCGCAGGATCACTGCTGGATTGGCCTCGCGCAACAGTTCGGTCGTGGCCGCGAGACTGCGGAGTTTTCCGTCGAGACAGGCCATTCGCCGGTCGAGTAGGGAGTCCGACTGCTCGCCGTGGATGTGGGTCGCCTCGCACGCTTCGGTCCGCATCGCCACCCAGTTGGACGCGTAGACATCCAGTGTATCAGCACTATTTTTCCAGGCCTGCTCGGCATAGGGTTGGTTGGTCGCGGCAAAGCGCTCACGCAATTCGGTCCGTGTGTCGGCGGTCCAGATGTCGACGAGATGGCGGTCGGTATCCGCACACTGCGAGTTGGTGGCTCCGAGTTCACGCCCCCCGGCGACCAAGACTGTCGCGGCCGCGAACCCAGCGGCAGCCGTCCAGATCCAGCGCTTGCGCCGTTTTGTCGGGTCGTCGCCAAGGACCTCGAGCAGGTGTGACATCGACGGATGGCGGTCGTCGGGAGATACCGACATGCCCTTGACGAGGGCGGCCCGTAGGCGGGGGGGAACCGTACTCCCGGGCGGCGCCGGCTGGATTTTTCCCGTGAGCACGGCGAGTGTCAGGTCGACGATATTTGTAAATGCATACGGATGAGAGCCATAGAGGGCCTCGTAGAGCGCGACACAAAAGCCAAACTGATCGCTTTTTGCATTGATGTTGAGCCCCATGTGTTGCTCGGGAGCCATATAGGCCGGCGTGCCGACGAGAGCACCGGTTTGGGTGAGCTTGGCAGCCGCCAAACTGGTGCCTGAACGCTCGAGGCTGTCCTCTTTGCGTGTGTTGTACGGCCCCTCAAAATATTCGTCGTCGGGAGGTGGCGGTGGCTCGGGCACTTTGACGGGCCCGGGTTCGGTATCGGCTGTTCCTTGCTGATACACATCTTTTTGCCCGGGCGATGACTGGGCGAGTTGGGAGACAAGCTCGTTGGGAGGTTTGTTTTTGCGGCCAGATCCCGGGCGTCGACCCAACGCATCCAACTTGCGTGATGCCGCCTTGTCGCGATTTTTCGTTTCGACCTGGTGCTTGATCCGGTCGACAATGTCGGCCTCGTCGGTATCGATAAACGCGTCGTCCGGGTCGATGGTTTGCACGTTGACGACCTCAGACGTCGGCCCCGACGTCGATCCGGGCACGCGGGTTTGTTCGGCCTGTTCTTGGACCAACCCCCCGGCTTCCCGCGCGATCCCAAAGTCGACTACACGCACGCGTCCGTCGTCGCCGACCAACACGTTGTCGGGCTTGAAATCCCGGTGGACGAGGTCGGCATCATGGGCCGCTGCAAGCCCGCGGCCGGCAGCCAAAAACACCTCGAGGATTTCCTCGCGTGTGCGCGGGCGCAGCTTGAGCCATTTTGTGAGGTTGGTGCCCTCGACGAGCTCCATGGCCAAAAATACGAGGTCACCCACGGCGTCCGCGTCGTGGACGGTCACCACGTTGGGATGGTTGAGTCGGGCGAGAGCCTGCGCTTCACGCAGTAGGCGAACGCGGACGTCATCGGCTCGACCGGGCTTGGCGAGCATCAGTTTCAGAGCGATCCGCCGATCGAGGCGAGGATCGTAGGCGGTGTAGACGGCCCCCATGGCGCCGCGACCAATGGGCTCCAAGACGGTATAGCGGTCGACAACTGTCCCGCGCTCGAGTTCGAGGGAGACGGATTCGTCTTCGTCCGAGCGGAAGACCGACTCCAACAGGGTCTCGGCGACCACGGGATTTTCGGGGCCCTTGGGCGCGCTATCACGAACTCCCGTCACCACCGGCAATGGTATCAGCAACACCACAGCGGCAACCTACGGCTGAACTCAAAGACATGTGTTTTGCGACGAGCAAGTCGCGACTTGCGTGACTCGCCAAACAGCGATAAAGCCCCCGACCACATCATGCCGGGAGCGAAGTTTCACGCCTTTATGCTCGGGCCTCAACGGTTCGATCCAACCGTCGGTGACGTTGTTCGCCGACTCGAGTGCGGGGGACGTGTCGCCGTGATCACGGCGGGCTGGCAAGAACGCGAAGCCGAGGATGACGAGCTGCGCGACGCGGTCGGTTCTCCGTGTGTCAATCTGCGCCTCCACGGACGGGCCGAGGAGGTTTTTTCGGCCCACCCCGAGTTGTTCGCATCCCACCGCCAGCGCCAGGATCGGTTACGTCAGCAGCAACACTTGTACAGACGACGACTGCGGCACGCGATGGATGCACTTCGCGAGTTGCAACCTCTGATCGCGCATCCGCCATTAGGCATGTCTTCCGAGCGCCTACAGCAGGAGGTCTGTGCCGCGCTCGATGTCGTGTGTGACCTCGATCGACGCCACGCCGCGATGGCGGCCGACATCTGCCGCGCCCATGCACAGACCTTCGACTTGCGAGATTTTCCCGAGCTGGCGCGGCATCGACAAGAGGTCCGCAAGTTGGTGGAGGAATGTCAAATCGTCGCGGTCGCCGGGGGCCACGTGGCGAGTCTGCTCAATCGCATGCAACTACTCGAGCTGGCTCCACTTCTCTGGGGTCGACACATCCTGTGTTGGTCGGCCGGTGCCATGGTCTTGTGTGAGGAGATCGTATTGTTTCACGACTGTCCGCCGCAGGGGCACGGCGATGCCGAGGTACTCGGGGACGGGCTCGGGCTGCTACCCGGGGTTCTCGCACTTCCCCATGCCAGTCGCCGTCTGGTGCTCGACGACCGCGTCCGTGTCGACCGTTTCGCCCGCCGCTTTGCGCCCCGCAGGTGTGTCGCGCTCGACCCCGGCAGCGAAATTGTATTTACACAAGAGTCGGGACAACGTTGGCAGCTGCAGCAGGTGGCGGGCAAGGTCCTCCGGAAAGGTGGCATATGCAACTAGCGATCCATGCCCTGTTGCAGCAGGGGCCCGTCAACGCAGCCGCGCTCGACGCATTTGTCGCCCGTCACAATTTCCCTTTGGTCGAGGGGCGCCACGTCACGTTTGTCTACCGCGGAAATGTTGCGGTCGTGCGGCTGCGCCACTTCATTTTCGGCTTGCCGACGGCCCAGGCGTTTACCCAGGTTCCCGGGACCGACTTTTGGTACTACGTGCTCGAGCTGCCACCACGATCGCGGATCGAGTACAAATTCGAGTTGCAGCACGGGGGGCAGGCGCGTTGGGTACGCGACCCGCTCAACCCACACATCGCCCGCGATCCCTTTGGCGCCAACTCGGTGTGCCAGGGCCAAGACTACGTCCGCCCGCCCTGGGTCGACCACGATCCCGAGGCACGCGAGGGGACACTCGAAGAGTTGTGGCTACAACAAACACCCTTTGGCGAGTCCCGTCGCGTCACCGTGTACTTGCCGGCGAGGTATCGTTCGACCCGACGCTACAATCTCTTGGTCGTGCACGACGGCGGCGACTTTCTCCGCTACGCCAACTTCCGTCACGTGCTCGACAATCTGATCCACCGGCTCGAGGTCGCACCGCTGATCGTTGCGCTCACACACCCGGGCGACCGTCTGACCGAGTATCCCGACGACCCGCGGCACGCGGCGATGATCTGCGAACAACTGGTGCCCGAGCTCGAACGCCGCTACCCGCTGATGCCCCTCCCGTCGGCGAGAGGCCTGTTGGGAGCGAGTTTTGGCGCCGTCGCGTCGCTGTCGACTGCCTGGCGCTACCCAGGGCTTTTCGGACGCTTGATGTTGTTGTCCGGCTCATTCGCCTTCACCGATATCGGTGAACATACACGGGGTCCCTACTTCGACGCGGTGGTGAAGTTTGTCAACGCGTTTCGCGAACGTCCGGGGCGTCCGAGCGAGAGGGTGTTTGTCAGTTGCGGGACCTACGAGTCGCTGATCTACGAAAACCGTTCGATGGTCCCACGTCTCCAGGACACAGGGATGGAGGTTCGCTACGTCGAAGCCCGCGACGGTCACAACTGGGAGGCCTGGCGCGACCGCATGCGCGAAGGCCTTTCATGGCTGTTTCCCGGGCCGTTGTGGATGGTCTACGAGTAGCGGTCTAGAACCAAGCCGTCAGTCCGAGCGTCAGGGTGTTTTGCGCAGTTTGTGTAGGTACAAATGGATTTTCGTCACTGCCGTCACCCGCGACTTCGCCAGCGAAGTACAGCAGATCGGCGGCGTGGTCGTGGCGGTACTCGAGTTTGAGGGAAAAGTGGTCACCCGGGCGGAAGTCCGCCGTGCCGATGGCAGTCGCCATCCACGGGGTCGGGTAAAACACGGGTGCGGAGATGCCCGCGTCGGTCGACGCCTGATGCTCCCGGAGCAGCACGCCCTTGGTCGCGAGGTACAGCCATTTTGCCAGTTGTACACGCACGCCGAGGGTGCCGCTGAGCCACCAGGCGGTCCCAAATCGCGTCGGCTCAAATCCCATCACCGGGCGCACGAGCAGCGACACGTACTTGCTCGGTTTGCCGATGATGTACGTGTCGACCGTATGCCGCCAGCCCTGCCCCTCGACCGCCTCGGGCGGGCGTTCGACACCCGTAAAGTAGACGATGTTAAACAGAAACTGATCGCTGGGGTTGTAGGTGTACTCGGCTGCCAGCGACTTTTGTGCGTTGTTGTCGACGATGTTGTTCCAACCGTTGTAGACACCGAACCGCAGATCGTGGCGCTGTGATATTTGCAGATGCAAACGAACACCGGCGTGGTAAAATGGAAGCGCGTAGAACATCGGTGTGTGCGACCAGGTCCAATTTTGGTAGGTCGCAAGGCCCTCGTCGCCGAGCGGCGATAAAAACACGCCACCTTCGAGGGTCACGGGCAGTTTTTTGATCGGCAGGTGCCAGCCGACGTAGGCCTGTTGGATGTAGCGCCACAGATCGGAGTTGCTGCCGGGTGTGCCCGGAGCACCCGGCATATCCGGTTCGCTGACCCCGTAGTAGGTATTGGGCGCGTGCCCTGCCTGCAGCGCGATCCGGGCCAACGCGTGTTTCGAGTCCCACCCGAGGTCGAGCGCAAGATTTTGCAGGGTGATGGCGTTGTGGCGATTGTCGAAGGTCCGATAGTGGGTGATGCCGTTGCTCGGGCGATTGAAGTTGAAGCTGTAATAGGTCTCGGCATAGCCGGAGATCGTGAGGGCCGACTGCGGCCCGGTGCGAATCTTGACCCCGTCGTCGCCGATAGAGATTGCGGGTTCACTCGCTGCGGGGTCGGGTGCCGATGCACTCGCGTCGGATGTGGCGGGCATCGGCGGTGTTCCGAAATTTGGTGATGTCTGCGAATGGGCCGTGGACGGTGTCGTTGGTGTCGATGGAGCAGGTGTCGATGGCGAGACCGGGGCAGCAGAAGTTGTCGTTGTCGACGGGCCTTGCGGATGGCCCGAGGGGATCACTGGGGTACCTGCCTGCGATGTTTGGAGGCCCGACCCACTTTCGGGGGGCTGAGTTGAAGTTGTTGATGGTGGTCCGGCGCCGGGTTGGTTCGCATCGTGCGAAGGCTGGGCTGCGCGGGACAGACCCGGCGACAGGCAGGCAAAGACACAAACGAGGTGAAACGGGAAAGTCGCACGGGACATGGCGTGAGGGCCATGATCAACAGTTTTCTCCAGAGCCCAAAGAAAGTGATGATGCGTCGGTTTTCCCTCACTGTTTGAGGGGGGTCGAATGTCGCAACATCCCTGCCTTCGGGCCTCGCTCGAGCGGTCCAGACGAAGGTCTGTCCGCGCGCCGGCCGACAGCTCACCACGAACGCGCTCGAACGCATCAACGGCCGGCCGCCTTGCTGTGTTGATACACGAGATTTATTTGCAATTACATTAGAATAATGATGCAGCAGCGTTCTCAACGGTTTGTGCACCAGCCGGCGCATTTCGCACGTCCTATGCGCGATTGCCGACATCACCAACTTTAAAAATAATTGAAACCGCCGGGGGATGCCCGGCATCTAACCCAATGTCTCCGTCATGGACCGCCCGCTGTCGACAAATGCTCGTGCGTCGGCAGCGGGTGTTCTTTTTTAAGAGATGTCGAAACTCGCCCGCTTAAACACGTTCAAGCGGGCGGTACAGCTCGCACAGCGAGTGGCGTCATTTCTCGCGGGTGATCTTGATCGTCTTGATCCGGATCGGCTGCAATGGGCGGTCGCTGTGGGTTTTGACTTGGCTGATAGAGACCGCGACCTTGGGGTCCTGGCACTTGCCGAACACCGCGTGTTTATTGTCGAGGTGGGGCGTCGATTTGACCGTGACAAAAAACTGCGAGCTCGAAGTGTTGCGGCCGCGGTTGGCCATCGACAAGATGCCGGGGCCTTTGTGGCGAAGTGTTTTGTCAAACTCGTCGACCAGGATGAAGCCTGGATCGCCGCGGCCTGAGCCGGAACGGTCACCGGTCTGGATCATGAAGTCGCGGATGACGCGGTGGAACTGGACACCGTCGTAGTAGGGTTCGGACTTCCACACGTCCTCTTGTTTGTCGAGCCAAGGACGTGTCCCTCGGGACAGGCCGACAAAGTTGGCGACCGTCAACGGGACTTGCTTCTCGAACAACTCACACTTGATGTCGCCCATGGTGGTCTCGAGCGTCGCGGTAAGCGTGCCGTTTTGCGGGTCGGCGAGGGTCGCATCACCGGCGAGGGCCTGCTCGAGGGTAAACGGTTTGCCGATCGGATCGCCCTGCGCTTGGTTGTACTCGTAGACATCGGCATCGGGCAGGCCTTTGGGGGCACGCAGACCCTTTTGGAACTTTTTCGATGTCGGCGGAGTGGGTTGCGCGAGCGGCTTTGGAGGTGTTTTGGTATCCGGCGCCTTCGCGTCCGGCGTTTTCGCCTCGGGCTGTTGGGCCTTCCCAGCATGGGTCATCGGGGTTTGTGGCTTGCCCTGGGTCTTTTTATCGGGGATCGAACGCGGCTCGGTGCACCCGCCCAGCACTACGGCGCAGGCCAGTGGGATGAACACAGGCGACAACTTGGGACAAAACCTCGCAATGGTCATCGCCGGGTGTATCCCATGCGAGACGGGCGGCTACAAGGGGTAGGGCGCCGTGGCCATCGCGTTGGCGAAGACTTATAAAAAAAGGATGCGATCAGTTCCGCGTGATCGAAACGGACGTGATCGTCGGTGGCGGCTGCGTCCCCGCATCGAGTTCGCGGGCGATGGCTCGAACGACGTGTTCATCGTCACACGAACCGAAGATCGTGTACTGGCCGTTGAGGTCGGGGAGGTCGCGGACCGTAATAAAAAATTGGGCACTCGCGCTGTGGGTCGTCCCCCGGTTGGCCATCGCCAAGGCACCGGCGCGGTCGAACACATGACCGGGTGAGATCTCATCCTGAATCACAAATCCAGGCCCATCCGGCGAGCGTTCCCCGGCCTGGACAAATTGATCCTCGATTCCGCGGTGCCACCCAAGGCCGTTGTAAAACGGTTGCTCGACCCAGGTCCCTTCCGCGGTGCGAAAGGGCCGCAGCCCGCGGGCGAGTCCGACAAAGTTGGCGACCGTCAGCGGTGTACTGGTCGGGTCGAGGGTGCAGCGGATATCTCCGCGGTCGGTGGTGATCACCGCCTGAAGCCGACGACCTTCTGGCAGTCCGGCGAGCGCTTGTTCGAGGGGAAAGCGTCCTTTATAGGGATCGCCGGTCGCCTCGTTCATCGTCACCAAGGCCGGAATCTCGGCCGGGAACGGGCGCTCGGTGACGCATCCGCCGATCCACGGGCCTGCGGCAACCACCAGTGCCGACACCAAAGTTGGGGTTGTGCGCACCGCGGGAGCATACGCTACTCTCGCCCGGTCCATGCGTCGATCACTTCGCCCGCGAGTTCTCACCGGTGCATCCATGGCAGGAACATTGCGATTGGCGGGAGTTGTGTTCGGAGGGTGTCTACTCGCAACCGGATGCAAAGCGACCACGCGCGGTGCATTGGTCCCGCCAGCAGGTGCATCGGAGTGGGAAGCACATCTTCAGCCTGCGTTCGACGACGGGATGACCACCACGCCGGTGCGGCTCACAGGACGTGCCCCCAACGACGTCAAAGATCAACGACTGTTCGGCGTTCGGCTCGGGTGTGCCGACATCGTGTTACTCGCCGGCATCGACCACGTGTGGGACCGCCGACTGCACCAGGGGCGTCCGGTCCAACAGGTCGATCTGACCTTGGGCGACGTCCTGCTTGGGTATCTCGATAAAAAAGTCAGCGCCGACCAGACATTTCGCGTCGAAGTCACCGATCCACTCGCAGGCGAGTTGCAGGAGAGCGAGGTCATGGTGTTCTTGCGTTGGGCCCCCGGTGAGCAGCCGGAGTACCACCACCACTTAATGCTGGCCGACCCGGAGCTCCTCGCCGGTGTCCAAGCTCAGATCCGGCATGCGGAGCAGGCCGGGAAGTTGCCCAAGAAGCCCAAGCAACGCCGCAAACGCAAACGCAAGCGAAAGAGCAAAGCTTCGAGTACGGGGGCGCGTTGTGGCTACGACGAAGTCAAGGACATTCTCCAGGCCCAGGCGATCGTCGAGTCGGAGCCCGAGCCGGAGCCCGAGAAGGCAACGCCGGGTGCGAAGGACACATCGAAGAGAAACGCCGAGTCGGCGAAGGCGAAGGCCGACGGTCCGAAGGCAAAAGACGGGTTGTAAGGCTTCGCAAAACTCGTGACTCAGGTCGCAGGTTTTCGGGGTTGAAGTGGCGCCGGCAGCTCCGGTTTGCGAGGTTGAGATCTCCAAAACACCAACCGGCAGTAAAAAATAAAATTGTGTTGTCACGGGTGGTCGAGATATCGCCGCCCCGACCGGCGCGATCCTGGCTCAAGTGCCCGTCAAAGCACGTAATCGGATATCGTTGGTGGAATCAAAAAAAGAATATCGACCCGCTTGACTTGCCCAAACACGGGCAGTACAAACCGCCTCCCTTGTCGGGGACGGGTCGAAAGACGCCAACCGCAAGGGGACTCGCAAGAGTTCGTTCTCTGAAAACTGGATAGTGGAAGAGGGAAGCCACAAGCGAAGTATCCGGCGA
>CAZUPD010000153.1:0-18358 GCA_964621785.1 uncultured Nannocystaceae bacterium
GCGCGGCTTGCAGTAGTCTCGCTACAGCTGCGCCGCTCAGACCTCGGTTCACGGCCAAAATTCCTCCGCGAATCGTTGGGGTGGCGGGGTCTAGATTCTGGGGGGCGCGCGGGTTATTTGGCTGTGGAGCGTGCTACGTGAGCGACCGCTACAAGAAAACGATGGATGTGCTCAGTGCCATCGCGAAAATCTTCGGACTCGATGGGCGCGCGGAGCTTTCGGCGATCCTCGCGGATAGCCTCGGCGATGGTTCACCACCGTCCGAGATCGAGGCGGCGTGGCTCAGCGAAGCAAAGCGGCGGCTCCAAGCTGTTCGCGCGGGTGAGTCGGCGGTGGTTCCCTCCGAAGACGTTGAACGCGAGCTCGACGAGATCGTCCACGCAGCCCCAAAAAGCGGCTAGGTTCGATGCGTGTTGTTCTCACGGAAGAAGCGAGTGCCGAGCTACGCGAGGCAACAGCTTGGTGGCCTAGATTCTGGGTGACGCGCGGGTGCCAGTGTTCGCGAATCGTGGATGGCGGGCGTCGAACTGCGGTCCGGCGAAATTTGTTCGCGGGTCGTGGGTGGCGGGCGTCGAACTGCGACCGGCGAAATTTGTTCGCGAGTCATTGAGTCTAAATTTTTGGGTCGCGTGCGGTGCCGTACGGGGTGAAGCAATCACAGCTCGGGTGTCCACGACTCGTTGGGGAGCGACTTTTGGGGTCACGTCGACCCGACGACTTTAAATTCATCCGCGTACGCAGGTCCTCCAGAAATAAGGCTCGGCAGCACGTGATTTTGAGCCATACTAGAGGAAGGATCGCGCGTTTGGTGTGGTCCATAACCCAACACGAGAGGTGCACGCCGATGCAAACACACTTTGTTTTCCGACACATGGAGAGCTCCCCGGCACTGCGGGCCTACGCCGAAGAACGGCTTGAGAAGATCAAGCGCTACTTCGCGGACCCGCTCAAAATCAGTTGCACGTTCTCGGTCGAGAAGCTTCGTCAGATTGCTCAGTTTGATGTCACGCTGCGCAACGGTTTGCAGCTTCACGCTTCGGAGTCGACCGAAAACCTGTACTCCTCCGTTGACCTCGCGCTCGCCAAAATGGAGCGCCAGGTCCGTCGCTACAAAGATCGCATCCGCCACCACAAACCACACGAAGGCCGCACCGCCAAAGTACGGCTCGGTGTGATCGCTGCCGAAACGGTGACCGACGAAGTCGCTGAGGCAAAAATGGCCCTTGAGGAGGTCAAGCCTGAGTCGGCTCCGATCCACACCAAGACGATTCGCGCCGAGCGGCTGTCTGCCGATCAGGCGATCATGCAAATGAATTTGATGCACAAGCAATTTTTTGTGTTTACCAATGTCGACACCGGCGAGATCAACGTGGTCTACCGGCTCGAGAATGGTGACTTCGGGGTGATCGAACCCGAGGCCCCGCCGCTCCAGGCCGAGACCGGCTAGCCGACAGGTCTGTCCGATCCCACACAAGCCCCGCACCTTCGCGGGGTTTGCTATGTCAGGGATCAAAACCCTTGGTCATCTGCAGGGCAACAACGAGTCGCTGTTCGTGCGAGATTTCGCCAGGGGGACCAACCTCGGGGGTGTAGACTGCGCCCGATGCCCCGCGACACTTCGTTAGAGGTTCAGCACCTGTTGGCCCACTCGCGTCAGGCCCTTGCCCTCGAGTTGTTGTACGAAGGTGAACTCGACCGCAAGATCGCCAGGCCGCGGATCCAAAAGCCAGGTTTGGCGCTCAGTGGGTTTGTCAAACACGTGTTCCCGGACCGTGTGCAGGTGCTCGGGCTCACCGAGATCGACTACCTCTCGAGCATCCCTCCCCAGGATGCGGCCCACGGGATCGAGACGTTTTGCAGCCGGGGGATCTGCGCCATGATCCTCACTCGGGGGCTCGAGCCGCCCGACATTTTACTCGCGGCGGCCAAGCGTCACGGCGTCCCGGTCATGCGCACCACGCTGATGAGCTCGACCCTGATCACCCGTTTGACGCGTACCCTCGAGGACCTGTTGGCCCCGCGGCAGAGCATCCACGGGGTTTTGGTCGATGTGTTGGGTGTCGGGTTGTTGCTGATCGGACGCAGTGGTGTCGGCAAGAGTGAGGCCGCGTTGGACCTGATCATGAAGGGGCATCGTTTGGTCGCCGACGATGTGGTCGAGGTGACGGTGCGTCATCCCGATACCGTGTGGGGGGCGGCGACCGAGACCCACCAGCACTACATGGAAATCCGCGGGATGGGGATCTTGAACATCACCCATCTGTTCGGCGTGGCGGCCGTGCGCGACCAAAAGAAGATCGAAGTTGTGGTTGAGCTCAGCGATGTTCAAGAGGACGATTACGATCGGTTGGGGACCGAGGTTGATGTCTGGCCGATCCTCGGGGTCGATATCCCGCTGGCAAAAATACCCCTTCGGCCAGGTCGTAATATCGCCTCGCTGATCGAAGTCGTGGCCCGCAACCAGATCCTCAAATTTCGCGGTCACGATTCGGCGCGCGAGTTTCAAGACAAGATCAATGCCCGGATCGCCGCGTCGACGGGGGTCCCGTCCGAGCGCCCGCATCCAAACTCGCAGTCGATCCCCATGACCGAGGTCGAGTAGATCGCGGTTCGGTCCAAGGGTTTATCATCCGAGGCGATGGCCGAGGCGTGCACACAGCCACCGCAGATCGAGTTGGTGGTGGTTTCGGGGCTCAGCGGAGCTGGCAAGTCGACGGCCCTCGCCGCCCTTGAAGACAGTGGGTTTACCTGTGTCGACAACCTTCCCGTGCCGATGTTGCCGCGGTTTTTGGAGCTCGCAAACTCGCTCGGCAAGCGCCGGGTCGCGGTCGTGGTCGACGCGCGCGAGCTCGGGTTCTTGGATCAGTTTCAAGATGTCTATACACGTTTATCTGCCCAGGCTCGGCGGGTCGAGTTGCTGTTTTTGCAGGCGTCGGACGAGGTGTTGGTGCGTCGGTTTTCCGAGACCCGCCGCAAACATCCGATGGGTGACCTCCCGGGGGCGATCGCCCGCGAGCGTCGCTTGCTGACCGATATCGCTGCTCTGGCGAGCACCGCGATCGATACCGGCAACCTCCGGGCCCGGCAGTTGCGCCAGTCCCTGCGCGATCGCTACGGCGGTGCCGGGGAGGTCATGCAACTGGTGGTCACTTCATTTGGGTTTAAGCACGGCCTGATGAGTGCGGCTGACATGGTGTTCGATGTTCGGTTTTTGACAAATCCCCACCACATTCCCGAGTTGCGGCCACTGACAGGCCTCGACGCGGTGGTGGCAGACTTTGTCCTACAGCAGCCCGATGCCGCGGCGATGATGGACCACATCGAAGCCTTGGTTCGGTTTGTCCTGCCCCGGAGTTTGCGCGAGGGGCGCTCGTCGCTGACGGTTGCGATCGGCTGCACAGGGGGGCAGCATCGTTCTGTGGCGTTTGTCGAACATCTGGCGAGCCGCCTACGCGGTGGCGCTCCGGTTTCTGAACCGGCTGCGCGACTTGTGGTGCGTCACCGCGACCTCCAAAACGTGCGCGGAGGAACGTTGTGAGTACAACGGTCGGCGTGGTGGTCATCGGCCACGGCAACTCCGCGACGGCGATGCTGGCCGCGGCCCGATTGATCCTCGGGTCGGCCGGTGATGTGTTGGCCGATGTCGTTGCGATCGACGCGGGTCGCGGGAAGACGCCGGCGCTCAAACAAAAGATCGTCCACGAGATCGAAGCTGTCGATCAGGGGGCCGGCGTGTTGTTGCTGGTCGACCTGTTGGGTGCGAGTCCCTGCAACTGTGGTCAAGACGAGGCGCGCGAGCACGGGCGCCGGGCAGTTGTGCTCGCCGGTCTCAACTTGGCGATGGTGCTCAAGCTGGCGACGGTCGATCGCAGCGGACGAACACTGTCACAGGTGGCGGAGGCAGTTGCAGACACGGGTCGTCGGGCGGTAGCCATCAAGGGGGCTGTGCCCCAGGCCAGGGAGAAATCGGGATGAGCAACGAAACCGAGGTCAGCGGCGAACTAGAAATCGTCAACCCCTTAGGGCTCCACGCCCGCGCTGCGAGCAAGTTTGTCAGCCTCGCCAACAAGTTTGATGCCGATGTTTGGCTATACAAAGATGGTACGGAGGTCAACGCAAAAAGCATTTTGGGTGTGTTGATGCTCGCCTGTGCCAAGGGCTCCAAGATCGGTCTCAAGTGTGCCGGCGACGATGCCCGCGAGTGTTACGACGCCTTGGCAGATTTGGTGGGACGAGGGTTCGACGAAATATGAGTGAACGCGGGCCACAGACCCGGGAACGTCAGGCCTTCGACGGCGTGGCGGCGAGTCCCGGGATCGGCATCGGCCCCGCATTTGTCGTCGACCGCCGCAGCGTCCACGTCCCCCACACCCGCATCGAGCGCGAACAGGTCGAGGCCGAACAGATCCGGTTTCACGAGGCCCTGGTCAGTACGCGCCAGCAGTTGGAGTCGATCAAAAGTCGTCTCCACCACGGCGAGCACCGCCAGATCCTCAAGGCCCAACAGATGATGTTGCGCGACCCGGATCTGATCCAGCGGACCGAGTCGTTGATCCGCGATGAGTTGCAGTGTGCCGAGTGGGCCGTGGCCACGGCCACCGACGAGATCCAAGAGACCCTCGACAATGCCGACGATGAGTATTTTCGTGAGCGCGGCAGCGACATCGCGTTTTTGGCCGAGCGGTTATTGTTGACGATACAAGGGGATCATCCCGGGGAGTTGTTGCCCCCGGCCGGTTCGATCGTCGTCGCCCACGACCTCAACCCCGCCGATACGGCGTCGCTGTACCGCGCCGGGGTGGCAGGGATCGCGACCGAAGTCGGTGGCAAAACGTCGCATAGCTCGATCATGGCGCGGTCGTTGCAAATCCCCGCGGTGGTCGGTGTGGACGGTTTGATCTCGACGACCAACTCCGGCGATCTGGTCATCGTCGACGGTGTTCGGGGACTGATCATCGTCGAACCCGACCCCGAGGAACTCGCCGGCTTGGAGGGGGAGCAGGCCCGCTATGCCGCGTTTGAGTTGCGTGTACAAAAAGATCGCGCGTTCAAGGCGGTCACCCACGACGGGTTGCACGTGGTCACCCGGGCCAACCTCTCGATCACCGAAGACCTCGCCCTGGCGATCCAGTTTGGCGCCGAGGGGGTGGGGCTGTATCGCAGCGAGTATCTGTTTATGAACCGCGATACGATGCCCACCGAGTTAGAGCACTACAAAGATGCCAAACGGGTGTTGCGCAAGGCCGCCCCGCATCCGGTGGTCTACCGCACCTTCGACCTCGGTTCGGACAAGCGCACCAAGTTGCTGAACTTCGACGAGCGCGAGGTCAATCCGGCCATGGGGATGCGATCGCTGCGGCTCGCGTTGCGCGAGCGAGACATGTTTTTGGCGCAGTTACGCGGCCTGTTGCGGGCGGCCGTCCACGGACCTTTGCGGATCATGATGCCGTTTGTCAGCAGCCTCGAGGAGTTGGAGGCGGGGTTACAAGCCTTGGCCGAGGCCCGCGAGCAGCTCGAGGAGGCCGGGATGCCACAGGCCGATGATGTCCCGGTCGGGGTGATGATCGAAACCCCGGCGGCGGCGATGATCGCCGACGTGTTGGCCAAACGCGTCGACTTTATGAGCATCGGCACCAACGACCTGTTGCAGTACACCCTCGCCATCGATCGCGACAACGACGACGTCCAATACTTGTATCAACCACTACATCCGGCGATCATCCGCATGGTCCATCACGTGGCGACCAGCGGTGCGGCCGCGAACATTCCCGTGAGTCTGTGCGGCGAGATGGCGGCCGACCCCCGCTACACCTGGGTGTTGGCCGGTCTCGGGATCCGCGAAATGTCGATGCACCCCAGTGCGATTCCAGTGATCAAAGACCTGATTCGGCGCTCGTCGGCCGAGGATATGCAGCGTTTGGCCAACCAGGTGCTCGAGGTCCACTCGGCGTTTGAGGCCGAGCGGATCGTGTTTGAAACCATGCACGCCCGGTTTCCCGAGCACTTGGAACACGGCAGTGGCAGCGTGATCCTGCGGGTCGACGGAGACGACGAACTGTGAGCCCCCCACGCTTTCACGCCCCCAAACCCGCCGATCGGTCGAAGCTCCACGCCTTTGACTTTGGACGCATGTACGTGCTCGACCGCGGGCCCAGGGACGCTCCGACAATTGTGCTGCTACATGGACTTTTGGTCCACCACTACGAGTTTCGCCACCTCATCCCGCGATGGGCCGACCGCTATCGGGTTGTCGCGCCCGATCTGTTGGGTAGTGGCAACAGCGATCACCCCCCGGCGGACGCGTGCGAAGGCTACGACCTCGGATTTTTGGCCCGGGCCGTGGTTGCGTTGCTGCACCGGCTCGATGTCGGTTCGCGACCTGTCCATTTGGTCGGGCACAGTATGGGCGGAGCGGTGGCGGGTTTGGTCGCCCTCGAGCTCGCCCGTGCGGAGGTGACGCTGACCCTGGTCGACAGCTCGTGCTTTGAGATGCAGATGCCGCTCGAGGGCAAGTTGGCGATGTTGCCGAAGGTCGGTCCGTTGGTGTTTACGCGCGTGTTTGGTCGCGGTGACCTGCGGCGCTACTTCTCGCGGGTGTTTGCCGATCCGCGGAAGATCGACGAGCAGACCATCGACATTTACTGGGACAGGCTTGCCCGCCCAGGTGCGCGAGAGGCGGCCTATGCGATGCTGTTACAACTGAGTGATCTTCGGGCCGTGACAGCGCGGTTTCGGGAGCTCACCTGTCCGACGGCGGTCGTCTGGGGGGCGCTCGATCGCCTGATTCCTGTCGACCACGGTCGGCGGCTCGCGGCGGCCATCGACGGGTCGTCGTTGCACCTCATCGACGGTTGTGGACACGCGCCCAATGAAGAGGCTCCGGGGGCCTTGGCAGCCATCGTCGAACAGCACATTCGCCGTCCGACGTGAGGCATTCGCCGGCCGTACGCAACCTGAAGACCGCGGTCGGCGATCCGGGTTAGGCTGTGGCGGCCACCCAGCCCATGGAGCCCCGAGATTGCAGCCCTCACCAGCGGGGGCAACCGGACAGGTCCACAGCCGACGACCCTCGTGTCGCCGTGCACAGGTCCAAGGCAGGCGTCGGCGGGGCGCGACTTCGTTGGTCGTTCATCTTTCTCTGCATGTGCCTGTATTTGTGGACAAACACGGCCCAGGCCACCTCGGTCGATCAGAAGTGGAAGACCATTACCACCGAGCATTTTCACATCCACTACTACGTCGGCAATGAAGATGCAGCTGCACGTATCGCGATGGTCACCGAGCGTGCCCACGATCGACTTTCGCAAATTCTCGGGCACACACCGCGCTATCTCAAGACCCATATCATCGTCAACGACCACACCGACTCCGCCAACGGATCGGCCACACCCTCGCCATTTCCGCGGATCAACGCCTATGTCACCGCGCCCGAGTCGATGTCGGTACTCGAGGCCTACGACGATTGGCTCGACATCCTCATGACCCACGAGTTGGTGCACGTCTACCACCTCGATACCGTTCACGGGTTGCCGCGCTTGGTCAACGCCATCCTCGGGTTGGGGGTGCACAACATCTGGCCGCCCAACGTGATTCAGCCGCGCTGGGTGATCGAGGGGTTGGCCACGCATTTTGAATCCTCGCTCGGGAGCCAGGGGCGCGGGCGGTCAGCCCAGTTCGAGATGATGTTGCGGATGGGTGTGTTGGAGCAGGGGTTTCAACCCATCGACATGGTCACCAACGGGGCCAAAATCTTCCCCCACGGCAGCGGTGTGTACCTCTACGGGGGTCGTTTGATGCATTACATCGCCGCCCGCTACGGCGAGGACAAGTTGCGCGAGCTCAGTCATGTGTATGCATCTACACTGATTCCGCTGGCGATCAACCGCACCGTCGAGGAGGTCTTGGGGGTCACCTACGAGCAGTTGTGGAAGGAGTTTGAGCTGCATTTGACCCGCGAGTATCAGGCCCAGGCGCGGCGGATCCGGGCCCGGGGGATCCGCGAAGGTCGTCGGATCACCTTTGGCACCGCGAGTTCAGCCTCGGCCAACTTCAACCGCCATCCGTTTTGGTCCGCCGACGACAGCGAGATTTTCTTCTTTCGCGACACCGGCCACCGCCTGCCGGGGATCCACCGGGTCAAGTCGACGGGCAGTCGGATCCGCGAAGGCATTGGCATCGGCCGCGAGGGCATGGACCCGGACATTAAAAAAGTCTTCCAGATCCAAAATGCGTCGTCGGGCAGCTTTGTCGGGGCGACGCCCGACATGGTGTTCGAGATGACCCGGACCCACGACTTCCGCTACAACTGGGACGACCTCTACCGCTGGCACGGGCCCAATCCCAACAACGTCGAACGCCTGACGTTTGGCCTGCGGGCCCACGATCCCCACGTCTCGCCGGACGGGCGCACGGTGGTGTTTAGCCGCAACGATTCGGCCCAGGCACGGCTGGCGTTTTTAGAACTCGACACCTTGAAGGTCACCGAAGTCAAGCCACTCGAGCGGTTCTTCCAGGCCACGACCCCGCGCTGGGCCCCCGACAGTCGCCGGGTGGTGTACTCGGGGTGGCGCGACGGGGGCTACCGCGACATCTACATCTACGACCGGGACAGCGAGCAGACCACCCGGATCACCGCCGACCGCTACCTCGACACCGAGCCCAGCTGGTCGCCGGATGGCGAGTACATTGTATTTGCAAGCGATCGAAACCAGGTCGCCAACATCTACGCCTACGAGCTAGCGACGGGGAAGGTCCACCAGGTCACCAACGTGATCGGCGGGGCCTTTGAGCCGGTGATCAGCCACGACGGACGGCGCATGGTCTATGTCGGGTACCGCAAGGACGGGTTTGATCTGTGGGTCATGAAATTTGATCCTACACAGTTTTTGAAGCCGCTCCCAAGTCCGCGGCCCTCGCCGCTCAAGTCCGATCCAACCCCGGAGCTCGAGATCGACAAGGGGCGGCATCCGGCGCTGCGCAGCAAACGATACCAACCCGGCAAGACATTTTTTCCGCGGACCATCACCCCGGGCTTGGCAGCCTTTGGGTCCGGCGGGCTCGGGGCCGACATCGAACTTGCAACTGCATTTTCCGACGTGCTCGGGTTTCACGTGCTAGGCGGCAATTTCGGGTACCTGTTTAGTTACGGCCAGCCGCTCGGCGGGGTGACCTATTCCTACCGTCAACTCCTGCCCTCGTTCACGATCGGCTACTCGCGGCAATTTGCCCTGCGCAACGGGTTTGAGCGCTTCAACTACGACCATGCGTTTGGGGCCGACAACCCCGACGTCCCCGGGTTTCGTCAGACGGGTTACCGCGAGTTGATCGACGAGTTTGGGATCAGTACGGGGCTGCCGATCCTGCGTCACCCGCTGCACCAAGCTGATCTCGGAATCGGTTACAGCTACGTCCACTACCGCAACCTCGACGCCCAGGACGAGGTCATCGATCCCAACCTCCCGGTGTCGGAACTTCCCGAAGTCGGCGGTCTCGGGCAGATATCCATGACGCTGTCCTACAGCAGCTTGCAGAGTTTTCGCTACGGCTACGGCAGCGAATGGGGGCGCCGGGCAGCCTTCACGATGACGGTGATCGACCCGGCGTTGGGCGGAAAGTTTTGGGATTTGCAACTGCGGGGCAGCTACACCGAGAAGTTGCGGATGCCGTGGCGGGGTCACCAGGCGCTCGCGTTGCGGTTGGAGGGCGGTGTGTCGGCAGGCGGCTTTGACCGGCGCTCCCCCTTCTTTATCGGTGGGCAAGGGACCGGCCAGGATCTTCTCCGCACAATCATTGCACGTACAAGTGCAAACGAGTCCGGCAAGCTGCGCGGGTTTGTGCCGTCGGCATTTAGTGGACGTTACTTCATGGTCCTCAACAACGAGTACGTGATTCCGCTCTACGACGTCGAACGCGGGATCGGTTCGCTTCCGCTGTTCATGGACCGGTTGTTGCTCGTCCC
The DNA here is from genome assembly GCA_964621785.1 of uncultured Nannocystaceae bacterium. Classification (GTDB taxonomy): domain Bacteria; phylum Myxococcota_A; class Polyangia; order Nannocystales; family Nannocystaceae; genus JACKDW01. The sequence continues at coordinate 9,959 of CAZUPD010000153.1, forward strand.
GTTTGCCGACGTCGGCATGGCATGGACCGAAGAGCTGACCAAGGAACTGATCAAAGTCGGTGTAGGTGCATCCATGATTTTTGCCTTCGATATCGGCTACGGCGGCGAGGCGGTCAACCTCTACTTCACCTACGCCCACGGGTTTGACCCCGAGTTCGGGGTCGATACCTTTCAGGTCATGATCGCCAACCGGTTTTAGGCTTTGCGCCCAAACCTGTGCGGGCGGCTGACGTGCCACTGCTCATCGATCGACTTGGGGATGCGCCACTCGTAGCGGTTGGGCCCTGTCATCGCGCGGAAGGTCTTTTTGAGCAGGCGGTTGCCAAACAGTTTGAAAAAGTTGGCCATCCGCGGACTGTTGTCCCCCAACTTGTCGGCGAGGTAGCTCGCCCCGCGGATCGGCGGGATCAGGTGACGTGTCCAATTGGCCTCGGGTACCGCGAGCATCTCGGCAAAGTCGTCACCGGCGAAAAACCGCAGCAGGCTCGCCGGGATTCCGTCGATGATTGTTCCGGGAATGATGTCGGCGAGCACCTCGAGCAGGGTCTTGGTCAACTCGCGTCCAGCCTCGGACGGGCGTTGATTGCGTTCGAGGATACGCGTGAGTAGGGCGTTTGCCTCGTCGTAGGTGTGAAACTGCAACCGCTCGTCGAGTCCGAGCATCGCTCCGATCACCCGCCACACGTGGACGAAGCTCTCCCGCTGATCGACGGTGAGGTCGGCCCCCAGCTGTTCGATCGCCCGCGGTGCCAGCACGGCAAATGTCAGCGTCGTCCCGGCGAGATCTTCTTGGTTGATCGGCAGACCCCAGTCGGTGCTCCAGCGCGGGTCGTCGGCGACTAAGTGGCGCACGGTTGCGTGCATCAGGCGAATCTTTTGGATCGACCGCAACCCGTAGCCGCCGGGGTCGAGCCCACCTTCGTCGAGCACGTCGAGCAGGAACTGGGTCGTCTCCATGATTCGCCGGCGCCCATAGTCCTGAAATCGCTGGGACAGCATCAAAACCTTGGCACCGTCGGCACACACGTAACAGCACGGCAGCGAGTGGCACAGCAGCCCCATCACCAGCTGGGGTGCGTAGCGGCCGAGGAGGTCGTTGCCGTGTTCAAACTGAACCATGTCGGCAAACGCCGGCTTTTGGGTGCTGACTTCGAGATAGTTGCGGAGCTTGGCGGGCAGGCCCTCGGGAATGTTCTCGAAGTTTTGATCGAACTCGCGGAGCAGGGTGTTGACCCGGTCGACCGCGCCGAGCTCAAACAGCTCGTCGACCGTCTCGTCGGCCAGCGGATCTCCGGTTGTCCGCATTTCGTCCAGAAAGCTATCGGTCCACAACTCTACGCCCATAGGGTCCTCATACCGCTGGATCACACCATCATCGGTCGAGGGAGTCTACTCCGAGTCCGCACGACGGGGGCGCACTTCCGGTGGATCGAGAGAGCGCAGAGTATGGCCAAAGGTTCACGTGCATTTGCAAACCTCGCTGATGACGGTGGGAAGCCCTGGCTCGCGGTGCGCGGATCGTCGAACAGCCATAAGATGTATGTAGGGACAGGTTCGAGAGTGTGCGGCGTGCTGTGTGTGTGCACCGTTCGCGGTGTTGCTCAGGCCCTGCGCAGTATGGCTGGTGCGACCCCTGCGGCGAGGTGAGTCGGCGTCGTGGAAAAGGGGCGAAAATTGGTGTGGCATGCTAAGACGACGGCAATGCGCACGATGTGGGGAAAATGCCCGTGGCTCGCGGGAGTCGGTCTCGCCTTGACGATTGTCGGCGGGTGTCAACCAAAGCCCGAACCAAAACCGCAACCGCAGGCGACCGACTCGAACGTGGGGGAGCGTCCATCTGTTCAGCCCCCGGCTGCCCAAGCCTTGCCCGAGCCGGTGACCCGCGTGTGTGAATCGCTCCCGGCCGACGCCGAGATGTTGGCCCATGTCGATCTCAAAGGGGTGGGATTGTCTCCGCTGTGGGCCCGCAACCGCGCGCGGATGGAGAAAGAGCCGGACACCCGGCGGACCGTCGAGGCGATGGAAGCCTGCGACATTCCGTTTTCCGGTCTGCAGTCCCTCGACATCGCGCTCGCGCCCAAGCAACACAAGACTGCGATTCTCGTCCGCGGAACCTCGGTGGGGGATCCCGAAAAACTTACATGCGTACGCAACAAACTCGCCGACATCCTCGGGAAAGACGACTTCCTGATCGACACCGGAGGCGAGGCCGGCAAAGCAGTGCTCAGGCTACGGGGTGATCGACCCGAGGACGCGATGGTCGGTCACCTCCTCGATGCCAATACAATTGCACTTGCAACAAAACCGTGGGCGGACAGCTGGGGTGCCCGGGTCTCGCAGCAACAGGGGACCGCAGGTGGGGCCTGCAAGGGCGACCTCAACCCCACACTCGCCCGTGTGACCGGCGGCGATCCGATCTGGTTTGCCGGCCTGCTGCCGCCCGACGCTCTGCCCGAGCTCTCCTCGGACGGCGTCAACATCAACTCCGTTGCGGGCTCCCTGGGGCTTGCGGACGGACTTGCGGTCGAGTTGCAGATCGGTCTGTCGCAGGCCGACAAGGCCAAGTCGATGCAGACATTGGTACAGGCACAACTCGATCAACTCGCCTCGGTTGCCGGGCAGATGGGGGCGCCCAAGCGCGTGCTCGACTCGATTTCGCTGACGGCCGACGGGTCGGTTTTGGTGCTCAAGGCGGCCATCGATATGCAAGCGATCGCAGCGATGGAGCAGGTGATGGCAGCGTCCCTCGGCGAGAAATAGGCCACGCGACCGGTCGATCGATCGGCGTCGCCAGTTGACGAAAGTTGCCAAACACCTCGCAGTGTGGCGATACGCCTAAACGCTGGCAACCACCATACGGCCGGCCGATGTCTCGGCGCGGGGGTAGAGACTTGGCACAACGGACATCTTCGCGTACGGTGGTGGTGTTCCTTCGTGATGTCCCTTCAAGCAGATTTTAAACGGACCGGACGGCTCAGCACACGGATCGGCGGGATCGTGATGGCACTTACGTGCCTCGGTTGTTTCGGCATCAATCCGGAGTACGACCAACCGACTGGGACTGCGTCCGCCGAGAGTACGACGGACGAGAGCACATTGACGGGCGCGAGTGCAGGTCCCACCGCGGATGTCGGGTCTGATTCGGACAGCGACACCGTCGATACCAGCCAGCCCGTCGAAGTCCTCGCCGAAATCGCCGAGTGTGTCGCGCTAGCCGACAATCAGGAAAACTACGTCGGCCCCGATGAATGCGAGCAGGTTACCAGCGCCGGAAACAACAACGGTGGTGTCGGCGAGATGGTTGTCGACCAGTTGGACGGGGACCTCGGCGATCGGGAAGTTCACAGCTATCTCAAGTTTCCGTGGCACCCAGCCTACCGGGTCGATGGCGCCAAGGTGGAGCTCATACTGCACACGACCGCGGACGGGGACAGCCAGTCGTCGAGTCAAACCGGTGAAATTTGGTTGGTCGATACGTTCACGCTCGGCTCGCTCGCTCAGGCGATCCCGTCGAGGGTTGGCACGGCCCCGAAGGCCCAGGATATGGGGATGGCAGGCAACGACAAACAGGTCGCTTGGGAGTTGCCAGCATCGACCTTTGACGACGGGCAACCTGTGTACATCGGTGTATTGCCGGTCTCCGAGGATGGCGTCAACTACTGGAACCTCGATGCAAAGCTCGCGGCAGAGCGTCCTGTTCTTTTAGTCACGTTCGAGTGAGCGCCCGCGAACCCGCGAAGTCCGTGCGTCTCACGACGCAGTGATAGGCTCTCGCCATGAGAACTGCATTGCTGCTGTGTGGCGTTTTGGTAGTCGGCCTGCTGGCTGTCGGTTGTGATGACAACTCGGGTTCGACCGAAAGTGCGACCGATTCGGAGACCGGCAACGAGACCGCTGGGCCCGGGATGGCAGATCCCAAATCCGGTGTGTGGGACTACGACGATCAGGGAATCGCCGACAACAGCTGTGGCGACGATGTCTACCGCGATCCCGATACGGTCTTTGGCCTGACCAACAACAACGACGGTACGTTCACCGTGGACCAGGGGATGTCCGCCGAGGATTTTGATTGTACCATCACCGGTTCGGCGTTTGATTGTCCGTCGCGTCTGTACGGCGAGTACCCGGTCGGTGGCGGGATCGATGCCACTCTCAAATACAATGTCACGATCGCGGGGATGTTCTCGTCGGATACTGCGATGACCGGGCAGCAGACGGCAGATGTTTCCTGCGAGGGCAGTGCCTGTGCACTCGCACCCGATGTGCTCGGCGTCGAATTTCCGTGTTCCTACACCGTCGATTTTGCGGCGATGGCCCAATAGATGTCGCCGCGCTGAGGTTCGTCGCGCCGGAGGTTGCGGCTTGGAAGCCCGTTTCGCCCCGTGGCCAAGCGGGCATAGAATATCCGCGGAGATGATTGAAGCGACGAATTCTATTGTGCCTACAAGTTTTCACCGGTAGCCGGCGTGAGTGGCTGACTCGGCGCGGGCGTACCCGGAGCAGGTACCGGTGTGGTCGCCGGGGTCACGGGAGGTGGCGGGGTTACGGTCTTGATCGGCGGCTTGGTGTCGACCACAACCTTCTCGTCGCCACGACGGATCTCGACCCGAATGTGCTCTTGCTGTTGCTTACGGCGGGCGCGTTCACGTGCGCGACGCTCCTCCCGACGTTTTCGCTGCTCGGCCAATTTCTTGTTGTGACGGCGGTGCGGGAGGTTGAACGCCAGTGAGGTGATGACCGTAAACCCGGTGTTGCGGAAGTTGGGGACCTCGTCAAATCGGCTCTTGGCCGACCACAGCTGTTGGATCTCCCCGCGCAGGGCAAAGTAGTTGGTGATCCGGGCTTCGATGCCGGCGTGGAGTTCAAACCCGATTTTGGCCCGGGTGTCGCTGAGCAGGTCACGGCCCTGACGAGCATATTGCATATGCACAATATCGAAGCCAAACCCGAGTCCACCGAATGGGCGCACGGGAAAATCGTTGAACAGATACCCGTTGCAACCGAAAAACAGCGGGACAGCGTAGTAGTTCATGGCGACGGCATCTCCGTTGGCAAACCCTTCGTCGGCCTGGCGCGGGGAGAAGGTCGCTTCGCCGCGGGTGTACCCGGTGCGGAAGTAGGCCGTCCACACGGGGTATTTGCGGCGCCCGATGGTGAATGTATGCCACCGGATATCGAGTCCCCGCAGCGGTCCCGCCCACGGCCGGACTTGGTTGGTGTCGATCAACTGGTCGGCGTCGGTCAGGTGGATCTGGTCCTCGGTGGCAAAGGTGGTAAACACGGTGCCGACGGAAAGTCCACTCCAGACCTCGCGCGGCCGCCATTCGTCGACCACCACTTCAAAGTCGTCGTCGTCGTCGTCGTCACGCTCGTGGTGTTTCGGAGCCGGCGGTGTTTCAGTTGTGTCTGCAACTTCGACCATCTCGCCGTCGACCTCCTTGTAGATCCGAACCTCCCAATCCGGCTCCTCGACCGCGAGCATCCCTTGACTGTCGGTGTAGCCCGAGTAGTAGCCGTAGCCGTAGGGAACTGTAAATAGCCCCTCGCGAAACGCGACATCGAGGGCACCCCGGCTTTGCCGGGTGCTGTTGTGAAACTTGATTGCACTTGCAAGGATTACACGGTCGCTGTCAGCTGGAATCTCACCTTCGGCCGCCTGGGGTTTCCCTGCCTGCTCACGGGCGATGAAGATTTTCCCAGGTGGCAGACGCAGATACCCCGGTAGATCGCCGCTGCGGCGGATGTCGGCGAGACGCACCCCGCGGCCGTCTTCGAGGCTGTACTTGGCCGTATCGCCGCGCTCGAACAACAGCACGCGTTTGGACCCGGGGGCACCGAGGTCGACCAACGCGTGACGCTCGTCGCTTCGCGGCGGACGGACGACCACACGCAGACGCGCCCGTGGATCTTTGACCCCGCGGTTGGCCGCCGAGACAAACGCACCGAGCTCGGAGTACTCGACCTCGCCATCACCGTTGATATCCGCCGCACCCCGCAGACCGCTGAGGAGTTCATGGGTAAACACGCCGCCGCGGTAGCGGGCCCACTCGTGGGTCTGTTGGTCGATGGAACTTGCAAGTACAACACCTGTCTGGGGAAAGTTGCCGAGGTGCTGCTTGGCGAGGTAGTCGCTGACGGCCTGGGTATAGTCGGCCTCGCTGCGGTCGGGCTTCCACTCGCGACGGTCGCCGCGGCTGAGGACAAAGGCCTCGCTGCGACAGGCGTCGACAATGATGTGGTTGTACTGCGCCGGCGAGGTTGCCAACAGGTTGGAGAACAGATCGTGGCGGGTCAACGTGGTCTGGCCGGCGAGTGTCAGATAGCCCTGACCGTCGGGACCGATATCCCCGTGCCCCGAGTAGTAGATCAGATATTCGACCGCGCCAGTTTGCGCCGCCCGTTGCATACGCGCGACCTGGGCGCGGTGGGCCGCAAGCAGGGATTCGCGGTGGACCGGACGCGCTTGTTTTACAAGTTGTGGATACAAGGATTGGCTCTCGAGGTCAAACTGCGTCACCAGCTCGGTGACGACCCCCTGCTCGCGCAGCAGCTCCGCCATCCGGGCAGCGTCATCATCGGCATATTTCAGCGGCGCCTGCTGATCGTTGACCGTGGCATTGCTCCCGATCACCAGGGCAAAACGCTGGGTCTTGGGCTCGACCGGCGCGGCAGAGGCCGTGGCCGAGTGGAGGGTTGTGAGGGCGATGCCCGAGACGAGCAATCCGGTGCGCAACCATTTTAGATGTCGATACATGGTATTTTCCAGCGTGTGAGCGGTTGGGAACGGGGCCTGAATCCGGAAGTCATGGCTGCTGCTCCCGGATGGTGAGCGAGACCTCGGCACTTTCACAGGCGTCGAGGGTCGGGCACACCTCGCCGAGGGCGGCGGCATCGATCCGGCGGTGCCACGGGAGGTCGCCGGCGGTCGCCAGTGGGTGCGGCATCACAGCTTCGGCCAGGCGATCGATATTGGGTACTGTTGGGACGTTGGGGCTGAGCAAGCCAAACACACGCAGTTGGCCAGGGCGGTGATTGATCGCGAGGTCGATGCCGAGTGCAGTCGCCTGGTTGTCGCCGCGTCGCGCCGCGATCGCGTCGGCATCAACGGGGGTCGGTGTGTAGTACTGAATGGCCCCGTATTGGTCGACACCGAATAGCGACAGATAGATCAGTGTATTTCCATGCAGAGTGTCGGTCGTGACTCGGTAGGCAAAGCCCATGGTCCCGTCGCCGTCACATCCGTGTTGTCCGGCCGGGCGGAGATCGGGGGTCAACGCCGCCTTCTTGCTACACAGGACGTCGAGCGCAAGGCCGGGTTTGGTGTCGTGTCCACGGGCGGTGAACTCGTCGGATTGTGTCGACTCGGAGGGGGTGTCGACGAACAACAACAGCGCGGCACAGGCCGCGACCGCGGTCCACAGGGTCCACAGGCGAAATCGACGTGTCGGGACTGGTTCTCCTGGGCCGCCCGCAATCGCATCGGGTCCATCAAACAGCCACTGCTCGACCTGCTCGAGTTCGACGGCTGCAATGTCGTCGTCGGCGAGGGCACGAAACGCCTCGATACCACGGTCGTAGTGGTCGCGGGCATCGCGATTGGCCCGCAGATGCTCACGCACTTCCGGTCGTAGCGAAGCCGGTAGCCGGCCCTGAAGTTCGCGGTCGATGAGTTTGCCAAATCGACGTTGACGGCGGGTTTTCGGTGGATGGGTCATCGCAAGACCTCCCCGACGTTGTGGAGAGCCGTGCGTAAAAACGGTGAGCTGGCCATCAGGGCGAGTAGTGAAGATGTATACACATCTTGTCCCACGGTCGCCTGCAAGTACGCCAACAATGCCCGCCGAAGTTTGATCTCGCGGGTGCGGATCCGCTGGCGCCCGATGCCGAGGGCTTCGGCAACCTCGCGTTGGGACCGGCCCTCGACAAATCGCAATTCGAGCAGGCGGCGATCACCGGCCGGCAGTTGACCGAGAAAGGCCTGAACTTTGGTCCGAAGTTGTTTGCGGGCGAGGTTCGCCTCGGGGTTGAGGCGTTCCCCAGAAAGTGTGTGTACATCGGTTTGCGGCGGTTTGGACTCGTCTAGGACGACGACCTCGCGGGCGCGAAATGTCTGCAGCACGACGTTGCGGGCAATCGTCCGCAGGTAGGGGCCGTAGGGGCGAAGCCCGTCGTACCCGTCGCGTGCCCGCGGCTCGAATGCGCGGCGAAACGTTTCGTGCAGGGCGTCGTGAAGTTCAAACCCCGAGGCAAAACCGACGAAACGAAGCTGTTGACCACCCGAGGAAAACCGAAACCCAGTCCGGAGCATGCGGGCGATGTCCTCGGCATGTTGGCGATACACGGTCGTCAACGCCCCGCGCTCACCTGCGCGAAACCCTTGGAGCAGCGCACGCGGCCACC
>CAZUPD010000154.1:0-5613 GCA_964621785.1 uncultured Nannocystaceae bacterium
CAAGCACCGAGCTCGAAGAGCAGAACAAGAAACGGTCACAACAGCTCGCTTGGATCTGTGGACCGTTGGTGGCTCTTCGGGAACAGCTCAGGCACGAGAAGAGTCCGGTCGGCGATGTAGCACAAACCCGGCGCCTTGACTGGACCTCGAGCAGCACTCGAATCAGCCGCTTCGCTATCGAACCATGGAAAACCACGGTCGCCGTTGAAGTCAGCGTCACGAAAGGGTTTCCCGTGCATTGTTTCAACAATTTGACTGAGAGAGACTTGCGACAGGAGGTGACTTCAAGGGTGCTCGGGTTGTGGAAACGGATGGCCTCGTCTTTGAGGCTATGATTCCAGCGCTCGAGCTTGCCGTTGGATTGTGGGTAGTATGGTGAGGTCCGGATATCCGCGATGCGCTCAACGAACTCGAGCGATGCTCGGGAGTATTGCCGGAGACCGGACGGGTGCTCCATATCGCAGCTACCCCCATCGAGGACACACCGACCTGCGATTGCACTTCGCAATGTTCGCCTGCGACTTGGTCCCCTGGCTCGAGCGCATCAATTGGCCGGACGACCACTCACGCGAACCAGGTGCCCTCTTCGGCCACGGTTTTCGATATAAGTGCATGTACATCATCACGCCATTCGTTTTCTGTACATTGAGCACCGTGTTTCGCACTCGACGCGACTGGCGAGTGCCACTCCTGTCTAAACTTTCGACGCCCGGCTGCGCAGCGCCTGCCCCCCAAGTATCAGCACCAAGACCGCCCCCATTACGGGTACGGGCAACTGCGTCTGCTGTACCGCCATGACGATGGCGCCGGCTCCCAGGACGAATCCAACCACCCACGGCAGGTGCCGAAACACCTCTCCGCGCAGGCTCGACATCCACCTCCAGGTCTCGGCCAACAGCGACCCGAATGCCCGGCGCGTCGCTAGCAGGGCCCCGACGGAACTGACGAGTGCAATTCCACAGACGACGATGCGGAGCTCGGGTCGCGCGTCGCACAGGAAGAAGCCGGCGAAAATCGCCAGGTCGATGACGAGGTGGGCCGCCATCAACGGACCCAATCCCGGATCAAGCCGACGGGCCGCCGTGAACAGGATGGTCCCGGGCAGCACGAAGAGCAGGACCGACAGGATACCCTGGTGGGCGTGGGCCCCCGCGAAGGTGACGATAGCCGCGACCGCCCCCCAGCCGACGTGGACCCGCTGCAGGCCCGACTGTATGAAGCCGCGGTACACCACTTCCTCGGCGAGCGCCGCGAAGATCGGAGCAACGACCAGGACGAAAAGGACCAACTCCGCCTGCGTCTGGATGCCGAGCCTGCGCCAGACATCCAGGGTCAACTCCGGCAGCACGAGTCCCATCAAGCCGGCCGTCCCGATCACCACCGACGCGATCGCTACACCCGACGCCCACGCCTTCGGATCGTTCACGCGACGTAGACCGAGCGCGGCCCAGGACTCGCGGCTGGACACCATGCGCGCGACCGGCAGTACCAAGAGCACGCCCGCGACCAGCGCCAGGGTGATGGCGGGAATCTCGTAGGCAAATCGAATCTGCTCCCGCCCCAGAATGCTCGAGCGCCACCAAGGACCGAGACTGCTCAGGAGTTCAAACAGCAGGCGCACGCTTACATGAAAGGCCAACAAGTCGAGCACAAGCCATAGGACAGCGCGGCGCGGGGCCGCGTCACAATCGGTTTCGAATGGTCGCATCAGCATCTCCGGGCCCTCCCCCGCACAACGCGGTCCTCAGGGGCCATCAACCAAGTCCCCCCGGAGACAAATTTATTAGGCGCCAAGTTTTTTCGCGCGCCGCTTAAGAAACGGACAGGTCGGGCGACACACCGATCCGCGGCGCCGATCGGCTAGACTGTCATCGATGGACGCAGGCGTCGTGCTGACCTACTTCGAGCTGACGACCGTGGCGCTGCTGATGGTCGTCGCCGCGCCTGTACTGTTGACTATGGGGGCGACGGCCTTCGCCCTTATGCTCGCCACGCTGAAGCGGGCGGCTCTCAACTTCGGCCGACGCCCGATCCGGGCGATCATCGAGCGCGCCGCGAGCTTCGATCATCTCCCGCCGGAGCTGGCGACGCTAGGCCAAGACACCCTGGCGCTGCTCGAGGAGCTCGATCACTTCTCGCGGGCAGCGACGCCGCTGTCGAGCTCGCAGGCTCCCCGCTGGTGGAGCCGAATCGGCGCAACGTTTGAGGACGCGTCGAGCTACCAGGCAGAGACCCACGCCGCTCAAGCGGTCTGGCAGTGGGTCTTCGCGACCGAGCAGCTCCCGACCTCTCTGCTCGAAGAGCTACGCGCCCTCGACATCGACCCCAACCGAGTACGGGCAGAGCTCCTGTCCGAGACATCTCTTCGGGCTCGGCTCCCGGCCCTCCTCGGCGAGCTCGAGCGAACCTACGACGCGCTCGCTCGCTACGCCGGCACTGGCTATCGCGGTCGAACCCTTGGGCGCCTGCCGCTCCCGGTCGACACGGGCGCCGACTCTTCCTCCGAGACGCAGGAGCTCCGACGCAGGCGCTACCGGGAGATCGAGCGCCGCTACGGACGGCTCCTGCAACGCATCGCCGAACGCCACACCCGAAGCCCCGAGGACCGGGACGACCTCCTCCAGGACATCCGCCTCGCCATCTGGAACGCCCTCCCCGCCTACCGCGGCGAGTCCAGTCTCCGCACCTACGCCGTCCGCATCGCCCACAACCGTGCTGCAACCACGCTGCGAACGAGCGCCCAGACCTATGTGCCAGTGGCAGAGTTACCGGCCGCCCAACCCAGCCTCGATCAGCAGCTCGAGACCGCGACCCGCCGCGGATGGCTGAGCCGGACGCTCACCCAGCTCAGCCCCAGCATCGCCGACGCCCTCGAGCGCCGCCTCGCCGGCGACTCCTACCAAGAGATCGCCGACGCACTCGGCATCACGACCTCCAACGTCGGCGTCCGCTTGCACACCGGCAAGGTGAAGCTGCAGGCCCTGGCGGCTGAAGAACACTGAGGCGCACCTGTGGCGGGAGCGGCATATTCGTGGGCAACGCCCTGTCCGTGCAGGTACGAGTAGCCGGGCGCGGTTGCTCCTAGCCAGCGATACCGTCGCGGCTGCGTTCCCGCCACGACCGACAACGTAGGGCCTTTTTGTAGTGCCCCAGAGTCGGCGGCGGACAAACCGTGGGCTGGGTAGCTCGGGTCCTTCGTGCCCGCTCGGGGCGGGGGGTTCACTCGCATCGACGGCCTCTAAGCTTCATGGACCGGTAGATCACTCCCTTTTTTTTGAGTGGGGTTTTTTGACTCACGCGCCCGTTGCTGTTTGAGCCGGTTTCCTTAGTTGCTGGGATCGCACGGAGGCCGACAAGCTCGAGCTTTGTTAGCAACGGTATTCGGATCTGGCGCAGGCGCCAGCCAGCCGGATGCGGCCATCTCCCCCCGCGCGAAGTGATTCCGCGGTTGACATCCTTGTTGGATGTTCCCGCAACCGCAGATTTTTCTCAAACTCCTTTCGGACCTCCTTGCCACCGCGAACGTGAACGATGTGGCTCGGCAACAGCTTTCGCCGTCAGTCTTCCACGCGTTCCGGTGGCCGGCCCCAAAATTCAACCCGCTACTCGAACCCGCGTGTGATGTGGCAAGCGTTTGCGGGGTGCAGATCTCGTGGATTGACCGAATTGGCGTATCCGATGACTTTCGTTTTCAGGCACAGAGCGTGAAAGCGACGTGCAAGGCGGAGTGGTCTCGAATTTTATCCGACCGACAGCAAAGGCGGATCCTCGGTGGTGAGTGCACCCCGACAATAGCGACCGCCTTCAAAATGATCCGGTTTTCTCCGTGGGGGCTCCAAATCCACCACCTGATTTCTAGGACATAAAAACTGTACTCATTGGCCGGAGCGGACACAAGACACTGTACTCATTGGCCGGAACGGACATAAAGCACAGACTTGCTGGCCGGAACGGATATAAAGTACAGACTTATTGGCCGGGACGGACATAAAGCACAGACTCATTGGCCGGAATGGACAATAGGCATTGTGCCCGTTGTCTGGAACGGACATAAAATACTATACCCATTGGCCGGAACGGACATCAGCAGACAGCGAATCGTCCGGAACGGACATAAAACACTGCACTCGTCGGCCGAAACGGGTAAAAACCACTATACCCATAGGCCGGGAACGATGCCGAATGAGCGCGGTGTCGTCATTCGTATTAACGAAATTGAATCGTGCTTAAAGGGAGGAGAAAATAGGGTTGTCGAATGACAAATCTGTGGTACGAAGAAAGAGTGATGATGGAAGGGTACATTTGTGAAGCGGTACATAAAGGGTTAGGTCTCATGGCGGGCCGCATAAAAGCTCGTATCGAATTCCGTCCAAAAACACCCCGTACGTACATTGAAAAGAACATTCTTGGTGAGGGAGAGTGCTTTGTTGTCGGTGGGAAAGTCGTTGCTGTTGTCCTCCGCAACTACTTTGGGACCGACGCGGTTCAAGCAATTGATGAAAGTCTTGAGCCCCCCGAAATTGCTCCCAGATGCGAAGTGCAACTTCGAGAGGGGGTCGTTGGCGACGAACCCCCTAACGAACCGCAGCAAAGACCTGCCGATTGTGCTCGCGTCGGTGACGAATCCCCTCGCCAATCGCAGCAAGGACCTGCCGATTGTGCTCTCAGCAGCGACGAATCCTCTTGCGAACCGGCCGACTGTGCTCTCGGCAGCGAAGAATCCCCCCGCGAACCGCAGCAAGGTATCGCACCGGCCAACAGTGCTCGCGTCGGCGACGAATCCCCTTGCGAACCGCAGCAAGGACCTGCCGACTGCGCTCACGAACCGCAGCAAGGCATCGCACCGGCCGACCGTGCTCGCGTCGGCGACGAACCCCCTCGCGAAGGTGCACCACTTACAAGGCTCGTCTCAGTCGGCCCACAAGCTCCCGACACTCCGATGTACGGGGACACGGAATCCCCGAGCACCCTGACGTACGGAACTATCTGGGAGCCCCGTGGCGACGTCCAGGGAGCTGGGACCAGACGGGAGCCCACGAGAGAAGCACAGGATTCGTCCCGGCCAGTGTGCGGGAACGTTCGGGAACACGAGCTTTCTGGATTCAAAGTGCCCGAATTCTCCCGGCCCGCAAAAACAACCCCCGAAGCCGAACGCAACGAGGAGCACTTTGACTCGCTTCTCGCCAACGATTTCGGGCTTGTTGACGGGCGGATCCAAGCTCCAACTCGCGTGTCCGGTGACCTGGCGGCAGCAAGCGACTTTATCAACAAGATACAGCAATCAGGACTCGAGTACGCCGATCATCTCGTGAAAATCAATCAGCAACTACACACATCGCTGCTCCAGGAGGGGCAGCGACAACGGCGAAGAATTGAGCATCATGCAACGGTCGATGCGGTCAACTCCTCAAACCAGCAACCATCTCCGCCAGGGTCATCGACGACTCAGGGTCACGGCCCTGCGGTTTGGTATCAGGTTGCAAGTGCAATCATCTACCTCGCCGAAGCGGTCACAAACGGAGGATTCCAGATATGACGTACGCGAACGAAGAAGTTTTCCTCGACTACCAAGCAAAGGTAACGAAGAGCAAATTGTTTTTGAGGTAACCTGTA
>CAZUPD010000154.1:5623-18318 GCA_964621785.1 uncultured Nannocystaceae bacterium
AGAAACAGGCGGAAATTGACGAACTGCAGGCAACAGCCGACCAGATCGAGCACGAACGCCACGAACTCGAGCGAGAACGCAACGCCTTGCTAGCTGACCTCGATGACCTCACGCAAGCTCGCCAAGCCGACGAGGATTTGCTGAGAGCCGAACTTGACGAGCAAGAATCGAAATACTCGCTCGCCATCAACGAGGCGACCCAGGCCGTTGCGAAAGCCAACGACGACCGCTTCACAGAGCTCTTGATCTTCGCAGGCATCGGCGGGGCCTCAATGATCGCCGGCGTGTACTTACAACGAAAATTCGATATTCGGATCCCCTGGATCTTTGGCGTGGGCATGATTGCGGCCATCGCCGGATACCGCAAACGCCAAACGTGGAACGCAAATACAACCCGAGTGCTGATCGGTGTTGGTGGCGGCCTCATTCTCGGTACGGGGGTCGTGTTTTTTATCGATGCTCTTCCCGACATGAAAAAATCGTAGTTTGAGAATCGAACTGGGCAACAGATTGGTTGCCTCGAAAACAAGAATCGAACTGGCAACTGTTTGTTGCCTGAAACTGTCGGCAGGCTGAGGCTTGCCCGAACCTGAGAGGAAATGAAACGTGGTCAATTACGTCGCAACAAAACCGCAAATTCAAGTCATTGATCAATCGGAGCCAACACCCGAGGAAATGTTTAAGCACGTTTGCCAATGCATGGGGTGGGAACCAGACATGGTTCGGCTCATGGGGCGCCCTGACTTTCGTGAGTTTGTCAAATGTGTTCCGCAATATCAATCATGCTTGCCTGCAATGGAACAAATCAACAGCTGCAACAACACGATCGGCAATCTCGGTGAGTTTCTGAGACGCTGTGAGCACTTCGTGGTCAATTCCTGTTGTCCAGAGCAGCAGCTGTACGGTGACGTCACACGACATATCTACAGTTCGAGAAACATCGTGTACGTGGACCAGATTGTAACGGGGCTCGGCGGCGACTTCGTCGATAACTACCCAGTCCCACCAGGAAAATACCTCCTTCTACAAACAGAGCAACGGCCGGGATTCGTTCCCGAAGTTGTCGAGGCACATTTTACCCTGGCAAACAACGGAACGAACTTCCTCAATATCGGCGTTCAATTTCAAGTGTTGAGCGAAAAGATCGGCTCGGAGTTGCTCGGCAGCACCTTCCTTGACGAAGACGGTCGGACAAAGAAAGTGCCGTTTCCATCGTGGCGAGGAAGGCGGGGCCTTCGAATCGGTTCACAGGAGCGTGTGCAGGTTCTTTTACGTGTGACAGGCCCGAACAACCTCGACCACGCAGCGATCGCCATACACCTCGACGTGGAGGGCTGGGCAAAGTTGTGTCTGCCTCCCGAGCGTGGGGTGTGCTCCTAACGATCCGGAGTCCCTGCTACGAATCATGAGGTAAACCAATGGCTGCCGAACCAATCACGATTATCATCACCGCTCAAGTGGACTTCGACGGAATGACACCGTTTCCGTTCACGAGAAGCGACTTTTCCAACCCACCGAATAGCTATGTCTACTCAATCACCACAGATGGAGTCTACGGCTTGGTAGACTCCACGATGTTCGGTTTGCTGAACGGTGAGCGACCAAAGCTTGTGGGTATTTCGGCAAACGTCGATCACCCGTTCGCACTCGGGCGTGTTATCCCACGAGATAGCAACACGGTCGACAATTTCCGCAAGGAGGTGACCCTTGGCCCGGAGGTTCGGTATGTCGTGATGTACCCGGGCGACAAACTTGCGCTGAAAACCGACTATGGTCGGCAGCCGACGATCACGCTCGTGGTCAACGAGTTGTCCGAAGCAGATCACCTAAAGTTCGCGCTTTCACACCAGGCGGAACCGCGGTTGCGGCGTTTTCGGATTGTCCGCAACGCACCGACGGGGTTTAAACTTGGCCTCAACAAGGGCTTGTGGCGACCTGCCTTTGTGCAGAATGGGGACCATGTGCTGGTTGCAACCGAAGTCGATCGCGGCATCATCCCGTTGTCGTCGTTCTGTCTATTCCCGCAGTACGAAGGATGCTTGATCCAGGCACGCTTTGCCAACATCCAAGATAAGGGACACATCCATATCGTGGAGCCGCTCGTGCAGTCTCACCACACAATCGGCGGGGTCGGAAACATGGAATGGTCCAAAGTCGCCAAAGTCTCGCACGACGATGGTATTGCCATCCGCTCTAGTGACCCGGACAGCGCCGGCGACGTCGTGATCGTGGATATCATCGTTGAACGCGTACACCCAGGGGCCCTCCTGCAGGGACTTTACGACCGGGGAATGTGAGCGGTGGCAACCCCTAACGGAGTCTCGGAAGATAGTCTCAAGATCGCCGCCGAAGTGTTTGAGATTATCGCCAATGAGCGGGAGCTGCCCGAAGACAACATCAAGTGGTTTCTCGATCATATCTATGAGGAGGCGACCGCCAACGGCCGAGGACTCTACGATGTGCAGATGGCATTTCGCGACCGCGATGATGTCAAGGCTCCATTCGAATCGAAGGTAGACGGTGAGGTCATCCCGGTTTTTACGCTTCTCTTTTCACGGCGTGACGATCTTGAGTCTGAGACGTTCTACGACGTGTATCAGTGGGGGATTGTCCTCGCTGACCCCTCGACCTGGGTAAAGGCGAACGACCTGGCGAAGGAATTCGGGAAGGGGAATCGCCCTCGAGAGTGGTGGGATCCCGATTACCAACCATCGGGACCGGAGGCACCACCCGAGGATGACGACAAACCGGCGAAACCTCCGGCACCGAAGACGCCGACACCGAAGCCCCCTCCCGAGATGGAACCACCAACCACCGATACTGAACTCGTCGTTCTCGACAACGGAACGGTGACAACAAAGTCGACCCGCGATCAAATCGTCGTCCTCGGGGCCGCGGGTCTGGCGTTTCTCTCCTACAAACTTTTGACGGTGAAATGATGTATATCAATACAGATCACATCAAAGTGCTCATCCTGCTCGCCTCACTCGACGAGCGAGGCGAGTGGACCGAGGCGCAGACCGAGCAGGTACACGTGTTCCTCGACGCACTCAAGGAAGATGCAATCCTCCGTGCTATCAACGTGTATGAGCATGTTTTGAAGCCGACACACCCGAGTCTGTACCCGTGGTCGACGGTCCGACGGCTGAAAATGCCGGCCATTCCTGCCAACTTGAATCCGACTGCGCTTGACCAGGAGCTGGTCAACGTCCCCCCCGCATTGATTTTGATACTGGGTCGAAAGCCCTACCTGCCGAAGGAGAAGCCGGGCAACAACGTTGACCTCGACCTGCCGGAGTGGAAGGGGTTGAAACGGGCTCTCACGGACTGGAACCCCGGCGAGGTGAGCAAGTGGATCGGCACAACGGGTTGGGTCGTCAAAACACCGACTCTAAAAACTCCCCCGAAAAAGCCGGGCCCGATCTTTGCTCCGCCCGCCCCGAAACCCGATGAACCTGACGACACACCCGGCGGCATCGACCTTCCACCCATAGACCCGCCCGACGATCCCATAAACCCGCCCGACGACGAGCCCGACGTCGATCCAAACCCCGATGAACCTGACGTCTTACCCAACGACCCAAATGATCAAGATGATGCTCAATGCGACTCGTCGGGCGGTACGGGGTCAGGAACTGGGGCAGACACAATCACACAACCTACGGAGGACTCCGGCGCAACAAAAAATCGTTGGTGGGAGTGGGCCGTAGTCGGGGCCGCTGGGGTCATCACGTGGATCCTCAGCGAATGAGAGTGCAACGATGAAGACAAGCACAATGATCGGAGTAGCAGCGGCAACCGGAGCTCTCGCGCTCGGCACATTTGGGGTGCTGGCTTTTCGAGCGATCGACTACGAGCGAACGCCCCCGCCCCCGCTCCCACCAATTGATCCGACGGTTGGCGAGTATGACCTTGATCTTCCAACCCGACACGAGCTCGAGAACCCTGATTCTGATCTTGATTCGAATTGGGGGTCCACTCCCGAAAACCTTCGACCGCTCTTTATGCGCATGGAAGAGATCAGCACAATACGGGGTGCGGGCCGACTCTTTTCCGTAATCGCTTACGGTGAGTCGAGATGGAACCCCGAAGCCCGCAACGACAGCGATCACGAGGTCGACGCATCACGTCGTGCAATCGAGAACCGGGCCGATAAAAACCCGGCACTCAAATTTCGGGATGAGGCGGCCGCCTTTGGATCTGGCGGGCTGTTCGGCGCGTTGGCTCCGTACTACTTGTGGATCGGAGTCACCGAGGTTGGCAAGAGAGCCCCGTTTCTCAATCACCATCCAAACTCGATGTTCTCGCCGCGAAATTCCGCGTTCTTCGCGATGTACTACATGCAACGATTGCTCCGGTTCTACGACATTCGTGACCATGTCGATATTAAGGCTGGCTGGGCCGCGCTCTCGCTTCTAACCGAGAAAGGCCGCATGTCTAAGAGTTACGAAGGGGCAACCACGGCATTTACTCAGCATGCTGCGAGTGTCGGCATCGAGCTCCGCGACGAGCACACCATTCCAAAAACCCTCAATGCATCGGGCTGGCCCGGTGCAATCAATGCCTACTCGAGGATCCGGCCATGAGTACCCTTCTCCTGTATGACAACGATCTCGACAAAGTTGCCGACCAGGCCGGTGACTTCGATGCGGGCGACTTTTACGATAACGAACGCTGGATTCGAAAACAGTGGGTTCGCTACTCCAATGTCCTCGGGTTCCGCGGCGAGCTCGACCGCATCTTGAATCGTAAAAGCCGGAATAAAGGTCTTATCAACGTCGCAGCCTTAAGAGCTTTCAAAAACTGGCATCTACAACAATCGGCCCCGCATCGAGACCCGGAGCTCGCGCGGGTTCGGCATGAAGCCTTGCGAACGATCCTCCGGGTGAGTCCGTCGAATCTGTGGTCCCCCGAACTTGAGTCGGAAGGCCTGCCGGATACCGCTTGCTACACTCCTCACGACGTCGCGGCCGAGGGCCGCCCCGCAGCAACGGCGAATTCTCAGCTCGCGCGGATGCTTGGGATGCGAGTGACCAGCGCCGAAGTCCAGCCCCGCAAGCGCGTGTTTCGGTCTGATGTAACAGCAAGCTTCTTTCATGACCGCGACCCGCGGCGAGCTCCCGAAGGTTGCTCCTACCTCGTCAAACTCAGTCTTGGCACGTTCCCTTATGTGTACGGTCGCCAACTCGCCGAGCCCCCGGGAATGCTGTGGGCCCCGTCGGGCGAGTGGTTCCCCGCGGTCCTCGGGATGCGTATCGCGTCCGACATGTGGTCGCAGACCGGGAATCTACGCCAAGACGCCCGGGTTGTTGCGAGACAGTTTCATCGATTCAAACTCTACACGTCGCGGGTACTCGACACACATACTCGAGACGCACGAAACCCGCAAACGGGACTGCTCACCCGGCCGATTGCGCGTGTTGTCGACCCACTGGGAAGCCTGACGGCTTCGGGTTACACGCTCGTCTACAAGGCGTTCGCGGCCTTCTTCGCGGCGCGCCGTGCCTACCTTCGATCCCCTCGAACATTTACCCCTGCAACCTACAAGGCGATCCAAGCCAATCCCGATCCGCTCCTGCGCGATGCGCTGGGCGTGTCAGAAAGTCCGTAGAATCATGGCCGAGAATCTTGATCAATCGATCGCGAACCTTAGCGAAGAAGTTAAACGCGCCCAGTCTACCGCGGTGTGGGTTGGTGGCCTATCCGGGCTCGCTAGTGTCGGTAGCTGCATTTTCATGTACTTTGCAGCTGTCCGACAAAGCTCCTGTTCTTGTCCGGCACCCCAAACACTACCCAAACAGCACACGCGGCATAACGCCGCTGCTTATGCTCGCCAACGTATGTACCGACGGCGATGATTAGAGATTGGAGATTGACTAATGGTTTTTTTGTCCCACGAAATAGAACCTCATTGGAGCCCGATTCGACCAGGTGAGTCCGGTGTTTGGTTTGCTCTCGAGCAGGCAGAACGTGAGATCGTCAGCCTTCGCGCACGCTGGGCCAAGGTCGACGGCATGGTGCTCCCCATTGCACCGCGCCATAAAGCAGGTTATTCGTCCTTTTTTGTGGCAAAGCTTGGTCAATATGATGTGGCAACTCTCCACAAAATTGTGCAAGGTACGGCCAATCCGATTGTCCCCGAAGTACTTCGTAAACTTGCGAAACTCAATATCGTAGCTTCCGATATTGGAAGTGCGTTCCTGGACCTCCGAAGGTATTTGGTCGGCGATGGTATCGAAGGACCCCTCGGCCGGAGAGACTCCAAATTATCCGACGGTGAAATCCTCCTGTTGATCTACCTCAAAATACTTGGCGACTTTCAAAGTGGAGGGCTGCCGCTGGGGTTTCTCAACCCTCCCCAGACCGCACAGTTTATTCTGGACCATTGGCAGCGTGGTGACACCGGGTTCAAGCAGTGGCTAACAGAGCATGGCGAGTACACTGAAGACCTTGATCTAGACAAATACCTCAGCGGTGACACGCCCGCCCCAGCGGACAAAGCAACCGCGAAGAAGGCAACGAAAAACGCCGACGAAAACCCGAAGGCCCCCCCGAAGAAACGACGAACCAAGGGTCCCGAGAAGGCCAAAAGCCCGGATAAGACACCGACGAAGAAGACCCCGGATAAGGCACCGACGAAGAAGACCCCGGATAAGACACCGACGAAGAAGACCCCCGAGAAGGCGCCGACGAAGAAGCCCGAGAAGGCAGACAAGACCCCCGAAAAGACACGGACGAAGAAAACCGAGAAGGCGCCGACGAAGGAGAGCCCGAAAACGAAGACCCCCGCGAAAAAGCGAACGCCCCCGCCCTCACTTGAATGGCAGCACAGCTCCAAGGGCGACGCAGAGATTCGAACCGCGAAACTTCCTGACGGGAGCGAACTCAAGATTCAGAAACCAAAGCAGTCGAACGTTGCGGTTTTATTTCTCTTCGAGGGGAAGACTGCACAACCGTTGGCCTGTGGCACGCTGGACGAAATGACTCAGTTCGCCGAGGAACTTGCACAGGCAAGAGACCGTACGGGGATCTACAAAAAAGCCCGCAAGCGCGCCAACGTCCGTAGCGAGAAACCGAAACCTGCAACGACACAATCGACACCGGGCGAGCGACTCTCGCACCTCCGCTCCGTTCTCGAGCGCGAAGTAGCGAACAAGTACGGGTGAAACGTGACGACGCCATACACCTACGAAGTACCAATGCCCCAGACCTTTCGCGATCCGCGACCGGGTGATGGTTTTTGGGCATGGTTGGAAGGGGCTTCTAGCGATGAGCTTCAATGGGGTACCGGGTACAAACTATTTGAGGACGGCGCCCTGATTCGCCTACCAACTGCTGGCAAAGTCCCATACATCACGGATGAAGGAGAGCTCGACTATCTCAGGTTTCCCGATGTAGCCGCGACCACGAGGTGGCGATGGTTCTGGTTCGAGTGTGTCCTCGCCGGGCCGAGGGAGTTACCGGTGTTCGAGCTTCGGGCCCGACTAGCCGGCGGCTTCGATGAAGCCTACAGCGTACAACACAACAACACCGAGTTATTTGTTGTGCAAAGTGTGGAAGAGTTTGAACTCGATCTCGAGACACTCCTCGCCCGGCGAAAGTCGGCCGAGGGTGTTACCACAATCTACCTGCGGGAGCTCGGTTCGCTCAAAGACCAACGCGACGTGATCGAAGGTAGGCACCCACTCGCTGAACCCCCGAGGTACCTCCATACCCTCAAACGCCGAAAAAACCTCCCCTCTACCGGGACCGGCGCGGGGGACCTCGCCCGAGCGATGATTAATTACAGAATGAAGAGTGACAAGATTAGCGACGACGAGATCGAGCTCACACACCAGTACATCAGCAACCTGCGAAAGTTTCAAGAGATCGGATTTGCGGCGGAACTTTCGTTTCAGGACAGTGCGCAAATGATCCTCAACAACTGGAATCGAGGAGACCGGGGGTTCTTCGACTTCCTTGCAAAGCAGCACGGAGCATCGCCAACGGGTCTGCGCACCCCACCAGCGACGCCAAGCATCCCTGTGAGACTTGCGAAGCCTTCGGCGAATGTCGACCCGCCTGCGGCCTTGGCCGGTGTCTTACGAACATTGGGAGATATCGAGGGTGGGATCGATGGCGTCGAAAAGCTGATTGCCGAGTCCCCGGCTCTCGAGCCGACTCGCGCGGCTCTCGAGCCGTTTGTAGCCGTTATCAGGCGACGCACAATCCCGTCGGACGGTCGCCAGGTCGACAAGCTCGACCCAGATGCGAAAGCGAAACTCAATACAGAACTGCGAGGAGGTCGGCAAATACTCGAGTTCATATACTTCCATTGGGCTCGAGGCCCCCGTGGGCTCGAGCAATGGATGAAGGCGAATGCAGGTTCGCCCGAGATGTGGGCAACTCTTCTCGCGTTGAACTCCCAAGAGCTGCAGTGGTTTCTCGGGAACCCGGGAAAAGAGAATCAAGATCGGGTCGCAGTCATGTACGCGGCACTTCCCGGCGCTTCATGGTTTCGACTGACCCGCGGTGTCAAATCAGAGATAGCGATGCTTACCCTCGAGAATGAATTGACGGAAGATGTTCAAATCCTCGGATGTGGCAGCGAAGATGATGTGAAGGCCATCGCGACGGCACGATTCGAGAAGGACTTCGCGCACCGTCTCCCGCCCCAACTAGACCCGGAATGTGCCGTGCAGCCTGTCACTTCGACCAAGTCGCCACGGCTCGAAGGTGAGGCGAATCCCGAGCAATCGCTTGTACCAGCGCTTCACAACCTTCTTTGTTCGGAGTTGGGGGTACACGCATGAACACGGCAGCCGTCGCGGGCCCTTCGATTGTGGCGCGAGCAGGCTGTTGCTCGCGTCGGTCAGGAGGCCTTTGATTCGTTCGTTGCCATCCACGCGGACGAACTCCTCGCAGTCACGGCGGATGTGGTTGCCAAGGCCGAAGCCGCCGAAGTGACGAATCCGCGGGTAACCGAGAACCTCGCCGCGATCGAAGCACTGAAAACCGACGGGGCCGTTGAAGCACTCCGAAAATACTCCGGCTGGGGTGGGATTCCTGCCGACCAACTTGCCGCGCAGGGTGTTTCCCCAGGGGTCGGCGAGTTCTACACCCCGGACACTGTTGCAGATGCAATCGGTCGCGCCGTTGCTCCACTCCTGCCCGGCCTGACGGACATTCACGGGCGTGTGCACGCCCTCGAGCCTGCGGCGGGAACCGGGGCGTTGATCCGCGGCGTCGAGGCCCACGCGGCTGTACCGATCGAGTGGACGGCCGTCGAGGTTGAGCCGACTGCGGCCGCCATCTTGGGTCGGCTTCACTCCGACGTGACCGTGTATCAGCAACAATTCGAGACGTGGATACGCGAAGTCAATGGACAAGACCAGTTTCGACTTGTGGTCGGAAACCCGCCGTTCTACCGCGCAGGTATCACCGCAGTCGACGACAACCACGAGTACCGCGAAGCGGAATCACACGCGTACTTTCTCCGGCGGTGCCTCGACGTCCTTGCCCCTGGTGGCCTGCTCGTGATGCTGATGCCGCGATC
Source organism: uncultured Nannocystaceae bacterium (assembly GCA_964621785.1). Classification (GTDB taxonomy): domain Bacteria; phylum Myxococcota_A; class Polyangia; order Nannocystales; family Nannocystaceae; genus JACKDW01. The sequence goes on from CAZUPD010000154.1 coordinate 15,159, forward strand.
GTTTCTCCACGCGGCCAAATATGCGAAGACTCGCGCGCGAGTCCTTCGACGCGCGCACTTGCTTGCCGCGTATCGGCTTCCACAACGGCTGTTTCACGGAACGGACATGCAAGTTGATGTCGTGTTTTTTCGCGCCCGGCTGATGGTCTTGCCGCAGGTGCACACCGATGATCAATTCATCGTCGAGCCCGACGGCTACATGGTTGCGACCCCGACTCATGTACTTGCATATCGCAAAGGCAAGCTCGAGATCCCGTTCAAGGAGACCCGTTGCGAAGCGTGTAAACCCCGTAACCCGGCGCTCCCAGCTGTCCAGCCGATTCGACCGGCACCCGGCTGTTGCGCTGTGCAGGCTGCGATCCACTTCGGCGCCAGGCTGAACGAGCTTCGCGAGAAGATTGCGAGTCATCTCGCCGAAGCCCGCGAACTGCACCGCGAGCTCCATCGAGACATCGCCGACTTTCAACAAACACGGGGCAACCCTTGGGAGTGGCGCGCACTCACACGCAAACAAAAATTCAGCTCGGGTGCACGCGGATACCTCGACGCGTTCGCCAAGGACGGAGCATTTGCAGAGTGGTTTTCTCGGGAACCTGCGGGCCCGAAGTATCGCGGACGGCCGCAGGCGATTGTCGATCAAGCCTCCTGGCTGTACGAAAGAACAGGTACATCTGTCCGGGTCGACGACTTGCTCGAGTTGCACCACTCGGTCGGTGGCCAGCTCTCGCGCGACGAGGCGGAACACAGGCTTTATGCATCGGGGTGGGCACGGGTCAACGAGTTCTTTGTCGAACCCGACGAGGCCTACTACCGGGGTCCGCTGGAAAGGAAGCGCAATGCACTCCAGCTGGTGAGCGAACAATCTCGCAAACAGGCGCGCGCCCTCGATGAGCTCATCGCCGCGGTGCCCATCGAGGATATCGAACTTTCCCCGCGGGCCGGTTGGGTCCCCCTCGACAGGCTGTCACAGTGGGCCTCGGAGCTTCTCGGGCACCGGGTTACCCTCGAACGCCCCCGCGGCTTGGTGGAGGCTCTAGCGAAGGCTGGCGACAAACAACTCGAGGCGCTCGTTCGGTGGTTGAACCACGAGCACGCTCCCGGCCAGGACCCCGAGCGATGGATCGAACACTTTCGCACTTGGGTGACCGAGGCCAAGGCCCGGCGGCAACAGATTGCTGATGCATACAACCGCGCATTCAGAGGGTATCTGTGTGCCGACCCGCCGGCGTTCAAAGTGGCCACACCGAGATGGACTCCGTCCGTCACCCTCCACGATTTTCAGACTCCGGTTGTGCGCTCGGTCCTCGAGCAGGGACAAGGACTCGTCGCACTCGACACGGGCCTTGGGAAAACAATCGTAGCGCTCAAAGTGTTGGCGGCAGCCCGCAACCGCGGCGAGGCGCGTCGCCCCGTGATCGTTGTCCCGAAATCTCTGGTTTGGAAATGGTTTGATGCGTTTACACATATCCTGCCAGACTACCGTGTCGGGGTATTGGGATCGCATCGTTGCGAGCTTCGAGGAGGAGAGCTCGAGCGTCTCCAGGCCGAGCACCGCGCAGGCGTCATTTCGGATCTCGAGTATGAGAATCGGCGGATCAAGTCTCGAACCGATAGCCCGGTTTCGCGATCGGCAAAATGGCATGCATTCGAGATAGGAGCTTTCGACGCGGTGATCATGACCCCGTCGGTTTTGGAGCACACCGCGGTCACGCAAGACACGATCGACTCCTATCTCAAAACACCGGCGATCGCCCGACTGCGGACACTCGGCCATGAGTTCAATGTGGAAGCTGACGAAAGCGATATGGTGTGGGATCAGGTCGTCGACTTTTTGATCGTCGATGAGGCGGCCGACTACCGCAATCTCTTCAAACCGTCGAATCCACCCAAATACATGGGGGCCGGAACTCCATCCAAACGAGCGAGAGCAATGCATCTGCGAGCGTTCGCAACCCGTCGGCTGGCGGAGCGTGGTGGCGTGGTGCTACTGACCGCGACCCCGGCGAAAAACTCCCCAGTCGACGTGTACAGCTTGTTACACATCATGAACCCGGCCATATGGGAAGATGCTGGTATCTACAACCATCAGGACTTTATCGACCGCTATGTGCGGGTCGAAACCGTCCCGACACTATCGGCAGATCTAGAGATCCGTGAGCAGCCCGCTGTTGTCGGTTTTCATCACATGGTCGAGCTACGCGGAATCCTGTGTAGACACATGTATCATAAGAGTGCCGAGGACGTGGCCGATGTCCTCGCCCTACCGGTCCCGCGAAAACACGTGATTGAGGTTCCGCTTGATTCGCGGCAACAAGCCAAGTACGAGAAGTTACGCGACTCGTCGGCGAACCCTCTAGCCACACAGGTGCGGCTCTCGCTGATTGCTGTACACGCGGACCTCGACGAGTACACATGGGAGACGGCCGAGGCAGTCCCGGATCCGACGTCACCAAAGTTTGCCGCGATCGCAACAAAAATCGCTGAAAACCCCGAATGCGGGCACATCGTTTTCCTCGAGAACCTCGCCGCCCATAGGTGGTTACGCTCGGTTCTCATCAACGAAGGCATCCCGGACGAACGAATCGGGATGATGAACGGCAAGACCGCACCCACGTCGAGTGCACGACTCAAAATTGCCGAGGCCTTCAACCAGGGCAAGTTGCATGTCCTTATCGTCAACTGTATCGCCTACGAGGGGATCGGGCTGCAATACGGGACATGTGCCGTGCACCATGGTGATCATCCGTGGTTCCCCGGGCTCGTACGTCAACGCAACGGCCGCGCCTGGAGAACCGGCAACAGTCGACCCGTGCTCGAGATTTTCTACTACGTCGCAACCGGGTCGACGGACGCGAACCGACTCGCGCAGATCGACGGCAAAGCAACCTCCTGGTTGCGCCAGCTCGTGAGCGGCAAGGACATCATCCGCAACCCCGCCGCGGCGCTCTTCCTCGACCCGGGTGAGTTCATCCGTTCGCTCGCCCGCGATCCCGAGAGTGCACATACACGGGAATTGCTCGAGAAGGCTGACCGGGACAAACTCGAACGCAACCGCGCCCGCATCCGCGTCGACGCCAACCGCCTTGTCTTCCGAGCTGCGGCGCGTTTTAGGGATGCCAGGGAGGGAACCGGGGATCCGATTCTCGATCGCCGGCGACGT
>CAZUPD010000155.1:0-18257 GCA_964621785.1 uncultured Nannocystaceae bacterium
TGGCTGCAGACTTGCTCGGGATCGCCACCCGTACTATCTACCGCAAACTCGAAGCGGGATTGTTGCGCGACGATCGGGGCAACGCTTCGACATCGGCTGCCAAGGACGACGGCGTGCTCCACTGATCGAATGACCGAACGAGGCCGACGAGACACACGCGATGCAAAAACTGATGAAACAACACTTCTGGGTCGTGCGAGCGCTGGGCTACAGCATCGCCGCCGGACTTGTTGCATCTGCACTTGTGACGCGGGTCGGTACCGGGTTCATCTTTGCCCCGGTCGACACCGGCGATGAAGCATCTGAAGACGAGGGCGACACCGACGGCGACGATGAAGCGGCAGCCAAAAAAGCGACGGCGAAGGCGAAGGCCAAACGCCGGTCGACTTCGTCGATCGGCCTCAAACGCGACCGCGAGCAGGTCAACGGCAAGATTCTCGCCAGCAATGTGTTTTGCCCCGAGTGTATCCCTCTCGAAGAGGAGACCGACGCTGAGCCGATCGTCGATGCCGAGGGGCGGCCCATGGGCGGCATCCAACCGGGCGAGAAAAAAAGTGGGCTCCCGCTGCGTCTGCTGGCGACGATGGAGAGCAGCGACCCGCAGTATTCGCAGGCGACCATCCGCCAGGAAGAGACCGGCAGTGTGGGCCCCTTTTGGCCCGGAGATGTCATCACCTCAGGCGTGTTGGTGATGTCGGTCGACCGCGGATTGGTCCACCTGCGCAATGGGCCATCTCTAGAGTATTTGATGGTCGGCGACGAGCCGCCGAAACAACCCAAAAAAGCTGCGAAGACGGAAACAAAAAAGAAAAAAGAAGAGCCGAAGAAAAAAAATGACCGCGAAATCCCGGGTGCCGAGGACGCCATCAAATGCGACGATTCTGGCAACCACTGCACGGTCGAGCGCGCATTCGTTGAAAAGCTGCTCGCCAACCCGATGTCGCTGGCCAAGCAGGCGCGTGTGATTCCCTCGATCAAAGACGGAGAGCCCCAAGGGTTCAAGTTTTATGGGATTCGCAAGGGAAGCTTGCCGCGCCTGCTCAACCTCAAAAACGGCGACCTGTTGACCTCGGTCAACGGCACCGAGCTCAAAACCATGGACCAAGCCATGGGGCTGTATACCAAGTTGCGCAACGCCAGCCACCTCTCGGTTCAGATCGACCGCAAGGGGAAAACGGTCACCAAGGAGATCGATATCAAGTGAGCCGATAGGCCGAATGTCGAGGTCAAACCAATGGTTGCACTGATGAAACAACACTTCTGGGCCGTACGCGCGCTGGGCTACAGCGTCGCCGCCGGACTTGTTGCATCTGCATTGGTCACCCGACTCGGCACCGGCTTCATCTTCGCGCCGGTCGCCGAGGAGACCGAAGCCAGCGAGGACGCCGAAGAAGACTCCGACGAAGACGCGCTGGCAGCCAAGGCGAAGGCGAAAGCAAAGGCCAAGCGCACGTCCAAGACGACGATTGGGGAAAAACGCGGGCGCGATCAGGTCAACAGCAACATCCTCAGCAAAAACTTGTTTTGTCCCGAGTGTGTCCCCGAAGAGGTCCCCGAGGACATCCCCCCGGTCGTCAACTCCGACGGTGTCCCGATGGGCGGGATCCAGCCGGGTGAGAAGAAAAGCAGCCTACCGCTGCGACTGCTGGCAACCATGGAGAGCAGCGATCCCCTGTTTTCCCAGGCGACCATCCGCGACGAGGAGACCGGGAGTGTGAGTCCCTATTGGCCGGGCGATACGATTGATTCGGGCGTGTTGGTCATGTCGATCGACCGCGGTTTGGTCCACCTGCGCAACGGTGCCTCCCTCGAGTACCTGATGGTCGGCGACGAGCCGGCCAAGCAGCCCAAGAAAAAAACGACGACCGACAAAAAGGCCAAAAAAGAAGAGCCGAAAAAGAAAAACCCGCGGGAGATTCCCGGGGCGACCGACGCGATCAACTGCGATAGCTCCGGCAACCACTGCACGGTTCAGCGCCAGTTCGTCGAAAATCTGCTGAAAAATCCCATGTCGCTCGCGCGCCAGGCCCGGATTCGGGTGAACAAAGAGCCTCCTGGATTTCGCTTCGCCGGCGTGCGCAATGGCAGCCTGCCGCAGTTGCTCAACCTCAAAAACGGCGATGTTCTCACCTCGGTCAACGGGACCGAACTCAAAACCATGGATCAGGCGATGGCCCTCTATTCCAAGTTACGCAATGCGAGCCACCTGTCGGTGACGATCGACCGCAAGGGCAAGACGGTCACGAAGGAGATCGATATCAAATGAATCTACAACAACAACCGCGGTCCAGCCGTTGGCGGCGTTTGGCAGCTCCGATGCTTTTGTTGGCGGCTGTCGGGCTCGTGCCCGGCGATGGCTTTGCAGCCCCACCCGGGACGGCTCGCACGGCGACGGGTCGGCCGACGGCGTCACGGCCCGCGACCGGGCCAACAGCGGGAGGTGGCAGCGGCGAGCTCATCGGTGACGAGGGTCTGATGATGAACCGCTGTAAGCGGTCACCGCGGGGTGCCACGTTTACCGTCACGCTGCCGCGGGAGACCGAGCTCGAAGACCTCGTCAACTGGATGATGAGCATCTCGTGTCAGAAGTTCATCTGGGACCGCAAGGTCCGCAGCAGCAAGGTGACGATTTTGTCGCCCGAACCGGTGACCCTGCGCGAGGCCTACGCCGCGTTCTATGCCGCCCTCGAGACCATGGGTCTGACTGTTGAGCCTTCTGGCGATTACTTCAAGATCGTCGAGACGGCCGACGCCAAGACCCGCACCCTGCCGCTGTATGGCGAAGACAACAACGCGCCGAGCAGCGACCGTTTTGTCACCCAGATCGTCCGCGTCAAAAACGGCAACACCCAGGAGATGTCCGGCCTGCTCGGCAAGCTCAAGAGCAAACAGGGCAGCATCGATGTCGTTGGTGATACACTGATTATCACCGACAAAGGCTCATCGATCCGGCGGCTCATTCGCCTCATCAACGAGCTCGACCAACCGTTTGCCGGCGAGAAGATCTACTTTTATCAGCTGCAATACGCCGATGCCCAGGAGGTCGCAGAGCTCGTACAGGAGATCTTTGGCGCCGGCAGTGGTGGGTCGTCGTCCAGCAAGTCCAAGTCGGGCGATTCTAAGTTCAACAATGTCATCGTCGACGAGCGCAGCAACACGATCATCATTGTCGCCGATGCGAGTGACTATGCAACGATCCGTCGGCTGATCAAAAAGCTCGATGTCAAGCTGCCGGGCGGGGCCGGGCGGATGCACGTCAAGCGTCTGCGCAATGCCGATGCCAAGGAGGTCGCCCAGGTGCTGTCGACCTTGGCGACTGCGTCGAGCGGTGGGGGGAGCGCAGCCGCCAAAGGCCGCAACAGTACCGCCGCCAACCCCTCGGCCGAGCTGTTCTCGGGCGAAGTCAAGATCACGCCGGATCCGGCGACCCGGTCGTTGGTCATCGTCGCCTCACAAAAAGACTTCGAAAACCTCGAGCCGATCATCGACCAGCTCGATGCCGAACGGACACAGTTGTATATCGAAGTCTATCTGCTCGAGGTCAGCATGAGCCGTGACCTCAGTGCAGGAGCCGGTGCCCACGGTGCCTATGCTTTTGGTGAGAGCCAAGACACCGTCGGGATCATCAGTAGCGCGCCGACGCAGGAGGTCAGCTCGTTGCTGCTGTCGCCGCAGTCCCTGGCATCTGGGCTCGGTGGGGCGATCATCGGACCCCGTGTGATTTCGTCGGCTGCCCTCGGAACGACCCAGGACTTGCCGGCCTACGGTTTGGTGATTCAGGCGTTGCAAACCAACTCAGATGTCAATGTCATCAGCGAACCGCACATCTACGCAGCCGACAACCAAGAGGCCACGATCGAGGTCGGCCGCAACGTACCGACGCCTGGTGCCCTGTCGTTTAGTGCAGGTGGAAGTGGACAGTCGCTGGTGCCGTTACAGTCGATCGAGCGCCAAGACGTCACCCTGCGCATCAAGGTCAAACCCTATGTCAATGATGCCACCACGGTGACACTCGATGTCGAGGTCGAAGATCGCGATATCGCCGGTCAAGATCCTGTCCTCGGGGTCACAACCACCAAACGCCGGCTCAAGCTCGACAAAATCGTTGGCCGCGATGACCACCCGGTGGTCTTGGGAGGCCTGATCCGCGACCGCGAAGTCGAGAGCGTCAACCAGGTTCCTGGGCTGGGTTCAATCCCACTGATCGGGTGGCTGTTTAAACGCAAGCGCAAGGAGAAGGAGAAGGTCAACTTCCTGATGGTCATGATCCCCCACATCCTCAAGTCGCCCGACGATGTGCGTCGAATCCATGAACGCCGCGACCGTGAGCGCAAGGAATTTATGGAGCGCTACACCAACTTCAAGCCCCACGACATCCCGGCCAATGTCAATTGGTCCAAAAAGTCAGGTTTGCTGTCGTCGATCGACAAGGCCGGGCGCCTGCTCGAAGAGGAAAATCGCCGCTTGATCGAGGCCGAAGAGGAGATGCAGACGGAAGAAATCACCGGCGAGTTGGGTATGAGCCCACGGCGGGAAGAAATCCAAAACGCGTCTGTGACGGTCAAACCCAAGGCGAGCACCCGCAAGAAGTAGTAGACGCATGGCTGCCAAACCACCACCTCTGCCCGGCTCACAACAGCCCACACAGACCGAGAATTCCCGGCCGGATGGGCGGCGCATCGGTGAAATCCTGATCGAACAGGGGGCGATCGGTCCCGATGCCCTGGCCGAAGCGTTGCAGATACAACATCTCGAAGACGAGCGGGTCGGCGAAGCGTTGGTGCGGCTGAGTCACTGCACCGATTGGGAGGTGTGCAAGGGGCTCGCGCGGCAGTTCGCCATGCACTGCCGCGAGACCATCGACGTCAAGGACATCGACGACGAGCTGATCGAGCGATTGCCGATCCAGTTTGCCAAGGGCAACTCGGTGCTCCCGTGGAAGCTCGACGAGGATGAGTGCGAGCTCGAGGTGTTTGCCGCCGATCCACTCAAACTCCTCGATATCGACGATCTCAGCCAGGTCTACGACGCCGATCTCCGGGTCACCTTGATGCCGCGTTCGACGGTTCACGAACTGATCAACAAGGTCTATGCCAAGCGCACCAAAGATGTCGACCTCGAGCGCAAGGAGGAGGAATTTGGCGAGGAAGACGAGGACATCCTCCACGCCTCGGCCGAGGACGCGCCGATCATTCGGTTCGTCAACAGCCTGATCTTCAACGCTTCGAAGGAGAAGGCCAGCGACATCCACATCGAGCCGGGTGACAAACAAATCGTCGTGCGCAACCGCGTCGACGGTGTGTTGCACGAGGTTAAACATGCTCCCAAGGCCCACCTCGCCAGCATCATCGCCCGCGTCAAAATCATGGCTGGCCTCAACATCGCCGAAAAGCGACTCCCGCAGGACGGCCGGATCCGCCGCAAAATCGCCGGTAAAGAAGTCGACATGCGTGTCGCCACCGTGCCCACGGCCCACGGCGAACGCGTCACCATCCGCCTGCTCGATAAGTCATCTGTGCTCCTCAACCTCGAGAGCATCGGGATTGCCCCGGACCACCTGCGCTCGATCAAAGAGGTCATTCACCGGCCACACGGGATTTTCCTGGTCACCGGGCCGACCGGTTCGGGCAAGACCACCACGCTGTACTCGGCGCTTTCCGAGATCAACACACCCGACCTCAACATTCTCACCGTCGAAGACCCGGTTGAGTTCCAGCTCAAGGGCATTTCACAGGTCCAGGTACAAAAGAAAATCAACCTTACGTTTGCCGCCGGGCTGCGCAGCTTTTTGCGTCACGACCCGGACGTCATCATGGTTGGTGAGATCCGTGACCAGGAGACCGCCGAGATCGCGATTCAGGCGTCGCTCACCGGTCACCTTGTATTGTCAACGATTCACACCAACGACTCGGCAACCGGGATCACCCGACTGGTCGACATGGGTGTGCAACCGTTTTTGGTCGCCTCGTCGCTGGTGGCGTTGCAGGCCCAACGCCTGGTGCGTCGCGTGTGCAAGCTGTGCGCCGAGCCCTATGTGCCGTCGCCGGCCGAGTTGGAAGAAGTCGGCATCGACCCCGACAAGTTCATGGACGGCGAATATCCACTCAAGGCTCCGCTGTACGATGCACACGGTGAGTTTGTCCCGTTTGTCGCGCCACAAGGGCGTGTGTTGCCGCCACCGCGCCACCTGTTTCGCGCCGCCGGTTGCCCCCAGTGCCACGGCAGCGGCTATTCCGGGCGAACCGGTGTCTACGAAGTGTTGATGGTGTCCGAGGAAGTTCGCCGGTTGGCGATCCGCAACGCCGACGCCAGCGAGATCAAGGCCGTCGCCATCCGCGAGGGCTTGCGAACCCTGCGTGACGACGGCGCCCACAAGGCGATGGTCGGCATGACCACCCTCGACGAGGTCATGCGCGTGACGGCGGAGGAGGCATAGCCCGGCGATGCCAGCCTATGCATATACAGGCCTCAAGGGCGGCGGCAAAACGGTCAAGGGGATCGAACAGGCCGACAACGTCAACGCCCTCAAGGTTGCGCTCAAGCGCAAGGGCATCTTCCTGACCGCAGTCACCGAGACCAAGGCGGGTGCAGCCAAGGCGGCGGCAGGCGGCGGGCGAGAGATCGATATCGGGGCATTTTTCGATCGTATTTCGCCCAAGTTGGTCGCCCAGACCACGCGGTTGATGGCGACGTTGTTGTGCGCCGGCGTGACCTTGCCCGAAGCACTCGCGGCCCTGACCGAACAGGCCGAGAGCGAACGCTTTCGCGGGATTCTCAGCACTGTACACACCAAGGTCAACGAGGGATCGTCGCTCGCCGACGCCATGTCCCCGTACCCGGACGTGTTCAAATCGTTGTACATCAACATGGTTCGCGCGGGCGAGGCTTCGGGCTCGCTGGAGACGGTGCTGTTGCGCATCGCCGACTTCATGGATCAGCAGGAGGAGCTCAAGGGCAAGGTCAGCGCGGCGATGGTTTACCCCGCGGTGATGGCCGTGATCGGTGGCGGCATCGTGACGATGTTGATGCTCACCGTGGTCCCCGAGATCATGTCGATGTTTGACGACATGGGCTCCGAGCTGCCGTGGAACACCGCCCTGTTGATCTGGCTGAGCGAGTTTTTGGGCAACTGGTGGTGGCTGCTGATGATGGCCCTGCCAGGAGTCGGCTACCTGTTTCGCCGCTGGCGGGCGACCGAAGCCGGCCGCAAAACCTTCGATGGGTTCGCCCTCGTCATCCCCGTTGTCGGCGATTTGGTCCGCAAGGTGGCGATCGCCCGATTCGCCCGCACGTTGGCGACGATGCTCGCCAGCGGGGTGCAGCTGCTCCAGGCCCTCGACATCGTTCGCACATTGTTGGGCAACGCAGTCCTCGAGGAGGTCGTGTTGGCGGCCCGCAACAACATCCGCGAAGGTGAGGGCATCGCCCCGGCCCTGCGCCGCAGTGGCGAGTTTCCGGCACTCGTGGTCCACATGGTTGGCGTAGGCGAGCGTTCGGGCCAACTCGAGCAAATGCTCACCGATGTGGCCAATACCTACGATCGCGAAGTCGCGGACGCGCTCGCGCGCATGACCTCTTTGCTCGAACCCCTCATGATTGTCCTGATGGGTGGGAGCGTCGCCTTCATCGTGTTTTCCATCATGCAGCCGATCATGATGATGAATGAAATGGCAACCCAGTAACCAGAGTTTCACCCGACACCTCGAAAGGAACAACGAAATGTCGACCCCGCAACCACAACCCAAAATCGCCGCCAAAGCTAGCGAACGCGGCATGACCCTCATCGAGATTCTGGTGGTACTGGCCATCATCGGGCTCGTGATGGGTGGCGTCGGTGTATATGCATTCGGCCAGTTCAAACAGGCCCGCATCGACAACGCCTGGAACGAAATCCGCCAGCTCGAGATGAATGTCGAAACCTACATGATGCAGGCCAACAAGTGCCCCAAATCGATGGACGATCTCAAGGCCCGCGGCGTCATCAAAAAGGTTACCAAGGACCCCTGGGGCGAGGATTGGATCATCAAGTGCCCGGGGGAGCACGGCGATGCCGACATCACCTCGAAGGGTCCCGACAAGCAACAGGGCAACGAGGATGACGTCAACTCGTGGGAGTCCAAAAAGACAGCTGAAGAAGCCGAGGGAGACGACAAGGGGAACTAGCCGACGACCCGTGGATGCTTTGTCACAGGAGCACGCCACGGGCCGAAACACTCGGACCATACCCGCGTGAACCGACCATGGAGCCGTCCATCCACAACGTGCCGGGCAGTGATAATTTATGCCCGATGAGACATGTCCATGCGGATGCACGCGGGATGTCGCTGATCGAGATCATGATGGTCTTGGCGGTGGTCGGATTGATCGTTGGGTCGATCCTCACCGGGTTGGGTTCGGGGCGCGTCGCCGAATCCACCCGGGCTTCCAACCAACTGGCCAACACGATCCGGTTTGCATTCAACAAGGCACGTGTCACCGGCTCGTACATCCGCATGCACATCGACCTCGACGCGGGTGTGGTCATGCTGCAAAAAGCCGACGAGGCCATGTACCTCCCGGCGACCGACCGCGACGGCAAGATCACGGTGATCGATGAGTCCAAGGAGCGCGACCGGGAAGCGCGGGACAAGCAGGCGGCCGAGCAGTACAACCGATCGATCCAGGGGCGTGCACTCGGTGCAGGTGCAAGGCTCGGTGCCGGCGACACCGAGGGTCAGCCCGAGGCCGATACCGACTTGGCCCCCTACGACCCCTACGCGACCCCACCCAAAACAGTGCCGCGGCGTAAACCCCCACTGTTTGCCGCATTTGGCGAGGAGGACGACGGCAGTCACAGCGAATTGCGAAAACCCCTGAAGTTCCCGGCGACGACCAAAATCAAGTCTGTGCGCACGGTCGACGACTTCAAGGCGATCACCGAGGGCGATGCGTACCTGTACTTCTTCCCCCAGGGGCGAACGCAAAAGGTGCATATCCAAATTGTCGCGACGGCCGACGAGACCGAAGGCTACACGATCATCGCCCACCCGCTCACCGGTCGTGTCGAAGTCAAGGACGGCCTCATCGACCTCGAGCTACCCAGCGACCCGCGCGACGAAGAGGACGACCTCGGCAACCGCGAGCAACGGAGGGCGTTTTGATGTCCCCGGCACCCCATCAAAACATGCAGGTACACCCATCTGCGGATCAGGGCGCAGCCGGATTCTCACTGCTCGAGGTGATGGTCGCGATGGCGATCCTGGCGATCTCACTGACCTCGCTTTTGAATGCTCAAACCGCGAGTATCCGGGCCACACGCTATGCCCAGGCGATTACATCGGTGGTGTTCCTCGCCGAGTATGCGCTGGTCGATGTCGAGTGGAGGATTCAAAAAGACGGCGGATGGGTCGGTGAAGACAAATATTACGAAGGCGATTTCTCCGACCAGGGCTGGCCCGATGTCACCTACGCGTGCCTGATCGATTTTATCGAGATGCCCGAATACAACGAGTTGCGCGAGGCCAAGGCCGAGGCCGACACCGAAGGCGCGGGCAGTTCCAATGTACGCGACGCCGGGGACCAGGCGTTTTCCGCCCTGCAGGTGGTCTGGCCGATGGTCAAGCAGGCGATCGAAAAGTCGATTCGAAAGGTCCAGTGCACGGTCTATTTCAAAAACGGTGCGGTCAACGAGGAGTACACCCTGGAGACGTTTTGGACCGATCCAGAGCAACTCAAGAGCATCGGGCAACTCGGTGGCGAGGACCTCGGTGAGGACGATGACAACGGCGGAGGTGGAGCGGGGGGCAATCCTGCGGGCGGTGGTGGTCGCGGGACCAGCACCCGGCCGGGAGGCGGCAACCGACCGGGGATATCTTTTGGGGAAGGTCGAGGCAAGTGAATCGGCAGCGCGGCATGACATTGGTCGAGATCATGATCGCCCTGGCGATCATGTCGATGATGATGATCAGTGTATATTCAGCGTTTCGCGGCACACGCAAAGGTATGGAAGTCGCCGAGGTCTACCAGACGCGCTACGCGGTGTTGCGCAACTGCATGTCGCGCATGGGTGCCGAAATCGGCATGAGCTACCTGTCGTTCAATCGTCCGTTGGGCGAGGAAAAGCACTACACCCTGTTTGAGGGCCAGGACCTGTCGGACGGCGACAACCTCACCTTTTCGGCGTTTGCCCACGTGCGTATGCGACTCGACGCCGACGAGAGCGATCAGAGTGTCATCCAATATGTGCTTTTGCCTGACCCAGAGGACAGTCAGCGGAGCCACGTCTACCGGCGAGAGACCCGGCGCCTGACCGGCGAGACACCGGTACAGATCGAGCAGCGCGTGCCGGCGTTCGTGTTTTGCGAAGATGTCGAAAGCCTCAACTTCCGGTTTTGGGACGAGAAGAAAATTGAGTGGGTCGATGAGTGGCGGACGACCAAAAAAGATATGCAGCCCGACCGCCTCCCCCAGCGCGTCATGATCACCATGAAGGTTCGCGACCCCAACGACGATCTGCAGACCTTTACCACCCAAACCGTTCTGTTTATGCAGGAACGGATCGACCTGTCGAAGTGACCACCATGCCTGTGCCTGTACAACAACCACGCAGCCCCGAGCCAGAGGCCCCCGAGGTGTCGGCCAAGGCCCAGTACGGGGTGGCGCTGTTGATGGTGCTTGCCTGCCTGGCGGTGTTGATGCCTGTGACTGCTAGTTTTAGCTACACGGCGCGGGTCGACTGGCAGGCGGCGATCAACCTGCGCGACGAGGTCGCCGCCCGCAACATCGAGCGCGGGGCATTGCGCCTGTCGCTGCTGCTGTTTGAGCTCCAGCGAATGGTGTTTAGCCAAAAGCAATTTCGAGACATGTTCGGTAACTACGACATCACCCAGGTCGCGCCCTATCTGATGTCGGCGTTTGGCGAGCCCGACGGGGCCGAGCAGATCGCCGGGCTCGCGAGTTTGGCCGGGTTTGATGGACTCAATGCAGATGCATTCAAAGGTTTGGCACTGACCCAGGGACAGTTCCAGTTCCGGGTTGAAGCCGAGAGCGGCAAGCTCAACATCAACTGCTTGGCGGACGATAAAAAAGCCGGCAAAGAGACCCCACAGGCGCGTACGGTCGAGGCCCTCGACGCGATGTTGATGCCCAAGATCTACGACCCACTGTTCGACGAGATCCGCTCCGACGGTCAGCGTTACAACCGGGTTGAGACGGTACGGGCGATGGCCGACTACATCGACGACGACGTAAAAAAGTTTGACATGCTCAAGCTCAAGTCGGGCTCGTCGCAGGAACGTTACCGCTACCTCGAGTTGTTTGACCCCTACGAGCCCCGCAACGCCCGGCTCGACAGTGTCGAAGAACTCAGCTTGATCCAGGGGGTCAACGACGATGTCATGATGGCAATCGCGGCCGATCTCACGGTCTACGGTGATTGTAAGGTCAACTTAAATTTTGCCAGCGCCGACCAGATTGCGCTCGCGCTACGCTACGCGGCCAAGGCCGCCGACCGGTGGAAGACCGAGGGCGACAACTACTTGGTGATGACGCTTCCGCTGGCCCGTTACATTGTCGAATCCCGCGAGTTCAACCTGTTCAAAGACCTCAAGGCATTTCAGACCGCGGTCGAAAAGCCGGACCAGTTTCTCAACCCGCTGTTGGCGATGGCCGGGACGTCCGGGTCGGCCGATAGCGAAGGCCTCAACCTCCCACGGATTCCCGAGGGAATCGCCGTGTGGTTGACCGGTGGTTCCAACAAAGAGGGGGACGAGTGGGGTGGCCTTCAGGACATTGCCACTGTCGCGCCGGAACGCGTGTACCGGGTCGAGATTATCTCTGCTGTCGGCGCCGTCAAAAAGCGCATGACGGCGGTCTACGACATGCAATACGTACGCAGCCAGTCCCAGGGCAAGGGCGCTTGGCTTTATTACCGCGAGGACTAACCCATGGCACAGAAATTTGTCGGACTCGATCTCGGAACGCACTCGGTCAAGGCGGTACTCGTCAGCGGTGGGTTGCGGGGTGCCCAGGTACTCGATGTATATGAACAGATTATCGAGGACCCGCCCAAGAATCTGACCGCGGCCATGCACCGCGCGGTCGAGGTCGGGGTTGAGCTGTTGCGGCAAAAAGGTTGGCACGAGCACAAAGTCGGTTTGGTGCTGCCTGGCCAAGCGGGCAGCTACCGGGTGTTGAGTTTCCCGTTTGGCGACGCCCGGCGGATCGCCCAGGTCATCGGGTTTGAGGCCGATGGCCAGTTCGCCGTGCCACTCGAGCAACTCGAGTACGACCATATGGTGGTGTCGTCGTCCCGCACGAGCGGCAAGGCCCTGGTGGTTGCGGTCAAGCGCGAGCTCGTCGACGAGCTGTCGGCGGTGTTCAAGGCTGCGGAGATCGATCTCAAACTGATTACGTTGACGCCGATTGCACTTGCACAGGTCATGGTCGGGGCCCCGGTGCCGGCGCTGCCGAGTGAGGGCGAAGAACAACTGGCTCAGGCCCAGCCCACAGCCGCCTTGGTGATGGATATCGGACACCGACTGACCCAGATCCTGGCGATGGGTAGCCGCGGTCCGCTGACCGCACGGGTGATTCGTCGAGGGAGCTACCACATCAGTCGCGCCTTGGAACAGGCACTGCGGATCGATGCGGCGGCAGCCGAAGCGACCAAGATCCGCGATGCGGTTGCACCACACAGCGGTTTGGATCCGCGGGCCGCAGGCCAGCCGATGGTGGCGGCGGTCGAGAAAGCACTCGATCCTCTCCTGCGAGAAGTTGAGCATACACGGATGTGGCTGCGCACGGAGTACGGACGCGAAGTCTCGGTGGTGCGAATCCTCGGTGGGGGCTCGCAACTCAAGGGAATCGAGATGTATCTACAGGAGCGTTTGCAGCTCCCGGTCGAGCGCGCCGGCCCGCGCGAGGGCAAGGTCTTGCGCAAGCTCGGTGCCCGGGACTGGACCTCGACCTGTGCTGCGCTCGGAGGTGCGGTCGGGGCGGTCCGACGCCCCTTGATTCAGTTGTACACCGAGCCGGAATTAGAGGGGGATACCGGAGGTTGGGTGATCCAGCGTCTGCCTTCGGTCGCGGCGATCGGGTTGGCGATTTTGGCTGCTGGATCGCTGGATACGATCGCCCGCCTCGGAGCATTGGAATCCGAGGAGCAGGCGTATCGCGACGAGTTGAGCGCGATGAGCCAGAAACTGTTCGATGAGACACTGACGAGCGAAGAGGACATCAAAGCCAGGCTCGACGGTGCGAAGGGACAGGACCTCACCAAGTTGGTCGCCGAGCGCGGAGCCGTCGAAGTGTTGGCAGCGATTGTCAAAGCCTGTTCGCCAGACGGCCCCAAACCGGCGGCCGCGGGTGATGGGAGTTTGGTGATGCCGGGCGCACCGGTAGCCCTCGACGGTACTGCCGCCCCGCTCGACGCCGCCGGGGGACCGCTCGCAGACGGCAGTCGGGTCGATCCTGCGACCGGCGCTCCGATGCCGATGGACGACGAAGGGATGGATGCTGCGACGGCCCCGGCCGACGAAAACGCGGGCATCACCTGGGATGACGAGCTCCACTTAGTCAACATCGAAATCCGTGAAAACAAGATCAAGTTTAAGGCCGCAGCCAACTGGACCTCGGCACGCGAGCGGCTCAAACGCAAACTCACTGCAATTACATGTATCAACGAGGTCCTCGACGGCGGCCGGGTGCTCGACCAAAACGACCGCAAGGTGTTTGAAGTCGAGATCGACCACGATTGCTACGTGCGGCCGCTGGAAGTGGAGGTGGAATCATGACATCCCGAGTTGCCATGCGCCGCGGGTTTTTGGCCCGCCTGACCCCGCGTGAACGCAAGTTAATCGCCCTGCTGGTGGTGGTGTTCTTCCTGGTTTCGACCACGCTGCTGTTCTTGGTTCGCCACGATCGCTACAGCGAGGTGCGCGAGAGTATCGCCGCCATGAAGCGCAGCATCGAGTTGATCCAGCGAAAAGGTAGTATGTACACGGAGCAGATCGCCGAAAAGGACAAGAAGGAGAGTAGTATCGGCACCGAGACACTGTCGTTCTCCTATCAAGCCGAGCAGGCTTCAACCAAGACGTTTGGCGAGGTCCGCCACCGCAACGAGCTCGAAAAACCGGCGCTCGACCTCGGGGGAGGGCTTACCAAACGGGTGTACGAGCTCGAACTCAACGATGTCACCCTCGATGAACTGCTCAAGTTTTTGCAGGCGGCCGAGACCAAAAAAGGCCACATCATCCACACCAATCGCCTGATGATCCGCTCGCCCAACCATGTCGAGGACCGGCTGCGGGCGGAGATCGATTTGGCGACTTGGGAACTGCGTCGCGATGCCCTCACCGGGGATGCCAAAGAGGGGGAGGATGGGGCCGACAGTGGTGACAGCAAGCGCGCAACCGACAGCAAGCGCAGCGATACCAAGCGAAGCACCAGCGATAGTAAACGCAAAGGAGGGTCGTGATGAAGTTGAAGCTCAAACTTCCAGGGGCAGGTGGGCTCAAACGCAAGGGTCTGAGCGGACGCAAGGTGCTGCGGAAACTGCAGCGCATCGTCGGGTATATCGCCCTGTTTGTGTTTGTGTTTTTGTTTGCCGCGTGGGTCAGCCTCCCGACCGATGCGATCGCCTGGCGGATCGGACATGAAGCGCGCAAGGCCGGGTACGCGATCGATGTCGGTGATGTGTCGATTTCCCCGTTCGGTGGCGCCACCCTTCGCGAGGTGACGTGGATTTACGAACCCTCCCGACCAGGCCAGATCCCCGAGAATTTCTACTTGGAGGAGGTCGATGTCGATGTCTCGATCCTGTCCCTGCTGATCGGTACTGTCAGCATCGAGATCGACACATCCATTGATGATGCAACGATTCATGCGTTCTATTCGAGTTCATCGTCTGAATCGTCGATTCAACTCGAGGTCAGCGACCTGCCCCTGTACGAGGTGCCCAAACTGCGTCAGGCTGTGAATGCCCCCATGCGCGGCCTGTTTGGCCTCAAGGTCGACCTGGTGATGAAAGAAAACAAATGGGTCAACGCCGAGGGCACGATCGAGTTGGCGTGTAACGAGTGTGCCGTCGGGGATGGCGAGACGCTGATGTATCTCCCGGGGGTCAATCGCGGGATGATGGCCGAGGGGATTACCCTCCCGGAGATCGAGTTTGGCAGCCTCGCGGGCACGCTACGTGTCGCCAAGGGGGTGGCGTTTACCGAGGGGATCGAGACGTCGAGCAAGGACCTCGAGGCAAAACTCTCCGGCGGGATGACCCTCGGGGATCCGTTCAGCAAGTCGCGCGTCGACCTGCAGTTCAAGTTTTTCCTGACCGAAACGCTGCGGGAAAAAAGTGAGAAGCTCAATTTAGTTGTACAGACAGCGGATAAGAAGGCGCGGCTCGAGGGCGATGAGGAGGGCTGGCTGGCCTACAGTCTCTACGGCTCGATCCGCCGCCCGCGATTTATGCCGCACGCGGCCAAGTCGGCAGTCGACAAACGCCGCGAAAAACGAGAGGCCGAAAAACAAAAGCAGGCCGACAAGGCGAAGAAAAAACGCCAAAAAGAGGCCAAAAAGAAAAACGCCAAGAAGCCGGCGGCGAAAAAGCCCGAGGTCAAGGACGACAAAAAAGACACGATGGATCGCAATGGTGTGACGGCTTCTGCCGACGATCCCAAGGACGAGGACCAAAACGAGCGCGAAGATCCGGGGGTCGACCGGCCTGCGTTGCCACCTCCCGAAGCGGATGAACATGGTGAAGAGCAGCAAGAGGAACCCGAGAACGCAGGTGGCGAAGGCGAGGGTGAAGGCGGAGGCGAAGGCGAAGGTGAAGGTCAAGGCGAGGAGCAACCGGGCGAGGGCGAGGGGGACACAGGTGCGGCGGACACTGGTACGGACGAAACCGGTGCCGAAAGCGACGATCCGCCACGGGGCGATTGAGCCGCTGCGTCGACGATGAATCTGCTCCTGCTCGAGCTTGCCGATCTCACCGGCGAACACACGGCGATCGTTCGCGGTCGGCGGCTCGAGCACGTACGCAAGATCGTGCGGGCAACTGTCGGGGACCGGCTCAAGGTCGGTCTCGTCGACGACGGCGGAGATACGCCCCCCACGATTTTTGCGGGTGTTAGAAATATGATTGGAAGGACAGGTGATGCGACGATCACGGCACTCGATCGGGAGCGGCTCGAGATCAGGTTCGAGCTCGACCGTTCACCACCGAGTCCCTTGCCTGTACAATTGATTATTGCCCTGCCGCGGCCGCCGACCTTTCACAAGGTGCTGCAGCAGGCGACAGCGATGGGAGTCAAGCGGTTTGTCTTTGTCCACGCCGCCCGGGTGGAGGGGAGTTACTGGACGTCGCGGGCACTCCAGGGCGATGGTCCGCGCAAGCATCTCACTCTCGGACTCGAGCAGGCCCGCGATACTCGGCTCCCAACCATCGAGTACCACCGCAAACTCCATCTGTTCTTTGAGTCACGCTACCGCGAACTTGTGGCCGGGACCGAGGTGTTGCTCGGGCATCCCACAGGAACGGTGGAGAGGCCCCATGTATCGACGACTGCGCGCACCCTGATCATTGGTCCTGAAGGCGGATGGATCCCGCGGGAGGTCGATCGTTTTGTCGCCGAGGGGGCCAGGCTATGGTCGCTCGGTCCTCGGGTCCTGCGGGTTGAGACGGCTGTGGTCGCGATGTTGGCGAAGCTCGACTAGTCGGTTCGATGCATATCAACTCAATTGCGCCGGCTCTTGTGCTCGGCAATCTCAAAAGCGCAGTTGCGGGACGACCCGATACGTCGCCGCTACGGCTACGAGCGTTTGAAGTTGATCACCAGGGCCGAGCTGCCGAGGTTGCCGAATGCGTCGCGTGCTCGCACCGTGAGCCGGTGTTTCCCCGGTTGTAGGTCAGCGGGGAGTTCAAGCAAAAATCCCTCTTCTGGCGAGTCATAGACACCGTCGGTCGGGCTTGCGGCGCGAAACGGACCTCCATCGAGGCTGTAGGCGACATCGTGGACAAAGCTTCCGGTGTCGCTGGCGGTGCCCTTGACCGATGTCCCCTGGTGCGTGAGCTTGCTGATCGCGGGCCGCGAGCGGTCGATCGTAAATGGTGCACTTACAAGTTTATCGGTCTGCGCCCGTCCAGATCCGTTGCTGGGCTCGTCGCTGGCCGTGACCTCGACTTCGTAGGTGCCGTCGGGGACACTGTCGAGCTCCAAGTCGAGGTTGGTTTTGGTCAGCAGCTTGTCGGAGCTGCCCAGGTTGATCCACTGGTCGTCGGCGCTGCCCTCGGGGCGGATCTTGACCGAATAGACCAGATCGTCGTCGTCGCGGGCGTCGGTCTGCCACTTGATCTTGACCTCGGCATCTGGCTCATCGTCGTCGCTGCGTTCAAAGTCGGGTGTTTCGACGGTGACGGCCTTGACCATGGGGGGCAGGTTTTCCGGCGAGTAGTAGACCTTGAGCTCGCGGACCTCGGCCTCGGGTGACCCGAGGGTGAACTCGAGTTGCAAAAACCGACGCTTCGCCACTTGTACCCGGCCCCATCGACCATCAGAGCGATTTTTGAGCTGGACGGTTTGCCATCCACTCCATCGTTTGTCGGGCTCCTCGCCGGGACCCACGCGTGCGCGGACGGAGAAGTTGCCACTGCCCCGCACCATCAGCTGGCCGTAGGTCGCTGGTTGTTCGGCGTCGAAGACTTCGGTCCGGTAGATCGCGGCCTTGGGCTTTGTCTTTTGGGACAGGTGATAGACGGCCGCCCCGTCGCCGGTGGTCGCGATCAACGACTTGTCGGGGAGTGGGCACAGCGATGTTGTTTGTCGCTCATCGAAGTCGCTGACGGTGGATCGGTCGCGACGCCCACGCACGCGGTAGACCTTGCCCGCGTAGGAGGATGAGACATAGGCCGTGCCGGCCAGATCGCCGGCGACCACCGAGGTGAAATACTGCTTGCTCTTGCCCAACCAGACTTCCCAGGTTGCCTCTCCCGCGCGCGAAGGGTCCAAACGGGTACCCATCGACACGTGGTAGAGACGGCCGCTGGCCTTGACTTCCTCGGACTTGTGCCCGGCCTTTCCCTCGGCATCCTGACCGATGAGACTTGTGCGATTCAGGGTTTTGGTGAGGGCGTCGAGGCTACTCAGACCGCTGGTGCTGAACTTGTTGACCGCTGCGAGCAGACCGTTGCCGGTGACGGCGAGCGAGCGGACCTCGTCGCCGCTAAAGTCGTGGAGCAGCACGCCATCGGTGTTGTCGGCGAGAACCTGGTAGAGTTTGGC
>CAZUPD010000156.1:0-18112 GCA_964621785.1 uncultured Nannocystaceae bacterium
CGTCGTACTTCAAGCATCTCGATGTCGAGGCGGCCCTCGTGCTCGAGATGCAAAACTGGATCAACGAGAAAACCTGGAAGAACGAAACCGTCATCGGCGACGACGGCTCGTACCTCAAGCTCAACTGGTCGATCAAACCCCGCGACTACAACGGGGACCACGTCTCGCTGACCCTGTTTCCGATGGACTCGCAGCGGTTCTTGCTCGGCTACACCTACACCATCACGTGGGGTGGCGAGCGTATCTTCCCCAACAACAGCGGACAGGTTCCGGGTATGCGCCTGCGCTACGACTGGAACGTAGGGACAGGTCGTGATAGCTATGTGTTTGCAGGTGCAAAGACTGCCCGTCTGATCAACCTCGAGATCAACGAACCCCAGACCTACTACGCCGGGATGGGCGGCTTTGGTATCGGGTTCACCAAGTGGTTGTCATGGGAAGTCAACGGCGGGTACTTTCAAAGTGGCTCGTTTCCCCCGCAGGGGATCAGTTTCCCCGAGACCGGTGGGCAGATCGTCCACAGCTTTGGTGGTTCGACGCGCCTGACCTTCCACCAGGGGCTTCCGATCGGTACCTCGATCGACTTCCGACTGTTCAAGTACAGCCCCAACGCGACCATCTACCTGACCCAACCGGAGACCTACAACAACAAAATCGCGTGGTCGGCCGCTATCGAATGGACCGCACTGGGTCAGTCGCGTTTGCTGTTTGAGGACCCGAATCAAGCAAAAATTGTACCTGCAATGGCTGGTGCATTTCTCGGCAAGGTCCGGATCAAAAAGACTCGGATCAACGCCAACTTTGTCTACCGCGACCTCGACTTCATCACCTTTAATATTCCGGGCTACGCCCCCTACCAGACCTTTCCCGGAGGGGCGACTGTGCGGCCGGAGTGGTTTGTCGCCGGTGGTGTCGACTACTATTTCAAGGGCCCTCGCCTCACACCGGGCGTTATTTTTGCGTACAAGCGTCCGGCGACCTACACGGCCGACAACGTTACGACTGTGATCCGCGAGTGGGATGACAAGGAAATTTTGCCAACCGGTGAGCCCGCGCTCGACATCCTCTCCGGCAAGCTCACGCTCAAGTGGGACGTGGCGCCGTTCTTTGTGGTGATCAGCGAGCTCCGTTACACGCTCGACCACAACCGCACCAAATACGTGCGCACGAGTGACGTCGAGGCTGGAGCTGTCCGTGTGTTCCAAGACGCAAATGTCACCAACCGCTTGGGTTTCTTCCTTCTTGCCCAAGCGCGGTGGTAAGACGTCGGGCGACCCATCCCGCCTGCTATCCTCTTGACGTGGCAGAACGTTTCCACGCCCGGCCTCTCGTCCTCGTTGGCCTTTTGGCCATGGGCACGGGTGGGTGCGAGGGCAAGCCCAAAGGGATCGTCGGAGAACCAGCCCCTGCGACCTCCAAATCGGTCCCGGGCGAGCCGGTCCCGCGGTTGACCGGAAAACTACTCACCGGTGACTACGCGCAAATCGAGGACTACCGCGGCAAGGTTGTCCTACTCAATGTATGGGCAACTTGGTGCCCGCCGTGCCGCCAAGAGTTACCCGAACTCGACCGGCTCCACCGCGAGCGCGGCCCATCGGGATTCGAGGTCGTCACCATCAATATCGACAAGGCCGGAGATGAGCCCGAGGTTCGCAAATTAGTCGATGATTACGGATTTGCGTTTCCTGTACTGCTCGACCCAAATAATCGCGCAACCCGGAGTCTGCGTCTCAATGGATACCCCGTGTCATTTCTAGTCGACCCCAAGGGAAAAATCCTGTGGCGTCGTGACGGAATGATTCATCCTGAGGACCCAGAACTCGCAGCCGAACTCGACAAAGCCCTCGGCAAAAAACGTTAGCCGTGTATTTACAATATTTCTCCGGAAGCAGGAGAAACGCGTCCCTACTGACTGCGTACGGGCTCGCCGTAGCGGCGTTCGCCAAACGAAAACGTCGGGTGTAGACCCGGCGAGAGAAAGTGGCGAGCGAGCTCGGATGAGGGATACACGTTGTAGAAATTGGGATTTTGCGGACAGGGCCCCGCGAGCTCTCGCTCGAGTATCATCGATAGGTACTGGTCGGTCGACCCTTCGAGTGTGTTCCCGTTGAGGATCACCTCCATCCCCGTCCGGCGAGCATACCGGCGCAAACCCGGGATCCGCGAGTGCTGGGGTGCATACGAATCTGCACATACACCATTTTCACTGGTGACAAGCAATCCATCAGGTGTATGCGCAACAATGGAGTGATTTCCATCGGTATGGCCGGGCGTGCGCACCAGACACAGGCCACCGCCCAAGTCGAGGTCACACTCAAAGGCGATCACACGGTCCTCTGGCACCCCCACCGTTCCGTCCGGAGGGTACCAGTCCGCTTGGTATCCCACCGGGTCCTGCGCGATCGCCCACTCGGCCCGTGTCACCAAGAGTTTTGCATTCGGCAGCACAGCCGGGGTGTCGGGTGTGCCGAGCCACCGGCGAATATCCTGTGTATGCAAGTGATCAAAGGTGATGTAGTCGACCTGATCGAGCCCGATGCCCACGCCCTGCAGGCATGCCTCGACCACACCACAGGGCGGCCACAGGAGCTTGGGCACAGGCGCCTCCGGCCCGCCAAAACCACGGGACAATCGCTCAAAAAACGGAGTCTTTGCACTCCCGAGTCGGTCGAGTGGCTCTCCGAGGAGGGTCTTGACGCCGTCGTCCGTTTGAAATTGGATCACGAACAACCGGTTGAGAATATGGACATAGGGCAGGAAAAGTGTACATGCATCTCGAAGCGCATAGCGACGGGGATACGGAATCTTTGCCAAGTTGAAAGTCTGATAGTACAGGACTCTTGGACCAGCTAGGAGACGGTGCCGCAGTGCCCGTGCGCCGTCGCAGACAGCATCGAGTCGCGCTCGCGGACTCGCCGAGGCGCGGGTCCCTTCGAGTTCTGAAAGCGGACGCATCCACGGTTCGAGCGCGCCAAACGTGATCGGTTTGTGCATGGTGCGACTTTCGGAAAATGTCCCCCCCGTCGTCAATTCGGTGGTTCAAACGCGAGCTCGAGGGCGCGCGCGACCTTCGGCACCAACCGCCGACGCCGCTCTGGGTCGCCACTGATATCCTGACGGACCTCAAGTTCGATCCAGGGTAGTCCCGCGGCCCGCCCGTGGTACCACGGCGAGTACGCATGTCGCCCGCCCACACCCGACCAGGGGTCGTTGAGGGCAACTTTGTAGGAGTCTTTTAGGACATGTAAAACCTTGCGTGCGAGGGCCTCCTCGGTATCGAATAAGACGCCGATTTCGGTGTCTCGCACCTGCTTCTCGTACACGGGCGTAAAGGTGTGAATCGCAACAAGCCCGCGCCAGCGTCGATGCCGCCCTACCAACAGCTTCTCGATCGCCGCGTGGTACGGTCGGTAATACTTGGAAATGCGTCGCCGTTCATCATCGCTATGACGCGCGGTGTTGAGTGCAATCGACTTTCCATCCGCTTGGCTGCGAAACAACTCGCGCGCGTCTAAATCGCGATTTGGATCGATCAGTAGGCGAGTAAAACGACTCAAAACGGCAGGAGCTCGGAGAGTTGCCGCGAGCTCACGGGTGAGTGCGGCGGCTCCGATGTCGTGGGACCAGTGGGTCTCGATGATCCACCGATCACTCGGCGGCCACCGCCACGGGCCCGGCAAAAAATTCGATGCATGTTCACAGGTGAGTACCAGCGGAACGCCGGCTGGAGCCCCAGACAACTGTTCAACAGCCTCCGTCATTGTCATCACAGGGCATCTTACCTGGGAAAAACAGCGGTGTCGAGTTGTATATACGAACGTCGAACACTCACGGTTTCCCGCCGCGGCTTACCGAGGAAACTACAACGGCTAACGAGTATAACGCTCCGGTGGCCAGGGTCCTGGCTGGCCCGACGTGTACTTGAGGCCCGCCGGATACCACGCGCTTCCCCGCGTCGACTCGCCGTATACAACGACGGAAAACAGACTGATCGAGTAGAAGCTGTTCGCCGCGTGATAGAGGTTTGGCGGTATCTCGTAGCGGGTGTACCAAAGGTCCTGGTCCCCGACTTGGACAAAATCCGTGAGAATTGCCCCTTCGGTCATGACGTCGTGGGGGTCTTTACCAGCGACAAGGATATCGACGAAGACGTGGTCGTATCCGAGTGGCGGGGCAAAATAGTACTTTGTAGACGTCGTGGGAATACGTTGTGTGTGCAACATTGATGGCGCACCTGGCTCTCCCGGGGCCGGACTGCGCATGAACTGCTGTACGCCAATGGTATGGTTGCTGTGGATCCGGTGGGGTTCGACGGAGGGTGGCAACACAATCGTCTGACCTGCTGCGACATCGACAAACATCGGATCTTCGTCGATCCAAATCGTGGTCTCATCCTCGACCGCAAGGATGTGAACTTCCTGTTCACGCGCGGTATCGAGGTTGCCATCGGTGGCGGGCGGCACGACCAAGTAGTCCTTCCCGAGGTACGCGGCGGGATACATCGACTCCTCGAGGTGGTTACATGTATCTGCATTCAAGGGGACGCCGGTACACATATGTCCCGCGATCACCTGCACAGGCTTGGTGGCCTCCACACGGGTGCCCGAGAGGTGCCCTGGAGCGTTGAGCGTACCCCCAGAAAACACCTCGAGCACATCGCCCCGTTGCAACATCACCCCGCCCTCTCCATTCATTCCTACGCCCGCTCCTGGCCGGGCTACGACATCTGCACCGAAGGTACTCAAATCGACATATGTACCATCATGAATTGCTGTCACCGCGTAGAATCCGGGCATCAGCAGGTTGCTGTTGGGATCCGGCCACGAGGGATATGACATCACGTGGTAGCTCGTTTCGAGCAAGTTGGTCGGAAGCAGGAGGGATGCGTCGTTGCTCTCGGCACTGTCCGCCCCTTCCCCGCCGCCTTCGGCGTTGAACTGGTAGACAAGTACTGGGGCCTTGGCACGCAACCGGTAGGCTCCGTTCTCGACGACACGCGAGTACTCCCAGTCTTCAGTCGCCTTCAGCTCGGTGTTCCAATCCAACACAATGGTCTGGGTGGCGTTGGGCGGGATTTCAAAGGGACCCTCAATCAGGGAGTCACCATGGTGCACCGCAACTTCAACCGAAACAGGCTGGGGATTGGCAACCTGAACCGTGAACTTGAACTCAGCATCGTCGATGATGTTGGCCGTCACCGTCGGATAAAACTCGCATCCCTGCGCGTTGGTGCCGGGGAGTTCAGCGCAAGAACCTGTACATACACCATTTTCGCAGGCAAGCCCGATCCACTCGTCGCAAACCTTGTCGAACTCCCAACCGTCGCCATCTTCGTTGCAGACCTCGACTGTGTCGCCGGTGCAGATGGTTTCGCCGGGTACACAGACCTCGAAGCATCCATTGCTGCCGCAACCGATCTCGCAGGGCTCCGGTTCGCCTTGGCAGTCGTCGTATGAATCTCCGACACACATCGGCGTGCACACGTCGGACGTCGTCCCGTCGGTCGTCGTGTCTGTGTCGGTCTCTGATTCGGTCTCTGATTCGGTCGTGGTGGAGCTCGCCGAGTCGGAGCTGGATCCCTCCCCCGAGTCCGACATCGTTGGACCCGCCGTGGGCTCGCCGGTGTCTGAGTCGGTCGTGCCGGAATCGGTCGGTTCTGGGGGATCAGGATCGACGCAACCCACAGCTAAAGCCGCGAGCAGCACCGGTGTGCGGCTAGCAAGTACAAAGAGTCGTGAGCGAATACGGGAAAACATGGGGTAGACCCGGGGCCTCTCGGTCCGAAAGTGCCCCATATTGTACATACATGGGTGATCCCAATCAGATCAGCCAAATCATGTCCTATGGGTCACCTGAAGCAAGGGTGCGACAGGGGATTTGTGACAACTTCCATCTCCGGCGTCAATTTGGGCAAGATCAGACGAATTCGAGGACGGTGAGGTGACCCGCGCGATGCCCGAAGCACGTGTCGACATGATCGTATGTTCTATAGGACATAAAACAAAGCAATAAAACAAGGCCTGCAACCTGTTCCTGCGCACATCCCCGGGGCAGGACTCAGGGGCCGGTTTGCACCTATGATCGTTTCAGCCCCTATGGTCGAGCATCGCCGCTCTGGTGCGCGTCCATCGATGCGTCGTCGGATGCCGACTCCGCAACTGGAGTAGCGATTGCGAAGCCGAAAAACGACCGGCCGTACCGCTCTGAATTACAATCTCGACTATTGGGGCGGTTCGATCCCTGGCTCTGCAGCGTCGACCGACCACTCGAAGTTGTCGAGTAGAACCAGCGAGTCAAAGATGTGCCCACCCGCATCCCAGATGGCGAGCCGAAGTTCGAACACTTCACCAGGAACGACGTTTCCGCGCATTGTGAGCCAACCAGTGCCGCCTCCGACAGGTTTGCCTTCGCCGCATCCGGACGGGTCGAGTGTATCGAAACCTGTTCCGGCGAGTGGGCCTGCTGTCGTGCACCCGTTGTAGTTCGATTGCGGAATGTTGGGCACACAGCCGACAATCCCATTTTCGCACTGTGTGAACAGTCCATCCGCGATTTTCACGAGGTTCACACCCACAGGCCAATGCACATCTCCATCGTCGTAGATCGCGATGTTGGTATCTGGAGGGTTGTTCTCGGAGGCACTGTCGATCAACGCAACGAAAAAATCGTTGTAGATGCTGCACACCCATTCCGGATACTCGGCCGAAAAAAAGTTCATCGCCAAACTAAACGAGTTCGCGTTGGTCGGGGCGCGGATCCGGAGTGTCAACATGATCGGGTCGTTGGCTTGGGTGACAATCGCCTCGCCGCACCCCTCCGGGTTCGGCAGTTTTCCATTGTTTGCCGCCAACCACTCGCCCGGCACATCGCTCTCTAGCTCGTGGTCTTGGCCGGGTTGAAAGCCGACGTATCCCGGATTTTGTTGATCAACTGCGGCCGCGTGACCACTCGAGAGGACCACCATGTTGACGTCGCGTTGGGGGACTAAGACCTCACCGAAATCCGGACGAATCGCGCGCGCTTCAGCGGCCGGCTGACCTGACCCATCAGCCAGGCTAAAGTGGGCGTCGATCAATCCCCACGTCGTCTCTTCTGGACTCTGTGGCTGTTCCTCCGTCATCTGGCACAGATCCATGGCCCGGGCAAAATCGCGGGGATCATTCGAATTGCTCATCAACCCCGCACCGCACGCAGGCGTAAGTTCATCGATGTCGCCATCGCAGTCGTCGTCGACCCCGTTGTCGTCGACTTCGTAGGCCCCAGGGTTGACCAACTGTGGGTCACTGCAGGCCCCACTCACCGTGTCACAGCAGTCGCCGGAACAGGCACCCCAGCCATCGTTGTCGTCGTCGGCATCTTCGTCGGCAGTTCCGTTACAATTTTCGTCGATGTCGTTGCCGCAAGTTTCAGATGCCGGCAACACCTCCCCGAGGCAGATGCCCCAAGTGCCATCCGCGGCACATGTTTGCTCACCCGCTCGGCAGATACCAACGCCTTCGGTCTGCGCAGGTCCGGTGTAACAAGGTGCCGTCTGTCCCGGCGAACATGACTTCGTACACTCGCCGGTATCGGGATCACAGACCGGGCCGTCCGGATCGTCTTGGCAGTCGAAGTCGGTTTTACACGGGCGCGGATCGGGGCCAGTCGTCTGTGTGTCCGAACTTGTATCGCTACCAGTTTCTGTTTCGGTCTCTGTTTCTGTCGTCGAGCCGGTTTTGCTCGAACCGTCTGAACCGAACGTAATCGCGGAATCGGTCGCCTGGTCGTTTCCTTGGCAACCAGGCAGGAGCGTGAAACAAAGCCCGAGTCCGGAGGTGAGGCGAGCGTAGGAACGGACGGTGCAGAAGTTCAACATCGTGTGCGAGTGAACGTACCGGCCGTGCGGTCTTGCCGGTAGGTCACCCCATCTGCGCGAACTCGCATAAGGTCACAAACAATTCACATTTCGTGCACTTCCACGCATACGCCGGCGATCCCATGTGAAGTGCATCTCCACACGTTGTGATAGTCGTTTGAAATCATTTTAAAAAATCGAAGATCGTCCGCACGAACGATTTTGCACACGCAGGGAAACATACGATCCGACTGGCCGGACTTCGACAGGTTGGCGATTGTGCGCGAACCACATCCATCGGACCATATTGCCTGTGAGACATACGCCCCTCCTCGTCACCGCCCTGTGTTTCATGGGGCTCCCGCTCACATCCGCGTGTTCCGACGACATGGTCGACGCAACAGACTCGGATGCACAAACGACCACTTCCGAAACAGACGATCCCTCCTCCTCGACAGCCGAAACAACGGCCGGCCCGACGTCCGATTCCGATCCGAGCGAAACCACCGACACCGAAACCACGTCGCCGACCGACTCGGAAACTGATTCGGAAACCGACTCGGAAACCGATTCGGAGACAGACAGCGAGAGCGAGACGGATAGCGAGACCGATACCGACGGCACCGACACCGACACCGATGGGTGGGATCTTGATGAACCTGCAACGATCGATTGCGAGGGCGAACCTCTGGAGCCGCCTGGCGAAGGTACTTGTATCGTCACAAAGGATGGGAGCGGTGGGACACTCCTGCGTGGCACCGTCCTCGCCCCAGACGAGGTTTACCGCAACGGTCAAGTCTTCGTGAACCCAGGAGGGGTCATTGCATGTGTCGGCTGCGACTGCGATCAAGAGCCGGAGACGGCCAACGCAGCGGTGGTCGAGTGTGCCGACGGCGTGATTTCGCCGGGACTTATCAACCTGCACGATCACATCACGTTCGTCCGTAACGGACCTATCGGAGAGGGGGTCGATCGCTACGAGCACCGACATGACTGGCGTAAAGGGCAAAATGGGCACCAACAGTTGACCGTCCAAGGCAATGCCAACACAGCCGAGATCCACGGGGCCGAGCTGCGGTTTGTCATGTCCGGGGCGACGTCGACCGTGAGTGCGGGTGGCCGGGGTGGTCTGCTACGAAACCTCGATTTTTCGAGTGACCTCGAAGGACTCCCGATCCAAACGGTCGACAGCGACACGTTTCCCCTCGACGACTCCGACGGCATGCAAATCGAAAATGGTTGTAACTACGGCAACGACCGCACTCTGGCCTCGGACATCGCCAATCTCGATGCCTACGTGCCCCATATTTCCGAGGGGATCAACCTCGCGGCCCGCAACGAACTCCTGTGTACGACAGCGTCGGGGTCCGAAGACATCGTCGCATCCCAAACTTCGATTGTACATGCAATCGCTTTGACGGCGATCGATACCGAAACGATCGAGGCCGACCGCGCCAAAATTGTGTGGTCCCCCCGCTCCAATATCTCTCTGTATGGCAACACAGCTCCGGTCTCGCTGTTCGACTACGTCGGAATCCCCATCGGCCTCGGAACCGACTGGGTCGCAACCGGATCCTTCAACCTTTTGCGCGAGCTCGCATGTGCCGACGAGTACAACAGCGAGTATCTCGGCGAGCACTTCAGCGACTACCAACTGTGGCAGATGGTGACGACCAACGCATCGTTCGCGGCCGGGGCTGAACAGGCTGTCGGGATGCTCAAGCGCGGGTACATCGGCGATATTTCCGTCTATCGTGATACCGCAGGGCTCGACCACCGAGCGGTGATCGGCGCTGCGATCGAAGATGTCATCCTCGTCCTGCGTGGCGGCGAAATCCTGTACGGAGACGATGCTGTTATCACCGGTCTCAGCGGGGAAGATTGCGAGCCGCTCGATGTCTGTGGGGTCGATAAGCGTGCCTGTGTCAACCGCGATATCCCGGTGACAACGCTCGCCGAAGTTCGCAGCGCAATCGAGGCCCATTACCCGCTTTTCGCCTGCGGCGTGCCGATGGAGGAACCAACCTGCCTGCCCTCACGGCCAGGTGAGTACACCGGGACGATCGAGGCTGGCGTCGACAGTGACGGTGACGGGATCACCGACGATGCCGACAACTGCCCGACCGTGTTCAACCCGATCCGCGATCTCGAGGTCGCCCAAGGGGATGACGACAACGATGGGATCGGTGATGCGTGTGACCCCTGCCCGCTCCCGGAGGACGGGGATAATTGCGAGCACGCCCACGCCAACGATCTCGATGGCGATGGTGTGCCCAACGGATCGGACAACTGCCCCCACGATCCCAACTCCGACCAGGCCGACGACGATGCCGACGAGCACGGGAACGTTTGCGATGTCTGCCCCGACACCAGCAATCCCGGCCCGTTTGGTTGTCCCACGTCGATCGCAGCCCTGCGCGACCCGATGCATCCAGACCATCCAGACATCGGCACCAAGGTCACGATCGCAGGGGCGTATGTCACCGGGGTGCGCCCGGACAGTGGGAACTCGCGTGGCTTCCACATTCAGGATGATTCCCTCGATCCGTTCACCGGCTTATTTGTATTTACAGGTTCATCGTCCCCGGGAGTGACTGTCGGCAACCGGGTCACCGTGGTCGGTACCTACGAAGAGTTCTTCACCGTGACCGAGCTGACCGGGCCGCTGGTGCTGATCGAAGATGCAGGTACAACTCTCCCGTTCTCGCCGATCGAAGTCGACCCGGCCGTCCTCGCAGACGAGCAGAACGGTGAGCCCTACGAGTCGATGCTGGTCAGTACCGGGCCGGTCCAGATCACCGTTGAAAACCCCGACGATCCCAACGACTACGACGAGTTCTCCGTCACCGGGGGGCTGCGGATCGACGACCAACTGAGCGATGCGCAGCAGAACTCCGGGCTCGACAACATCTGTCCAGTCGGGGAGGCATTTGACAACATCACGGGTGTCCACTTCTTTTCGTTCGATAACCGCAAATTGCAGCCGCGCAGCGAGGACGATGTCGGCGTCCTCGACTGCAATCCGTTTTCTCCGTGAGCCCGCGCTGGTACACTCAGGCTATGGATGATGCGCACGATCGCGGAGAAACACCCTCGGGCAAGGGCGGGCCCGAGTTTCTCGACCTCGAGCTCAGCAAGGTTTTGTTGTCCGAGGCTGAATCGGTCACCCGTGAGGCATTTCGCGAGTTACTCAAAGATGCTGCAAAAGCCAGGTTCCGCGAGCGCTACGGCAAGGAGATCGAAGCGCTCGCCAACCTCGCGGTCGACGAACTCCTCGCCGATATGACGACCAACCTCGCGATCGAAGCACAGATCGCCGACCGTCAAACAGGGCGCGAGCAACTGCAGCAGAGGCTGCGCGCCTGCTTTTCACCGGGTGACGAGCAGACGGACTGAGTCAGCGCCGGACAGCAGGGATGCATCGGGTCTTTTGGATCGCGCTATGGACGGGCGTCGCCCTATTTTTGCTGGTTTTCCCCGCCAGCATGGTCCAAGCCTCGGTACATCCAACATGTCGAGACGAACAGGTCGAGTGGGTCAGTCGGTGTAGCGCACGGCTGGAGGGCAATCTCCATGCAGATGCATGTCCACCGGGTGCACTGATCGTCCGAGTCGACACCGAGCCACCGCTACGGATCGAACTCAACCGACAGGCCGAGCGCGGCTTTGTCTCGGTTGCGGATATCGGCATCTCCCCGATTGGCAATTTCCCCAGTTGGAAGCAACAACCGCCCCAGCTACAAGCTGCGCTCGACCATGTCGTCGCCTGTGTCGCGGCCGATCCATCTTTAGAAGTGCCGGCCGGTACCCTGCAACCACACACCCAAGCAGGTGATGCCACCGGCACGGCTCGAAAAGAAGTGTCCGAAAGGACATCCACGCCAGGGCCCATCCCGTGGTTGCTCGTGCTCGCGGGAATGTGTGCGCTAGCCGCCCGCCTGACAGCTCCATCCGAAGATCGACTCCGATTGGCTGAGGTCAGGCTGGCCCTCGGTATTTGTCTCGCTACCGCGGTGTTCTGGCTCTTGAGCCAGCCAAGTGGATTCTTCCATCAAAACGGGCACGGTGGCTTGTGGGTCGAGTACGCCCTGTTTGGACATCCCGGGATCGAAGGCTATGGGCCGGGTTATCGCGAAGTCTTTGGTCTCCCCGCGATTTCGGCCCCCGACATCGCCGAGACCCGCGTCTTTTTCACACAAACGGTCCTCGCAGCTCTATGCCCACTGTGGGCTTGGATCATCGCGCGCGCGGCCGGGCTCGGGCACATCGGCTCCGGGTTGCTCAGCCTCCTATTTGCTGTGGATCCGTGGATGGCTCGCGCCGCCCAGAGTGAATCGTACTTCGCGATCATGCTCAGCTTGCTGATGGCGGCCGCCGCCCTCTTAATAAGGTCTACTCGCCACGATTCACCGCGCGATCGCTGCGTCTGGTTTGGCCTCGTCGGCACGGGCCTGCTCGTGGCTCAGGCTGCGCGAATCCATCCCCTCGGATGGATTCCGGCTGCGACGCTCCCCGTGGCCGTTTTGGCGGTGGGTCACGGATGGCGGCGAGCAGTCCTCGCTACCGGGGTTATCGCCATCACAGTCGGACTGACGGCCGGCCCATCGATGGCGACGATCCTGCAAGGTCCGGTTGGCACGACCTGGACCCCCTCGGTTCAGTTCGCCTACGTTCCCGGTGGTGGTTTGTGGCTCCTCGCCGGTGTCCTGTTGTGCTGTGTCGCCGCCTGGGCCATCCACCGGCGTCAAAATATTCTTAGCGAGAAAATACATGTAACAGCAATGATTCAGGAGTTGGTCACCTGTGTGCTCGCTATCTGGCTGACGGGCTACATCGCCGAACTCACCAACTTCATCCGCGGAGACGCGCTGTGGTTTCGCGTCGCCTACCCGCATTTATTTGCACCTGCACTTTTCTCGGGTGTCGCTGGACTACTCGCGTGTTACGGACGTAGGCTCGCTACCTGGCTTGCTGCACTCCTGCTGGTCTGGACGTGGTGTGTCGGGATGCTCAGCCGTCCCGCACTGACAGAGTTTTCGAC
Source organism: uncultured Nannocystaceae bacterium (assembly GCA_964621785.1). GTDB lineage: Bacteria > Myxococcota_A > Polyangia > Nannocystales > Nannocystaceae > JACKDW01. Next base: position 12,876 of record CAZUPD010000156.1, read on the forward strand.
CGATGTCGCCGAGGCAAATCTCGTTCGTGAATGGCGAGACAGTGGACAGCTCCCCCGAGACACGCCGTTGTACTACCTGGGACGAGCAGGAGCCCGGGGATTGGTCCTGCCCCTGTACGGGCGACAGCTGACACAGCGCGTCTCGGCTGAACAACTTGCTCATACACGGATGTCTCCCAGATCCCTGTACTACCGCAGTTCGCTGTGCGCGACCCCGGAAGGCACGTCGGCCTGTGAAGCTTTCGAGCGCGCGCACAACCTGACACCGATCCACATCGATCACTTGGATCCGGTTGCGAGCCAGCCGTGGTTGCCCCTGCCGGACCGCCCGATCGATGTCATGCTCGCCACGGTCGAGCCACGCGATCTCCGCGGCTCGGATTGATGCCCGCTCAGCAGATCTGGCGGCCCGGCGTCAGGTTGCCCGCTAGCGCCCTCGAACACGGTGATTCGAATTTCGCTCACAGGCTCGGAGCGGTTGCAGACGACGCAACAAACGTGCGTAACCATTGACTACAGTTACCCAAGCGCGAAAATGGCGCGCCTATGTTGCGCAGAACGGTATGGCGTGCCAATCCACGCCGCAGCTCCAACGTTTTGGAGCTTCTAGGCTCATGCTCGTCAAAACGGGTCATTTTGTTGGGCTCTGGCGATTTTTCAGACACAGACCGCGCTCGTTCGACCCCGCACGCCCGGGTAAAAACACCGATTGAGCAACAATTTTTTTGCCCGCGGTGTACACTGGCGAAGGTCCCGCATACACGTGGAGGGGTAACGGTGATGGTGTTCAATTCTCGATTCGCACCCACACACATCGGTCTAGCTTTGTCTCTCGTCCTCATTGGTTGTGGCGGCGATGAGGATTCGTCTACTGGAACTGACACTTTTACCGTGACGAGTAATCCGTCGACGACGGCCCCGACATCGATGGGCACGACCGACGGCGAGACGGACTCGGAGACAACGGAGGACGGTGGTTCGGATTCATCTTCGTCGGACACGACGACCAATCCGACGACCGAGGGCCCGACGACCGACCCCACCTCTGATTCCGAAACGACGGACACGACTTCGGACAGCGACTCGGATACCACCGAAACAGACGCAACCGAAACCGACGCAACCACAAGCCTCGACTGCCTCGACGGCGATGTCGACGGCTACGGTGAGAACTGCGAAAACGGTCCGGACTGCGACGACAACAATCCCTACGTATGGGCTGAAGAGTCGTGTGCGACATGTGTCGATGGCGACATGGATGGATCTTGGGTCGGATGCGACACTTACCCCGACGCCTTCCCCGAACCCGACGCCTGCGACGACGACGCAAACAACTACACCATGGATGGTTGCGCGAACTGTGTTGACAACGACTCGGACGATTTCTGGGTCGACTGCGATGTCTACGACGACAACAAATCCGGACCGGACTGCGACGACAACAATGCCGGGGTCGGTGCAGACGACGCGGTCGAGCTTTGCGACGGGCTCGCACAAAACTGTGCCGGCGAAATCGATCCGCTGCCGGCCGACGAAATGTGTCCGCCCCCGAACTCGCAGTCTCCCTATGGCGAGAACGTCAACCCGATTGACGGCTGGGTCTGCGATGTCGAGCAGGTTGGGCAAGATGGTTGTAAGATCAACGCTTGCCTCGAGCAGTACTTCGATATCGACCAAGATCCGGGCAACGGTTGCGAGTGTGAAGGCACCTCGCGCAACTTCAGCTTGGCAGAGTGCAGCGACGACATCCCGGGTTACCTCGGAGTCGTCGGCGAAGGTCAAGAGATCGCGGGCGAGGACCTGGTGCTCGGGGTGATTCCGCAAATGGACAACGGCAAGGGTGCCGGCCGCGAAGACTGGTACTGGGTCGAGTTCCCCGAGAACAACGGCGGCGTTCGTCCGACCAACGGACAGATTGAAATCAGCTTCAACGTCAACGAGGGACCGGGCATGGGCGACTACCGCTTCGAGGTCTACCGCGATTGTGAAGCGGTGGCTTGGTCGCAAAACCTCGGTGTCAACCAAACCAATCCACCCGCGCTCGAGTGGTGGTTCTACGACGTCTACGGCTCGCAGGACATCAACCCGGGACCGGCACCCATGTTCGACAGTATCTACACGGCAAACGTTGCCTGGCCCAACAAGGTGTATGTCCGTGTTTTCCGCGTCAACAGCCCGAACACGTGCAGTGCATACCGCCTCCGTGTCCGCCGCGTCGACAACTGATCGACCATCACGCAAAAAAGAAAAAGAGCGGGCTGACGAGCTCGCTCTTTTCTTTTTTTGCATATACAGACATGTAGACATGTCAGAGCATGTCGAACTCAGCTAGCGAAATGACGATCCCAGCGGGCTATTTCGTCGAGTACGCCCCGGCCGACCGGTGTTGCAACGGCATGCTCAAGCAGGACCGATGCACCGTCGTGGTTGCTGCGCACGATTTGGGAAAAACGCCTACGTACATCCGGATGCTCTTGGGTCACCAAAATTTGCTCGTAGAGTCGCGCGACTGGCAAAAATGCATGTACTGCCAACAAAATCCCATGCAACGGCCGCGGATCGGGACGAATCGGCGAGCGAAAAAGCGGCGCATAGGCGTTCTCCAACACCGCGTCGATCTCGAACAGCGCATTGATCTTGTTGTGGGAAAATTCGTGGATCACCGCCTCGACCATCGTCATCGACTGGGGGTGCAATGTCAGATAGATCGTACCGATGGCTTCCTGGTATGAGGCCGAAAGATGTCGCTGTGCGTCAAACCCGACAGGAATAATTTGGTGGATATACAACTCAATTTCGTGGCGCAGATCGGGAAGGTGTGTGCCGATGCATTCGAGTGCTTCCCCGAGGACCCGCGTCCACTCGCTTGGTGCACGCCCCCCCAGGTCGATCTGATTCCCCTGCTTGTCCGGATGTGCCTCGAAGTCTGACAGAGGATTGTTGTCCGCTAGGGACAGGACAATTTCGGTCCCGGCGATGGTCGCAAAGACCTGCTCGTCCGGACAAAAGTCCTGGCGCTGGCGACCACTCGGTGTTACAAACAAAACACCGCAGCGCTCGACGGTGACAGACTTCGTCTCGGGCGGTGTGGTCAGCCGTTGGCGCCCACCGAGGCACACAATCGTTGATGGTACAAGGTCGAGAGTTGCGCCATCGAGGATCCCGGCGGTTGCCAGTTCGACCACCACCGTTGCGTGTAGCTCGATCAGCAGATCGTCGATGTCGATCCCCGGACGTGGGCACGAACGCAAGCACCGGATCAGAGCCGCGACATTGGGACGTCGGAGCACACTCGTGACCGCCCCGGGATGTTTGCGAAGGTTTGAAGCCAGCAGTCGGGCAAATTTTTGATGGGCGCGCTGAACCTCGCGCCGCGCCCGTCCAACCGGCAATCGCGAGAGGTCGGCGAGCAACCGCCGGATCGCTGCTGAAAGCACCTGCCGCGCCGTTTGTGAGCCAGCATCTGGAATCGTCAAGTCGGAGGGAACGAGCGACATCGAAGGTGTATGCACATTTATTTCGGAGGATGGGTTACGACAATACCGGCAACGCGTGGCGAGCCTCGCGATAGGTGGTCGTCTGATGCTTGGTTTCGGGAGTCAACGAGAGTTCGCCAATCCCGACGAACATTCGCAAAATAGCCTCGGGGCCTGGTCTTGCGGCGAGACTCGCTAGATCGGGAGCACCGGCAACGGCCGCTTCGTCCCCGCGGAAACGATCGAGGTATTTCGGATCGAACCCTGGGCACTGCACACGCGCCTGGCACGAGCTACAGGTGTTTGGATAGGCACGCAAACCATCGCCAGTGATGGCTCGGGTTGCGTATGGCCCCAAGAGGCAAAGCGGAGCACCGTCCAAGAACACCGGTAGACGCAATCGCCTCGCCAGATGCATCGCATGCAGAGCCGAGGGGATCGCCATTGCTAAGCGTGGCACCGTCGCATCGAATCGTGCGGCTGCCCGCCCGGCGACACGGGCGATCCGAATCATCCAACCCATCACCCGTTGCTGTTGCAACAATCTCGGAACCCCCGAAAGGACACGGGCGTTCGAGCGGGTCAAGACTGTGGTGACGACCACCGGTACACGCATCCGCGCGGCGGCCTGCATGGTTTGGACGATCGACTCAAACGCCCCAACAACACCGACGTGGTAATCGTGGACACAAGCCGTTGCGCCGTGGATCGAAAGATGGAGATCGGTCAGCCCTGCACCGAGTAGTTGCTCGAGACGGGTCGCTTTGAGGTCACGCGCATTTGTTTGGAGCCCCACGCGTGAGAATCCGATTTCTCGTGCATAAGCAATTATATCTTCAACGCCATCGACAAGCGTGGGCTCGCCACCTGTGAGAGTGACTTCGTCGGTGGTCTGCCGCCCGGCTCGAAGCGCTTCGCGGGGATCCGGTGCACCAAGGGATGCGAGACCTTCCTGGGCACAGAAGCGACAGTGATTATTGCAGGCAAGCGAAAGGCGCACAGTACATCGACTGCGCGCCTGCATCGGAGATCGTTGATTCACGCCATGAAGTTGCCGCGGGGGTACCGGGCATTGCGATCGGCATGGGTCATGAGCGGCGGGACGGCGAGACCGTGGGCTTCTCGCAGTGCGAGGTAGCGTCCGAGAATCATCGCGCCACGACCTTGTACCTCAGAAGTTGCCGATACACCTGTTCCGTTGTTGGCGACAAACAGGCTCAATTTAGATGTATTTGCAACACCCTGTGCGGCACCGTCGGCATAGTCGCGGGCCAAAATATCGACCTGGAACCGTTCACCCGCTGTTGTACGCATCACCACGGGGATCGCACCCAACGTCACGGGATGAACACGCTCGACGATCCATGAGCCCAGGCGGGCACCGTGGGGAAGAACTTCACCCAGTGGCGATTGGGTGACAACTTCAGGTTGCTGTGCTTGTGGTTCGGCCGGCGGCGGCTCACTCGGAACCGGAGCTTTTGCTTGGGCCTGGGCCGAGACGCCCCCGACGGCTGCAAACGATGCGACAGCCCCGAGAGAAAAAAGTACTTGGCGTCGACCGACATTCATTTTTTGACGTTGAGACATGTCGCCCCCTAGTGCTCATGAGGCTACTTCGGTGCGTCCGTAGTCGTCAACCTTCTCGCCGGATTATCTGGCCGCGAATCACTCGCAAAAACCGGGTTCCCGGCTGGCCACGCGGGTTGTCGTCGCGCGTCGAGGAACCGGAATCGCCTTCGCCACAACCTCAGCAAATGAGGT
>CAZUPD010000157.1:0-18063 GCA_964621785.1 uncultured Nannocystaceae bacterium
AGGGCCTGATGACGGAGATTGCAAAAATCGACAAGCGGATCTGGCCGTGGTGGCGCTGGCTGGCTCCAATTGAGCACGTGATGCCGCTCGTTCCCCTCGACGGATCGATGCCGGTGTTTGAGGGGTTGCGGGTCACGAGAATCCATCACACGCGCCCACAAGCGTTTGAGTTTGGTCGGCTCGGTATCAAGGACGGACGGCGTGTCATCGGCATCCGCCACGCCGGGCGGGCCACCTGGGAAGCTGCAACCGTTGATGACGTCGCAGCACTCGGCATCACGTCGGAGAACTTGCCCGGGAACACTCCGGTTGAGTGGCCCGACACCGACGTGCACGAGGTCGTGGCCCACGCCCAGGAGCTCGCCCCCGAACTTGCGCGAACCTCCTGGCCCGACCTGCTCGGCTGGCACTTCGCCGCCGATCAATTCGTCGAAGTCGCGTGGCCGCAGGTGTGCAAGCATCTGATCGAGTTCCTGCGTACCGATGACGAGAACCTGTATCCGGTTTTCGCCACCGACGACCAGTCGCTCAGACTCGTTCGCGGATCGGAGCTCGGGACTGGTGCCCTCCTCGCACCGACGATCTCCGGTTGGCGGTTGTATCTACAGCATTATCGCACCACCAATTACCCGGCCGAGGCACTGCAACAGGCCGCCGCGTTTTGGTGGGGCCGCCAGGAGGATGTGTGATGCCAACTCGATTCACACGCGTCCGCCAGGTCGAAATAGCCGGCGGGGACCCGCAACCAACCTGGTTGCTACCGGACACAAAACCAAAGTTTGCAGAGTGGAGTTTCGGCGGTGGGCGGCCGTTCAACTGTCCGGCCAACAGCTGCAAGCGGTTCCACTGTGGTGTTGATCTCATCAACGCAAAACAAGGGGCGATCGTTGTCACCCCCGAAGACTGCGAAATCATCGCAATCGATCGCAATTGGTCGAACGCCGCGAAAGCAGTCTTCGCGCGAACGACAACAGGTCTGTTCCTTGTTTTTGGCGGCACGATCCGCGGGTCGGGCGAAGAATGGGGCCTGCGCACAGGTCAGCTAATTGCGAAAGGCGCCCCGATCGGCCGGGTACTCGGTAGCTACGGCATGATCCATTTCGAAACCTATGTTGACGACGGCCGGACAAAAAACACTCCGTGGTACGTGGGCGAGGAACCCCCGGTAGGGTTGCTCAACCCAACCAACTACGTACAGCGTGCAGCCGGGCAACCAGAGACTATCGAGAGCTGGACACAGATACGGGCGGCCCTCGCTGCGATGGGGTTCAACCCCGCAAAGTCGGGCGTGTGGGAAGCACTCGACACGGCGGCCCTCGTCGAGGCGCAGAAAAAGCTAGGACTCGAGAGTGATGGAATATGGGGCCCCGCGACCGAGGCCGCAATCCGGGCCGAGCTGATTCGTTTAGGGTACCCGCCCGCGCAGAAGACCAAGAAGGGTCCCCAGGGCCCGGTTGTCGAACCGGACACATCATCATCGTGGACGTCTTCAAATCTCGCCAAAGGTATCGGCATCGCGTTCGCGGCTGGACTTGTCGGCGGGTTGATTTTCTACCGCCCGAAGGCGAAGGGAGCTTGATTGACCATGTGGATGCTCGAGACTCGAAATGCACAGTACTTCGCCGAGCCGCTGAGTCTCCGCAAGGGTGCGGTGGTCTTGGAGGTTCTCGAACCCGGCCAATCCCTGGTGATAACGACATTCTTCGGCGAAGCACAAATCAAGCGGGAAGACCGGAAGACGTTCGAGGAAGTCGCAACGCCCGGGCGCCCGGTGTTTCTCTGGGTTCCTGGCCGATACAGCATCAGGGCAATGACGAGACTCTGGGGAGTTAGGGGGGAACGATGCAAGATGATGTAAAGCTACCGCGATTTGTGATGGTGATTCGATTTCTCGCCAACGTCTGCCGGCACCTCGACGCAAAGCACGCTGCTGCGAACTCCACTCACATGCAGGGCCACGGACACCAGGCGCAAGGCGTGAGGATGGATCAAGGGTTTGGGCCAATGTCTAGCGGTCCAAGCTACACAAACCACGCGCGGCGAGAGACCCACGCAGAACAAGCTCAATCGGAGTTCAACCGGCAGATCGGCCGTCTGCATCACCGACGGCGGGGAGGTCCTCGTTATGAGTAGTAAGCCTAAACGACGCAACGGGATCGTCGTCGTCGTGGATGAATATACGACCCCGGAATACTGGTTGCTCTTCGATCAACAGGAGACCCTCGTCCGAGCACTGGCCGCGGGACTCCACGCCATGAGTAAGATGACTCAGGGTGCATACCTGGTCAGGATTCCTTATTCAGTTGAATTCGAAGAGGCGTACTACCCGGAACCTGCGTCGGTTCGGTCGGTACTTGCAATCGCCCAAGGATTTAGTCCCGCGATTGCGCGACCCTCTTTTTTGAAAAAGGCCGCGCGGTCGGTCGGACCTCGCACGAATGGCCCGGCAACCAGCGAAGCACTCGCGTTTCTCGAGGGCCTTGGAGAAGATGAACAAGTCGTTCGACTCTGTGGGCTGTACTTGCAGGCGCTTGCAACGGTCGAACACAGGGACTCTTTTCCGAAGTTGACCCCAGCGCAGTGCTTGTTTTTCGTGGCGGAACATTGGGACCGCGGTGACGCCGGTTTCTCGAATTGGCTAGGTCAGTACATTGGTACGCCACTCATCGAACTCAGTCTACAAAAAGCCGCTCACCCGCGAAAAAAATGGATTCAAAGCGAGGATTCCGAAACAGCGATCCTCGGTGACTCCACGTACCTCGAAATTCAGCGCGGGCAGACCTCGGGTGTGAGCGTTCTTCTCAAAAAGACCCCAGGCGGGGCATCTGTTGTGATTGCCTGCGGCCCCTACGAAGAACTCCTCGAGCAAGCGAGAGATTTGCTTGCTGCGGGCCGTCCTTCGTCTGTCACGCCCCCGCCATTTCCCGAACTCAAAAACCCATTTCAAAATGATATGGGTCCGACTCGGGAGACTATTGAGGCTACCGAATACTCCTATCGTTTTGCGATCGTTGACGAGTTCCATTGCCACGAGGGTATCCCCAACCAAGTCGAACGGATGGATTTTGACGATGGTCTCGACGCGATCGATCGAGCACGTGCGAACGAGCGGGCGGCTTTTACCATCTCGAGGGAGGGCTTCAATCACCGCGTGATGGTTTTACTCAATCGCGTGATCACGTTTCACGGGCAACTGCTCCCGGATCCCGGTGAGATTCCAATTCTCGAAAAAATCCTTAACGGGTACCTGAACGTAAAACGTCCACCCCGAGGGCTCGCAGCTCTGATTCGTGACGGACAGCAGCCGTCAGCTCCAGGGTATCCACCCCCTGATGAACCACAGCTAAAATCTCATCCGCGCTCTGTTCCGGAGCGCGTGGAAAATCGCTGGATCAAGCAATTCCCAGATGATCGAGCGGTCCCGCTGTTCTTAGCAGTTTTGTCGCGGAGACTCGAACAGCTGGGTTTTGCCGGGATGATGTCTCCGATGAATGCGCTCGCACTCGTGTACAACTACTGGCACTTGGGTGATGAAGGGTTCGGGGAATTGATACAGAGTTGGCGAAAACTTCCGACACTAAATTTCTATGACGATGTTTCCGAAAATGCACTCAAATCCCAGACAAAACCGATTTCCTGGCACATCAAACGGAAAAAGCGTTTTCGCTACGAATATGCGCATCTCAATGAACGAGTGCAGGCACACGTTGTTTCCGGCACTCGAAGCAAAGTAGCAATCCTCTACATCCATGAGCCCGGCAACAACGTGTACCCAGTCGCTTGCGGCAACCATGACGAACTACGCGAACTCGTCGCAACTCTTTACATGGACCGTGATGCATGGGTCGGCGACGCGTGGGACGACAAAAAACTGAACCCGGAGCGACTCGCCGCTTTGATGAGGAGGACGGCATGACACGCGAGTACAAGGTCGAGCTGTTCCAAACGGCTATGATGTGGTCCGGGAGTGCCTTCGTTCTCGGTGCTCTGTTTGGCTTTGCCATCGGGCTTCGCCTCACAAAGGACGAACGCGATGGCTGACAAGCCAAACGTCATGTACTGGGGACTCGCAGGCCTCGGGATGGCTGGGGTGTTTTTCGCCCTGCAGGAGCTATTCTCGTCGAGGTCGAACGCCCCCGCTCCCGTGCCCCAGAAACTACCCGCGGCCGGACCGATCATCATCGTCCCGCCGAGGGGAATCATCACAGGCGACGACACCCACAAAGTGCTGGCGTGTTTGCGTAGTTCGACGGGCCCGGTTGATCTCCTCATCCATGCATACGGGGGCTACCTGGCCGCCGTCGATCCGATTGTCCACGCGGTCAGGGAGTACGACCGCGGGCGCGTACGGGCATGTATTCCGGCGTTTGCGTTCTCCGGTGGGACGATGGTGGCCATCGCAGCCGATCAGATTCTCTTGGGCGAGGGTGCGGTTTTGGGGCCCGTCGATCCTCAAATCGGAGGGTTTGCGGCCGCCGATCTTATCCGGCTGTCGCAACGAAAAACAGCCGATGCGATCGACGATCAAACGCTTCTCATGGCCGACCTGGCCGCAAAGGCATACGAGGAGACTCGACTCCTTGTCTCGCAACTCGTTCCCGCCCAGGCGGTGGAACGGCTGACGAGCGGGGCGACGTCACACGCAAACCCAATCACGTTTACCGAGGCGAAGGCCCTCGGCTTGCCGGTCGCCCAAGGCGTGCCCGAGCAATATCACCGACTTCTCGATGGTCGACTCAAACGGCCAAAAATCTTGTGGGAACTCTAAGGGAGGAACGTTGTGGAAACTGGAAATTGGCAAAAAGAATTCGTCGTAATGTTTAGCGAGCTCGGTGTACCCGAAACTTTAGCGGAACTCCTAGCGCGATCCGTAGTTAAGGGGAGCGCAGAGTTTTTTAGCGAAGTTGTCGACGCCGCGAACAGTGTGGGGTTTGACCTCGCAAGCTTGAATAGCGAGGAGTTCCCGCGACTGGTCCAAATCAACGAAACCGCCAATTGGGGATTCGAGGGGGTGGCACAGGCTCTTCGCGAAGTCCACAAAACCACGCGAGAACTTGAGTCCGAACTCATGCGAGTCACGAAGAGCTCGCAGGATGCTGAACTTGTCCCAGCCCTCTACAGATTTCTGTACTGGGCGGTGGGACAGGTCGCCCAACGATTTGAGCGTTTCGCAAGGTCGGCCACCGAGCGGCAGATTTCTGCGATGATGCGAGTTGCAAGCGACGACCGTGGAGAGCTTGACGAAATGCCGCTTTCGCGAGTGTCCTTCGAGCAACTGATTGCTCGACTCGAGTACGAAGGTCACTCGTACAAACAAGAACAAGCTAGCGAACTCCTCAAAACCCAAGTTGAGGCAATCAAACGAACTATGACGGCCCAATACCGTTCGCGTGCATGGCTGGCCGAGAAAACGGACCTGGCCCGGAGTACGATCGACCGACTGTTTCGATCGCGGTCGACGGGCGTTCACGTGGGCACACTCGTTCGTATCTGCGCCGAACTCAACATTCCCCTGCTCGGTATCCGCGACCGTGAAGAAGCGGAGACCGACGAATACACGGAGTACAAGCACGCTGACGGGGATACCGACGCTGACGGTACAACCGAGGTTGACCAGATCCCGGAGGTCGTGGATGTCTCGAGGGCGGAGCCAGTCGAGGAACGGCCGAGAATCGCACTCAAGTTCCCGGAAGCGGCGACGTCATTCCATACGAACGGATTCGCTGACCCAGCCCCGCAGGAAACCACCGGCGCCGAAAACAAACCCGTGTTGGACCACGAGACTGTGGATGAAATTTTCAAACAAATCGTTATCCCAATCACCGAGCCGAAGTCGACCGAAGGCCACAATAACGACCTACTCGAATCCAAACCTCGGAGGTCGACGCGACCCATTTCGCCACTTGCCGGTGACTTCATGCTCGCACGTTGGGCGATCACTCATTTTGAGTATGACAAGGGCGTTGACCTCTCGCGTGACAAACTTGCGCAACTCCGGGTGTTACGAGCGACGCGGGAAGTCAGGAGGATATTGTTTGACAACCACACGGCAACTTTGTTTGTTCCGAACCTGCACGGATCGTCGAGCTTGCAGGTAGAGGTGGATAAAGAGTTCTATGCACAAATCACCGATAGCACTTCTAAAAGTGATGTTTTGTGTGTACGTTACCCACAGCCGCGAACGCGTGCGGAAGAAGTAGAAGACACCAATACATTCCTCGTCGTCCGTTGGTTGTGCGACAAATTTGGGGATGAGCACATCATTAACTTGTGGGTGAACCGTCGATCAATCGCTCGCCTGGTGGATGCAGTGCACCTTGCCGAGCGGGAGCTCCAGACCTCTCACACCACGACGATTCGCGAACCGAACCTTGCAAGCGGGCTCAAGGGTCCGCTCGGCATCGTCCAAGTCTTCGACCGCGATCAGTTCGACTCTGTGATACAGAAGTACAGCTCACCCTTGCAGGTTCCGCCAAGTGTTGTCCAGGTTTCAAGCCAACCTGAAACCGTCAACACCCACACAACACTGCGTCTGGCAAATGCCTGGTCTGAGATCGAAAAGCTCCGGGCCGAGGTTGCCGACCTCTCGGCACAGTTGGGATCGCGGCGGATTCACTAGCAACGTCGGCAACCGAGGCCTGCGCAGGTTCACGGAGTGATAACGATGGACGAACTCACAAAAAGTATTGAGGCACTTGCTGCTGTCACCCGGCGAACTCCTCCATCCGAGGAACCTAGATGGCCGTGGGGACTCACTGCCATCGGTGCGGGCCTCGGTCTCAGCTTGGCTGCAGTTGGATACCAGATGTTCTCTCGGGAAGGCCTTAACGGGTCTTTGCCCACACAGTCGGAGCTGTCGCCCGGGGCTGACCTCGAGACAAATTGGGGGAAAACACCGGCGGAGCTCCGACCGCTTTTTATGTTGATGGAAGAGGCAAGTGGTGTTGTTGGACTTGCCCGGACTGCAGCGGTTGTCGCTTTCGAGGGGTCGAATTTTGACCCGAGCTTTCACGATACATCCGCGACCGCGAAGGCACTTTCAAAATTCAATGATCGACCCGGTACTTTGAAATTTCACAGAGAAGCTGCTAATTTCGGGGTAGGTGGATTGTTTGCAATGTCGGGCACCAAATTCCTCCACGTCTTCGACTACCACAAGCGAGAGCTGGTTACACCATTCTGGAACTACCATCCAAAAGTTATTCTAAAGCCGCGTGTCAGTGCTCTCGGTGCCGGGATATGGCTCGTTGGCCTGTCCGACGAACCGGACACGTCCGGGGAAACGCTATATGTTATGGCAGCATTCAATGGAGTATGGATTGAAGAAGATGACAATGAGTTAAAGAAGTACCTCGAGTATCTCAAAGGAAAAAGTCAGGAGTTGGGGATCGAGCTCCCTGAAAAGCTGGACTCGTCCGCGTACAACATCCATGACTTTATCGAGAAGATGAAAGTGTTCTAGCCAGCACTGTAACAGGGGGCGGAGACATGGGATTGATAAAAGACACAGGATTCTTGGTCGGAACCGGCGTTGTGGTCGGTGGTGCAGTGTGGTGGTATATGCGAAACCGTGGAAGCGGCAGCGGTTGGGGCCTGTCGATCTTCGGCGGTGGCGGTGGCCTGCCCGGAGGAACCACCAAGGACGGCGGACCGGAGTCCGGCCCCCTCGAAGACAAGCGAGGAGACGGCGGGAGCAACACGGAGAAGACCAAGGACGGGACGGATGCGAGCTCGGGTGGCCAAGCGGGCAAGGAGGGTGACGGTAAACAGGGGAGCTCGGGATCCAGCGGCAACGGGACCGACAAGGGCAAGTCCAAAGACGGCAAAGGCGGCGAAGGTCAAGGAGGAGGCGGCATTGGAGGCGGATCGGGTGGAGGCGTCGGAACCGGCGAAGGCTCGGGAATGTCGGGCGGGTTTGACGACGTTGAAGGCGGTGGAGACGTTGACGAAGGTGGAGGCGACGGGGGAGAAATGGAACCCCTCGCAGGTTGGGGAGACCTGCTCATCGAGGACGACCTACCGAAGCCGGATATCAGCGAGAACAAGCTCGAGGCCGTGGGCAACACGGTGTACACCCTGGTCGGTGATTCCGTGTTCACGACGTCATTGCCCGGCCCGCTCGCTGAATACAACCCCGAGCTCGGCCTATCGATCATATATTGGGCCGATGTTGCTCTTCACATGAATTACCAGCTGCCCCCGGGCCGACTCGACCCCACCAACCCTACACACGTGCCGTGGCGGGAGCTCTGGGTATTCATTCTGCAAATCGTGATTCGAGCGGAGAATGAGCTTAACGCAGAATATGATGTGGAAGTCGAGTAACAACACGCGGGCTGAGATTTAACACGCGAGTTCATAGGAGGGTAAAGTGAACCTCACAGATAGTATTGAAGCACTCCACGCTGTGACCAACGAAGCCGCGGGCAAACGCGTCAACTGGGCGACGGTAGCGACGGGCCTCGGCGTCGCGGGCCTCGGTCTTGGCTTGGGGTACTATGTTTTGTCAACACGCGAACAGCCCCCCTTCTTCGACACGTCGCTACCCACTGCGAGCGAATTATCCGACAAATCGAGTGAGCTCGAGGGGAACTGGGGTCAGACGCCCGAGAACTTGCGGGCGGGTTTTCTCCTCATGGAAGAGGCCAGTCGTATCACCGGACTGGCGCGACTCGCCGCGGTGGTTGCTTACATGGAATCCGGGTGGAACACAGGCTATCGCGACGATAGCAGCATTGCGGTGCTTGAGTCGAAAGTCAACTACTACGATCACGCGGGCAGTCTCGCCAGGCTGAAATTTGCAAAACAGGCCCAAAACTTCGGCAAGGGCGGGCTTTTCGGCCTGTATGGCCCTGAGTTCTTGTGGGCGGGGGCCAACGATCGGCACTCGCCGTTAACCGAGTTACGACCGGAAGTTATGTTGTCACACCCGCGTGCGTCACTGTTTGCGGCGAGTTACTACATGGCGCAGTTACTGAGGCGATATGTTGTCGAGAGTCTCACCGAGTTTTTGATAGGATGGACAAACGGCGCTCTGCTCACGGCCGAAGGGATCAAGAGTGGGACATATCAGCAGGTCCGGGCGCGGGTCGAGCTATCGGCGAAGGAGGCAGGGATTGACCTCAATGATACGGATACGATGCCGACCCTGTTGTCAGCGAGTGCATGGCCAGGTTCGAGAACTGTGGCGCGGCGGATTCTGCGAGGTGAATGAACATGCTGATCGACGAGACAAGTCAGGAATTCAAGGACCTGTTTGCCGGGATGGATCTATACGCCCCGTTTCAAAGCCGCCTCCCCTCGCACGATGTGATCGCGGCTTCGCTGTCCGATCCATCGATCGATCCGTATGGGACCGAGGCGCCTGTGAACCTCAACCTAGTCAACTTTCAAAATGTCACCGACCTGAAAACCGGGACGATGCACATGATCAAAAAAATTGTGCTCCCGTCCGATGCCCTGGGGACATACGGGTTTCTCAAATCGAATACGTCCGCACTCGAGAGTGTGATGCAGTTCGAGAGCATCCCCGAATTTCTCAGCGATGAGGGGGTGTATCAGAAACTCGGCGTGGCGATTCAGGGCAAGGGCGCCGCGGATGCGGTCAAGGGTGTTGCTTACGCGGTTGGGATGAGTGCACTTAGTGCGATGGGGCCCGTCGGAGCGGCCGCGGCCGCGATTGTCGGATTCGGGATCATGTTGGCGAATGCTTTCAAGAGTATTAAGAAGAAAAACGCGGAGGACGACCTACAGAAACTTTTGAATGCATATGCAGAATTTCCCCCAATGAGCGAACCGGGGAGCGACTTCGACAATCACGTGATCAACACGAGGTTGCTTCCGACGTTGCAAACGGGAGACTGGACGCCGATTTTTTTACCTCGGTTCAAGGGAGGCGAATGGAAGGGTATCCCGCGGCTCGGCGGGTTTGCGCTTGCGCCTGGGGATCAAACAGGGGCGACAAATCCACTCGGTAAACCAGAACAGCGCTTCGTGCCTACGGGTGGTGTGGGATATTGGCCGGGTGAAAATCGAATCACGTCGATTATTCAGGTTAAGATCGACCCTGCCCGCTCGCCGATTGTTGCAAACTTCAAGAAATCAGGTTTCACCGCAAACAACGCATTTAAGCAGGGAGCGGTTCAAGACGTTGGAGACTTCCTCGTGTCCTCGACGAAACTCGCAGCGATTGCCTGGAGCTGGGTCACCGAACTTGACAATAGCCCGCATCTCTACAAAGTGGATGCTCGGGCCCTTCACTCCTCGTGGGCGACGTATTGCCGAACTGGAATTGACCTCGTTCGACACCAAAGCACCTCAAAAGAAGATATCAATTTTTACAAAGGGGCTATCGCGTGCGCGGTCGGGACTTGGCAATGTTGGTTTGACGGAGGTAAATACAAAAACATAGGGGGTAAACTCCATGGTTGGAATATGTTGACAGGAGCTGGCCCCAACTCATTCCACCCAAACCGTGAGAGGAACCAAGGTTGCGTTATCGGGTCATTCGATGCACACGTAGGAAAACCAGTATGTATTGGCAACAAGTATGACACGAAGACCAAACTGGTTATCGATGGAGTGCAGGAGCGTCAGCACTGGTATCTCCGCCATTCCCTGATCTGTGCATACGTTCGGAAGTCATGGGCAGCGTTTGCCGACCCGGCTCTTACCCAGTTGCTGGACGAGATGCGGATGTTATTGCTCGAGCATGAGGATCGTCGGTTCGTCGTACTCGAGGACGTTCCGAAAAATGAAAAACTCCCCGACGGGCGTGACTTGCGAACGGAGTTGATCAAACGGGGTGTCGGGACGTCAGACGCGCTGGGGCTCAAGCTCGCAGCACGGCCCAGCATTCAACCACCGACAAGCCCCGCCCCTGAACTTCCCCCGGCAACTTCGATGCCGTTTTCGGCCGAGGCGTTGGTGCCCAGCACAACGCCATGGTGGAAACACCATGTCGTCATCGGACTGGGGCTATCAGCCCTCGTGGGTGGTGGGCTCGCCCTATGGAACCGGCGTTGACGGCTGCTTGCGAGGTTGCTACGGTTCGCGTGTGCGAGCATTACTCTTGACGATCATCTTGGGGGCTGCAGCCTGCAAAGGACAGACAGGGGAGGTCTGTGCCTCACCAGACGATTGCGCAAGTGGATCTTGCCGCAACCTTGTAAATTCTGTGATCGGACAGTGTGCGGGGATCCCTCCGTGCTCAGATGATGAAGATGACCTCGCGGGTGTGGGCTGTGTAGTTTCGTGCTCGGGTGACTCCGAATGCCCCGCTGACACGAAATGTGATCCCAAATGGGGCTGGTGTATTGCAGAGTGCACCTCAGATGAAGACTGCCACGCTAGTGTTTGTCTCGAGGGGTTATGCGTGTCCTCCGAATAGTAGGCTTCGCCCTACTAGTTGGCTGTACCGCCGCGCCCGTTGACGGCTCGACAGGCATCGAATTTTCTCCGACCTCCACTGGCGATTCGCCACAACCAACGCTCGTGACATCGACGACCGGAGTCGACGAGGGTTCGACCGACGAGCTCACCACAACCGATACATCTGCAACAACATCATCCTCGTCGTCAACCACAACCCTCCCGGATTTCGGCGAGGGCGAAGACCACTGTAACGGCAAGATCGATTTCTTGTTTGTAATAGATCGGGGTTGGTACATGAATAAACCAACGCACTGGGATCGGTTTCATGCCGCGTTTCCGAAATTCGTCGACGATGTGTTTACGACGTTCGAGGGCTTCGACATGCATTTCATGGCGATTGATGGGGCCGGCGGATGGGGATTTAGCTATTGCGAGGAGCCGTGCAAGGAAGTGGGGACCTGTGACGTGATTCCGGACTTTCCGTGTGAACGATACATCAACGACGAGGTGATGGGATGCGATTCCACGACTCACGGGGCCGGCGTGGTTTTCCCAACCGGCATCGATTCGGCAAACCAGGATTGTGGGGCACTCGACGGTCGTCGGTTTATCGTGTCGGATCAACCGAACGCGCTTGACGCGGTCAAGTGCATCGGTCAGATGGGATATGTGCCGGAGAGCGAATTTACGGCACCAACGCGACATATGTTACAAGCTCTAACCCCAAACACACCGGCGTGGGACTGCAACGGCGATTTTCTGCGGGATGACGCGATGCTTGCAGTTGTCTACTTGGGTGAGCTCCAGGCGTCACCGTGTGTTCCGAGTCCGCCCGGCGAATGGGCCAACATCGTCTACGAGGCGAAAGGGGGCAACAAGGATCGTGTCATGTTCATCGGTCTGATCGATGATCGTTCGAGCGAACTTCCGGTCATTTGCCCCGGAAACGGAACAGAGAATTACGGGCTATGCGCCGCTGCGTTCCTTCATTTTTATGTCAACCACCGAATCGAAGGTAGCCAATGCGCCGACGACTATGCCCCGTATTTTGAAGACGGCCTCGAGATGCTCGCGCAACTGTGCGACACCAACATCCCGACGTGATCACGGGGAGAACCGGGACAGGACCAGCCGGCGGGACCCGTCTTCGTAGAACCCGAGAACGTAGGCGAAACCATGGCGGTCGACAGCGACGGAGTTGGCCGCACTCAAATCGCCTGCGGGGTCCGTGTATGCGTCGAGCCATAAAGGTGCTTGTACAAAAAATCGAGGAAACCCGCCAACGGTTCGCGAACCCGCTGCAACTTGGTAGGTGGTTCCCGCGGTCCCGTTCCCGACACCGGGCCACCCAAGCGAAAAGTGCAACGGTTTGAGATCGGTGCCGAACCTTCCAATTGTCGCCAACAATGGATCGAGATCGATATGATCTTTTTGCCATCCCGTCAGCTGCAGGCCTTCGTGTGTCAACGCGATCGAATTCCATCCGGAGACCTCGGTCTTAAACACCGCGCCCTGGACGTGTCGGATTTCAATCTCACCGTTTACGACTTCGAACACGCTTGCTCGGGATCGTCGCTGGAACTCGACCTCCTGCTCGGCGAAACCCGCAGAAATTACCCGGCCGTCGACAATGGCCAAACCGTGCAAACCCGATCCGAGTGCTTCGTCACCCGTTGTGTAGCGAGGAAGCGTGATCGGAGTCCAGTCACCACCACCCGAGTTACTCACGGCCCACACAGCCGCCCACGTCCGCGAATCACCCTCGATCTCAACCTCGCCGACCGCAACGATCTGCCCGTCCGGCCCAACACCCACGTCGAACGCTCGCGCATCTTCGTAGGTACCTCGCCACAGCTCCGTGTTTGTCGCTAAGTCGTACCGGCGCAGCACCATTTCACCGAACAGAGACGCCCCCGCGAGATACATCGCATCGCCATCGACCGCGATCGCATTCGGAAATACGAAGTCGTTTGAGTTCCCGAGATAGGTTTTCACCAGCTGCCCGTCAACCAGCTCCACCAAGATCGGCCGATCGTTCGCGTTGCCGACGGCGATCACCGTGTCTGGCTCGGTGCCTTTACCCGGGCGAATAGCGAGGGCCGTTCCCTCAGTTGACAGGCTGCTTTCGAGTGTCCAGCGCCCGTCCAGCGTGCCCGGCGGCGGTAGATCGATCGAGATGTCGAGGGACGCCGTTGCTTTGTCTTCGTTTTCGGACCAGGCAACCAGTTCGAAAGTTGTATTGCCATCGAACTTGTCGCCGTTGATGATGTACTCGAGCGTGGGATCGCCGACCGGCCACGGTACGTTTTCCGGCTGCTCCTGTCCCGGTCGATGTACGCGCAACGCCATACGCTCAACCGGCCCGGCTATTTCGGCCGAAAAGATCACGGTCCCGGCGCGGTTCATCCCGTAGGTGCTCGATTCGAATTCGATGATCTCGATCTCGTCGCCGACCGGCTGGGTATCGGAATCCGGCGGGTCACCGGTGGTTTCAGGTGCGGCCGTCATCCACCCGCCCGTGGTCGGCGACGGCTGCCCGGGGCCCGATGTCGTTGTCGAGTCCGTCTCCTCGGTCGAGTCCGTCTCCCCGTTCGAGTCCTCGCCGCTCGAGCTGAGTTCCTCGAGCAACTTTTCGACCGACTCCTGCGCGGACAGCGAACAACCCGTGGTGAGCACCGTAGCAGTGAAAGTATATGCAAGTTTT
This sequence comes from uncultured Nannocystaceae bacterium, assembly GCA_964621785.1. GTDB lineage: Bacteria > Myxococcota_A > Polyangia > Nannocystales > Nannocystaceae > JACKDW01. Next base: position 14,078 of record CAZUPD010000157.1, read on the forward strand.
CGCATCAGAATCTTCCCCGGATCGTGAGCCCGCCGATCGTTGGCTGCACATGCAACCGTCTTTGGTAGCGATGGAGCGCCAGCGAGGTTATACCAGCGACCAGTGCAACACCACTACTCACGCCGGTAACCGTCATCGAGATTTCGAGACGCTGCAAATCGTGAGCTTGTTGCGCGTCGAACTTCGGCGTTTGCCGATAGTCCTCGAGCCGTTTTGCGTAGACGCCAGCCTGAACGACAAGGGCCCCCGCCCCGGCTGCTCCGATCGTCGTGAGGACAATACCGGCGGTCTTGAGCCGCCCGCCGCCGGCCTGGCGGACGCCTGCGTGTTGGTCGGCCGTTTCATCTTGGCCTGATAGCTTGCGATTGGGAACGTCGACCCCGCTCGCCTCGACCCCGCTCGCCTCGACCCCGGCGATCGGACCGTCGAGCTCGAGGAGGGACACTGGCTGGTGTTGGGTTTTTTCTTTGCAAACCACGCCTTGACCCGCGGCCGTCGAGGCGAACCACTCGGCAAGTGCAACCATCTCCGCTACGTTGCTCTCGACCGTGCCAAGCACTTCGATCCCGTCGCACAGGTGCTGGTGCTCGTGGGATGCTTCGAACGCGTATCGCCAGTTAACCGCAGCGCCGTAGACCATCGCCTGTCGGTCGCTGACCGTTGGGGCCCGCCTTGCCAACTCTGCGAAAGCGGCCGCAGCTTCGGCGCGGCGTCCGTTTGAACCGGCTTGACGGGCCGTTGTAAGCAGCTGCTCGTCGGTCAGCTCGGCCGGATTGAGTGCGAGTACAAATAACAGAATCGCTTGCATGAGCAACCTCTAGCGGTGGCGAAGTTTACCGGAGAACCGTCCGATTTTCGGAACCATCGGGACCACACAATCGACGGTTATCACGGCTAGCTGTGGGCCTTCGATCGTCACGCGGCCACGAGCAACACGAAACGAAATTTGTTGTGGAGGAGCCGCGCACGTGCGTAGCGCTTCGGCCAACTCCGCCCGAAATTTTCGTTTACGGGACGACTTCCCCTTTCTCCCGTTGCGCTTCCGAGTCACCTCGCTCCGTGGTGGAGGCGTCGGCAGCTCCGCGATCGGTCCGGGGTCGGCGTCAACGATACCGAGGGCCGTCGCGGATGGCCCCGGTTCTGTGGGCGTCGGGGATTCACTCGGGCGGCCCGTCGCGGGTGGGCCCGGCTCCGTGGGCGTTGAAAATCCCGCTGGTTGGTGCGAGCTGGATTGAACTCCCTCCCGCGAGAACGATAGGGCGCAGGTGATGGTCAGGAGCATCACCAAGAGCAGAGTCAGCAATTTGTTGTGCGAACGTCGAACGACGACAGTCACACAGCCGGTGTAAGAAAGGAGTGCATCGATCTCGCCGCGAATGTCATCGAGGGTGTTAAACCTTGCTTCCGGATCGGACGCGAGGAGGTTCTCGAGGAACCCCCTGATCTGTGGGTCTTCGACGTTGACTTTCGACCCGGTGTACAACTCACCCGAGAGCAACCGGTACAAAAGAGCACCGAGACCGTAGAAATCAGCTTTGAAATCGACAGGCTGATCATTGACCTGCTCGGGGGCAATGAACCCTTTCGTACCGATCAAATGGGTTGTTGTGATTGGTTCGCCGAGCCCGTACTGGGGGAGTGGTTTGGCGATCCCGAGGTCGATGAGGGAGACAAAGCCGTCGGGGCGGCGGATCACATTTTTCGGGTTAAGGTCTCGATGGATGATGCCGGCTGTATGAAGGTGCTCGAGTGCATCGCAAAGCTGTCGCGCGATACCGAGGACCTCGGGCACGGTTAGGTTTCCGCCTTGGCTTTTTCGATGAGTCTCGAGTGTGAACCCCGGGAGGAACTCCATCGTGTAGTGCGGGACGGGCTGCAAAATGAACTCGCGTACCCGGACAATGTGCGGGCTGTCCAAGCTGTCGAGGAGTCGGAATTCCTGTGTGAAGCGTTCGAGGTATTCGCGGCGAATCAGTACCTTCACAGCCGAGCGCTCGCCGGTCACCATGCAACGGCCGAGAAACACCCGGGCGTGGCCCCCGGTCCCGAGTTCGCGGAGAAGATGGAGCGAGCCGACCGTGGTGCCGACAAGGTCGGGATAGTGAACACCCTTCCCAGTTTTGGGACGCGGGATGTCAGATGAGTGTGTCGCGGTGACTGACGATGACGTCACGAAACACCATCCGGGCGTAGGATCGGCAAGCTAGCGTAGAGCTCGGAGGACCTCCGTACGCGAAATCTTGCGCGGTGGCTAAATTCAGGAGTCGGGTTCGTTGGCTTATCGCCAATAAATCCCTTGCGAAGCGCGACCCCAAGGCGACCCGTGCATGTACATGGGTTTTTGCCGTCGAGATGCACGCATTGATGTTCGAGGAAATCCCGAAGAGCCCCCCGCGCTCGCGTGAGCCGAACATGAACCGCCGCCTCGTTCACACCGAAAATCGCCGCCGCGCGCTCTATGCTGGCGCCGTAGACATCGCACAAGATAAACGTGATACGTGGCTGTGCGGGCAAGCACCCGAGTGTCTGGACCAAACATGTGCGTTTGAGTTCCCACAGTAGATCTTGACGAACTTTTTTCGTGAGTCTATCGGCCGTCGTCAAGTCGCTTCGCAGGATGTTGTCGAGGTCAGAGAACTTGTTGTACGCAACGCGATGGAGCTCTTCGGCGAGTTGGCGAAACAACGAGCAAACAAGCTCATCGAGCGAGAGCCCGTCTTTGTAGATGCGTTCAACGCGTTTGTTCGCATCCGTGTGGCTGGCCGTCGCAAGATACGCAAGGCGATGGAGTTCGTCGCGTGGGTTCATCTGACTAAGCCTCATGGCGCCACTGTAGCAGGCGAACGTTGTCGTGTGTAGATTCAAGGATCTCGCCAAAAAAGCGGGCCTCGGCGGTGGCCAACTCTTCGCCCTCGAGCCTTTTGCACAGGTCCGGAAGAGATGCGACCCGAACATACGGGGCGAGGCTGAAAACAGCTCCCGCGTAGACGAGAAAATACCGATCGAGGTCATAGCGGTAGAGGCCGTCGACGCACCACGCGAGCGACAGGCCGTCGGCCGCCTCGGCGAGCATGAGCTCGAGCTCGTGCGGTTCTTGGTCTTCGGGGAGCAACACTGCCGTAGCCGGAAGACGGACCACAGGCACAAGCAGGAGTGTCCTGTGATCGCGTAGCTGGTACGGCTTGCCCAACACCGACACGTAGTAAAGCGAGAGACCATTGAGGTAGAAACCGTGGGGAAGATTCACGGCGGCGAGTTCGAGGTCGAGAAACATGGCACCCTCCGAAAAGAAAGGTGCCCCGTTCGTAGAGCAACCGCCCATCCGTAGACGGCCCCCGTTCGTGGGGTGTAGCGTTGATGGTTATCGTTGTGGGGTTGGAAGTGGAAGCCGTCGAAGTTGCTCGACGAGCGGGCCTGCGACAGTGTGACAGATGTTTATACATCTAAATCCAACAGGCAAGCCCGTCGGCCGAATATTATAGATGTATAAACATCTAATTGAGCAGCCCGACCCGAACCCGAATGGCTCGCACCTGGAGATCACCTCCCAACACCCGAGCATCCTCTCGGTCTGCGTGAGCTCGAATTCGGCGCCGTCGTCCATCGGCTCGTGGCTCACGTTGAACGTGGCGTTACCCCACGCAACCTCAAGATGAGGAGTCAACGGCTTTGTCGAGCAGAGCAAGTAACTCCCGAGACTTCACAGTATCTGGATGTTCTGTGCCCAACTTCCGTACTCGACCATCGACTACGCGCTGCACCATTTTTCGGGCCCGCAACAGCTCATTTTGCTGTGCCAAGGTGAGGGCTAGGTTTTGCAGCGTGGTCAGCGTATCGGGGTGTTCGGGCCCGAGGATGCGTTCATACGCGGCCAGCGCTCGCTCGTAGCGTTCCCGGGCGCCGCTCAGGTCTCCCTGCGCGTCGAGGGTGACGGCTAGGTTTTGCAGCGTCATAAGCGTATCGGGGTGTTCGGGCCCGAGGATGCG
>CAZUPD010000158.1:0-18001 GCA_964621785.1 uncultured Nannocystaceae bacterium
GTTTCGTGACCGGTGGCTTGCGTGGCTTGGTTGCGTTTGAGGCAACTTCAGCGCCGCGAATTGTGGGAAGTGGCTTGGTTTCGTGACCGGTGGCGCGCGTGGCTTGGTTGTGTTGAGTGGCAACTTCAGCGCCGCGAATTGTGGGAAGTGGCTTGGTTTCGTGACCGGTGGCTTGGGCAACTTCCGCGCGTGGCTTGGTTGTGTTGAGTGGCAACTTCAGCGTGGCGAATTGTGGGAAGTGGCTGGGTTTCGTGACCGGTGGTTTGGGCGTGGCTTGGTTGCGTTTTGAGGCAACTTCAGCGCCGCGAATTGTGGAAGTGGCTGGGTTTCGTGACCGGTGGCTTGGGCAACTTCCGCGCGTGGCTTGGTTGCGTTGAGAGGCAACTTCCACGTCGCGTCTCAGCACCGCGAGTTGTGGGAAGTGACTGGTTGCGTTGAGAGGCAACTTCGCGTCTCAGGACACCGCGAATTGTGGGAAGTGACTGGAGTGGCCTGGGGGCGTGGCTTGGTTGCGTGGAGAGGCAACTTCCGCGTCGTGTCAGGAGTCGTTTCTCGGCCAAGATTCCACCGCGTATCGTGGGAAGTGGCCGGGTTTCGGGCCACGTTTCTCGGCCAAGATTCCCCCGTGAATCGCTGAGCGTGGCGACGACGGGCCAACGTTCCCCCACGAATCGTTGTGCGTTGATCGGAACATGTTTCTTGGCCCCGCGAATCGCGAGGCGAGCAGTAGGCCCGCGCGAATCGTAGTAGGTGGCTTGGTGTGATTGAGTCGAACGGCCCAGGGGAGCGACAGCCTCGCCTGTTCGGACCGCGAGTCTTTGTGCGTAGTTTGGGCGATCGGATAGATCACGACCGCGTCGTTACAACGACAGTGTTGACGGCCACTGCGAATCGTAGTGCACGTCGGTAGGTTGCGTTGACTGCGAGTCGGAGCGTGGTTGGTCGCGTCGACCGGGCCGTGGTAACGAATCGAGCATGGACACATTTCAAGGCTGATCGTTGTGTCTGCAACCAACATGGAATGTGCCGCGTGTGCTTGACTCCGCGATCCATTTCCCGCTATCCGGTAGCCTGCGATGGCCCAAAATTACGAGATCCTCGAAGTTAAGCTCGACGACCGCAAACTTCTCGAGCGGTATATTCGCGTACCTTGGTACATCCACCGTGACTACGCACCCAACGATCACTGGGTGCCGCCGCTGTTGATGGATCGCCGGGACTATCTCAACCCCAAGAAAAATCCGTTTTTTGAGCACGCCGAAGTTGGACTTTGGATCCTCCGGCGCGACGGTCGCGACATCGGCCGGATCGCGGCGGTCGTCGACCGTGACTACATCGCGTTTCACAACGAACAGACCGGGTATTTTGGGATGTTCGAGTGTCCGGATGAACCCGACTTGGCCCGCGCGCTATTACGTGCAGCTGCAACTTGGCTCAAGGAACGCGGGATGACCAAGTTCATCGGTCCGTTGGAGTTGTCGACCAACTACATTTCGGGCGCGTTGGTCGAGGGGTTCGACCGCGACCCGGGGATCAACATGGCCTACAACCCGCCCTACTACGACTCCCTACTGAAGTCGTGCGGGCTACAAACGGCCCGCGATTTGCTGTATTGGGGGCTCGATCCGCAAAAGCCGGTGCCCGAGCGGATCGTCAAAATTTCGCGCCGGATCGCCGAACGCAAGGGGGTGACGATCCGCAAGATGTCGTTCAAAGATTGGGACAACGAGGTGCTGCGTACCCTCGAGATCTACAACGACGCGTGGGAGAAAAACTGGGGCTTTGTCCCGGTCGGCAAAAAAGAATACCTCCATATCGCCAAGGACCTCAAAATGGTGCTTCACCCGGATCTGGCGATTATCGCCGAGGTCAAGGGCGAGCCCGTGGCGTTTGTACTGACGGTTAGCGACGTCAACCCCATCCTCAAGAAAGTGGATGGCAAGCTGTTCCCGTTCGGGATTTTCCGACTCGCGTGGGATGTGATGGTCCGGCCAAAAATCACGGGCGGCCGGCTGATATTGCTAGGTATCAAAAGCCCCTACCGCGGGCTGGGCATCGATTCCCTGCTGTTTGTCGAGACCCACGCCGGCGCCCAAAAACTCGGCTGGACGAGCGGACAAATCGGCTGGACGCTCGAGGACAACGTCAAGGTCAACCGCGCTATCGAGGCGATGGGCGGGTACCAAATCTCCAAGTTCCGAGTCTACGAGCACGAGCTCGACGACTAGTTTTCTCAATAAATTCCGGTGTGACGTGCACCGGTTGTCACCACAGCGCCGGTCGGAGTATAGACCGGAGTTGTGAACGACGTGAATCGTACATACGACGGGGTTTTAAAGGTTGTGATCCAACATCTCGAGGACAACCTCGAAACCAAGCCGCCGGGGCCGATCACAGCCGAGTCCAACTTGGTCAAGGAGCTCAACCTCGATAGCTTGCAGAGCTTTGAGATGGTGGCCGACCTAGAGGACCACTACGAGATCTCGATCCAGCTCGATCAGTTGCAGGATGTCGAAACGGTGGCCGAAGTGGCAAGAATCGTCCACCGACAGATCGAGGCTCAAGCCTGAGTTTGAGTGAAACGTGTATCCACAAGCAATCGGAGACTGCGCATGAACAACGCACGCCCGAAGACGTTGGTCGAAGCCCTCGAGCAGGTGGCCCACGTCGAAGACAAGAGCTACTCCCACCTCATCGATCGCAAACAGCCGATCGTCGAGATTACCTATGCCGATCTCTATCGCCGTGCACGGCGGGTCGCGGCGGCTTTGCAAGAGCGAGGCCTGCGTCACGGCGACCGCGTTGGGTTGATCATCCCCGATTCGCCCCAGTTTATCGACGCGATATTTGGCACGATGTTGGCGGGGGTCATTCCGGTTCCGGTGTATCCGCCGATGAACATCGGCAAGCTCGATGCCTATATCGACAACACCACCCACATCCTGCGCAAGGCCGGGTGCTCGCTGGTGGTGACCGATGGGCGTGTCAAACCGATCTTGGGCAAGCTTCTAAGCCAGATCCCGAGTCTGCAGACGATCGAGGTGCTCGACAAACTGATCGAGCCGTTCCCCGAAAATGCTGAGATCCGGGAAGTCAAGGTTACGCCCGACGACATCGCGTTTTTACAGTTCACTTCGGGCAGTACATCGCGACCCAAGGGGGTGACGCTGACCCACAAAAACCTGATCGCCAACGTCGGCGCGATCGGGGGGGCGACCGGTGGGATTTCCATTTCCGACCAGAGCCGAGGTGTCAGCTGGTTGCCGTTATTCCACGATATGGGCCTGATCGGGTTTGTATTTGCACCGATTGTCAACAGGGCCGCCCACGTTCGGTTTGTCTCGCCGCTGATGTTCCTCAAGCGCCCGGCGGTGTGGCTGCAGCAACTGTCCGAGGTCCGGGGCAACATCACGTTTGCACCCAATTTCGCCTATGGCTTGGCGACCCAGCGGGTCAAACCGTCGGAGATCGAGGGGGTGGATCTGTCGTCGGTCGTGGTGGCTGGCTGTGGCGCCGAGCCGATTCAATACGACACGTTGCGCAAGTTCGCCGACCACTACGCGCCCTACGGCTTTCGCTCGACGGCGTTTTTGCCCTGCTACGGAATGGCCGAGCATTCGCTTGCAATTACATTTATCGGCCTGGCCGATGACTTGTCGGCCGATGTCGTCGACGCAGAATCACTGACGGCCCGCGAGGCCAAACCAGCGACGTCCGAACAGGCTGAAAGCGGCGAGGGGGTCATCAAGGTGGTCAACTGCGGCAAGCCGTTCCCCGAGCACGAGCTGAAGATCGTCGACGATCAAGAAAACACGCTGGGGGACCGCGAAGTGGGTCATATCCGCCTCAAGGGCCCCTCGATCATGAAGGGCTACTACGACGATCCCGAGAACACAGCCAAGGCTTTTATCGACGGCTGGCTGGTGACCGGGGACCTCGGCTACACGGTCGACGGAAATCTGTATGTCTGCGGGCGCAGCAAGGAGTTGATCATCGTCAACGGCCGCAACTTTTATCCCCAGGACATCGAGTGGCAGGCCTACCAGGTCGAGGGGGTGCGCAAGGGCAACGCAATCGCGTTTCCAGTCGAAGACCCACAGGCAGGACGTGAGCGCGTGGTGCTGGCGGTGGAGTCCCGGGCTGCCGAGGAGCAGTCGGCGAGGATCCGCGGCGAGATTCTGGCGAAGGTGTTGGAGACGCTGTCCCTGCGTCTCGACGAGATTTTATTGCTGCCCCCAGGGACATTGCCCAAGACGTCGAGCGGGAAGTTGCAGCGGACCAAGGCGGCCCAGATGTTCCGCAATCAGGAGCTGCGGGGGCAAAACAAGTCCAACTCGTGGCAACTGGTCAAACATCTGGCGCAGTCGCGTTGGGCCTATGTGAAGTCAGCGCTCAAGCGCTGAGCAGTTCCAACACCATGCCGCAGTGGGTCCAGCTACACCGACTCGACGTCAGCCTCAGCCGGCTCGCGCTCGATCTTTCCGCGTTCCCACAACCGCTGTTCAATCGCCAGCATCAGCGGACGGGTTGTGCGGCGGTCGAGGGCCGAAATAAAAAATGTATCTGCATTTGATTCGGCGGTTCGGGCCGCGACCTCGTCGGGCTCGAGGCGGTCGCACTTGTTGTAGATCATCATCCGCGGGATATCGCCGGCTCCGAGCTCGCCCAAGATGCCGTCGACGGTGTCGAGTTGTTGCTGCCTCCCCGGATCGCTGGCGTCGAGCACGATCAACAGGAGGTCCGCTTCGGCGACTTCTTCGAGGGTGGCGCCAAATGCTTGGAGCAGCGGTGGCGGAAGGTCGCGGATAAAGCCGACGGTGTCGAGCATCACGACCTCGCGCTCGCGTGGGAACCGGACTCTTCGGACAGTCGGGTCGAGTGTCGCAAACAGTTTGTCCTCGGCGATGACCTCGCTGTGGGTGACCGTATTGAGCAGCGTGCTCTTGCCGGCGTTGGTGTAGCCGACGATCGCCACCACCGGCACGCCGCCTCGCATCCGCCGGGCCCGTCGCTGCTGTCGTTGCTTCTGCATCGATTTGAGTCGACGCTCGAGCTCGGTGATCCGACTCTTGGCGCGGCGACGGTCGATCTCTAGTTTGGTCTCACCGGGACCGCGACCTCCGATACCGCCGGCGAGGCGCGACATCATGGTGCCACGCCCGACCATTCGTGGCAGGCGGTAGCGCAGCTGGGCGAGCTCGACCTGGAGTTTGCCGGCCGAGGTCCGGGCGTGTTGGGCAAAAATGTCGAGGATCAGGGTCGTCCGGTCGATGACCTTGAGCTCGGTGCGTTCGGCGATCACCCGTGCTTGCGAGGGGGACAGGTCGGGGTCACAGATCAGCACTTCGACGTCCTGCTCGAGTGCCCGGATCAGGACTTCCCGGAGTTTGCCGCTGCCGATGAAGGTCCGGGGATCGGGATGGGGCCGACGTTGCTGGACGAGTTCAACCAGATGGACGCCGGCGGTGCGGCACAACTCGTGCATCTCATGCTGGCGGGCTTCGACATCGGGCGAGTTTCGATGCACATGCAACACGATCGCGCGGGTGCCGGTCTGCTCTTTCCTGGCTTGGTGGGTCGCCTCTTGCAGCGCGGACTCGAGTTCGCGGAGAAAGTCGGGGAACGGGGCAGGGAGGTTGCCGCGAACTTCCCCGGCCTTGGCGAGGATGTGCTCATCTGGTTCGTGGCCTTCGGCGACGCGGGTGAGTACCGCCAGGGGCACGCGCGGCCATTTTTGCAGTGTAAATGCATCATTTGACTCGGCTGCCGCGGGCGACAAGCTGGCGAGGTCGATGGCGATCCCTGCCGGCCCACGGTGGACGGCGGCCAGTAGATCGAGCTTGAGTTTTGCTAAGTCGGCGAGTTCTTCGCGCGTGAGCGGGTCGCTGACGAGGTGGGTGACGACCAATCGAAGCCCCCGCAGACGCCCCGCAACCCCGCGGATCCGACGGAATTCAGGTACGTGCAGGCTGTGGGCATCCCCGAGGATAACCTGTTGCACACGGCCGCGTCGGTCGAGCAACAAGCCGATCTGGCGACCTAACTCGAGGGACAGGTCGAGAATGTCGCGCGCGAGAACCTGCGAAACGACTTGGACCGCGGGGACCGAACGGTTGGCGAGTCGGTCGAGTGCGCGGGCGTGATTGGGTTTGAGGTTGGAGGTGTCGCCGAAAGTCGAACTCACTGGCCTGTTTCGTGATCTTCGAGAAGCTTGAGCGCAATGGCGAGGGCCTGCTGGGCCTTCTCGCCGGCGAGGTTGCGGGCGTGCAACAGGCTCTTGGTGCGCTCGAGGTCCGAGGTTGTATCACGCAAACGCTCCGACAGCTCCTCGAGTCGCAGGAGGTCGGCCTCGGCCTGTTTATCGGCATGCTCCCGGGATTCGGAGAGTTCGAGCTCGAGGCGACGACGGTCTTCGATGAACTCCTGTTCAGCCATCTTCATCGTCTCGGTGAGTCGGCTGATCTCCTGGCGAGCTTGCTTCTCGGCCTCATTCATCGTCTGGGTGAGACGGTCGAGGTCGTCGAGCGCCTGGGCTTCGGTGCGAGCGATCAAGTCGCGGAGGCGTTCGGACTCGGCATGGGCTGCGTCCTGGGATTCCTGAAGCGCGTGGGACATGCGCTCTTGGTGTTCGCGTGCACGATTCCGTGTATCTTCAAGTTCTTCGTTGAGCCTGTCCATGGCCTCGCGGTGGGTATCGTCGCGGTCTGAAAGTGTGGCCTGGTGTTGGTCGCGAAGTTCCGAAAGTGCCGTCTCGTGGAGCTCCTTGAGCTGGGTGAGCGTCGCCTGATGGTCTTCGGTCTGTTGGGCGAGGTCGGCTTCGAGTTGTTCGACCCGGTCGCGGGTGCCGTCGAGTTGGGCCGTCAGTGCTGTGACATCGTCGCGTGTCGATGCAAGCTCCCCTTCGACCGCGGCCTTGGCTTGGCCGAGTTCGGCATGGGCTCGCTTGCTGTCCTCGAGAGCAGCTTTGAGATCGGCGATCGTTCCTTCGTACGTGGCTTGGCTCGCAGCGGCGGCCTTGCGCGTGGCATCGAGTTCGGCCTCGGTTTCCTTGAGTCGCTTGTGAGTACCTTCGAGGCGGTGCTTGATCCCCTCTTCCCGCTTGAGGATCGTGGCCCGGTCGCGGATGGCAGCGTCCGCCTGCTCCTGCGACGACAGTACGAGTTCTTGGGCACTCAACAGACCTGCTTCGAGGTCGGATAGTTGTGCCTGCAACTCTCGATTTTTGTGCTTGGCGTCGAGGATCGCCCGATCCTTGACCTCGAGATCGTCGGTGAGGGCCAATAGCTCCCGCTTTTTGGCGTTGAGTTGGGCCTTGAGGTTGAGGACCTCCCGCTGATTGCGAAAGCTCCCCGATTTGGCCGCTGACAGTTCGAACTCGCCGGAGGTCTCGGCCGGTGCGACGGTGGTCGCTGACGACTCCGGGCGCATGGGTGGGGAAAACGAGGTCGATTCCTCCTTCGCCGCGCCGTTGAGATCGAGCACTTGCCCGACCGATGTCAGCAGACGTTCGCCGTCAAATGGCATCCGCAGGTAGTCGTTGGCGGCCGTTCGCAACACCCGGTGTTGGTTGAACACCTCTTCCTTGACGTTGGAGGAGTACAAAATGACAGGGATCTTTTTCGTGTGCCCGTCGCGTCGCAGGCGGTTGCACACCGAAAACCCCGAGGTGAGAGGAAGTTCAGCACGCACGAAAATGATATCTGGGGACACATCTTGGGCGATGCTGACAGCTTCGGGGCCGTTGTGTGTCACTGTGAACTCAAACGGAAAGGGAGCCAGCATCCCCTTGATCGAGTTTGGGGTTTTTCCATCGGCGTCGATGATCAGCGCAGAAAACACCGGGTGAGGTTAGCTCGGGTCGCTGGTCGAAAGCTAGCCCGGACTTTTCTCCAAATGCGTCCGAATGGCGTCTGCGTCCACAATCACGCATGCTTGCAAATGCACGCATTCACGGCAGCGAACCCAATTCGGCGGGCGTTGTCGGGCGCGCGTGTCGGCGCATGGCACGTGTGGGCTCAAGGGCGAGTCGAGCATACCTCGACGAGGTTGCGAGAAACGGAGTGCTGTCGATTCCGCACAACCCGTTGCAGGTCCAACGATCGCTCGACGATCCGTGAATAGGCACCGTCGTTGCGAGCTCGATAGCTGGCGGGTTGACGCGGTGGAAGTCGGTGCACGCTCAAGGGTTCACGTGCAGGTGCAATGCCTGCTCGTGGCGGTGTGTGAAGGGCACTCGAGCGAACCACGACCAGCTGCCTCTTCGGGCTACCCGGGCGATTCGACACCACGCCGCATCAGCGAGCGGGAGTTGCGCTCGGTGAACGGGCCAGCATATGACCGACTTCGAGCAGGACGGATGGGTGTAGATCTCCCTGCTGACGACCGCTTTGTTGGAAGCTCAAAGTGTGGTCGACACCGTGGAGGCGAAAGCGAACGAGCGGCCCGTCGTGGGTTTGGTCGACAAAAAATGCCATCCCGCGGTAGTGCAGCTGGGTGCCGGCAGGTTTGGGTGTACGTGCACGTTGTTGGTGGTCGATCACCAAACGTCCATTGATGGAGTATACAACCTTTGCCGAATTGGTTTGCCCCGAGGACAGGGCAACTGGTTGAAGACCCGGCTGCCCAGCGGCACTGTTCCCGAGTTGGATCGGGAGCGCACCCGTGCCGATGTCGGCTGCGAGGGCCGAGGTGTCGGGGACGGGTTGTTCCGGCGGGACAACGCTTGTGCGTACAACAAAAAACAGGGCGACCGCGGTGGCACCAGCGGGAATCATGACTGCAGCACCGCGGAACAACGCCCGCAGGCGTCGTCGCCATTTCGCCGGTTTGACGGGGGTTTGGGCCTGTTCACGGTCGATGGCGTCGAGCTCGAGCAACACGCGGGCGTGCAGGGCTTGGGGCGCACGGACGGGTAGTGCAGCCTGGAGTGCGCTGCGAACTTCGGTTTGCTCGGACAGGAGTTCGTAGACACCCGAGTCGTTGGCCGCCTGTTTGTCGACCCAGGCGCGGTCCTCTTCGGAAATCGTGCCGTCGATGTAGGGCTGCAACAACCCGGCGAGACGGTGGGTGTCGACCACCGAGTGGCAGTCGCTGTCGAGCGATTGCTCGAGATCTTCAAATGGATTGTGGGGGGTCATGCGCGACCTCGTTTACGATAGGCCGACAGGGACACGGGGTTGGCTGCGGTTGATTTTGGTTCGACGAGGCCCATTTCACTTGCATGTGCATGTAAAAGCTTGTGAAGCTGTTTGCGCCCGCGGTAGATCCGACTCATCACCGTGCCGATCGGACAGTCCATCACGCTGGCGATTTCCTTGTAGGTGAGGCCCTCAATGTCGGCCAGAGTCACCGCGATCTGGTAGTCGTCGGGGAGTTTGGCGAGGGCCTCGTCGATCTTCTCCCGGGTGCCACGGTGGTCGACAACCACGTCGGGGGGGGGGACGGCTGCCGACACCGTGGCAACACCGGGATCGCGGGCAGCGACTTCGTGGCCCAAGTCGGTGGCGAGGGCACGCTGCCGGTTTTTGCGGTGGTACTTGGTGATGAATGTGTTGCGCAGAATCGTGAACAACCACGCGCGGACACTCGTACCGGGTTTGAACGTGTGCCAAAACCGATAGGCCCGAACCGCGGTGTCCTGAACCAAATCCTCGGCTTCGGCACGGTTGCGGGTCAGCCGGAGAGCCATCCCAAAGAGCCGATCGAGGTGGGGGAGCGCAGTCTGCTCAAAGCGTCGACGTGCGGATGCGTCCATGCGTTCGTTGCCAACTTCGGCGCGGCTGAGGTTATTCCGGAATGGTTCGAGAAATCTATGTCCGAAGTGGCCGGGTACGCGATGTTGAACGAATCTGCGTAGATATTTGAAATGAAAATATTTTTCACGGGCGAACCCGATTGCGAGTGTGAAACGAGCCTCGCGGTTTGGCAGGTTGGATGCAGCGATGTCTGGGTGGGGGAGGATCGTGAGCTGCGTGAGGCAACCTCAATCGTCGCGCATGGACGCGTCTGCGCCTGCGGTGCTCTGTGTCGCGCGGGTGCAGTACCCTCGCGCCGCCATGACTTCCCGCGCCGAGTATGTCAGTCCGCTCGCCAGCCGCTACGCCACCGCGCAGATGCTCGCCAACTTTTGTGACCGCCGGCGGATCCTGTTGTGGCGAGATCTGTGGATCGCCCTCGCCGAGGCCCAACGCGAGCTCGGGTTGCCGATCCGAAGCGAACAGGTGGCGGCCCTGCGCGCGGCCCGGGAGCAGATCGACTTTGATCGAGTGGCCGAACTCGAAGCCCAGCTGCGCCACGACGTGATGGCCCATGTTCATCACTACGGAGAGGTCGCCGGCGAGCAGGCCGCCAAGATCATCCACACCGGGGCGACCTCGTGTTTTGTCACCGACAACGCAGAGATCGTGATGTTGCGAGATGGCCTCGAGCTCATCATGGATCGGCTCTACACCGCAGTCTCGCAGCTGGCCACGTTTGCCCGGGCCCACCGCGCGCTCCCTTGTCTTGCCTATACACATTTTCAACCGGCCCAGCTGACCACCGTGGGTAAGCGCGCCTGTCTTTGGGCGCAGGATTTGGCCCTGGACCTCGAGACGATCGCGCAGCTCAAAGATCGCCTGTGTATGCGCGGGGTCAAGGGGACAACCGGTACCCAGGCTTCGTTTCTCAATCTGTTTGACGGCGACAGCGGCAAGGTGCGCGAGCTCGATAAACGTGTATGTACAGCGATGGGGTTTGCCCGCTCGATTCCCGTCAGCGGCCAGACCTATACCCGCAAGGTCGATACCTGGGTGGTCTCGGCCCTGGCGGATGTGTGTGGATCGGCGAGTAAGTTCGCGGTTGACTTGCGGTTGTTGGCCCACAAGCGAGAGGTCGAGGAACCGTTTGGCAAACACCAGATCGGTTCGTCGGCGATGGCCTACAAGCGCAACCCGATGCGAAGTGAACGCATTTGCAGTTTGGCGAGGTTTGTCCACTCGCTGGCCACAAGTCCGCGGGAGACCCACGCAAATCAGTGGTTTGAACGCACGCTCGACGACAGCGCCAACCGCCGCTTGGTGTTGACCGAGGCTTTTTTAGCGACCGATGCGGTGCTCAACTTGGTGGTCGATGTCACGGCTGGCCTGGTGGTGCACCCGGAGATGATCCGCGCCAACCTGGCCGACGAGCTGCCGTTTATGGCGACGGAGAACATCCTGATGCGGGGTACCCGGGCGGGAAAAAACCGCCAGGAGTTGCACGAGGTCGTACGGACGTTGAGTATGCAAGCAATCGCTGAGATGAAGGTCGGGCGTCGCAACGATCTGATCGCCCGGATGCAAAAACACGCCGAGCTCGGGCCGTTTGTCGACGAAAGTGTGATCGCACCGGAGCACTACGTGGGGCGTGCGCCGGAGCAGGTCGACGAGTTTTGGGCCGAGGTGGTCGAGCCGTTGCGTTCGCAGCACAGCGAGCGTGAGGGGCGTTTTACAGCGCGTGTGCGGGTGTAGGCAGAGTTGTGCGTGCCGCCGGCACACGAACAACGAACACAGCAGTTGCTGCCTTCGTATACCGTCCCGAGTCTTTCTCCGGCGAGCTGAATCGGATGTTAGGTGTCCGTACGAGATGGCGCGACAAAGGCCCGGCACGCCGCGATGATTTTTTGTGCATGTGCAAGGGCGTGTTCGGAGGCTTCGTTTGGTGAGCCCGACAGTTGTACAAGTTTGCTCGCCGGTGGCATCGGCCCGATTGAGATCAGCGCGCGGCAGGTCGTGCAGATGCCCGGGTCAAATGGGAACAGTGCATCGGGGTCTGTCTCAGAACGTGCAAGTACACGTAAGTGATCGAGGTAGCTGCGTCCCCAACGGGTGAGGCATTGCTCCGGTGAGAGGGTTCCAGATGTGGCGAGGCGTAGCAAAACCCCGTTGAGCGCCATTCCGGCGCCCCTACGGGCGTGGACGACTGCGCGTCGGCGATTGGACAGTGAGCCGAGGCCCTGTTCGAGTTCGTTGTGACCGGCCTCGATCCACTGCTGCGCGGTCAGACGCCAGAGCCAATGAGTTGGGTCGACTTCCATCTCGCGGACTACGGTACCTCGCCGCGCAAGGGTGGTCTATCGGGAGAACCCGTCAGCGGACCAGCGAATGTTTGTCTCGCGGTTTCGGGAAACCCGTCACCGCGAATGCTCGTCCCGTGGTCCATCTCGGGGCGGTCGGGAGAACCCGTCACAACCGGACCAAATGGTCATCCCGTAGTATCGGTGTCTGTGTCGGTACCGGTATCCGTGTCGGTATCAGTATCAGTATCAGTATCGGTATCGGTATCCGTGTCGGTATCCGTGTCCGTGTCGGTATCCGTGTCCGTGTCGGTATCCGTGTCCGTGTCGGTATCCGTGTCCGTGTCCGACTCGGTATCTGTGTCTGTGTCGGAATCGGTATCGGTGCCTGTATCGGTGTCCGTTCCCGTATCGCTGGTGGTGATCCCGGTGTCCGTCGTTTCGGTTGAACCCGAATCCGAAGTTGTCGGCGCGGACAGGTCGCGTTTGGTGTATGGGAACATATCCGGTCCCTCGGTCAAGCCCTGTCCGAGGTCGCTGACCGAGTCGGCCGGAATGCACAGAGCACTGACCGAACCGGTTGGGTAGCAACAGCCTGCGCCGCCCTCGTGACAATCGTTCATCGACAGCGCCTCGAGACCTTCGGCGGCACACAGATAGCCGGCCTGGCAATCACTGGCACAGCGACACGAGTCTCCATCGCCCGCTCGGCAACCCGGTGTTGGCGAAAGCGAAAACAGGACGCCCGCCGCGAGGGCGAATGGAACGATCCGCAACCACGGGCGCGGACGGGTCGTGACGTCGCTTCGAGCGGGATGGGTCATACGATCGCCTTGTACTCGACCTTGAGGACTTCGAATTCGCGGTCGCCCTTGGGCAGACGGACGATGACATCGTCGCCGGCTTCTTTGCCCAGCAGGGCGCGGGCCACGGGCGTCATGATCGAGATTTTGCCCTCTCGCACATTGGACTCGTCCTCGCCAACCAACGCGTAGACGACGGTCTCATCGCTGTCCATGTCCTCGAGGGTGACGGTCGCACCAAAGCTGACTTTGGTCGATTTGATGGAGGTAGGGTCGATGACTTGGGCGCGGCCGATCCGGTATTCGAGGTAGCGCTTGCGGGCGTCGAGCTCGGCCTGCTTTTCCTTGGCCGCGTGGTACTCGGCGTTCTCGCGCAGATCACCGTGGTCGAGGGCGGTCTCGATATCGCTGATGTTCTGCGGACGTTCAACTTCTTTGAGGTGCTTGAGCTCGGCCCGCAGCTTTTTGAGGCACGCGGGGGTCATCGGAAATCTGTCAGCTGCCATTTTGAATTGGTCTCGCGTGGTCGGGTTGGATGGGGCTCGATGGTTACCGGCGTCGATCAGCGATAGCCGGCGACGCGTGCGGGGGCCTCACTCGGAAGTAGGCCCGGTTGCCGATGATAGTCCTGAAGTGAGGTGGCGACGAGGGTTTGTTCACCCTCGCGTGCCGCTTCGATCGCGTGGGCCGCGGCCATCGCCCCGGAGATGGTTGTGAAGTATGGCACGCGTTGATGCAAGGTGGTGCGCCGGATACCAAAACTATCGGCGATCGCTTGGGCACCTACGGTGGTGTTGATGACCATGGCGATTTGGCCGTTGACGAGGGCATCGACAATGTGTGGGCGGCCTTCTTTGACTTTGTTGACGACCTCGCACTGCAGCCCGGCTTCGCGGATCGCGTGGGCTGTGCCCCGGGTGGCGACCACATCAAATCCGAGGCGGACGAGGTGCTGGACCACTGGCATCACCGCCGGCTTGTCATCATTGCGGACACTCACAAACACACGCCCCGATTGTGGAAGCAGGCAACCCGCGGCCAGCATGCCTTTGTGAAATGCCGCACCGAAGTCGCGGGCGATCCCCATGACTTCGCCGGTGCTGCGCATCTCGGGCCCGAGGATGGTGTCGACCCCAGAAAACTTGAGGAATGGGAACACCGGGACCTTGACCGAAATGTGCTCGGGGATCCGTTCTTCCACGCCGAGACTGGCCAGTGATTCACCGGCGGAGATCCGGGCGGCGATCTTGGCCAGCGGCACGCCGGTGGCTTTGGCGACAAACGGAACCGTGCGCGAGGCCCGGGGATTGACTTCGAGGACATAGATTTCGCCGCGGTGGAGGGCGTATTGCACATTCATCAATCCCACGACGTTGAGTTCGCGGGCGAGGGCGGCGGTGGTCGTGCGGATCTCGTCGAGGATCGCTGGCGGGACGTTGACGGGGGGCAGGGAGCAACCGGAGTCGCCGCTGTGCACACCGGCCTCCTCGATGTGTTCCATGATCCCGGCGACCACCACGTCTGTGCCGTCGGAGACCGCGTCGACATCGAACTCGGTCGCGTTGGGGAGAAACTCGTCGACCAACACCGGGTGGTCGGGCGAAGCCCGGACGGCGGTGCGCATGTAGTTGTCGAGTTCGCGGTCGCTGTAGACGATGACCATCGCCCGTCCGCCGAGCACATAACTCGGGCGCACCAGCACCGGGTAGCCGATTCGGTGGGCGATCTCAAAGGCCTCGTCGGACGAGCGGGCCACGCCCCACCGCGGACAGCGGATCCCCAGGCGGGTCACCAACTCGCCGAAGCGCCCACGGTCTTCGGCCATATCAATTGCATCTGCACTGGTTCCCAGCAGACGGTAGCCGGCGACCTCGATCGCGTGGGCCAACTTGAGCGGGGTCTGTCCGCCAAACTGGACCAACACCCCGACAACCTCGCCGCGCGAGGACTCTAGGTCGAGCACCGACAGCACGTGCTCTTCGGTGAGTGGCTCAAAGTACAGGCGGTCGCTGGTGTCGTAGTCGGTCGAGACGGTCTCGGGGTTGCAGTTGACCATCACCGTTTCATAGCCGGCATCGGACAGGGCAAACGCGGCGTGGCAACAGCAGTAGTCGAACTCGATCCCCTGGCCGATGCGGTTGGGTCCGCCGCCCAAAATGACAACCTTCTTGCGCTCGCTGATCTGCGCCTCGCACTCCTCCTCGTAGGCCGAGTAGAGGTACGGCGTGTGGGCCTCAAACTCGCCGGCACAGGTGTCGATCCGTTTGTAGACCGGGCGCACGCCGAAGTTGTGGCGAAGCTTGCGAATCTCTGCCTCACCGAGGCGACACAACGCGGCCACTCGGCGGTCGCTCAAACCGTCGCGCTTGGCCTGGCGAAGGAGGTCGGCGGTCGGCGTTTGGGCCTGCGCGAGGTGTTGTTCGGTGCGGATGATGGCGGCGACTTGGTGGAGAAACCACGGGTCGATACGGGTCAGCTCGTAGGCGCGGTCGACCGACACGCCCGCGCGCAGGGCCGTGCCCACGTGCCACAACCGCAACGCATGGGGACGTCCCAACAAGGTCTCGGCGGCCTCGCGTGTGGGCGGCTTGTCGCTGTGGAGGTCAAACCCGTAGGTCCCGGTTTCGAGCGAGCACATCGCCTTGCCGAGCGACTCGCGGAAGGTGCGTCCGATCGCCATCGCCTCGCCGACCGACTTCATCTGGATCGTGAGCGTGTCGTCGGCTCCGCGAAATTTTTCAAACGCAAACCGCGGAACTTTGGTGACCACATAATCGATCGACGGTTCAAAACTCGCCGGCGTGACCTTGGTGATGTCGTTGTTGATTTCGTCGAGGGTGTAGCCGACGGCCAGCTTGGCGGCGATTTTGGCGATTGGGAAGCCGGTGGCCTTGGACGCGAGTGCCGACGAGCGGGAGACTCGGGGGTTCATCTCGATCACGACTTGGCGCCCGGTCGTTGGACATACAGCGAACTGAATGTTGCACCCCCCGGTTTCGACCCCGACCTCGCAGACCACGGCCTTGGCCGCGTCGCGCATCAGTTGATATTCCTTGTCGGTCAAGGTCTGTGCAGGTGCAACCGTAATGGAGTCGCCGGTGTGCACCCCCATCGGGTCGATGTTTTCGATCGAGCAGATCACGACAAAGTTGTCGTTTTTGTCGCGCATGACCTCTAGCTCGTATTCCTTCCACCCGAGGATCGACTCTTCGATGAGGATCTGGTTGCGCAGGCTTTCGGACAGGGCGTGTTGGGCTTGGGCTTCGAACTCTTCGCGGTTGTAGGCCACCGCCGCCCCGGCGCCGCCGAGAGTAAAGCTCGCGCGGATGATCGCGGGAAATCCGATGTCTTCGAGGGCTGCCCACGCCTCGTCGAGGTTGTGGCAGTAGATGCTGCGCGGGACATCGAGGCCGATCTTTTTCATCGCCGCCTTGAACATGTCGCGGTTTTCGGCCTTCTCGATCGACGACAGTTTGGCGCCCAACAGCTCGACCCCGTGGCGTTGGAGGATGCCCTCGCGGCCGGCTTCTAACGCGAGGTTGAGGGCCGTTTGCCCGCCGACCGTCGACAACACGGCATCGGGTTTTTCGGCCTCGAGCACCCGGTCTAAGAATGCGGGCGTCAGCGGCTCGATATAGGTTTTGTCGGCGATCTGCGGATCGGTCATGATCGTCGCCGGATTCGAGTTGATCAGGACGACTTCGTAGCCCTCCTCGCGCAGGGCTTTGACAGCTTGGGTGCCGGAGTAGTCGAATTCACAGGCTTGCCCGATAACGATCGGGCCGGAGCCGAGGACGGCGATGCGGCGGAGGTCGGTGCGGCGGGGCATGGCAATCTCGCGGGGTCAGGAGTCGGGTGTGTATACACCCCGCCCGGCGCGAGTGCGCGGGAGGTCAGTGGCGGGAGAGGGACGTGCGTGTGACACGTATCAAACGGGTCGGCTCCCACCGGGCCACGCGATCACGTGACGCATCGCTAGGTTTGCGATGGCAGTCCGACCGTCCCCGCAAAGGGTCCGGTCACGCGAGATGACCAACGAAGGTCTGGAAGTTAGCCCTCGTGGACGTGGGTACCGTCGAACGTATGACCTTCGTTGCCGAGATGCTTTTTGATGACGTCGGCGTGTTCGCTGAGATCCCACTGTTGCCGGGCAAACCCGTTGAGGATTGCCGTGCGCAGGCGCAAGGAGTCTTCTTCGGGATTTGCCAGGCGCTTGACGAGGACCGGGATTTCAGCGGTTTCGCCGATGTCGAGCAGGGCTTCGACACTAAAAAACCGGATGTTTTCGTCGGCGTCGTCGACATAGCCGGCGAGGATCTTCGGCACCCGCGGATCGTCGATCTCGGCGACGTGGGTCAGCATCTGCAATTTTTTTGAAGGGTCGCGTTCGTAGCCCGGCGGGTGTTGGGCGAGCAGGGCGTTGAGGATGTCCCACTCCTGCTCTTCGTCGGCGAGGTCCTCGATGATCCGCAGGGCCCAAGCGATGTTGTCATGGGCCAGGCAAAACTGTTTGGTTGCCGGCAGCACTAGCGTCGGGTCGAACCCGGTGAGTTGGCGATACACCCAACCCTTTTCCTCCTCGTCCTCGATGCTCTTGGACGAGGTGATATTGAAGCGCCGCAACAGGCCGATCAGAGCCGGGACCGTCCCCATCTCGAGCAGTTGCTGCATCGCGTGGTAGCGCTCGGCCGACTGCGTGTACTTGTTCTCGACCTTGCGGATATATTTTTCGAGGCGCGACTTACTGCGCCCGGCACTGGAAAAGAGATCCTTAAACCCCACGGGTCCTCGCTCGTTGGTGGGTGGGCAAAACGCTGGTGATGTAACAGGGTTGGGGCGAGCTGTCAGGAGCGACTTGCCTCACGTCAGCCTGTCGTATCGGTATCGGTATCGGTATCGGTATCGGTATCGGTATCGGTCGACACTGTATCGCTCTCGGAGTCCGAGTCTGACGTCGTGTCCGTGTCGGTCGTGTCCGTCGTGTCGGTCGTGTCCGTCGTTGGATCCGTTGTGTCGGTGGTCGGATCCGTGTCGGTCGTTGGGTCCGTCGTTGGATCCGTCGTGTCGGTTGGATCTGTGTCGGTGGTCGGATCCGTGGTTGTATCGGTGGTTGGATCCGTGGTCGTGTCGGTTGTTGGATCCGTGGTCGTGTCGGTTGTTGGAT
>CAZUPD010000159.1:0-1819 GCA_964621785.1 uncultured Nannocystaceae bacterium
GAGGCCTGGTTCGTCTTCTGATTGATGCTTCTGTGCAGCTACATGCCAAGGGTCAGGTTTCCCGTCGACCCACTCCTCGCCCGCACCCCCCACCCGTGGTTCGGCCACCACCACGCCGTACCCGCCAGCTTGTGTATGTGCAAGCTTGACAGCCCAATAATCCAAGCGATCCACGACATCTGTCACCCAAACCGGCCCGGCCAGGCACGCATCGCGCAGCTCCGTGTACGGGACCGTCGCTCGGATCACTCGCCAGTTCTCCGGCACGTCTGGGGCATTCACAATTGCCAGTAGACCCTTGTCCCGCTCGCACGCGGTGATGGCATCCCGCACATATCTCGGAATAATTGCAGGTACATGAATTCGGTGCGAGACCCAGTCCAAGAAGTCAGGCCCGTGTTGTTTGAGTTGCTCGACGCTCGCTTGGCTACACCACAGCAGCACCGAAAGGTTGCGTTCGTGGACCACCGGCCGATGGAGATTGAGCCACTCGCCGTATGGCCCTGGTTCGACCAATATGAGCAACGAGCCGTTTTGTACTTCGAGTAAAACCTCGGGTGAAAACGCAATGATCGGGTGTGCATCTGCTTCCCGCACAAGCTCAATCAGCTCGGGCACGGCGGCATCGTGTGCATCCGAGAGGAGCACCACGAGTCCGGAGTTGCCGCGCAAGCTCAGGATGAGGCGGAGTCGGTCTCGCCAATCGGGGCCAGCAGCTCCAGCATCAGAGTTGTGTGTGGGAGGTACCACGTACTTTTGTTCGGGTAGGCCAATAAACACTGGCGGTGGAGTAAGTCTAACGCAGCATCACCGGCTGGAAGTTTGCGTTGAGGATCGGCCATGACTTGCTTGAGGACATCGATGTGAGCAGTATTCAACCCGGCCTCACGCTCACGTCGCAGCGCATCGATAGCTTCTTGGATGTGTTTTCGTGTTGCCTGTGATGCCTCCTCTAACATCGCCAACACCGCGACTTCTCGCACGAGTGAGATAAAGTCCCGAAGCCGTCCGCCAGAGTGATAGGCCAACTCTTCAAGATCCTCGGGTGTGATCAGAGATGCCTCTCCGAGTTGTTTGAACCGCTGCTGTGCCAGATCGTGGAAGAAATCCATGCCCCCCCGGTGGCGTTCGTGCGGGTTTTTTGGGAGCGCGACCGGAACATATGTAAAGTCAAACGTTTTACACCAGTGAAGCCGAGAGCGGAACTTCTCGACATGTTCGAGTTTCAGGGTTGTAACTACGTCGCAACGCAGCTCCCCGAGTAGCCCGGACTCGACAAATAGATCTTCAAACGTCCCTGAATTTTCGATTCGGTCGAGACCGTCTACGAGCAAAACGACATTGCGTTTGTAGTCCTTGCGGATGGCGTCCATGAGGGCATTCGTCGCGTGGATCATGGCGCGGACTGGCGTGTCCTCGTCGGTGCTTCGACCTCGGCCTCGAAGCCCAATTTTCCACTTCCAAGAAGTGGCTTGGGAGACAGCTTTGAGCAGGTGTAAACTTCCTTCGAGCCCGGCCTTTGCAAGCCCGGCCCCAGCGATTGCGACGGGACTTGTGAGGGCTCCGACCGCCGCTGTGCCGACGTAGATGGCGAGCTCTTTCGACAGCTTTGCGGCGTCGACTTGCGGTCCATCCTCGCCACTGTTCGCCGCGATTGCGGCACTGAGGTTGTCTTCTAAATGACCCCAGCGGTGCCCTAGAATATCTGTGCCTGTGCGCAAGACTGCAAGACCGAGGAGACCGACTAACTCAGCCGGCTGGAGGTGGTCGATGGCGCCGGGGTGGGGGTGATCGTGCTGCCGCCGCTCGCGGGCATGCC
>CAZUPD010000159.1:1829-17851 GCA_964621785.1 uncultured Nannocystaceae bacterium
GGGGTGGGTGGCTCCAAAGCGCTGCCACAGATCGACCAAGACGACGAGCTTTGGGCCGGTTAACCCCGCGATCGTCGCTCGCAGCTCCGTGCTCTTGCCACTGCCGACACCGCCCGCGAGCACGAATTTTTGAAACGGCAGTGGCAATCCGAGGCGCGGTGCGATGATTTCGGCCAGCGGATTATACTTTTCACGCGGGACGCGGATGTCGCCCATCGCCGGCACGACCGGATCGAACAGCTCGTAGACCTTCCGCCAACGTTCGAGCGCTGTGGTCATGCCGCAAGCTATCACGCGGGTGAACTCTCAGCCAGCAACTGGCAGCGACCTACCACTCGGACCAATCGCGCGACTCACCCGTTTTTTCTTCAATGGCATCGGCAGCCTCGAGGCTTGTCCCGAACACTGCCGAGCGGACTCCCTCGATCTGCAAAAACGTGCGGACTTCGGATTCTTTGATCGCGCTGACTCGTCGCAAAAGCGACGTGAACCGGCGCAGGTCTTGAATCGTGGTCTCGTCGACCTGCTTGTAGTCCGCCAGCAGCGGGCGTAGGTCCTTGAGCACCCTCAGTACGGTCGCAAGGTCGGCATCGAAGTCGGCGGATTTGGCCAGTGCTGCATCGAGGGATGTATCGAGCTCATCGAGTTGGCGGTCGAGCTCGATCAGGCGTGGCAGGAGTTTTTTCTCGGCGTTTTCCAGGGTCTTGTCGAACGATTCGAGGGTCACGCGCACGCGCTGCTCGAGCATCCACAGGGCCGCCGTTTCGATGTTTTGATCCCAACCGGGGAACCTCTCATCGGTCCATGCTCGGGCGTCCTTCATCCACTGATCCCCGCGGCTCATTTTGTCGTCAAAATCCGGCGGTGCCTCGCCCAACGGGGCGATGTATTGGAGGAAGAAGTTGGCTGTCTGCAGGGACTGGATCGCTCCTGGGATCAACGACGGACCGTCGTCGGTGGCGACCCCGAGGCCACGCAGCATATCGGGGACATCGTAGCTCACATGGGCTTCTGGGATCGATGCGCCCGCGGCCAGGGGGATGTCCGAAATGCCACTTTCGAGAACGATGTGGTGCGGGCCAAACGTATTATTCGGATCGATCCAGGCCTGTGCGTCCTGAAACAGTGGTGTCCCTTCGTACACCCGAATGGCGATATCCGCATCGCCGGCCCGATCGAGTTTGACCTCGATCACCTCGCCGACCACAACCCCGGCCATGCGCACCTGGTCGCCTGCGATCAACCCGGCGTTCTGCTCGAGCACCACGTGGTGGGTCGCGCCCGACCACGATCCGCAGCCGCCGGCCAACAGGGCCAGCGTACACAAACAGGCGAGTCGTGGGGGTCGGTGCATGTACAATCTCAGTGGGTTATTTTCCGGCC
This sequence comes from uncultured Nannocystaceae bacterium, assembly GCA_964621785.1. Lineage (GTDB taxonomy): Bacteria > Myxococcota_A > Polyangia > Nannocystales > Nannocystaceae > JACKDW01. Next base: position 3,213 of record CAZUPD010000159.1, read on the forward strand.
TTCCGGAGCTTGTCAATCTTGGCCTTGACGTCTTTGTCCGGGCGAACGGTGATGCGGACCCCCTCGACCTGCATGAACTGGCGCACGTAGCTCTCTTTGAGGTCGGCGGCGCGTTTGGCCAGGTGTTTGAGGTTGATGAGCAGCGGTTCGAGGTGCTTGCCGATGCGTTTGAAATCTGCTGTCAGGTCCTTTGCATCGACCAGCAGAGCATCGGTATTGGTGACGATGCGCTCGATCTTTTTGCCGTCGATGCGCTCGACGAGCGCATCTGTTTTCACGAGGATCCCGTCGACCTTGTCGAGGATCGGTGGAAGTTTGGTATCGACGGTGAACAACACCGCGTTGCCCCGCCGGATGATGCTGTCGAGTTCCGGGCGGTTGACCAGCTCCTGGGTGCGGTGGATGATATCCGACAGCTCTTCGCTGTTCTCCTTGAGCAGGGCCGAGGCATTTTCGGTGAGAGTATTTGTATTATCAAGAATTGCGTTGAGCTTGGTACCGAGGCTGGAGAACTCCTCGCGCAACGCCTCTTTGTCCTCTGGATCGAGGGCCGCGAGCAGGTGGTTGAGGTGTTTGGCCAGCTCGACGACGAGGGGATAGAGATCTTCGTCGCTTTCGATCACGGGGCGGGCGAGGTCGAAGATATCCGAGACATCGACACTCTTTTCGCCGTCGGGGAGTTGGCTACCGGGTTGCAAAACCTTGGCCTGTGGATGTGTCGCTTGGCGCAGGTCGAGGAACTTCTCGCCCAGCAGGCTTTTGGGTGCAACCGAGACGACCGCATCGTCGAGGATTTGTGTGTCGCGGCGGATCTCCAAAAACACCAGTGCCATCGACTTCTTGGTTTTGTCGTCGCGGGTGATCGTCACATCGGCGACCCGGCCGATCTCCACACCTGAACTTTTGATCGCATTGCCTGCCACCAGCCCGGCGGCGTTGTCGAGGCGCACGGTGTAGCGGTCGACAGCACGCGCCCCGATCACGCCGAGTTGTGACGCGAGCCAGACCAACAACCCGAGGGATACGACGACAAATAGACCTAATGAGAACAGTTTTCTGTCCATCTCACACCACCTTGATCGGGCCGGCTGTTTCGCGGGCGAAGAATTGACGCAAACCTGGATGATTGGCCCGGAGCACCTCCTCCTTGGGACCATAGGCCAGTAGTTTGCCGCGGTACAAAAGCCCCATTGTGTCGGCGATTTTGAGGGCTTCTGCGGTATCGTGGCTGATGACGACGAAAGTCATCCCCAGGGTTTGATGGAGGTGGAGGATGAGGTCGTCGAGGGTCGACGCCATCACCGGGTCGAGGCCCGACGAGGGCTCGTCGCATAGGACGATGTCGGGCTCCAACGCGATGGCGCGGGCAAAGGCCACACGCTTGCGCATGCCGCCGCTGAGTTCAGAGGGAAACTTGGGCTCTACGCCCTTGAGGCCCACGCGCGCAAGTTTATCGGCGACGGCTTCGCGGATTTTGCCCTCGCTCAATTTTGTATGCATACGCATGGGAAATGCGATGTTATCGCCCACGGTCATGTCGTCGAACAGGGCGCCATCTTGAAAGAGCATCCCGATTCGGCGACGGACTGCGAACAGTCGTGCACGGTCACGTGCGCGGTGGGGTTGGAGGGCCGCAACATCTTCGCCAAACACCTTGACCGCCCCCTGGTCCGGCTTGAGTAGGCCGACGATACAGCGCAACAAGACCGACTTTCCGGTGCCCGAGGGTCCGAGCATCACCGCGATCGAGCCCTTGCGGATCTTGAGCGAAACCCCGTCGAGGACCCGATTGCGGCCAAACGACTTCGACAGATCGGCGATCTCGATCGCGGTATCGACAGTCTCCACTACCGGAGAGTGTACCCGATGGGGTGGGAGCGTGCGGCGTGGTTGTTCGGTGGGTGTGGGCACTGTATTGCGTCGGTACGAAGGGTCAGGTGAAGGTTGCTCAATCAACAAAAGTGTGTGGGTCGTTCGCAGGATCCGCCGGTTGGGTTACGTGTAGAGGAGGGCCGAGAGCAGCATGTTGGCGACAATGCACACCACCGAGGCGTGGACGATCGCGCGGTTGGTCGCCACTCCCACCCCCTCGGCGCCGTCGCGTTTACTCGCCCGGTAGCCGTGGAAGCAGGCAATGATGGCCACCAACCAGCCAAAAATGAGCCCCTTGAGGAGCCCGGCGGCGAGGTCTGTCCAATCGGTCAGGGCGGCAACTTGGTCGAGAAACGTCCCCCCGTTGAGACCGAGTTGATAGACGGCCGTGGCATAGCTGGCGCCGAGACCCACCACGATGGCAAACCCGCACAGGAGTGGGACCATCAGCGTCACTGCCCACATTCTCGGAGCCACGAGGTAGCGCATGGGGTCGATGCCCATGACCTCGAGTGCCTCCACCTGTTCGGAGATCTGCATATTCGCGAGGCTGGCCGCGAGGTTGGCCCCGACCCGTGCCCCGACGATGATTCCCGACATCACTGGGTAGAGTTCTCGAATCCCGCCGATACCTACGAACGTGCCCAAAAGGTCATGTCCTCCGAAGCGGATGAAGGCCGCATAACCCTGGACCGAGAGGCCCATGCCCGCAAACACAATCAGGAGAATCACCAGCAGAATGCTTCCGACCCCGGCATCGTAGGCGTGGGTGAGAAACTGCTTGCGGGGGGGAATGTGGAACAGTTGGGCGGTGAGTGCCCGGCGGCAAAACGTAGTGAATTCAAACGCGGTGGTCGTCAGCCGTTCGAGTCGCAGTGCCAGGGAATCGCGTGCCACGTGTTCAAAGCCCCATTGCAAGCAGCGCGACGCTGGCGAAGTAGTCGACCACAAGGATCATCACAATCGTATAGACGACAGTATTGTTGGCAGCTCGACCGACCCCGGCCGCGCCACCGGAGGTGTGCATCCCGAGATATCCTGCTATCAATCCCACCGCGCCACCAAACACCGCACATTTGCCCATCCCGACATAAAGGTCGATGGGCGAAACTTGACTATAGAGGTTGTCCATAAAGGCGCCGTGATTGACACCCGAGACCGGGACGGCGAAGAACCATCCACTGATGACCCCTAAAACCGTTGTGATCACATCGAGTAGCGGCGTGATCAGAGCGCAGGCGATAAACCCGGGGACGACCACATACCGCACCGGATCGACGGACATCACAGCCAAGGCATCGATTTGCCCGCGGACTTTCATCGTACCGATCCGCGCAGCGATCGACGAACCGGCTTGAGCTGCCACCATCACCGAGGCGAGGATCGGGCTATATTGGCGAAACACCGCGGTCGCCAACATCGACGAAAGCAAGCTGTCCGCCCCGAGCTCGCGAAAGGCCTGTACGCCCTGCAGCGAGATCACGGCACCGACCGGGGCGACTGCGAGGCCGACCGGAATCAGACAGCGCATCGCCAGCAGTTGCATCATCCGAAATGTTTCGCCGATGAATCGCGGCCGTGTGCAGATGCAACGAAACAACCGGATGGCGAACAGCGTGATCGCGCCGATGGCTTCGAGACCCTTTGCAACTACATTCATACTGTGGCGGTGGACGATACGGCGGGCGGGGCATTGGCCCATAGGTGACACTGCGGCGTCTCGAGATCGAGCAGCCAGCGTTTGGTACAAAGGCCTCCGGCAAACCCCGTCAGTGAGCCGCTATGGCCGATAACCCGGTGACACGGAATAACGATGGGGAGCGGATTTTGGGCGTTGGCACGACCGACCGCACGGCTGGCAGCTGGGTTGCCAAGGGTTCGTGCTTGGTCGGCGTAGCTCCGGGTTTGCCCGTAGGGGATGTCGCAAAGGGCAGCCCACGCACGCTGTTGGAACGGTGTCCCAAGCGGCCGAAGGAGGAGGTCAAACCCGCGTCGTCGGCCGTGCAGGTACTCGATCAATTGTCGCCTGGCCGGTGTCACACGCGTCTCGGGAATCAGGCGGGCACGGTGGCGCTCGGCAAATGCGTAAAGCGGAACGGCCCGAGCCCCGAGGCTGACAAACACCACCGCACCATCCGCATCGAGGGCGACAAACAGAGGCACATCCGAGTGGGGTACACGGTCCACGCGCCAAGTCTCATCGTGCTCGGATGTCTGCATATGCTCGGTAACCATTCAAATGTACGATCCGCATTCGGCGAAAAACAACAAAAAAGACGACTCGTGTGGTCGCGGAGATGACGGGCGTGTGAGAGATTGATGACGATGTCGGACAGCCGGCGCATCCCGAAGTCGGCCGCCGATTTCGGTGGTCTCGTTCCGAGGCTCAACGGGCAAAAGATTGACTTTCACAGCACCTTGCGCACACAGTAAATCCTCCCGTGAGGACCTCAAAATCCCGGATTTTAGCGAGATTCCTACCGCCGATGTGGATCGTCTGCCTCTGCATTGGCTCACTCGGTTGTCGAGATCAACCGACCGTTGCAACCGCGAACCCCTCCGAACCCCCACCAGAGCGACAACAGACGCAAGGAGCGGCTCCTGAGTCGCTCCCCGAGGCTTCGCAGGCACGGCGAGGGCCCATGATTTCGGCAGAAGCGCGAGATGCGAGAGTTGCCGCACAAACATATGTACTCGGCAAACACGGCAAACTTTTCGGGGACTATCCCAACCTCGCGTTGCCGGTGCAAACAGAAGTTTCAGAAAAATCCGAAAGCGGCCAAAATGAGGTGTCTGCGCTCGATGCGTTGCCGGGCTCATCTGGAGAATCTGGGGGGGATGAGCCCCCTGCCATCGATGGCAATACCCTCGGTCAGTATGTGCCACTGCAGCTGCCGAAAGGGGCAGAAGACGAGACACTCGCCCATTTCTACGGTGCGCTGAAAGAGCTTCGCGAGGGTCAGGACGCGGATAAAAAAGTACGGATCCTCGCCTACGGTGCCTCCCATACCGCGGCCGACGTGTACACGAGTTACTTACGGGCCTACCTCCAACACCGGTTTGGCGACGGTGGCCTCGGATATGTCTCTTTGGTCAAGACCACTCGCTGGTACCGGCTGCACGCACTGAGTCTCGAGTCGTCGAAAGGCTGGACGGTCGAGCATGCCCAGCGCAGCAAGGCTCGTCCGGATGGCTACTACGGGCTGTTGGGTGCGAGCACCATGACGACATCCCTGCGCGACAACAGTCAGATCTCGCCCCGGGACGGCCGCTACACGGTGACAGAGGGACAGACGACCTACGACTTCTTGTTTTTGGCACAACCGAATGGGGGAGCGTTTCAGATCGAGATCGCCGACAAACGGGTGGGGGTGGTGTCGACCAAATCTGATGCATATGCACCAGGATTTCATACGGTTCAACGCCAGGGAGGTCCGCACACGATCGACGTCCGACCCGTCGAAGCGGGCAAGAAAAAGACCCGGAAAAAACGTTCAAAATGGCAGACCGACGAGGTCCGACTGTTTGGCGTCACCATCGAAAACGATGCACCCGGCGTGGTGGTGGATACCCTCGGGATCGGCGGGACGCGAGCTGCAAACCACCTGAAATGGGACGAAGCGATGTGGACAAGCCTGGTGCAGCGCCGCAATCCCGACCTCTATATCCTGGCCTACGGGACCAATGAAGCGTCCGATACGGATGTGCCGATCAGTTACTACAAGCGCACGCTCGGCGAGGTCCTCGATCGGTTTCAACGCGCACTCCCGGAGGCGAGCTGCCTATTGGTCGGGCCCGGTGATTACCAGCGAAAAGGCGAAGACGGAACCTATGCACCTGTTCCAAAGACCATCGAAATCCGCGATGCCCAGCGCGAGGTTGCGTTGGCCAAAGGTTGTGCGTTTTGGGACGCGATGGAATTTATGGGCGGCGTCGATACGATCGGAACGTGGGCACAGGCCGAGCCGGCGATGGCCCGCGAGGATCACATTCACCTGACCGGGCGTGGGTACCTGCGCATGGGCATGGCGGTCACCGATGCGTTGATGCAGGGGTACGATGTAGCTGCCGAGCCTGCGCCTTCGCTGGAAGACACCGCAGCACCTTGATCTTGCACTGATTTTGCATATGCATGTTGTAGGATTGGTCAATGCGCGGTTGCTCGCGTCGTCCCGCGCCAAGGATCTAAAATCGGACCATTAACACGCCACCAATCTGCCCTGGTGAGCCCGTAGGAGCCCACGAAACCTTCGCTTGCTTGCGCGAATAGGTCTTGTAGTCGCGGTGGATCCGGAAGGCTCGACGGAACAAAAACCCACTTGCGATCGCCAGCGGGATCGAAAATCCGAGGGAAAGACCGCCGGAGATGCGGGCGTTGAGCACCGGGTTACCGAGTAGGGATGAACACTCTGGACTGTCGAAGGTTGCCGGTTGGTCGCAAAATGCTTGGATCTGTTGTGCGCGGTAAAACTGCACACTGCCAAACGCGATCAACGCGACAGACACCGCCGCCGTCACGCCGCCGAGACTGTACTCGAGGATGCCGCGGCGGGTACCTCCTCGGGACAGGTCGTCGTCGGCCGGTGTCGGTGCTTGCTCGGGGGTGACAACCGTCGGTCCTTTGGGATTTTTCTTTTTTGCCAGTCCGGGTGTCGGGAACCACAGCATGGCCGCACTGGCGAGCACTGAGATCCATGCGCGTGACCGGAGCATACTCGGAGTGTACCGCTAGTTTGCGGACGTGGGTCTCCTGCGCTGGACCGACGAAACGGGACTCAATCGGTCTCAGTATCCTGCGAGGGGGACGGCTGTGTCTCGTCTTCAGTGTCCGTTGTGTCTTCGGTCGTCGACCCGTCTGCACCGGCTGCACCATCGGAATCGAGAACATCTGTATCTGCGGGTGCGGGCGCGGGCGTTTTACTCGGCACCTGCGTCGGTGGGTAGCGTTGTGGAAGCGGCCCCGCGAGTTCTTCGAGTTGCGACTGCGGCTGATTGGCGACCGAGTGGCGGAATTCGATGTAGCCGGCCATCAGCGCCCGGTAGAGCATCGCGCCGATCACCTTGTGTCCGTGGTGCGTGAGATGGGCGAGGTCGGGACTGCCCAGCCGCGGGTTGCTGCGTGCCCATCGACCCATCGACCCCGGACCGCCCATCGCCTGGTAGCTGTCCCAAAAGCCACATCCATTTGCGAGTGCCACCTCGCGCTGGGCTTCGACCAACTTGGGCACAACCGGACGGGTGACGATCCTGCTGCCGTCGTGCTGGCCGTGGTCGAGGGGCGCCATCACCAGGCAGGCGAGGTGGGGACGGGTCGCACGCACGCGTTTGAGCAGGGCTGTGTACTCATTTTTATATACATCGAGCTTGAGGCCCGCGTGCATGTCGTTGCCACCGAACATCAAGACCACGAGGTTGGTCTGGCGGTGGCGCAGCTGGGACTGGAAGTGGGTCTCGTCGAAGTTGAGCATCCTGCGGGTAAAAGCCCCGATCTGGCTCATCCCATCCCACACAACTCCCGGGGTGTTGCGCTCGAGCACCACACCATAGGCCCGCACCCGACCCCCTCCGGCGGCCCGCAGCGAGATCTTGTGTGGACCTTCGGGGACATCGATGGCAAACCACCGATCCTCGAGTTGCTCGGCCCTTGTAGGTACAACGATCGGGTCGTCGCGATCGATCTTGACGCGCAGGTTGCCACCCCTAGGCGTGCCCGCGTACCAGACTTCGAGATGCGAGACATTGCGGCCAAACGTGCCCTTTCTCGATGTTCCCAGGGTAATCTCGGCCCCTCCGGTCGAGTAAAATGTCGTCCCTCCGAGCCCGTAGTGCCCGTCTGGGCGGCAGCCCTGAATGATGAAACACTGCGAAAACTTCGACTTGACCTCAAAATCGACGTCGCGGTGGCGGTAGCTCATGTTGGGTTGTCCGAGCAGGTGAAACCCGTGCCCGGCATCGCCGAAGCGGGCCTGGAGCTTGTGGCGGATCGCGGCTGTGATTCCGTCGTTGCCGATCGCCGAGTCGCCATAGTGGGTCGCCCGTGTAATCGCACCGCGAAACCGCAACTCGGTTCGGGTGAGGGCCGCGAAAAAAGGTTTGAGTGCATCTACATTTTCTATCGCCTGCTCGACCGCAACTGCGTCGTCGGCATGGGGCCGATAGGCCGGGATGAGGTCGATCGGATCCGGTGGCTCGACCTCTGGTTGAGGCTCGGTGGGCGTCTCGCTCTCAGCTGCAACCTCGGCCGCTGCAAGTGCGGCAAACTCATTGACCTCGGCGGCACCGGCTTCGACGTCTGCACCTTCGCCCAACAACTCCCGGCCGACCAAGTTCCAAAACGGGACCGGATCGTTGGGTTTCCACGGTCGGGCATCGCGGGCGAGGGCGACGAGCGAGCCGTCGGCGAGCAAGCCTTGGTCGGCCAGCATCGGCAGCGCATAGCTCAGGCCCATCAGGGTGAGTACCGTCATCATCGCGCTGACAACGGTGCGAAACGTACCCGCCGGATAGACCCCGCTCGGATCATCACACGCATCCAACACGATCCGCGACACCGACTCTTCCACGTCGAGCAGGCCGTCGTGTTCGGAAGGTGGTCGTTGGTTCATGTCGTCGTTCATAGCTCTCAGAACTGGAAGTAGATGAACGCACGCGGGGCGCCGGACAGGAGTTTCATGAGCAACACCCCGATCGCACAGAGCAGGATACCGAGGACCACGCCCGGGAGCTTGCAAAACCACTTGTAGGCGACGTCGTCGATCCAGCGTTTGGGGGTGAAGTGGTAGGCGAGGCCGCCGATGAGGGCCGCCCACAGCCATGGTGTCAACAGACCTTCGCGCAGCCCGAGCCCGTCAAACGCGGTCAGCTTGGCGATCATCTGGCGGCTGATGTCGAGGTCCTCGGCGCGGAAGAATACCCGCGAGAGCACGGTGAAGTGGAAGGTGAGCAGAATGTGAATGACGGTGTTGAGTGGGCCACCGCGCTTGGGGAGCAGGGCGACGACCACAAAGGTGACCAGGGCCGCGAGTGACAGCCACATGCTGGCGTCGTGGTCGAGCTGCAAGAGTCCGAGCGAAAGCCCGTAGGTCAGCGCGGGGAAGGCCGCAAGCCCCAGCCCCCAGCCTAAAAGTGTATGTCCATCGAGTTTGTCGCCGCGGATCCGATTCCAGCGGTTAAACAGGATCGCCAGCGCCTGGATGTTGGAGTAGATGACAAAGTTCCAGCTGGCGCCGTGCCACATCCCGACCAAAAACATGGTCAGCCACAGGTTGAAATAGGTGCGGGCCCGCGACCCCCGGCTGCCGCCCAACGGGAAAAATAGATAGTCTCGAAGCCATGTCGAGAGGGTCATATGCCAACGCCGCCAAAACTCGCCGACGTTGCGGGCCTGGTGTGGGCGGTCGAAGTTTTCGGGGATTTCGTAGCCCATCAGCCGGGCGACGCCGATGGCAATATCGGAGTAACCGGCAAAGTCGGCGTAGAGTTGCAGTGAAAACGCGTACAGAGCGAGCAGTACTTCGAGTGAGCTGTAGGTGCCCGGGTTGGCAAACACGGCATCGGTGAAACTGGCCGCGATCCAGTCACCGAGGATGGCTTTCTTGACGAGCCCCTTGAAGATCCGAAACAGGCCCTCGCGCATACGGCTGGCCCGGAGGTCAGGTTGCCGGTGAAGTTGCGGCAAGAACTCGCTCGCGCGCACGATCGGGCCCGCAACGAGCTGGGGAAAGAACACGACAAACAGGGCAAATCGGCGAAACGATGGCTCTGGAGTCAGGCGTCGGCGCCAGACATCGATCGTGTAGCTCAGCGATTGGAACGTGTAAAAACTGATCCCGACCGGCAAGATCAGTTGCAGATGGGGGACCAAAATTTCGACCCCACAGGCCGCTGCGATATCGCCGAAAGCTTCTAAAAAGAAGTTGGTGTACTTGAAATAGCCGAGCAGCCCGAGGTTGCCGACCAGGCTCAACATCAGCCAGCCGTTGCGGCGGTGGCGAGCGAGTTCAGCTTTGCGCGGATCTGGGTGGTCGAGGTAGGGCGTGTAGCGGTGGATTTTGCTCGAGCAAACGTAGTCGAGGACGGTCGAGAACAGCAGCAGCCCGACGAAGTACCAGGGCGCAGGCAACGGCTCCGTAAGCGGGCCGGCCATGTAAAAAAAGTAGCTCGCCGCGATTAAAAACAGGGTCCGCGCGGCAGCTGCTTGGGACAGGCCCCAGGCGATCAGCAGCACCGGAATGATGAAGAGCAGAAAGTCGAAGCTGACAAAGAGCATCAGGCGCGGTCGGCGAGTTCACCAACTACCCCCAAACGCCCATGCTTGGCGAATTCTTCGGAAAAAATCAGACGTTGACGTTGGGATGCCCACTTTTGCGCGGTAGCCGTGAACGCTTGAAAAACAAGTATTTCGGCGCGATCCCACCGGTCGGGGGCTCAGATCCACGACCGGGCTCACACGCACGGATTCGTTGTTCGTTTGTCGAACTTCCGATCCGAGGCGGGCACGGACACACGGGACGCGACTTCCCGGCTCAGTACGACGAGTCTATGACGGGCTGATCGCCTGCAGATCGAGCGCGCCGGAGGCGAACTCCGTCACACGCGAAGGCGTGGTGGCTATCGAGTGTGTATACATGTTTTTGCCTGGAGCGGTGCCACTTCCCGTGGCGTCGGGTCGTTCGGTCGCCGACCGGAGCTTCTCGAACGAACCGAGTCGCGGCAGTGTTAAAAAATCCGGAGCGTCAGCTGGTCCCGGCTCTGGCGACAGGTTGGCTCGCAATCCGGACCGTTGGGCCGAAGGTCTTCATAATTCGGTGTAAATACACCTTGGCCGAGCAATGCACTGTTGAGGCCGACATCGATTTTGATCGTACCAGGTGACGCGTCGACGATGTCGAGGCCACTGATGGTTTGTTGCTCGTAGGGGAGGGCACACCCTTCTTGCAGGAGCATCAGATTCGGGCTCGAGCAGGAGGCAGGGGCATTGCAATCCTGCGGCATCGTCACCGTACATGTGTGCGCTTGGCCGTCGAGTGTGGCGGTAAAGGTGTACGCACCTTGGATCCACGGCTCGCCTTTTTGAAACGCGATATGAACAGCGGGACCACACCCTATCTCGGTACACGGCCGTTGGGGATTGCCGGCGCAGGCGAGGGGGACGAGCAAACACAGACAGGGGAGGAATCGGCGTATCATGTCGAGGTTCCGGTAGAGTTTGTAGATTCAACGATCGAAGTCGTCAGCGGGTCTAGGGTTGGTGGTCGCGTCGAGCCGAGCGTCGCATGGATTCGAGCTTGTGAACATGGTCGAAGTTTCATGTCTGCGGCGCGAGGGCACTCACGCCGCAGCGGGATGCCCGTCAAAATACGAGCGTGCGAGATAATCGGTAAAATTATCGTCCGCCATGGCGTGACGGGCTTTCACGGCGCGCTCGAGGAACATCTCGCGGGTCAGTGGACTCGCGCGCCACGTGGGGACGCGGTCGAGCAGACGAAATGGAGCTTCGAGGGGCCCGTCCATGCCGTAGGGCGGCGCGGCCTCGGCGCTCTCGAGGAGCGCATGTATCAGCAATTTTTCGGCCTCCTTGGTCAGCACCGGACCCATGACCTCACCGTAGTGGGTACTGGTGCCGCCGAGCCGACGCTCGTAGGCATTGCTCAGCGGATCCCATGACCAGTGTAGATGCACACGATGTTCATCGAAGATGCGAAATACCTCGAACAGGTCGTCGACGCCATAGGTTCCGCTGAGATAATCCGAGGACCCGCCCGAACCGCCATCACACCGCCACGGGGCCGCATCGGCATAGGCGTCGTGCATGAGTCTCGCCACGGCACCCGAGGCACACAGGCCGATGATGCCGCCTGCACCCCGGGTCATCGAAAACCCCACGCTAAAGCTTTGATAGCGTTTTTTGAGTTCGCAAAAACCGGCATCGAGGGTCATGTCAGCCGACCGGGCAACTGCCGCGGCCCGGCGTGCGCGCTGGCGAAATGCCCGGCGGGGTAGGTGCTCATCAGCTGGGAGTTTGCGGTGGATTTCGACCCCATTGTTGAGGTCGAGGATGGTCTCACAGTGCCACGGAACCAGCAGCAGGTTGCCTGGCCCGAGCAACACTTCGCCAATCCCGGTGTTGGGAAGGTCGCCCAAAAAATCGCCCTTGGGTAGGGCGCGGGGATGCTTTTTGACCGCGTGGGCCTGCCGGGTCGCAGCCGTGATCGAGAACGTTGTACACTCACCTTCATCGGTACGCACCACGACGGTATCTTGGTCGACTTGCCACGCCAATCGGCCAAATGCCCACACCGGGACGGTGGAGCCTGTGCCGTCGAAACGGGCGACTTCGTTCCCGTTGGGGTCGAGCCACAGGGCGTGGACCTTGGCCTCGCGCGGAGCGAGCGTGGTGATGACCAGTCCGCCTGTGTGTGGAAAGAGATTGTGTCGGTGCCCTCCGTGGTGATGGAGTGGCCGTCGCCAGGTCACCTTCCCGCCGTCGCTGTGACATGTCCCATAGTTCAGTTCCCAGTTCCAGTCGGGGGCCTCGACGGTGGCAAACACTCCCTGGCTGCAGACCTGGGGGACGCACGCATCGTGGATGTAGTAGCCGAGGTCGCGGGGTTCGCCGACCGTCAGCGGGGCGAGGATGCGTGTCGGCGTGGTGTCGAGACGGCCCGTCTCTCGACCATCGAGTGTGCGTACAACATTGTTGACGAGCATGTGGTCGCCGTCGGCCAGCAGCAGAGCCTCGCGCCATTCAAATCGCTTGTAGCGGTGGGACGGCTTGAATGCCGGGAACGAATAGGCATAGGTTCGCCAAAAATCAGCGTCGTAGACCAGCGCTTGGTCCCCGGCGTCACTCAGCCCCATGAGACCTTCCCATCCGCCCCGGATCTTGCGGTCAGTCTTGACTTTTTTGGGCAGCTCGAGTCGTGTGAGACCAAAGCAGTCGAGGAACAGCACGGCCGAGTCGTCGGGACGAAATCTGTGCATATGCGGCGAGTAGCACGGGTGGGTGGAACTGTCGACAGTCGTTGTACGTGCAGTCTCGAGGAGTACCGAGCGAGCGACCGGTGGTAGGTTGCTTATGCACGTGAACTGGGGGCGTGTTGCGCGTTTTCCCGTGATTTCCAGCTACGCCGCGTGAACTTCTCGAAATTTGGGCTTCGGACGGGTCCGTTAGGCCCGGCCGGCGAGCGTCACAATGCGATCCATCATTCGCTGAACTTCGTCCTCGGTATTGTAAAAATGCGGCCCGAGGCGCAGCCCACAGTTCGGGCGCCAGTCGTGTTTGTAGTGCTCTGCAATCAGTTGTTTCGACGCGGCTTCGCTGTCGGGAAAGTCGACCGCGACAAACCCTGTGCGCAGGTTGTGGTCGAGCGGGGAGTGGATCGTGAGACCCGCCCGCTGGGCGCGATCGATGATGATCTGGCACAGCGCGAGGCTGTGGGCGCGGATGCGTTCGACCCCGACTTCGTGGAGATTTTTGTAGGCCTCGCGGGCGACATAATAGGCCGGAATCGACGGCGTCCCGGTCATGAAGTGCCAGTTATTTGTTGCATAAGCAATTGGTGCAGGTTGAAACGCAAACGGCTGGCGATGGCCCATCCATCCGGTGATCCGCGGTTGCAGTGATTCGCGCAACTCCGGCTTCATCCACATAAACGCGGTCCCCGGGCCGCCACACAGCCACTTGTGGCTGCCGCCGACCAAAATGTCACAGCCCCAGTCGAGTACATCGATCGGCACGTTGCCAACCGTTTGATATGCATCGACCATCACCAGGGCACCGACCTCGTGGGCGCGGTCGCAGATCGCTTTGACGTCTTGAAGTGCGCCCGAAACATAAATCCCGTGGGAAATCGGGACGACCGCCGTACGCTCGTCAATGGCCTCCAAGATGCGCTCAGTGGGAACCGTGATGCCGTCGTCGGACTTGACCAAGTCGACCTGGGCACCGAGTTCGCGGTAGCGGTCCCACACGTAGACAACATTCGGGAATTGCAGCTCCTCCATCACCACGCGGTTTTTTGGCCCCGAAAAGTCGAGGGAACTGGCGATCGCTGCCTGGAAAAAGGCGACGTTTTGGTTGAGGGCTGTCTGTCCGGCCGGGCCGCCAAACAGGCGGGCCACACTGTCGGCTGTCTCGTTGACGACCTCAAACCACGGATCCCACACTTCGACCCCCAGTTGACCCCAATCACGGCAGTACTGCTCGAGGGCTTGGGCAGCAGCGCGGGGCATGGCCCCCATGCTGTTGCTGTTCATGTAGGTTGTGTGTGCAAGAATCGGATAGTCCTCGCGGTAGCGGGCGAGGCTCGGGTCGATGCGGGGGATGACGGCTTGGTTCATGGTGTGGTCCCAGGTTGGGGAGGGGCCTTGATGTGCGGGGTGTAGGGAGCAAACGGCTGTAGGCTGATCCGCCGCTGGTTCATGTCCTCGAGTTCATGTGGTGTGTAGGCCCGCCGCGAACGTTTGGGTAGGCGTTTGCGGATAAACAACTCGATCGCGCGACGAGCTTTTTCGGCGGTCTGGGTGCGGGCCTCGTCGATCACTGTGATGGCCTCGGCGGGAATCTCTCCGGGGTTGACCGCAAACGCCTCGTCACAGTCATCCCAAAGTTGAAACAACAGCTCGCGGCGCTCACCCAGGGTTTTGTCGGAGGCATCGAGTACCTGCCGAAGTTGCCCGCGGAGCTCGCCAAACCGGGTCTCGATGAGGTTGAGATGGTAGGCGATCGCCATCCGCGTACGGATCGGCCGGGTGCGCTTGAGCAG
>CAZUPD010000160.1:0-17839 GCA_964621785.1 uncultured Nannocystaceae bacterium
ATCCAAGCGAGCTGTTGTGACCGTTTCTTGTTCTGCTCTTCGAGCTCGGTGCTTGTACCGTTCGAAGCGTCAGCTTGCCTTGGCTTAAAACATTAAACATGTCTTTTTGGACATGTTTTTGTCATGGGTTTGATCGCGCAATTTGCGCTCTGCGTTGGTAGAACCGTAGCAGCACCCTTGCTGATCCGAGATCTCTCCAGGCCGGAGGCAAAACTTGCGGCACAACACGTGGCGTAACTTTCGAATTCGTTGAGAATGGTATCCTGATGCCGTAGAACGCTGTGTTACGGAGACGGAGACGGAGACGGCGACGGAGACGGCGACGGCGATGGAGACGGCGACGGCGATGGAGACGGAGACGGAGACGGCGATGGAGACGGAGACGGCGACGGCGATGGAGACGGAGACGGTGACGGTGACGGAGACGGCGATGGAGACGGAGACGGTGACGGAGATGGCGACGGCGATGGAGACAACGGTCTCTGGTTACTGACCGTCGATGACCAGACCAACCCGAACCGGATTGTTCGCATCGATATTGAGACTGGGGCGGGGGCCGAAGTTTGCCAGCTCAACAACAACGATGGTTACAACACCAGCACCTTCAACCGTGACGGCATTTTATTTGCCCACAACTTCACCCATGCGCGAATCGAACGGATCAACCCCTGTACATGCGAATCGGAGATTGTTGGCAACACGGGTGTTGGCAACCTCCCGGGTATTACGGCTGACCAAAACATTGGGCTTTATGGCATTGAGGTCAACGCCGATAACTTTGTTGAGGTTGACACCCAGACGGGTCTTGCCTCCATTATCGGTGCTTTGGACGAAAACTTTGGTACCGGTGGTTTGACCTGGTCAGACGCGATCCAACAGCCCTACGCGATCAATGGATCGACTGACCAATTATTTGTGATCGACATCGTGTCTGGACAGGCATCGTTGGTCACCAACCTCATGTACAACTTTGGCACTGTCGGGATTGAACTCCATCCGAGCAATGACACGATTTATGCCTGCTCGAACGGGGAGTTTTTGTTGTCGATCGACCCCGACACGGGTGTCGTGACGGAAATCGGGCCGATGGGTCTGACGGGAGCCTGTGACAACCTCGCGGCGCCCTGGCAGCCGGTTCCGTGTCTCGACAACTTCATGCCCTGACCGGTCGTCTCGGGCTCGTCGTCCTGCGTTTAGCCACGCGGGCTCGGCGAGCACGTCCGACGTCTCTGACCCGTCCGACGAAGTTCGGTGCTCTTGCGACTCGATTTCCGAGGTATCCGACCCACCCCCGACCATGTACGATAGGGCATGAGCCCCCGCTCCGTTCACCTGTGCCTCCCGCTCGCGGCTGCGATCGTGTGTGGCTGTGGTGACGATTCAAGCGCGAGCTCGGCTGACACAACCGACGACACCGGCATCCACAGCACGACCGAAACCTCGACCTCTACCACGGGTTCGACCTCGCAGACAGCTGGACCCACCGACAGCGACTCCGAAACAGGCCCTCCCATCCTCGAGGATCTGTGTCCCGGCATCGACATCTCGCTCGTCGTCGATCCCGACGTCGACTTTGACCTCCAAGCCCGCGAGGCACTCAAGACGCACTACGACGCCCTCGCCGTCACCGCGGGAGGACCCGTGCGAGTGCTGGTCAACGTCGGCACCGAAGGTGGTTTCTACGCCCAACAGGAGGCCTGCCTCGCCGACCTCGGCCAGCAACCCGGTGAATATGCAATCTTATGGGGAGACGACTTCCAACTGCGCGAAGGAGTCGGAGAAGCCCTCGACTGCATTCTCGACCAAGCTGCGATCTTTAAAACACCGATGGACCACGGCGACGCCATGTACGGCGGGTTGATGTTTCCGATTTTACTCGAAGACAATTGGCCCGACCCGGCATCCGTCGTCCAAGCCATGTTGTTTGCCCGGTATGATAACGAAACCTACGGCATTCAAGGGATGTACAACCGCGCTGGAATGGTGACCGAAGCCTACCTGCGCCTTGCCGCGGGTGGTGACCGACGCCGGGCTGCGGCCATGACCTACGGCCACGAAGCGCCTGGTCTCGAGCTGTGGTCCACCTCGTTTGGGCCCCATGGTACCCACTTTGAGTACACCGAAACCGCCCTGCGTAAAGTCCCCAAAATGTGGACACCGACCGCCCTACAGGCGTGCGAGCTCTACAATGAAACCCCGGAATACGAAGAGCCTGTCGGTTGCGAGCGTGTCGACATTTTGTTTGTCATTGATGGCTCAAAGAGCATGACCGATGAGCAAGCTGCATTGCAGGGTCTCGACGGCAACCCTCCGGTGTTGCGCGACTTTACCGATGCTCTGATTGCGGAACTCGGGATTGTCGAGGATTACCACGTCGGCGTCGTATCGACGGAGCCGGGTGTCACCCGGTTGCACACCCACCGCGACTACCCCGAAGTACCCGAAAGCCCCGAAACCGATTGCGACCTACCCTCGGGTACGCGCTGGATCGTGGGCCCGAGCGAGACGCTCGAACAGGACTTCGCCTGTATCGCCGCCACCCAATCGGGTACCCACGAAACCCCACTCGACAATGCCGCCAAGGCCCTCACCGACCCTGAAAATGCCGGTTTTTTACGCGAGGACTCGCTTGTCATCATCGTGATTGTGACCGACGAAGATAGCAATGATTACGACAAAACCCGACTCGCCCTGCGCGAGCAACTCGTCGCTGCAGTCGGTGACCTCAAACGCATGTATGTCCTCGGAATCGCCGGCGGCCAGGGGATCTACGAGGCACCCAAGTCGATCTGTTCGGGACCCTACGGCGAGGCCGTCCCAGCCCGTCGCCTGGCCGATGTGACATCTTCGCTCCTAGGCCGCGGGGATGTACAAAATCTCTGCGAAGGCTCGGTCGCCACAGCGTTTGAAGCGCTGCTCGAAGGCATCGAATCGATCTGTGTCCCGGTCGGCTGACGGGTCAGTCGTCGACCGACTTGCGCGACATGAATAAAAAGACATGTTCTAGAATCAGGCGATGGGATGGCGATCCGGTGGCGTTCTCGGCTGTGTAAGCATCTTTCAGCTCGCGATCAGCGGCTGTGCGGGCGACTGCGTCGATGATGGCTTTTTGTTCATGCAGCATGCCGAGAACTGTGCGGCGACAACCGACGCCACTACCGACGCCACTACCGACGCCACTACCGACGCCACTACCGACCCCACCACCGATCCCACGGAACCTCTGTCCTGCGTTGACAACCTCCCGCCGGCAGCAGCCGAGTTCTACTATTCAAATATCCTGCAGGCTTCCGGAGGGATGGAGCCGTACATCTGGGAAGCGCTCGAGCTCCCGGGGGCATTGACCGTAGGTCCCGAGGGCATCCTCATGGGCGTTGCTCCGGCGCAAGATGGTGACGCGACGGTGCGTGTGACCGTGAGCGATGCCAACGGTGATTCGGTGGACTGCGACCTCGCGCTGCAGGTCAACCCGAGGTTGGAAGTCGATACCGGCGTGATGGCCGATAAGAACGATTGTCTCGACATCGACGGGGTGACCGACGTCAACGAGCTTGTCGGCGATGGCACGATCGTCGGCAGCGATGGTAGTCCGCTCACCTGTTCGCTTTTCGACTTCGATCCGGTCAATTTTCCAGGACTATCCTGCCGCGGACACGGAACGATTCCGCCTGGAGTCAGCATCGACGCCAGCTGCCAAGTGTCTGGCATGGTCGACGCGGGCGAGCCATTGGGCTCCTATTCGTTCATCATGACTGTCACGCAAGAAAGTGATGGCCAACAAATCTACTTGCCATTTTGTGCCTCGCAAACAACCCCGCACCCAGGCGCCTACGACATCGAAGTCACACTGAATGAGAACACGTGGGATCTCAGGTCACCCGTCATCACCATGAATGGGACGGGCGTGGAATTTGGTGATAACACGCCCGATCCGCTAATTGAGGTAATGAAGCAATGCACCAACAACAAATGCGCCCACAGTCATTTCTATGAATATACAACACTCACCGGTAAGTCCCCAATCAATGACGAACCGTTCGGACCACTCATGGGTCAAAACGGTATGTCACATGCTCTGCAAGTCATGGACGAAACTATTCCCCCCTACCTCTCGGGCCGTTACTTCGCCATTAAGACTAGATGGGACTACTGCTTCTATGGGACGGATACGCTCAACGATGACGAATCCGAGGCCGAAAACGAAGCGACCTGCGGCACAAAGGATCTCGCCCGACAAAACGGTGACGACAGCAACCTCAGATTTGACCTCATTGTGCGCCCCGAAGATGGCGTGACGCCGCCCCCCCGCGACAATCCCATCTGTGCGGCATACGAACAACGCCGTCGCTCCTGTTCGTTGTGCACCCGGGGTAGGTGCGACAGTGAAATCGATTTCGGTCAGGCCAATGATGGCGCGACATGTCAAGCCGCCATCGAAGCGAACTATTCGTGTCGAACGTCGCTTTCGTGTGCTGCTGACGAGTTCGAAAGCTGTAGCGACGAATACACTGCGATGGTGACTGCTTGCCCCACTACCTTTGGCTAGCCGCGGCGTCGTTCGCCTACGGCAAAAACCCAGCGACCTCGGCCGCGACTTTGGCATGAACCTCGCTGCAGGTCGCTGCTTGTAACCCGCCGATCATCGCCACATACTTTGCTCCGCACGCGCGTGCACGCGTGGCCGACTCCCCCGCGAGCCCACCGATCGCCACCACCGGAACGTTGGCCATTGCACAGGCCTGTGCAAGTGCATCAAACCCGGTCACCGGCTCTGGGTTTTGTTTGGACTGGGTCCCCTGCACCGGGCCAAACCCGATGTAGTCGACATCGAGGCCACGCGACAGGGCCACATCTTCGAGATTGTGTGTCGATACACCGATTTGAAAATCTGCTCGACCCACCTCGCGGGCGCGCTGGCGAATGTCGGCGAGCGCCTGCTCGGGTGTCTTGCCACCGAGGTTTCGCAGGTCCTCTTGGCCGAGATGCACACCACACACAGGTACACCCCATAGCGCGACTTCGAGGCTGTCGTTGACGATCACCGGCACTCCTGCGCGGGCACACACGCGACACACGATCTCAACAGCTTGGCGAAATTCTTGTATCGACAAGGTTTTGGCCCGCACCTGCACCACCCGCGGCGGCTCGGAGTGCACGGCGATCGCAGCCGTGAGTTGTTCGAGGTCGAGACCCGCGGGATTCGGAAGATCGAGGATCGCGTAGAGCCCCGGTCGATCAGTCACTGGATCCCACGGTGTCGCGTTCACGGGCGCAGTGGTAGCACAGCTGTGGCATCCTCACCCCACGTCCTCTTCGTCGAGCAGACACGCGATCCTTCGCGGCTCGCTGCCCAAGTGCAGGATTCGACTTCCTGTCTGGTTGAGCGGGTCGACGCTGCGGCCGACGATCACACCGTCCTCGGGTGCGAAGTACTGTTTGGTCACCTCGCCAAAGATCGTGCGGACCTCGGCGATCAATTGGCCCTGTTTGACAAAGTCGACCACATTCGGAAGCACGCGCAAGATGCCGCCCTCATCGGTGTACAGCCAATAGGAACGCGAGCACAAAATCGTCTGTTTCATCGGACACAAAAGCGGTCCGGGCAACATCTTGAGGTAGTGGATCACGTTGCGGATCCCGACCAGGCTATCGCGCACGACCCCGCGTTGAAACACACCCGGGTCGCGCAGCTCGACCGTGATCGACTTGAGCCCGTGGGCACTTGCAGCCCCGCGCAGCGTTGTATCGCCGGCCTTGTTGTCGACGATGATCTCGGCATTTTGCAACTTGGCGAGCTTGGCGGTCTCCTCGTCGCCCATGTCGGCACGGATGTAAAACGAGTTGATCCGCCCGGAGCTCGCGGTGTGGAGATCGATGTGGTAATCGAACTTGCTCAGGATCCGGTCGACAACTCGGTGAATATACACCTGACTCGTATTGCCGTCGGCCTTGCCAGGCGCGATCCGGTTGAGGTCGACACCATCATTAAATGCCCGTTGTCGGCGTTTGAGCCCGGGGACATTGACGACGAGCACACCGACCAAGGTTCCGCAAAGCTGCTCCAAGTCGAGGTTTTCAAACAGGTGCTGGATCACCGGAATCCCGTTGAGCTCGTTGCCGTGGATCGCTGCGGTCAACCCGAGGACCGGGCCCTCGCGACGGCCGCGGGCGACCAGGATCGGAATCCGGACCGGCTCGCCGATGTCGTCGTTGATGATGTGCAACCAGTAGGCAGCAATCGTTCCGGGATCGGTGTCGGCGATGTCGAGGATGCGGATCTTTTGCGGGGTCATTCGAGGCTCCTACGTGTCCGCGATCGAAACTACGATGTCCGGGCACCCCCGCCGAGCAGCAAATGCACATCGCTGTCCGCTTGCCCGGCTTTTCGCAGCTCGCTATCGTCCGCTCGCCATGGCCCCGACCGACACATCCCCCGCGCAATCACCCCACAGCCACGAGCCGAGCTGGGCCCGGTGGACCCACGTCAAGCCACAGATCGCCGCCGATCGTCCGTTTCGCCTCGAAAGTCGATTCGAGCCGGCGGGTGGTCAGCCCGAGGCGATCGCCGAGTTGGTCGCGGGTCTGCAGCGCGGCGATGACTTCCAGCACCTGTTGGGGATCACCGGCAGCGGCAAGACATTTACGATCGCCAACGTCATCGAGGCGGTCCAACGCCCGACGCTGATCCTGGCCCACAACAAGACCCTGGCCGCCCAGCTCTACGGCGAATTTCGGGCCCTGTTTCCCGACAACGCGGTCGAGTACTTCGTCTCCTACTACGACTACTACCAGCCCGAGGCCTATGTCCCCTCGACCGATACGTTTATCGAGAAGGACTCCAACATCAACGAGCAGATCGATCGCATGCGGCACGCGGCGACCTACGCCCTGCTCAGTCGTCGGGATGTCATCATCGTCGCCAGCGTTTCGTGTATCTACGGCATCGGTGCGGCCGAGGCCTACTACGGGATGGTGGCACCGGTGGCGGTCGGCGACACGCTCGACCGCGACGACCTGCTGCGGCGGCTGGTCTCGATGCGATACGAACGCAACGACATCGATTTTCACCGGGGGACCTTTCGCGTGCGCGGCGACATCGTCGAGGTGTTCCCCGCCTACGAAGACGACACGGCGGTGCGAATCGAGTTCTTCGGCGACGAGGTCGAGGCGATCCACGAGCTCGACGCCCTGCGCGGGGTGACCCGCGGGGACATGCAACGCGTGACCATCTTCCCCGCGAGTCACTACGTGACCCCCGAAGAGAAAATGCAACAGGCGCTCGAAGGCATCAAAGACGAGCTTTTGGTGCGTCTACAACATTTGCGGAGCAACGCGCGTCTGCTCGAGGCCCAACGCCTCGAACAGCGGACCATGTTCGACCTAGAAATGCTCGAGGAGATGGGGTTTTGCTCGGGGGTCGAAAACTATTCTCGGCACATGACCGGCCGCGCCCCGGGTGAGCCGCCGCCGACGCTGCTCGACTATTTCGCCGACGACTTTTTGATGGTGCTCGACGAATCCCACCAGACCGTGCCGCAGTTGGGCGCGATGTTCAAAGGCGACCGCAGCCGCAAAAACACCCTCGTCGAGCACGGCTTTCGCCTGCCGTCGGCACTCGACAACCGCCCGCTGCAGTTCCACGAATGGGAGCAACGCCACGGCCAACTCATTTTTATGAGTGCGACGCCCGGCAAATACGAACTCGAAAAAACCGAGGGTGTGGTGGTCGAGCAGATCATCCGTCCAACCGGCCTCATCGACCCACAGATCGAGGTACGACCGATCGCCGGTCAAGTCGACGACCTCTACGACGAGATCAAAACCAGGCTCGACCGCGGCGAGCGGGTGCTGGTGACCACCCTGACCAAGCGCATGGCCGAGGACCTGACCGAGCACTACGCCGACTTGGGGCTGCGGGTCCGCTATATGCATTCCGATGTAGATACATTGGAGCGCGTGGCGATCATCCGCGGGCTGCGAACCGGCGAGTTCGATGTGTTGGTCGGTATCAACCTCCTGCGCGAAGGGTTGGACCTGCCCGAGGTCAGCTTGGTGGCGATCTTAGATGCCGACAAAGAAGGGTTTTTGCGCGAGTACAAAAGCCTGATCCAGACCTGCGGACGGGCAGCCCGCAACCTCCACGGCCGAGTGCTGATGTACGCCGACCGCATCACACCATCGATGCGCCGCTGCATCGATGAGACACAACGCCGCCGCGAGATTCAACAGGCCTACAACGCCGAGCACGGGATCACACCCAAGAGCACACAGGCCGCGCTGACGCCATTGCAAGACGACCGCGCCGATCCGCGACAAACACAGGCCAAACAGCCGAAGCCCGATGCACTGCCCTTAGGCTTAGGGCCGCTGGCCGATACCGATCTGCTGCCGGATGAAGTACCGGGGCGGGTCGAGGAACTGAAGGCCGAGATGGCCAAACTCGCAGGAGAGCTGCGCTACGAGGAGGCGGCAAAGGTTCGCGACCGGTTGCGTGTGTTGCAGGCGCGGCAGTTGGAGCTGGGGTAGTTGTCTTATTTCGTTGTGGATGCAATTACATCATGGTGGCCAAACCTCCTCAAAAACCTTCGCGGCGCCCGGCCGACCCTCGCTCCGACGAGGAGCGGCTGTTTATGGTGCGGATGGGTGCGCGACTGCGGGCGCTTCGGGAGGAGCGTGGTCTGACCCAGCAGGTGGCTGCGCGGGCGGCTGGGATCACCACCGATATGATTTCGCGACTCGAAAACGGGCGCTACAAAAGTCCTGGCCTGCGTACTTTGTTGCGCATTGCCAACGGACTCGGGGTTTCGCTGTCGTCGGTCATGCCCGACCGGGCCCGCACGAACTATGGCCCAGAGAATGCTCTTAAAGCCAGGTTGATGTCGACGGCACACCGCGCCTGTCGCGAGGACCTCGAGCTGCTCAGCGAGTTTGCGACGTTGTTGGTCGAGCGTCGGGAACGTTCACGTGCGTAGCCGAGGACTACGAGCGACATTCACGATCGCACGCAGATCGACCCGCAACTTCCGGTACCCTCAAACCTGCGATGTCCGACCAGCCTGCGCATCTCCTCCTCACCGCCGAAGACCTGCCCGCACAGCCATGGCTCGACGGCGGGTGTCGTACTGGCGCTGCGGCTGCACAGGCCGCCCGTGGTCCGACCTACAAACTCAAAAATCTGCGCGACCTCTCGGGTGATGCCAACCTCCTCGATCGCCAGCGGTGGGCGGTTGTCATTCCTGCGACCGATGGCGGGCGCCGGTTGGCAAAGGTCATCCAACCTCTGATTTCGTTGCGTGCACAACAACAGGGCAAGCCTCCGCTGCTCATCGAGATCCCTCCGGGACAATCCGAGCTCGAAGCCCAGCGCTGGCGGATCGAAAAATTCCCGCCGCTGTACCGCCGGGTCGAGGCGGACCGTCCGCGCTACCTGCTGATCCTCGGCGACTTCGACGGGGTCTCGCTGGCCACCCAACAGGTCTTGGCGATGGACGGGTTTCCCGGGCGGTTGGTCGGCGATAGCGAAGCCGATTACAGGGCCTATGTCGCCAAGGTCCTCGCCCACGAAAACGCACCACAGGGCCAATTTGAGGCGGCTCGTTGTTTACTATACACAGTTCATGACGGCACCGGTGCCACCCGCTCGGCCCACGAACAACTGATCGTCCCCTGTCACGAGCACCTCTCGCGCGAGCTGCCCACACACACCATCGACCTCGCCGGGCCGACCCTCGATGCCAATCTCGACCATTTTCTCGAACTCGCCGGGCAGCCGCAGCCAACGGTGATGTTCTCGGTCAGCCACGGGCTCGGACCGCCGCGCAATCGCGTGTGGACGCCCGCGGACGCCCGCAAGCGCCAGGGCGCGATGAGTTTTGGCCGCAACGGAGCACTCGACGTCCGCGACTTCAATCAAACCGACTTTATCCGCGGGGGCATCTGGGTCTACTTCGCCTGCTTCGGCGCCGGTACCCCACACGAGAGTCACTTTTTGCCCTGGATCGAGCTACTCGCCCGCAGCGGTACGCCAGAACTGTCGACATTTGTCAAAAAGCTGTCGGCCAAGGGGGGATTTACGTCGGCGACAGTCAAGACAGCCCTCAAAAACCCCAATGGACCCCAGGCGGTGCTCGGCCACCTCGACCTGGCGTGGAGCTATAGCTACGAGTCGCCGCGCCTGATGTTGTCGCCCGATGCCGGCAATCAGGCGCGTTCCGATCGGTTTCACGACATGATCAGTCCGGTGATCCGCGGCGGCCGTGTGGGTACGATTTTTTTGCACATGCAAATTTCCTTGGCGGAAATTTCGAAGAGTATCCTCGCCCTGACCCGCGACGACCAGGCCAAAAGCCGAGTTGCAAATGCACAGACTGCAAATCTCCTCGGGCGTCTGTGGCTGATGCGCGAGGATCTGCGCGGCTATGTCCTGATGGGCGATCCGGCGGTCCGCCTGCCCTTCGCACCCACACAAAAACAGGTCGCGCAAGCGAGTCCACCTGCCCAAGCGGCCTCGGCTGCGGATCTCCAACAGGCACAAAAAATCGAGGAAGGACTTTTAAAATATATTGCGGGTGAGCTGAGTAAATCCCAGGTTCAGCGGACCTATGGGATCTCGCGGCGCGAAGTGGATGCACTTGCAAATATTTATCGAGCGGCCGGACGGCGGGCGATCGCCGAGCACTTGGCCAAGGGCTGATCGCGTTCTACCGAACGTCGGGCGGGTCCGGCCTCATCCACAGATGTGGCCGGTGTCGAACGTCAGAGGCTTTTGTTGTATGCATATGCATATGATAGTATCGAACGGATGGAGTTTTGCGCACCCTGGAAACCTCAGAAGAAAATTCGGGGGGGTGCGATGCGCCCACGATCGACGCGGTGGTCAACTCCAAAATCCACATGGGCGTCGGGCTCATGTGTCGAACGATGAGAATCTGGGGGCCGTTCGTGGGGAGGCGGAGGCGGCGGAGTCAGCACCGGCTGCAACTGCTCTCGCGGACACGCGTGCTTCTGTGAAATCATGGCACAACCGCGCACATCGAACGCGACGCGACAACCCTGCATCCGTGCATCTATCACCACCACACTCGCGGCTGTCGCTGCCTTTGCATGCACTATCCAGCCCAACGTTTCCGCATTTGTTTGACTCGATGTGCGCGGCTGTTCCATGGCTCCAATGGTGGAGTAGCCGCTTGATCTGCTGTGGATCACTGCGATCGGCAGTTTTTCTCGCGCTTGACGACTACCGCCAAAATGGGCGAGATCCTACGGACGCATGCTCGCACGTACCACAGCCGTGGTTTTGGTAGCTGCCCTCTCGGGCACCTCGGCGCCAGAAATTCCCGGGTGGTCGGCCGGGGAGATCCCCGCCTCGGCAAAGGCCGCGCCTCCTGCTGCGCGCGATCCCGAAAAAAATGTAACTACATCTGAATCTGCGCCTGATGCTGCACCTGGCGAAACACTCGAGACGGACCTCGAGGTTCGGGCGCGTGAAAGTGTATCCGCATCAAATCTCGATGCGGTCGATCCGGAGACCGTGGTCGAACGTCAGCCGCCACCGCCGGGCGAGTTGCGCGAAGTGTTTTGGGTGACCGTCGAGGCCGGCCTGCCCGAGGTCGTCGGCAGTAGCTTTGGGGTCGGCAGCCGGCGTCTGCTCGCGCTCAATCCCGAACTCAAACCAGATCAGGTGATTCCCGCGGGTACGCGTGTGCGGGTGTTTGCCTACGATGCGGCCCAACCGACCCAGTCGGTCGGTGCCCCCAACCGCGGGCGCCTCAAACATGGCATCCCGCTGCCCGAGGGCCCCTACTGGAACCTTCGGGACAACCGACGCCGCACGTTTGGCACCCACTTGGCCATCACCTCGCTGCTCGCCGCCTTTCGCGAGTTTGGCCAAAAACACCCCGAAGGTCCCAAGATCCGGGTCGGGGAGCTTTCTCGCCGCCGCGGCGGACGAATCCGTCCGCACAACTCCCACCGCACGGGCCGCGACATCGATCTCGGCTACCTCCACACCTCCGAGCCGGAAGACAAAAAGTGGGTGCGGACGACCAGCAAAAACTTTGATCTACAACGAAACTGGGAACTGGTCGAGGCGATCCTCAACACCGGAAATGTCCAGTCGATCTATATGAGCGCTCGTGTCCAGCGGCGACTTTACAAGCACGCGAAGGCCAGCGGTGTGCCGCAGGCGTTACTCGACACCTATTTTCAACACCCGCGGCGGCCGGGCAGCGAACTGGCGGTGATCCGGCACTCGCGCGGGCACCACAATCACTTTCACGTCCGATTCCGCTGCGAGGATTGGAACCGCCGGTGCCGCGCCCGCTCGCGCTCGCGCAAGCCTCGACGTTCATGAGATGGTTTGCCGGACGATCGGACGATGGCCCACCACGAGCCCCACAACGAGCACATGACCGAGGAAGCCGACGACCGTGCAACCGCTTCTGAGTCGGAGGACCGTGCCGGTACCGATATGCATCCGACCGCCAACGAAACCACTGCCGAGCCAGAAGGCACGGCCAGTTCCCGCGGACCCGAGTTGCAACGCGGCATGCATGCAGATCATCCCGACAACCAGCCCGCGCCCGCCGAGCTGCACTCGCAAAAACCCGACCGGCGAGACGAGCTGCTCGCCGACCCGCCCGACGACGACTACCACCTCGGACGATTTGCCGGGTATCGGCGTGCCCGCAGGGTTCGTCTGGCCCTGACTGGAGCTGCGGTCTTGTGTGGTGCGGCGGCGATGGTCGCAGGTTCCTATTACGTCGACTACCTGCAGGAGAAATCGCAGCGCACCCCCTACTTGCAACTTCCACCGGGCACCGACTTCAGCGATCGGTCGCGCACTATTACATGGTCTTCGGGACAAGTTCGATTGGCCATGCACCGCGAACCTCCGGGGGCGACGGCGATCGAACTCCCCGACCGGATCCTCTACCTCGCGCAGGAGTCGCGCTCGGCCCAGGTCAAGGTCCGGATCGTGGACGGCAAAACCGAGGAGGTTGTGGTTTTGTTTGGCAAAGTCATCGAGGAACTCAAGCCATGAAGCGTCCGTTGTGCGCCCTCCTCAGCCTGATATTCGCCGCCTGTGGACCCACACCAGGTGACTCGACAACCGAGGCAAGTACGCAGACGTCGACATCGAGCACATCCTCGACGAGCACCTACGAGGGCACCTCGCAGGAAGCGACGACCGACGAAACCGCGGCGACAACCGACGACGCGACGACTGACGATTCCACAGCGACGACCGACGAAACCACCGAAGGCCCGATCGACTGTGGCGAAGATATCGAACCCGCCAACAGCTGCCCAGGTGCGATCGAATTGCTGCTCGCGGATACCTGCGAGCACCTCGCCGGTATCGAGGCATGCCCGGGAGGGTCGGCCCATCGCCACACCGCCGTCGATTGCCACGTCGCCCCGATGTATAACATGTGTATGCAACAACAAAGCCAGTGCACGCAGGATAGTGAGTGCACCGACTGGCCCACGGGTATCTGTGGCGAGGAATTTAGCTACTGCTACTGCCGCTATCCGTGTACGAGCGACAGCGAGTGTGGCCCCGATGCGGCCTGCGCCTGTGAAACCCAGTTTGAGGTCATTTTTGAAGAGAGTCCCTACGGCGGGTTTTACAATCCCTCAACCTGTGTATCTGCAAATTGCAAAACCGACGAGGACTGCCCCGGGAGTTACAGCTGTGGCGCGAGCCCGGGGATCTGCGGTGGACTCGAAGGGTTTTACTGCCACGGCCCCGACGACGAGTGCGAGGGCAATAGCGACTGCCTCGCCGACGAGCTCGACCGTTGTGCGTTCGACGAGGATGTGGGCCACTGGGTGTGCGACAGTTTTGCGATCTGTGAGTAACGCCTAGCCCGCAACACCTGGATTGTTAGACACATTGGCTGCCGGACACCGTCTCGGCATTGATGTCGACTTCTGCCGGCAGGCACGCTTCGCCCGGCGCGCAATCCTCGTCGCTGACACATTCGCCACACACCCCGACCTCGATGACGCCCATAATGACCGCCTTGCTGCAGGTTCCCGATTGGCAGGATGCGTCGTTGCCGAGCTCGCAGGCTTGATCGAGGGGTATCGAGCAGTCGGCGACGCAGTGACGCACGCCTGAGAAGCGCCCGATGTCCTCGATCACCGGGGAGCAGTTGGGTCGATCTTCGGGGCAGTGGCTGTCGTCGGCACACTCTCCGCAGGTCTTGACCTGCAAGATCCCCGCGGCATCGATCACGAGACCGCAGTAGGGATAGTCGGGATCGTTGCAACTGCTGTCGTCCTCGCACCCGTCGCACAGCTGCCCGGTGTTGCATACCGAGCCGAGACCTTGGATGAGGTTGGGCGCGGTGCATCCACCGTCGGGGCAATCCGCATCGACTTTGCACTCGCCACAGGTTCCTCCGAGCAGCGGCACCAAATAGCACACTTGGCCCTGGGGACACTGGCTGTCCTGCGAGCACGTCGGCGCGGGGTCCCCCTGAATCGGGTCGCAACTGAACATCCCGGGTTCCATCGGACACATGCCGCCGGTCGTGTCACTGTCGGAGGTGTCCGAGTCGGTTGTCTCGCTGTCCGATGTGTCGGTCTCGCTCTCCGAATCGGTTGTCTCGCTGTCCGATGTGTCGGAGGTGTCGGTTGTCTCCGTGGTCGTATCGGTGATGTTGGCGGTTGTCGCCGACGTCGGATCTTCGGTGGTGGCATCGGATTCTGAGGCTGTCCCGGTGACCGTGTCGGGGCCTGCCGTCGTCGGCTCGGTCGTCGAACCACTGCTAGACGTGCTGGTCTCCGTATCTGTGGTGCTGCTTTCCTTGTCATCGCCACAGCCGATCGACAGGATCACCACCGCCAACATCCACGCTCGAGTTTGCGAGTTCCTCAGCATCGGCGGCAGTGTAGCCAAACCGTGGGGGTTTGAAAAGTTACCGCCTCGCAGAAACGATCATTGAGGATACAACCTGCCCCGGACCTCAGGCGTTCATGTATGATAATTGTATCGACATGTAATGTACATCCATTGGCTTGGAACGTCGCGGGACCCGACGACTCGGCAGTAGGTTTCACCCAGCACCCCCTCCCGTACCCCATCCAAGTGAGTCCTGCCACTGCGCGCCCTTGAATTCTCGATTTCACTCGGATTTGCCCCGGTCGCACATTGCGATAGGCCGGGATTGGGGATACACACGCTCAAACTTCTGTGACGAGGTTGTTCCAGCGCAGGTCCCGGCGATGCGCCGCCCCTACCCGACCTCACCGCGATGCGCGACACAATGGAATCGGTGGCCGTCGCCTCGCTCGGCTCGCACCTGCGGTGATGGGGGCGGTGATTGTATCTGCATCGACAACGACCTTCGCCGAACCGCCCGCGAACCCGACCCCACGCGTCCGCAAACCCGAGCCCCCACCCCCCCCAAAAACCCATGTCGTCGGCAAACGGCGGGTCGACGCGGTCAAACTCGACGCCGCCCGGATCGAGGATGCTGCCATCAAACTCGACGGTCGAGTCGACGAGCCAGCCTGGATGCGGATCCCGACCTTGCCTCCGCTGATCCAGATCGACCCGCGGTTTGGCTACGACCCGACCCTGCAAACCGAGGTCCGGGTGGCCTACGGCGAGGATGGTCTGTACCTCGCGTTTGTCTGTTTCGACGATCCCAAAAACGTGCTCGGACAGGTCGCGCGCAAGGACAATCTCGGGGCCAGCGACCGCGTATGGGTCGAGTTCGATGCCAACAACGACAACCGCACCGGCTATATGTTTATGGTCAATCCGGCGGGCAGTCAGGAAGATGCACAGATTTCCCGCGACAGCCGATTTGACGGGCTGTGGGACGGTGTCTGGCAGGCCGCCGCGACGATCACCGAGACGGGCTGGAGCGCGGAGATGAAGATCCCGTGGTCGACGATTCGCTTCGACGCCAAGCCCGAACACACGTTTGGCATCAACGTCGGCCGGTGGGTCAACTGGAAGGCCGAGAATGCGGTGCTGTCCCCGGTCCCGCAGGGAATGCCCGGGATCTTGTCGTATGCCCTCGACTACCGCGGGGTCAAAGACATCGAACCCGGCCTCAACCTCGAACTTCGGCCCTACATCTCGACCCGCATCGCCGCCCAGCGACCCGACGGGACCCTCGACCACTCGTGGCCGGTACTGCCCAACGGCGGCATGGACCTCAAGTACGGGCTGCGCGGCAACCTGACCCTCGACCTCACCGTCAACCCCGACTTCGGACAGGCCGAGGTCGATCCGGCGGTGTTAAACCTCGGTCCATTTGAGGTGTTTTTTCCCGAGCGGCGACAGTTTTTTTTGGAGTCCAAGGAGCTGTTTGAGACCCGGTTCGATCTGTTTTACTCGCGCCGGGTCGGGGCACCGCCACCACCTTCGCGGGCCAAACTCAGCACCCGCGGCGACGAGGAGGGGGAGCTTGTCCGCCTCGACCCGCAGACACGCTTATTTGGGGCCATGCGCCTGACCGGCCAGCTCACCCCCACGTGGAGTGTGGGCGCCCTGACAGCCAACGCCGGCCCGACCTACGGGGTCGAGCAGTTTTCCGACGGCAGCCAACAACCGGTCGATGTCACCCCGACGACCCAGTTTTCGGTCCTGCGGGTGCGCAAGGAGTTCACCAGTCAGACCAACGTCGGCGGGATCCTCACGGCGGTCAACCGCGGCGGTGGTGAGGTCGATGCATATACAGGTGGATTTGACTACCAACTGCAATTTCGCAAGCGCTGGCTCCACACCGCCCAGGTGATCGGGACCCACGACGGCGAACGCGGCGGCATGGGTGCGCAAGTCGGATTGGTCAGGTCTGGCAAAAACATCGGACTCGGACTCGCAGGGGAGATGTTGACCCCACACGCCAACTTCAACGACCTCGGGTATATGCGGTTTGCCAACTACGTCGAGACCGAAGCCGTCGTAGAGGCCTACAACGCCCAACCGGTTGGCAACCTGCGCAGGCTCTACGGCTCTGTTTCGGCCAAGGTCCAATCGAGTTTCGAAGGACATCTGACCGAGAAGCGTCTGCACACCGAGTTTGGGCTGATGGGCCTCAACCAGTGGCAATTCAGTACGTTCTTCGGCGGTCACCTGCCGCAGCTCGACCTGTACGAAACCCGTGGCAACATCCCCTACGAGGTCCCGTTTCACTGGTGGACGGGCGGCAGGATTTCGAGCCCCGATACCAAGCGCGTGGTCGGTGTGTTGCGCGGAGACTACGGCGAGCAGGCGGGCTATCCCGGCCCGAGCTTGGGCACCGAAATCAGTCTGCGTCCGGTCGACCGCCTGCAGCTCACCGGTTCATTCGACTTCGCAAGCAGCTTCTTCCGTCCGCGCTGGGTGGCCGAGAGTGATGCCGGCGTACCGGTGTTTGCCCGCGCCCGGGTAATCAACTTGACCGGCGTGTTGCGGGCGACCGTGGGGATTTTGCCGACGCTGACCCTGCAGACCTACAATCAACTTGTCTATGCAACGGCGCGCCACAACCGGTTTTTAGAGCTCCCCGCCCCGGATGTGTTGGTCCCCCTCGACGAGCTCCAGGCCGCCCCCTACAGCGGCGAGGTCGACCAGGGTCTGACGAGCATGATCTCCAATACCATCCTGCGCTGGGAATACCTGCCGGGGAGTTTTTTGTTCGCCGTGTTCACCCACCGCACCGTGCTGTCCGAGGGGGGGATGGTGGCATTTTCCGGCGGCCGTGGATTTTCCAATCTCGTCCATCCCAACGCCCAGAGCGAGGACATTATTTTTATAAAATTGGTCCACCTGTTTGGGCTGTAATCCGCGGACCTGAGATGTTTGCATCAACATCAAATACGGTTGTACACGCAC
>CAZUPD010000161.1:0-10439 GCA_964621785.1 uncultured Nannocystaceae bacterium
CTCGAAACGAGGACGCCAAAGTGACTCCCAGCGAAATGGATTGGAAAGAATCTCGGGAAGATTTGCGAGTGTCCAGTGGTAGCAAAGCTCATACGCGGAATCCCCCTCTAACGTTGACAACGCGTGGCGGACTGGGGAGTTTGGAGCTCCGAGCACCCCCCATACCGTAAGGTCCACAGCAAGCGCGTCCTCGCCTTCCCATGTCCGAAAGTCGCCCGTCCGCGCTGCTCGGATCAGAAGGTCCGAGTACGGTAGGGCCACATCTGGGTGCATTAGCGTAAATATAGCGAGCGCACCATCGGTATCGTAGTGGTCATTGGTGACAACGTCGAATGTACCGAGCAACCCCACCCTGTCTGCCTCAGATAAACTTGCATAAGCAAGAGCCATGCCGGTCGTGACATCGTGCGCGAGCTCGGGAGGCGGGGGTGGGCCAGGCCAGTGACTCAAGCACCGAAGCCCAAACACGCGGCCATCGACACACAAGGTTTGCTCGGGGTCGAGGCCCGGACCGTAAAATTGAAACGTGATACCCATTGACCGAGCCTACCCAACTGACGCAAGCGGTTGAACACGAGCAAAACAGCGTGCGTAAATCGTCAAACTCTCGGGATACAGGGCGCCCACAGGAGAGACATCAACTGCGACATCATGCTCCTCGACCTCAAACCGACAGTGGCGGGCAATGGTTGCGACCATAATCCGCAGCTGTTCCCAAGCCAGCACAGAGCCGATACAGCGTCGAACACCAAAGCCGAAAGGAAAGTACGCACGATCCTGTTCGGGGTGATACCAGCTTGAGCTCGGGTCAAAACGCTCGGGCAAAAACCGTTCCGGGACATGCCAGTAATCGATGTGACGGTGGAGTAAATACGGTGAAAGATGGAGAAAGTCCCCGCTCGGGAAATAGTGCGTTCCACTTCGCCAGTCTGCTTCGACCCGGCGGAGGATCAGGCCGATCGGCGGAAACATGCGCATAGACTCACGCAGCACACAGTCGAGGTATGTCAGGCTTTGCAAGCCTGCATGTTGCACCGGCCCCGGCGGAAGAGTGGCAAGCTCCCCTTCGAGCTTGCTGCGAACGTTCGGGTGTCGGGAAAGGCTCAACCATGTATAGGTCGCCGCCGCGGCTGTGGTCGGAATGGCGAGCAACAACACACACAGATCGTGTACCACCTCTTGTCTCGTGAGCTCACCACACTCGACTGCGCGATACATGACTCCAAGTACCGATGTGGGTGGCGGGCAAAAAGCACCGTCGAACAAGTTGTCGACGATCTGCGTGACAGCGGTGAAGACCTCTCGCCGCCGGGCAATACTAATCCGCGCCTGCGTCTCCTTGGACCGTGTATACGCACCGATAACCATCTGGAGATCGGTCAAGGCATGGAGAATCGGCTTCAACCAAGCGATCGAGTCCTGGCCAAACAATGAGGCCGAGATGACTTCGACATTGAGGTGCATCATTTCACAAACGAGCTCTGTCCTTGTGCCGTCCACCCACCGGGGGAACGAGTCCTCCACGGTCTCTACAATTTTATGATAGATTGTGGAGACCGCGCGCGGACACATAGAGGTATGCGAAATGCTGCGTTGGCGGACCCGCTTACGACCAGGCTTGGCAATGAAGCTATGCTCAAATTCTATCTCCCCGCTGCTCGTGGCATTGTCGATATGCTCCCAGTCTCGGAGTATCTCACGTACCTTCAGGGGGTCGTTGATTAAGTGGTGCCAGTCGCAGCCGATGCGGTAGCGGACATAGTCACCGTGCTCCTGAACGAGCCGATCGAGAAAACGTAACCTCCCGGCATAGAACTCCTGGGCACTGCCAAACAGAGGATGACCCACTACGCTAGGGCACGCAGGAAGATTTTGGATTTTATCGTTCATCGGACACTCCGACAGGTCAACTAAGATAGTAAGGCTGGTGCCCCAGTTGGGGCACCAGTGGGCCGAGCATCTACTCTGGGTCCGAGTTCTGTGAAGGCGGCTTTTTCCAGCTCGCGTTGCATCCCCCAACGACGGCACTGAGCTCGCTACGAGCGAGCTCACCGTAGGCGGCACGGTATTCGTCACCCGTAAAGTGGTAGCCGGCTGCCGCTCCCGCTTGCACAACGGACGACACGCTCCACGAGTCCTTGCTAAGGGATCCCTGGAGTGCCGGTGAGGACTGAATTTTGCGGATGAAGTCTTTTGCTCTCTTCATGGTTACTAGCTACTTTCTGCTGGTTCGAGCCCAATTGAAACGAGCTCGATGGTTGACTATCTACACTCCCCACTTGGCCACGAGTGGACCGGAGAGGTGCGAACCTGCATGATTGCGGACCATGCCAGGGTTCATTTTCTCAGTCGCCAGGTTCGAGCGAACGGATCAAATAATTTTTCCGTTTGTTGCCGCGCGTCCGTCTCGATCCACGAGCACGAACACATCATGGGTGTAAGAGGATGCGACCACTGCACAACGCCGATTCTCATCGGGTCTGGTTGGGAAGCCGCACTACAAACACTAGACCCCTAAATTGACTCGGCTCCACTGATCAAAATGCCATCCCGCGAGGCTCAGGGAGCGAAGTACCTGTGGGGTGGAAAAACCTCGGAGGACCCTCCCGAGTCGCCCAGATTGTGAGCTCCAGGAGAGTGCGACGTTTGCTATCAAGAAACGGATGGTCAGTCTTTCGGTCGGGATGACTTGTTCAATCGTCCGAATCCCTGCCTCCAGGATCTCGGAAACGACGCAAACCGTGTCAGCTGTGACCGTGGGTTCACAAACATCGGGCACTCCTGCCGTTGAGTCCGAGTCGGGGGTTCGGACCGGTTACGGTTTCGATAGGTCATCGGTCTGCAAACTACGACCACCAAGACCCGAATATTCGGGAAATGAGTGTCACCACGGGATCTGTACGGCAAGGTCGGACAAACCCAGCGAAGTTAAAAAGTAGTGATCCACCCTTGCTCCACACACGACTTCTCGTTTGTTAGGCTTCACCCAATGACCTACTGGACCACAACTGGAAACGAAAACCTGCGCGGCGACACGCTCATTCGCCAGGTTGTCGGCGCTCAGCCGCGAGAAATCGGTCGTTACCGGGTCCTTGAAGTCATCGGCGAGGGTGGAATGGGGACTGTCTACAAATGTGTCGGCAGTGCTCTTGGCGAACAGGATCTCGTTGCGGTCAAACTGTTCAAAAAGCCAGTAACTGACACCGACTCCGCCACCCGCGAAGCTCTACTCCTATCCCAACTCGACCATCCCAACGTCGCTCGGTTTCGAGATTTCGGCCTGTTCAATGGGCGCCCGTTTGTCGTGATGCGCCTTTACCCCGCAGGCAACCTCACTTCGTGGCTTTCACAACGCAAACGTTCGTGGTCCGAAATCTTGCCCATCTTGGAGGGTATCGCCCACGGGCTCCACTATATGCATATGCAAGGAGTCCTCCACCTCGATGTCAAACCCCACAACATCCTGTTTGACCGCGATGGTCTCCCGCGGCTTGCGGACTTTGGAATCTCGGCCCTCATCCGCGACGTTCAAACCACCCCGAATAGCACCGATTCCCAACACAATACAATTCGGTACTACACGCGTCGTTACGCTTCCCCCGAACAACTTCGCGGTGACCAGCTCGACCCACACAGCGATCAATACAGTTTTTGTCGCATGATCCAAGTCGACATCGTGCAGAACGCGATCGGCCGGGTGCCTCGCCGGGTCCAGCAGGTGATCGCCATTGGTACCGCCGAGCATCCAAGTGAACGCTATGAGTCGATGTCGCACCTCCTGCAGGCGTTGACAGGCAATCGCAAACGTCGGCTACAAAATATTCTACTTGCATCGGTTGCCTCTCTCCTCTTGGGAGGAGGAGCCGTCTCGTTGGCACCTAGCCTCGGCGATATTCTACATCCCTGCCAGACCGTATCATTTTCAGCGGAGCATTGGGAGCAAAACAAACAAGCGGTTGTTGGGCAACTCGGTCCCGAAGCTACGCGCGTAGAGGACTTTCTCGACTCAGCAGTCGAAAGTTCCACTCGCGCGCGCGAAGAACTGTGCGAAAGCCCAACCTTCGACGACCGGGATACTGCTCGCTATCAATACGTCGACAACTGCCTCGCTATCCACGACGAAACTGTGCGGGTTGCGATCGACCTGTTACCGAGTGCTGCCCCCGAGTATCTACCGGCGATTCTCGAAACACTCGAGGAGCTGACAAACGAACCAGGAGCCTGTTTACGGGCGAAGGTCGAGGGGCAACCGACAGTGGGAAACCTAGCTCACCCGTCACTCAATGTTCCCGTCGCACAGCTCATCCGCGCACAACTGCTCGAAGGATTTGGTGACTTTCAAGCCAGTCGGAGTGAGGCGAAAGCAGCTCTCGATTCGTTGGGTAGCGACAGTCGTACCGAGCTACTCCGCGGCCAAGTCCACCTACAACTTGGGAAAACGCTCGCAGCCGAAGGTTCCTATCCACAGGCGATGCTGCACCTTCGGCAGGCCGAAACGATCGCGGTCAAGACTCGTCATTTCCCGCTCTTACTCGATGCCCTCAACAAAATGCTTGCGGTCAGTCGAGACGATACAAATGTCTCGAAAGCTGCGGGCCTCAAAGCGATTGGGCGCGCCGAACAAGTCGCAAAATGGGTTGATGACCCCAAGCGATTCGCAACGTTTCTCAACCTTCGTGGCGGAATGCACTACGTGTGTGAAGAACCTCCGGAGCTCGCGCTTCAGGATTTTGAAAAAGCCCTGCGAGTCCTCGATAGTGAAGACACGCGTGCCTTCGTACTACGATCGCAGATTCAGAGTAACATCGCTGCCATTTACCTCGGACAAGGGAAAGCTGAAGAGGCCGCCACAATCTACACTGAGAACATAGCCAAGTGGGAAGAGACGTTTGGGCGACTCCACCCACGAGTCAACACCTACAGGCACAACTACGCAAACGCGCTACTCGACTTGGGTCGATACAACGAAGCTCTCCAGACATTTTTACAGGTCATCGAGTACGAAGAGCAAAGAAATCGCTCTCCCCTTCCGGTCCTGGTATATGCCTACCCCGATGCGCTTACGAGTGCGTTGGCAGCCGGTTCGCTAGAAATGGCTGACAACCTCTCCACCCAACTTGCGAACATCTCGGCTCAAGTGGACGGTTACAACAGGGCTGCGACAGCCCTCTCCCTCGCCGAGCATATGACCGCCACTGGACGGCTCGATGAAGCCCTCGACTTTCTGTGCACGGTAGCCGAAACACGCGAGTTGAGCAGTGCATTGCAGCGCCGCACAGAGTTGGCACTTGCCGACGCCCTCTTGTTCGCCGGCGATCGTCACCAAGCCACCAGTATCTACCGCCAAGTAATTGAATATGCAGATACTGAAGAGGATCGCAACCACGCTCAAGTGGGCCTCCTCGTGGCAAGCCTCATCGATAGCCCAAACGTCGAAAACATCGCCCGTGTTGAGCAACTCGCCGACAATCTCGATCACAACACTCAGCACATTTGGGCCGCACGGGTACTCGACATAGCCGCCGAGGCAAGTCGCTCGCTAGGCAACATCGAACAAGCCCGGCACCTTCGCCAGCGCGCCCTCCAAGCACTCCCATACATCGACATATTTGCAACGCCATCAACTCACGAAACAACAATAACCCTACCATGCGCGATTCTCGACGCAATAGACTCAAGGAACAACGGTAATGGACACAACTCCGACTGATGCGCAACTGCTCGCCACTTGGCAGGCGGGTGATGCCAAGGCTGGCCATGCACTGTGTATGCGCTACTACCAAACGACTGAGCGTTTTTTTCGTGGACGAATTCCGGTAAAGTCGGACTCTGTCGACCTCACGCAACAGACGTTCTTAGATGTCACCGCAAACCGCGGAATCATTCGTGCATTTGCCCCGTTCCTATTTCGTGTCCGTTCGCGTCGACTCAGCGACTACTACCGTCGTCTCTACCGAAAAGGGCAATGTGAGCCCTATGAGACGCAACAGGCCAAACAGACTGGTGTTGAGACCCGCGCCGCTCGTGGAGAACGCAAACAGGCTGTGCGCGAGGCGCTCGCCCAGCTCCCGGCGGAACGGTACGAGATTCTCTGGCTACACTATGCGGATGGTCTGAGTAATTCACAAATAGCCGAAGTCCTCGACGTTCCCGTAGGCACGGTAAAAAGCCGGCTACGCCTCGGTCGGCAACAACTGTCCAAATCGTTGGCGACCATCAAGTCTGGCGTCCCGGCCCTTGGTGACCTCTTTCGCCTGCGCCCAAAAACTTGATACGAGTGTGGGTCGAGTACGTCGACCCAAGCCGTAACCCCTGATAACAATAAGTAGCACCGCAACGGTGGTTGTTTCCAACCATCGCTGTCGGAAGAATTGGAGATAGAATGAAGATCGCAGCCATTGTCTGTACAACCATCGTGTGTCTTTTTGCGGCCTCGGGCTGCGACATCCAGTATTCACACCTCGACAGCAAAGTGTACCACCGTAACGAGCAAACGCCTCGCTCAGGACGAAAACCCCCCTGTGGGCCCAAGCCTATCCTGAGAATGGATGTGCCACCACTACAGCCCCAGTGCGTGATCATTGGCGGAGTACAACTTGGTGAGGACCACGGCACGACGACGACCGAGTAGACGCAAGAGCGCAACGGGTAAGACCAATGACCAAGTAGATGCAAGAGCATCATTCATTGACAGATTGAAGACAACCATGACACGAGCCATAATTGTTAGCACAACCCTGATATCCTTTCTTTTTACCTCGGGTTGTGACACCCCGTGGGCTAGCATGCAAAGAAATCTGCACCGCGACGATACGAGTAACATCCCGGATGTACGGAGGAAGCCGCCATGCGGGCCAAAGGTGGACGCCGACCCCTGGGAAGGCAACGCCACCAAATGTATCGTCATTGTCGGTGCCGATGAGTGACCACTACGCCACCAGCAGGGAAAGAAAGCCACTGTGAACATTCGAATATCACTCCTGGTTTAAGAGACAGTCATCATTTCATTTTGTTGCGGCCCAACCAGAACCGCCTCGATAATTAGTGGAGTGACGAGCCCACCGAAGGACCCCATGGATGGGTTCCTACGGTGGGGCGCCATCTTTTCCAAACCTCGCCAGCGAGGTGGACGCAGGTGCAGAAAAAGTGATCCAAACACCGCCCGAGTGCGACATGGCCTTTGTCCATGAAAAGAAAGGTCACTGTGAACTCCCGAATCTCACTCTTCGTTTATTTGACTCTCGTCTCATCCGCTTGTGATCCTGATCTGCCGGCACATAGTGCTGATGACCTGGAATTGGCGGATAGTGACGAGCCCTGCGATGAAGAAATCGATGCATCTCGTGGACGAGCTCCTCAGACAGGGCGTTCTCCAAAGTCCGATGGGCGCCCGCCAAAGTTCGATGGGCACCCGCCACGGTCCGATAGTCGTTCTCTGGCCCAAATCGAAATCAGCACTGCGGAGGATGTGGATGAACCGGCGTCGCAACTCGGCAACACTTCCCACCCGGGTCTTGCCAGTGGCCACCCTGTCCGAGGCTGTTGGAAGGACAGCCACTGTGCCGACCGCTGCGGCTGTATCGATTCAATATGTCAGCCTCATGGTCTCGGCTCCCTGCCACCGCAAGAGTGGTGCAACTACCCGCCTGATTTCCACGAGGGGGAATATGTGTCCTGCTCGAACAACGACGACTGCGCGAACCACTGTACTTGCTACAAATTCGGCACCTACGACAACTACTGCCGTCCATTTGGGGTTGGTCCCCATCCGCCAATAAGCTCCTGCGAACCGGATGATGATGGTGGAAGCGGTGGTGGAAGTGGTGGTGACCTCATATTTGAATGACGGACGGAACCAAACCCGTAGGAGGATCAGTGCTCAAAGGGCCTGAACGTTTGGTAGTTTTCGTCTCGCCACATGTACGCGCTATCCCGCCTAGCCTTTGGTGAAGTCTCTCCCCGTACCCACCAAGGTTGTTCCGGAGCAACACAAACCGACCGCGGTGCCGGGCGTCACACATGTTTCGGCATCGACCATTCGTCTCCCGGCCCGCTCGCCGTGCACCCATCCCACATGGGGCACGATATCGGGAGTGCCGATTCCGTAACAGGTGATTTTTAGATGGTTGTAGTGGCCAGCAAATAAATTTGAAGTTTCTTTGATCCGTTCACACCAACACAACGACTGTGAAATCGAACCCAGGCATGGAACAATCATGTTTGGGCTCGCGCCTCTCTGGCCCGCCTGTGGCTAATTTGGAGAGTGCAAACAATCAACATCGGGCCCACCTCAGTCGGGTCCGAGCGAACAGAAAGTAGCTAGTCTCGGTGGCTTGCATCGAGCTGCAACAACGATTGAATTCGCGTGCCAGTACTCCGATTGGTGTGACTGGCGATGGAGATCACCATGAAGATAGAGTTTCGTTCCACGTTCCTGGCCCCCCTGTCCTTCGTTTCCCTCATATCCCTCATGGCGGCCGCGTGCCTCCCCCCGGAATCCACCGAGTTCGCCGTTGAGCAGGCCACCGTGGCGGTTGAGGCCCCTGATGATGTCTTGGCCGAGTACGAAATCGCCCCGGACATCACCGCGACCGAGTTAATCGATGGCCGTGTCGGGTACCGGGCTTCGGGAATCGAGGCGGCTCGCGAGCTGATCGAGATGCTCGGCCTCCAAGACGTCGAACTCAAAACGGCCGATGAGCTGGGCTTCAGTGCAGACCAACTCGAAATGGCCGATGAGTTGGGTCTTAGCGTAGATGACCACTATTCAGAGCGGGGGTCATGCCCTGTGTGCTCGCCCGATTGGACGATGGCGTGCGGATTTGGCTCGCTCTCGTGGCAGCAGGTTTGTCAGTTCAATAGCTCCACACCGATCTACTCAGTCGGCGGGAACTGTGGTTGGTGCTACGGAGGAAGTACTTGCTACCAAGTACCCAACCAAGGCAACGTTGGGGCGTCTCCTACTACAGTTCAGGTCTCGAACGTCACGGGCTGTACCACCGTCAACTGGGACCTCACATGCAGCACGGGTTCTGTATGCGTCAGTGTGAACAATGGTCCTGAGACATTGTTCGCGTCGGGAAACTCAGGCTCGCAGCAAGCCTGCTGGATTCAGGCCGGCAAAACCTACACATTCAGTCTCTATGAAGGCGGGTGCGGATCCAACCTTCTCGATTCAGTCCAAGTAACGGGGGTACAAGCGCCAGATCCTTGTTTGAGCTGTGCATCAGGGACGAGCTGCCACTGCTTCGACAACATCTGTCGACCGAACAATACTTTCTGCCCCTAACACGCGAGATGTACCAATTCCGGTGCTCAGACGAAAGTTCAACCGCCTGAGTACCGATTCGGCCGATACGACGCTCACCTCCGACAATGGGAAGGAGCGACACAGATGCCGGTGAGTCTGGACTGCTCGTCGACGACGACGGCTTTTTGTCAGGAAGCTCGGGCCTTCCTCACCCACCATCCAAGGTCCTGACGATAGCTGTCCTACCGGACAGTGAGGCGCAATCAACGCGACGCCGTCACCCAATTCGGGCTTCTCCCCCGCAAACTCATTCCCTCGGATTTTCTGTTCCTCCTTCGGTGTCGGAGCACGATCGACCTGCCCTACCTCCGCGAACCTCGTCGTCGGGGATGCGGCAGGTACAATCCGTATTTTCGACGTGAGTCGGATGTAACTCGAAGCTGTTCACGAAACGTCGAAACCACGCGACAGGGCTTGGCCAAACGAATGTTCTACCCTACTATCGCCGCCAACACATTCGACGGTGACTCGAGGGAGACGTCATGCTCAACGATGAACAGATCCGTGCCGCATGGCAGGCTTACGAAAAATGTCGAAGCGGCAAGGTCGAGGGCGAAGAGTACATCCGCAGTTGGCACCGACGCTATCTCGAGTTCGTCACGCGGATCGCCAACCTCGCGACTGACAAACTCAAGACTGCAAGTGTGATGCGCGAACTGTGGTCTGCCCGGGCAGTCACCACGATTGGCCCCGGCGACAGCGTACCAATCGACGAATTTATTGATGAGACATCGATTGTCGATGCGGTCGCAACCCTGCAGCAGACCGCGACATGGCCCGCCGACTCCAATAACCGCGCGCGTGCTATGCAAAGAGCCTACAACGAGCTCGAAGACTTGGTCCGAACTCGAAAAACGGGGAAAATGCCCGCGGCTCGTCTCAAACGATTGTTTGCGGCTCTCCTTCCACGCGATTTGACCACGATCGTCTCCACAAAACCGCTGCGTCGTGTGGCACACCTCCTCCTCGATTTGAAACGAGGCGAGCACATCGAGCTTCAGGTTCGCATTCGTTCTCGTCTACGTTCAGCCCTTGGCGACGAGGCTGATCTCGGCGATCAAATTTGGCGTTCGATGTTTTGTTGGTGGCTCCACGAAAACCACGACGAGCTCGCTGCCGGGCGAATTCC
>CAZUPD010000161.1:10449-17479 GCA_964621785.1 uncultured Nannocystaceae bacterium
TGGAATCACGGTTGCCACTCCCTCAGACGAGGGAGAACCTCTCGACATGTGGACCGGGACCAAGCAATACACCAGTGTCCTGTGGTTTGGTGGTCTCTCGGACACCCTGCGTGAGATCGTCAAGGAGGCACTCGACGGTACCCCGCGAGACGACCTCGTCGAAGCATTGGTCGGTCTCGACGGGCGCAACTTGAGCCCGCGGGGAGCTCGGGTCATCATCCGCCGCGCCAGGTCACTCGGGCTTCTTACCGAGGCGAACGGAACAATCACACCGACCGAGGACGGCGAGGAGTTACTCGCCGACGAGCAGGGAGACATCGTCGTTCGTCGGCTTCTCGAGCGGTATTTTGGCTTCGCCCACCTGCTCCGATTTGTGTCTGAACAGAAAAAGGGAGCTTCTACGCAAGATATCCACAACCACTTGCGCTCACTGTACCCTCGCTGGCGAAAAAACATCCAGGCCAACCACATCCGGTCGTGGTGCCGGGACCTCGACTTGATTTCAACGACTAGCAACCAGCACCAAATCACAGACTACGGGAAAGCATGGG
Organism: uncultured Nannocystaceae bacterium; assembly: GCA_964621785.1. GTDB lineage: Bacteria > Myxococcota_A > Polyangia > Nannocystales > Nannocystaceae > JACKDW01. Next base: position 11,001 of record CAZUPD010000161.1, read on the forward strand.
TAAAGCTCCTCCCAAAGACGCTACCAACACCGCTCCCGCCGCGTAACGACAACGACGACAACGACGACAACACCGTCGATAGCATCGATGTTCCCGCAAAGTCTACTTCCGACACGACATCAGCCGACCACCGAGCATCCCCCTACCCCACCTATAAGAGCATCCGAGCCAAGCTCGACGACCCTAAGCAACGATTCGTCATTGACGACATCCAGCTCCACTCGCTGCACATCGCCTGGCGCTGTCACCCGCTCAAGCGTTTTGTCATCCTCGCGGGGCTCTCCGGAACTGGGAAGACCGCGATTGTCCTTCAGTACACGCAGGCTGTCTGCGAGCTCGCAGGGCTCGACCCCGAAGACCATCGGGTCGTCGTCGCCGTCTCCCCTGATTGGCGCGACCCTTCCGGGCTCCTCGGCTACTTTAACGCGCTGCATCAAGACCCCACCTTTCACGCCGAACCTGCACTGCGTCTGGTTCAACGGGCTGCCGGGGACCCCACCCGACCCTATTTTCTCATCCTCGACGAGATGAACCTCGCCCGTGTCGAACGCTACTTTGCCCCCTTCCTCTCATCGATGGAAACCGGCAACCCACTCGAGATTCACGCCCATCCCGAGCCTGTCAACGACGTTGAGCCCAGAATCCCGTGGCCGAAAAACCTCTACATTGCGGGAACGGTCAACATGGACGAGACCACATATGCCTTTAGCGACAAAGTCCTCGACCGCGCACTCACGCTCGAGTTTTGGGAAGTCGATCTAAAGGCATTCTTCGAGCGCTGGTCCGGCAAGCGCGAGAAAAATCTAGAAAACCTGCTCTTCGCCCTCAACGAAGTGCTCCGCCCAGTTCGCCGTCACTTCGGGTATCGCACGGCCAAAGAAGTCCTCGAGTTCATGGGGGCTATCGAGGGTGAGCCTTCGGAGGATCGATACACACAGCTTCTCGACCAAGTTATTTTTTCGCGCGTACTTCCGCGAATCCGTGGAGACGACGACGCTGAACTCCACACGGCTCTCGAGGCATTGAAAAAGCTCCTCGACAAACATGGGCTTCGGAAGTGTTCGACCAAAGTCGTTGATATGCACAAGCGACTCAAACGTACAGGGTTAACCAAATTCTACGCGTGAAGATCAACGTACACGATGCTTCAGGCACAACGATCGTGCCTCATTTCGACGCAGAGGGGTTCAGGACCTGGCCGCTGCACGAAAGCGCAATCTATTACTTGCAAGTACATAATGTGCCGTCGGACCAGCTTTGTGTGCAGCTATCGCAGCGCACACTCGAGCGTGAGACCAACGGCTGTTTCCCGCTGCGGATCGGACATACTCCGGGGCTGTTCCGCTTGCGACTGGAACATGCAAGTGCTGTGCAGGTCGAAACAATCCGCGTTGTGCCGAGAAAAGACAAGTTGGACACCGATGGCTGGCTGCGGATGCTCGAGGATCTTGAAGCGTGGCACCCGGGCCTCTCGGTTGGGCTCGAGGGATCCGGCCTCGGGCACGTGTCCACGAGCGGGGTAGATGGCGGGATATTGGCAGTCGCCCTACTTCCACTGGTCCCCGACCTTCTCGCGTCAATCAAGGCAATTATCGAGGAGCCACGAGAACGGCCAATGGCGACTAGGGAGGATGTACCTCTTCACCGGGTTCGACGTGCCGACCGAACAGCCATACGACAAGTCATGCGAGATCCGATTCTACGAGCAGCACTCGATCGCTGGGGTCCGGAGTCGATCGTACAACACGACGTCAGGATATCCCACCGACAATCGATCGACACGCTCGATCACCCGCTTCACAGATTCATCGCGTGGATGCTACGGAGGGTCGCGGACAAACTACACGCATTGGCAGCCGAGCTCGAAACGCGGAGTCGATACCGACGCGCCGATACCCAGACGCGTGAATGGTGCGCCTGTCGGGCCAGTGCTGCACAACTCGCCGCACACCAAGTGGAGCGGCTCCGAAAGCGGAGCTTCCTCGGCACCGTCGAGGCCCAACCTGCGAGCCCCGCAGTCCTGCAGGTCGTACATGATGACCCCGTCTACGCGAGAGCATTCAGACTCGGACGAGTATTCCTACGACCTCGTTTTTCCCCCGAAACAAAGCCGACTCGCAAAACCGTCGCCCCGGCGCGAACGAGCTTTGACCTCTACGAACTGTGGACATTCCTAGCGACCTGGCGCTCCCTGCGTCTTGCGCTCCCAGGCTGGAAATGGCGCTGGAAACCAAAACGAGGGCCCGCACTCCTTCCCGGATTCGCCCATCGATCTTTTATCTCTGGGCATGATTCCACCGGGACCCAATCCCTCAAAATCGTCTACAACAAAACCTTCCGCTGTTTCCTCAACGCCAAACGCGGTCACGGCCGCTATAGCCTTTCGGCGGAACGAAGGCCCGACATCGTGATCACCAATGGCCGAAGTTGGGTTGTGCTCGATGCGAAGTACCGGATCGGCCGGAAAGCACTTCTGAAGGCGTTCGAGTCACTCCATATCTACCGCGACTCACTGGTCTGGACGAAGGCCGGAGGTCGACCGCAAGCAGGTCTGTTGTTGGTTCCGGCGATAGAAGAGTCCTGCACGCCATGGGCATCGTCAGAGTTTTGGGAACAACATGGGCTCGGGTGTCACCAGCTCCGACCCGGAGCTCCCGAGGAGGACAGACTCGGCGTGTGGATTGCGAAAGTTCTGGGTGTCGCGCGGCTCGACAGCAAAATCGCCTACGATCAAAGGCGATGAAATCAAGAACGCGCCGCCAACTACACGATTTCCTCCGCTCAGCCTTCACGATTGACGACCTGCGAACATTCCTCGTGTACCACATCAACGAAGTTGTGGCGCGTGTTGTCGCAGCGCTCGGTCAGCACGGAGCTAGCGTGCCCCACAGATAACCCTGACACTCCACACCGGCAGCACGACTCCGGAAAGGGCGGCAAACAGCGGCCTCCTCGGTGGTTTGACTTTCCTCGGGCCCGTCATTGCTCGGGTATTGTACTCGATGCGTCCGGGGCGACATCAGAACTCTCGGTTGTCCGCTGGTGCTACCATCCACCCGACCGATGCGGACCATCAGCTGGCTTCACTTCACCGACTTCCACCAAGGCATGCATGCCCAGTCCCACCTGTGGCCCGGTGTTCGTGAAAATTTGTTCGACGATCTCGAGCGTCTGCACGAGCGGTGTGGGCCTTGGGATGTCGTTCTCTTTACTGGCGACCTCACTCAGACTGGGAAAGCCGACGAGTTTGCTCGCTTTGACGACACTCTTGCCTCGCTGTGGGATGTGTTTGGCCGACTCGGGTGTTCGCCGTGTTTGCTGCCGGTTCCGGGGAACCACGATCTCGAATGGCCGGATCCCTCTCCCGAGGTGACGGCTCTGAAATACTGGGAACACGAGCTTGCGATCCAGGAAAACCTATTTGAAGCCGACGTCAGCCGTTACCGCGAGTTTTTGGCGGATGTGTTTGCCAACTACACCCACTGGCTTGCGCACACCCCGATTGCCAAGCCGGCCAACTTCTCGCTCGGCCTGCTGCCGGGCGACTTCTCGGCGACCATCGACAAAAACGGGTTTGAGCTCGGGGTTGTCGGTCTCAACTCTGCGTTTTTGCAACTTGGCGAGGGCGACTTTGAAGGCCGCCTCGCCGTCGATCTTCGCCAGTTTCACGGTGTGTGTGGTGGCGACGGCCCGGCGTGGCTTCGGCGTCACGACTGTGCTTTTTTGTTGACGCACCATCCTCCGCAGTGGCTTTCAAAGCGGGCCCATGAGCACTTGTACGCCGAGGTTCACACACCCGGTAGATTTGTTGCCCACCTGTTTGGGCACATGCATGCACATACACTGACCTCGACGGCGATCGGGGCTTCGACTCCTCGCCGCGAGTTGCAGGGGATGTCGCTGTTTGGTCTCGAACACTGGGGAGAACACACCAAACAATCGCGTCGCCACGGTTATTCGGCCGGTACGCTCACGCTTGCCGACGATGGCCAAGCCTCGCTTCGGATTTGGCCGCGGGTGGGCAAGCGCCATCTTGCGGGTCACTGGCATATCCGCCAGGATTTAGATGCCTATGCATTGGAAGATGATCAGGGGACCAACCCCCTTGCTGTCGAGACTCTGCGGACAGCGGTGCCACAGCCCGAAGAGAGTCGTTCGCGTCCCGAACCCAACCAGCAGTGGGGGGAGTTGACCCAGCACCTCACGTATCTGATCGAGCAGACATCGCAGCTCGATATCGGTGGCATTGCCTCGAAGTCGGGGGACCGTGCGCGCGATCGGTGGCTCGAGGATTTTTACACCCCGCTCTACACGACCTGGGGCCCTCGTGAAGAGCGTGGGTTGGGCGGGCTTCATGGCCTGGGTATGGGCGAGCGTGTGCAGCTGACGGAGCTGCTCAAGCGCCACAACCGGGTGTTGGTCGTGGGGCAGCCCGGGAGCGGGAAGACGACCTTTACTCGCCTACTCGCGTGTATGCACGCGCGCGACTGTCTCGGGCGACTGCGCGAGCGCTCGGGTCGTGCCAAGTTGCCGCCCGGTTTCGATACGTGGCGGGAGGCGTACTTGCACCGCGGGTACGAAGGTCCGCAGTACATCCCGGTGCGCCTGCTCGCGCGCACGCTCGTGGAGCATCTCAACCACCCACAGGGTGCACATGCAAAGGTCCAGGAGCTGCGCGACTGGCTGGTGCACGTGATGGCGTTTGGCCGCGCCGATCTGCGCAAGCGGCAGTTGCCCGACCCGCCGTTTGCCGAGTACCCGCGCAACCTCAAGGAATGGAAGCAACGGTGCGAAGCTGGTCAAGTTTTGTTGATCATCGACGGGCTCGACGAAGCCGGGACCGACGACGATCGCCGCCAAGTCGAACGGGTGATCGCCGACGCAACTGCGTGGCCAGGTCCGATTGTGGCGACTTCTCGGCCCATTGAGGAGTTTTCAACCCTGCGGGCGAAGGGGTTTTCGAAACATGTCGTCGCCGACCTGTCCCGCGAGGATGTCCAGACATTTGTCGACAATTGGCAGCGGGCGGCCCATGAGCCCGGGAGTCTCAAGGCGCGGCACAAGGCCTCGTCGTTGCTCGGGCAAATCGACGCCAACCACGAACTCATGCGGATGGCTCGCAAGCCGGTGATGCTGACGTGCCTGTGTCTGACGCAGTTTCTCACCGACAAGAAGTTGCCCGAGGGGCGAACGGATGTATATACAGTAGTGTTTGATACGCTGCTCGCATCGCGCCAGGGATTGCGCGAACAAAAGAGCCCGTGTCCGCAGCTCGACGTGGCCGAGCTGATGGGGCAGCTGGCAGTCGAGATGATGGGCGAAGAGGGCAAACTGGTGACCTCCATGGATCTCGGCGATGCGGCGGGGAAACTCGCCAACCAGTTCAAGCGCTACCATCCGGAGGACTCGTACCGTCAACTCAAACGCCGCGCGCGGGAGTGGATCGAGTCGGAGTGCGAGCTCAGCGGCGTTTTGGTGCAGGAGCAGCACAGCGTCAAGTTTTGGCACACAACGTTCCAGGAGTACTGCGCGGCGCGATGGCTCAAGGAGCTCGACGTGGGCAACGGGACCAACCCCGACAAGTACTGGTGGGCACGGATTCGCCACGAGGTCGACAAGCCGCAATGGCGAGAAGTGCTGCGGTTTTTGCCGGGCTTGCTGAGCAACCGCGGACGCGATTTTTTGATTGAGCAGATCTTGGGCTATCACGAAAACCCGAGCAAGAGCCAGCAGGGGTGGACCTACGCGATGGTGACCAAGTTGGTGGGGGCAGCGTTGGGATACCGGCCTCGCCCGGAGCTCCAACAGAAGATCGAGAACTTGCGGATGCAAGTGATGCCGATGTTTGAAAAGGGCAGCGGCGTGAAGGTCGAGGCGAGTGTCCGGATCGAGGTGGCCGAGGCCCTGGGGAAAGTGGGCGACCCGAGGCTGGGTGATGGGCCCGAATGGCTGCCCGTGCTGGGGCACAACATTCGGTTGGCGAAGTATCCGGTGACGGTACAAGCATTTCAGCGGTTCGTTGCCCAAGAAGGGTACCAGCGTGATGCGTTTTGGTCGGCGGATGGGCGGCGACTTCGGGACAAGCGCAAGTGGGAGGTACCGTTGCAGTGGGAGGTGCAAATCCAGCATCCAAACTGGCCGGTGTCTGGTGTGTCGTGGTACGAGGCGCAGGCGTTTTGTGCATGGTTGTCGAAGTGTCGAGGCGAAAACATCGGGTTGCCGACACGGGCTCAGTGGCAAGCGGCGGTTCGGCCTGTTGGCGAAGACGGGGATGATTGGTTGCCGTGGGGACCGCTTGAAAAAACGTACAGCGACTCCGACAAGGAGAAGCTGCGGGAGCTCGCAAATTTCAACAAGCACGTGGAGCTTCCGACTCCGGTCGGGGTGTATCCCGAGGGGGAAGGACCTCACGGGCATAGCGACTTGGCTGGGAATGTGTGGGAGTGGTGTGCAGATGCCGTCGGCGAGGCCGAGGAACG
>CAZUPD010000162.1:0-17136 GCA_964621785.1 uncultured Nannocystaceae bacterium
TATTTGGCTGGCGTTGGTGCTTCGGCCGCCGATGATGGGTGGCGACCAGTCACGTTCCTCTTCGTAGGCTGCGATGGAGGGGGTGTAGTGCCAAATTTGGCAGGGAAAAGTTGTCTCCACACCCGCATGCGTTTGGCACTCGGTTATGGCAACCTGGACCTACCGTGTCCCTGGTCCAGATCCGAAGTCGCAGCTGTGTTGCGATCCCGCGTCCGCAGCACGTGTCGCGGCAACCGCTGGTCGATCCCCAGGCGCGGACGATTCGCTATCTCCGCGTCTCGCTGACCGATCGTTGTAACTACCGGTGCACCTACTGCATGCCGGAGGATGGCATCGACCACGGCACCCGCGACGAGGTTTTGTCGCTCGAAGAAGTTGTCCGGTTGGTGCGAGCGTTTTGTGCCTGGGGGGTGGTACGCGTGCGCCTGACGGGTGGCGAGCCAACGGTCCGCAAGGGCTTGACGCAATTGGTCCGCGAGCTTTCGGCCATCGAGCGATCGGGTGGTGGAAACCTCGAAGTCGTCATGACGACCAACGGTGAGCGCCTCGCCCAACTTGCCCCTCAACTGGTTGCTGCGGGTCTCTCGGCCGTCACCGTCAGCATCGATAGTCTACGGCCGGAGCGGTTTCGCGAGATCACGCGGCGTGGCAACCTCGAGTGTGTCGTCCGCGGAATCGACATGGCTCGACGGACAGGGATACCCGTCAAGCTCAATACCGTTGCGCTGCGCGGTTTCAACGACGACGAGATTCCCGCGATCTGTGCATTTGCGTGGGAGCGTGACATCACCCCGCGGTTTATCGAGATGATGCCGATGGCCGGTGGTGCACTTTTTGCCCCTGGCGAGTTGTTTCCCGCGCAGGAGATCCGTGACGCAGTGTCGCAAGCGTTTGGCACCCACGTGCTCGCCGACCAAGGCCTCGGTGTCGCGGGCATGGGACCGGCGACCTATTGGCGTCTCCGAGACGGTCGGTTCGGTGACAGGCGGTTTGGGATCATTGCCGCCATGACCGAGAATTTCTGCAATACATGCAATCGTCTGCGGGTTTCGGCCACTGGGCAGCTCCATGCATGTCTCGCCCGCGACGACACAGGAGACCTTCGCAGTGCCCTGCGTTCGTCCAAGCCCGGCGCCCTCGAGCAGCGGGTTCGCGCAGTGGTCGGCAACAAACACGATCGCCACGACTTTCGCACCGATGGCGGAGGCGGCCCACAAAAGGCAATGATCAGTATCGGAGGATAAGCATGGCACTACCCTGGACCACCAAACTCGTGATCGGACTTGTGATCGGCGGAGCAGCTGGATACCTCATGTTTGGCGGCAGCACCGAGGGCGTGATGGAGTACGTCTACGTCGACCAAGTCATGCAGCGGCCCGATCACTTTCAGGGGCGCACCTTCAAAGTTCACGGGACCGTGGTCGAGGGCAGCGTCAAGCAAAAAGTCGGCGCAGCCGGTGACTATACATTTGAAGTTCAGCGCGGTGGCGAGAAGCTCGCGGTGCACTTTACCAACATGGTGCCCGACACCTTCCAGGAGGGTGGCGAAGTGATTCTCACGGGTCGTCTGAGCCCCGATGGGACCACCTTTGAATCCGACGAGATGGCGGCCAAGTGTCCTTCCAAGTACGAAGAGCAGGCCGAGGCCAATCGCGACGGCGCCTACAAGGGCGAGTAGTCGTCGCCACCGAACATCAAACCTATGTATCAGCATCTTTTTCACTGCAGGTGCGGCCTGCCACGCCATCGCTCCGCGCGGGGTTGTGGTTGGCGCACCTGTGCTAAAAAGGTGTATCAACACATGAATGCGGTGGAGTCGCCTGTCCCCACCGCGAAGCGCGAGCGAGGTGCTTGTCCATGTCACTGACCATTGCCGCCCTCGGCAGCATGTCGATTCTGCTGCTGTTTTTGCTCACCCTCGTCACCACCGGGCTCGGCGTTCTCGGGGCCCACTTCCGGGCACCCCGTTTGGTCGAGGCCAGTGTCCAGGGGATCTACGCCACCTTTGGGTTGGCCGCCTTCACCTCGATGTTGATCATCTACGCGTTTTTGGCAGGGGACTACTCGATCCAGTACGTCCAGCACACCAGCGACGCGGCGATGCCACTGTTTTACAAGATCACCGCGTTTTGGGGTGGGCTCGACGGCAGCTTGCTATTTTGGGTGCTGTTACACACATTGTTTGGCAGCCTCGCCGTCCGGGCCAATCGCGGCAAGCACCCCGACCTCATCCCCCACGTCGTCTCGGTGCTCTCGCTGATCACCGCATTTTTTGTCGGTCTATTGCTGTTTGTCAAAGACCCGTTCACGCCCTACCTGCTCGACATCCCCAGCAACGGGCGCGGGCTCAATCCGCTGCTGCAAAACCTCTACATGATTGTGCACCCGCCGAGCCTCTACCTCGGCTACGTGTCGCTCGCCGTTCCCTACGCGTTTGGGATGGCCGCATTAATCTCGGGACATGTCGATGCCTCGTGGCAACGCAGCGTTCGCCGATGGGTGTTGTTCTCATGGATGTTTTTGACGTTTGGTCTGATCCTCGGCGGATTATGGGCCTACGAAGAGCTCGGCTGGGGTGGCTACTGGGCCTGGGATCCGGTGGAAAACGCTGGCCTGTTGCCATGGTTTACGGCCACTGCGTTCTTGCATTCGATCATGATCCAAGAGCGGCGCGGGATGATGAAGGTCTGGAACCTGTCGCTCATCATCATCAGCTTTTTGCTGACCATCGTCGGCACCTTCATGACGCGTAGTGGCGTCGTCCAGAGCGTCCATGCTTTTGGCGAAGATCCGGTGCTGGCCTGGACCTTTGGCGCCTTCATGATCGCCATTGTCGTCGTCAGTTTTGGGCTGTTGATTTGGCGGTTGCCAAGGTTGCGGGCCGACAACGAACTCGAAAGTGCGCTCAGCCGCGAGTTTGCGTTTTTGGTCAACAACTGGCTGTTTTTGGTGTGTGCCGTGTTTGTCCTCGGCATGACCATGTACCCGACCATCTGGGAGTGGATGAGCCCCATTCTCAACGACCACTTCCCCGGCCTTGCGGCGTGGATGAGCGACGTGGCGGCGAGATATCCGGACACCCTGTGGTGGCTCGACCCGGTCGGGCGCCGCGTGATCGGACCGCCGGCGTTCAACAAAGTCATGATCCCACTCGGGCTGGCGTTGCTGTGTCTCACCGGCATCGGCCCGCTGTTGGCGTGGCGCAAGACCTCCAACAAGCAGCTCGCACGCCAGTTTATGGGCCCCTTGGCATTTGGTGCAGGTGCAACCATCGCCCCGGCCCTGCTCGGGGTCGACTCGTGGTCGGGCCTCACCTGCTTCGGCCTATGCGGGTTTACAGCTTGGACCATCGTGCAGGAGTTCCAGCGCGGGGTCGCGGCGCGTCGACGCTTGCGCGAACAGGGCCTTTTCGAGGCGGTCGTCAGTCTGGTCCTTCGGGCACGTCGGCGTTACGGCGGTTACATCGTCCACCTCGGTGTGGTGCTGATGTTCCTCGGCTGGGCCGGCAACTCCTACAAGATCGAACGCAAAGTCACGCTCAAGCCCGGTCAGGTGACCCACTTGGGGGACTACGAGATCCGCCACGACGGCCTGCGTGCGACCGAAGACTGGCAAAAGGAAATGATCACGGCCGATATTGCTGTCCTCAAGGATGGACAAGTTGTCGATACATTGACTCCGGCACGTTGGTGGTACTTTCAGCTGCCCGAGCAACCGACCACCGAGGTTTCGCGCTACATGACCGCGGGCGAAGATGTCTATGCATCGATGCAGACCGTCGACATGGTGACCGGATGGACCCAGCTGAGCCTCTACATCAATCCGTTGGTCAACTGGATTTGGGGTGGGTTTATCGTCATGCTCGCGGGCTCGGTGATCTGTGTGGGTACAAGTAAGCCGACGGCCGGTCGGGGGAAGGGTTAGGACATGGCCGAGCGTGTCGAACAAGAGGACCCGGGCCAGATCGTGCCTGAGGAAACGGCGCCGGAGATCGCCCCGGTTGTCGATGTCGGAGACTCCGAGCCCGGAATCGACGACATCAAGGCCGCACCCGCGTCCCCCAAGCACAAACCCGCACCCGCACCCCCGGCAACCGAAACGGCACCGCCCGGGCGTCGCGGCCCGGGGTTATTGGCCGTCGCCCTTGTCATCTGGGCCGTCATGGTGGTGTTGGTCATCGCCATGGGCGGGAGCTTTGAGCCGCCGACGATCGCCCTGGGTATCGCGGGCATCGCGTTGATTTTTGCAATCTGGCGGTTGTTTCGCATGGTCCAGGCCCTGTCCGAACAACCGGAGTACGGCCTTGACGGCGCCCGTGTGACCGGTGCCAATACCCGCCGCGAAGACGAGTTTCAACGCCTGCTGCGGGCCCTCAAAGAACTCGAGTTCGACCATGAAATGGGCAAGATTTCCGAACAGGATTTCTCGACGCTAGAAAATAGCTACCGCGCCCGCGCCATCGACTTGATGAACGAGCTCAACCTCCGAGAGGACGCCGCAGGTACGTCCAAACTCCACCCCAAACTGCAGGCTGAGCTCGATCGCCGCGAACGTGAACTCCGGCTCTCGTTTTCCGACAGCGACCTGGAGGTGGCGCAAGAGCCAGAGGAGCAGGGCAGCAAGAGCTGTCCCAAGTGTCAGGGAACCAACGATCCCGACGCGAAGTTTTGCAAACACTGTGGACAGGAGTTGGCGGCGTGATGGCTCGAAAACCACGTCGATTGCTCGGCCTCGTCACCCTGTGTCTCGGTCTGGTGATACCTCCGGGAGTCTCTGCCCAAGGGCCGATGGGACGCCCGGATCCCAGGCAGATGTCGGGCCTCGCCCGGGTCGATCCGCAGGTCGCTCCGGGGACGGTGACCGTGCGCTGCCTCCTCGGTACGTTTGACCGACCCGCCGTCGGCTTTGAAGTGTTGTTAGAGGTGCGCAACGCCGATGGTTCGGTCGTCGAAGAACACACGGCGACCACCGCAGACCAGGGCAGGGCAACGTTTACCGGACTCGAGAAGTTCTTCGGTGGGCAGGCTGTCGCCAGGGTCAGCTTTGACACCGAGGAAGTGCGCTCGCAGGCGATCCCGATCGCGCCGAGTGCCGGGTCCCGGGTGATGCTGGTCAAGGGTGCTGTGTCGGCGCCGGCCGGTGATCCGCATGCCGGCGGTGGGAGTGATTTGCCACTGCCCGGCGAGGCCTTCCCCAGCGATCGCTTCCCCGCGGGGACGGTGGTCGTCGGCGTCCTCGACTTGAAGGCGCGCAAGCCGGTGATCGGCGTCGAGGTGATCCTCCGCGGTACGGTTTTGCGCGAGGACGATGCTGGTACAACAAAGAATCCCGGCACGGGCGAAGCGAGTCCCGGCGAACCCTCTGGCGTTGACGCGCGTCCGGGTAGCGAACAAGCGCCCGCTCCGGGTGCGTCAGACACCGAGCACGCGTCCGCGGGCCAACCAGAGTCCGGAGACAACCCGGACACCGAAGCACCCGTCGGTGGCGAAAAAAGTGTAGATGCACCTGATCCCGATGATGACGCGCTGGTCCGCAGGCAGTCCATCGGAGAGGACGGGCGGGCGATTTTTCCCAACATGCTCGCCGCCGAGATTCCCCAAGCGACCCAGTGGGTCGCCGAAGTCACGCTACCCGGGTCCGACAAGCCGCTGCGTTCCAAACCGTTTCGCGTCTTTCCCGAGGAAGGCACCGCCATTTACCTCGCGGTGGGTGTCGATCCAGGCGAGGTCCCTACGGCCACCGCGGCGAAGCGACGACCGTTGATGCCTCCTCGGAGGATGCCGACCATTCAACCCGGTGTCGTTCGGGTGGCGGTACTCGATGCCGACGATCGTCCTGTCGCCGATCAACCGGTCCAGATCATCCGCGAGGATGTCACCGGCGGGCGCGAGGCGGTTGAGGCCAACACCGATGCCTCGGGAGTCACGCGGATCGCCGTCGAGGTCAGTGGTGACTCGTTGTACTACGCCCAAGCGATCCACGACGACGCGCCGTTTCGTTCGGTCCGCTTCGGGATGAACGATGCCGCGGGCGTCGGCCTCGAGTTGCGTGTCTTTGAAACCACCTCGGATCTCTCGCGCGTACGCAGCGAGGTCCAGTTCATCTTTGTCCCCCGCGAAAACAACCGCGTCGAGGTCAACCAGGGCTATCGCGTGTTTGTCGAGGGCGACGAGGCGCTGTGGCTCGGTGAAGATACACAGATTCCGGGGGCTGATGGTGCGCTCGGGTTTGTGGTCATGAACCACGCCACGCCGGGGTTGCTGACCCACAACGAGAAAGCTCCGTTTGCCACCCTCGAGCAGCCGATTCCCCCGGGGGCGGTGGCCGATCTTTCGGTGGCCTATTTGCTCGAGCACGACGGAATTGCCACAGCGACGTGGGAGGCTCCGTTTCCGGTGGTGTCCGGGGCTGCGGTCATGCAGCCGGACTACAAGTTGACCGCGGGTTCGAGCGAAGCGCCGACACGTCCGCCCCATCAGACCGGGCGCGAGGTCGTCGATGTCTACAAGTTGGCCGCGTTCGATGCGGGTACATCGATCGGTCTCGAGATCTCCGATCTTCCGGTCAACGAGCGTGCACAGATTCTGCAGGCGATCGGCACGGGGACCGGATTACTCCTGTTTGGCGGGATCGCGGTCCTGATGTTGCTCGGCCGCCGCCGGGCCAATACCCGCGAACGTCTCCTGCAGCAGCGCGAGAAGTTGCTCAACCTGCTCGACGCCGTCGATGCGGCCGGCGGGATCGAAATCCCGGGGGTGCGACGAGGCGGCGCCGCGTCGCGTCCAGGCGCACCGGCCCAGCGAAAGTTGGTGATCGCCGCACTCGACCGGGTCTACCGCGACCTCGATGCACTCGACCGTGCCCAAGCGGGCCACAAGCCGGCCAAAAAATCGCCCGCATAGTGTAGGTACATCTATCATGCCGGCGACCATCACCCCCCTCAAACTCGAAGGGATCGCGTTGCGATTTGGTCGCAAAGTCGTGTTGCGCGACGTCGACATGAAACTGCGCGAAGGTGAGATCGTCGGCTTGATGGGGGCCAATGGGGCGGGCAAGACCACGCTGTTTTCGGTGATCGCCGGGTTGCTGCCACAGGATGCAGGTACATGTACATTCGGCGACCATCGGCCGGGGGTGTTCGATGTCGATGTCCGCAGCCAACTCGCCTATGTCGCCCACACGACCCAACTCTACGGAGGTCTCAGTGCCCGCGAAAACCTCGAGCTCTACGCCGATCTGCGGCGGGCGGCGGGTCTGAAAACGCAGTCGTCCGACGAGGTGCTCCGCGTCGTGGGGCTGATGCAGGCAGCCGAGCGTCGGGTGTCGACCTTCTCCCGCGGAATGTCGCAGCGCCTCGGCCTCGCCCGCGCGCTGGCGGGTCGCCCGAAGTTGATGATTCTCGACGAGCCGTTTACCGCCCTCGATCAGCGGGGCAAGCGTCAACTGGCAAGCTTGCTGTTACAACAAAAACACCTGGGAACCGCGATTTTGCTCAGTTCACACGACCTCGACAGTTTGGTGTCGGTCGCCGATCGTGTGTTGATGCTGGCGGGCGGGAAGATCGCCGGCGAGGTTCGGCGGGAACAGGCCGGAACCGTCGAGGCGTTGCGCGAACAGGTCCATGCGTTTTGGGATGATGCCAAACGCCCGCTCGATTCGTCGCAATCGATGGCCTGAACCACCTCGCCCGCCATCCGCAGGTGTGTCAAAACGGTAGCCCGGAGCGACGCGACTGGGGACACAGATGTGCCCAGCTATTTACGCACGCCCGCGATCCCGCTAGAACGGTCGCCGATGCGTCTGTTGCGACAGGTCTGGTTGTTGACGCGCAGCGAGTTGCGGCAGGAACTTCGCGACCTCGAGCTGTTGCTCACCGCCGGATTTTTCTCGCTGTTGATGCTGGCGATGTTCGGGCTTTCGTTCACGACCCTGCCGCGGGCCGAGTCCCACTTGATCGCTGTCCCCGGGCTGTTGTGGATGAGCGTCGCGTTTGTCGGCGCGCTCACCCTGACCCGCGCGTTTGACCGCGAGCGCGAAGCCGACACCCTGAGGGCCCTACTAGTCGCGCCGGTCGACCGACTGGCGATCTATTTCGCCAAGGCCATCCTCACGCTGACGGTGTTGCTGCTGTCGTGTGCGGTGCTGGTCCCTGGGCTGATGCTGCTGTTTCCGGTCGCCCGGGTGTTTGCCCAGGATCCACTTGCGAGCATCGGTCTGATCGTCCTGGGCTGCGTCGGCTATGTCGCCGTCGGCACCTTGTTCGCCGCCGGACTGTCGACCTCGAGCGGCAAAAACGTGCTCGTCTCGATCATTCTGTTTCCGCTGACCACCCCGGTCCTGATCTACAACCTGGTCGCCACGCGTACCCTGCTCGATGCCCACCCTGCGTTCTCCAGCTATTTGGGGAAGATGTTTGCACTCGATGTGGTACTCGTGGCAGTTGCGGCACTGATGTTTGAGTCGGTGCTTGTGGGCTCCAAAATCAAACCCGCTAAAGGCAGCAGTCGCCGATGGGCAAAGTAAAATCCGTCTTCCCATACCTCATGCTGCTCGCAGCCGCGGCGCTGTTCCCGGGCAGCGTGCGCACGGTGTTTTTGGAGACACCGATCGAGCGGACTATGGGAACCGCGTTCAAGATCTTCTTTTTCCATGTGCCCATGGGGTGGTTGTTGATGTTGATGGCGATGGTCAGCGGCATCGCCTCGATCGTCCAACTGACCCGCGGCTCCAAAACGGCGGCCGCGGTCGCCCAGGCCAGCGCCGAGATCGGGGTGTTGACCGGGGCAGGAGTCTTGCTCACCGGACCGATTTGGGGCGATGCCACCTGGGGAAAGCCGTGGACCGGCGACGCCCGTCAGGTGACCACCGCGCTGCTGTGGTTGGTGGTCGTCGCCTACCTGTTGGTCCGCCGTTACGGCGCCGGTTCGTCCGACCGCCTCGCGGCCGGGCTGGCGATCTTTGGCGCGGTCAACGTCCCGATCATCTACTACGCGGTCAAGATCTGGAAGACGACCCACCCGACGACCGATGTTGTGCCGTCGCTGCCGTCTTCGATGTGGGCTGCGTTTTGGCCCTGCCTGGGTGCGCTGCTGCTGTGCAGCCTGGGACTGATGGCGATCCGGATCAGGCAACTGGTCCTGGCCGATCAACTCGATGAACTGTGGGTGGCGGTGGCCCCCGATGGAGATTTGTCATGAACCCGTTAGACGCAGCTCCCGAAGACGCCGGCCACGATGCGGATGCCAAGGCGGCGCCCGCCGAAGCGACGCCAGCCGCGACGCCAGTCGCGGACCAAGCGACCCCCGATGCCAAGCAGGATGACGGGTATGTCCCGGTGGCCGGGCTCGGGCGCAAGGACGTCGAGCACATGCGCGAGTGCGAGGCCCTCGTTTCGGCCAAGACCGCCAGTGACTACGAACATGTCGTGTGGGCCTACGGGATTTTGTGGGCGCTGTTCGCCGCCTATGGGATCTTCCTGTGGCGACGCAGTGCATTGCTGCGCCAAGACCTCGAGGATGTGCGTCGCCAGGTCGGGCGGAGCGGGTCGTGACCCTCGGTCATTTCATCTACATCCCGGGCATGATCCTCCTCGGGATGTTGATCGGCTATGTGCTCGCGGGTCGTGTCGCCCGATCGCACAAGTCGATGGCCTCCGAGGAAGATGCCCGCAGCGCTGCGAGACGGGCGAGGGCGAGGGCACGGGCAAAACGCGAAGCGGGTTGACCTACGCTCGCGCGGCGTCCGAGGAAAGGTGCCCGCAACGCGGTGACCGGCGAGGGCGACAGAGACGTTGAGCACTCCGATCCTGGTACCCCGCTTCAAAAACACGCTCGCAGGACGTTCGAGCACCGCATCGTTTCGGCCGCCTGAAAACCCTGCGTTGCGAACGTGAAGTCCCCGACGACTCGCGCAAACCGGCGAGATGACACACACCAAAAACCGCCATTGCACACGCTCGGATGCCGGTGGGTGGGTGTTATGAGTGGGCCGATGTTCGACCCGTCCCTGACCGAAGAGCAACACGCCCTGATAGAAACTGCTCGCAAGTTCACCCGCGATACGATCATTCCGGTCGCCGGCGAGCTCGACGAAGAGGAGAAGTTCCCCCTCGATGTGTTTCGCCAGGCCTGGGAGTTGGGACTGATGAACGTCGAGCTGCCCGAGGCCTACGGCGGCCTCGACCTCGGCACACTCGATGGCTGCCTGATGGCCGAGGAACTCGCCTACGGCTGCGCCGCGATCGCAACCAGCATCATGTGCAACCACCTCGGCGCCCTGCCACTGATCATCGCCGGGACCGAGGAACAAAAGCAAAAGTACCTGACCAAGGTCGCCGAAGAGTTCTGCTTTATCAGTTACTGCTGCTCCGAGCCCGACGCCGGGTCCGATGTCGCGGGCATGAAGACCAAACTCGTGCGCGACGGCGACGGCTGGATCCTCAACGGGCAAAAGCGGTGGATCACCAACGGTGGCTATGCCGAAATCTACACCGGGTTTGCCACCATCGACCCCAAGCTGCGGCACAAGGGGATTACGGGGTTTGTCATCGACCGCGATACCAAAGGGGTCAGCGTCGGCAAAAAAGAAAAGAAGCTCGGGCAGCGGGCCAGCAATACCGTCGACGTGATCTTCGAAGATGTCCGCCTGACCGATGCCAACATCCTCGGCGAGCCGGGCAAGGGGTTTGCCATCGCGATGGAAACCTTCGACAAGTCACGACCGATGATCGGCGCCCAATGTGCCGGGATCATCCGCCGCTGCCTCGACGAGTCGGCGGCCTATGCCAAGGAACGCAAGACGTTTGGTGTGCCGATCGCCAAGCACCAGGCGATCCAGTTTATGATCGCCGAAATGGCGATGGCCTACGAGGCCGTCAAACTGCTTTATTGCAAGGCTGCATGGGAAGTCGACAAGGGGATCCGGCGCACCAACACCTCCGCGATCGCCAAGTGCATGGGCGCCGATCTGGCGGTCAAGTGTTCGACCGATGCTGTCCAGATCTTTGGCGGCTACGGCTACACCCGCGAGTACCCGGTCGAAAAGCTCTACCGCGACTCCAAGCTCATGCAGATCTACGAGGGCACCTCGCAGGTGCAGCGGATGGTGATCGCCAAGAACATCTTGCAGCGCGGCTAACCGAGCCGGGTCGCTCACCACGTGAACCCCACGTCCTGCGCCGAAAACTTGGAGTCGGAATATCCCGCGTGGTCAAAACGTATGCGATGGACCGCCGGCGACGGGCCGGCGTATACTTGTTGATCATACATCTAGTTTAGATGTCCATACACGGTTTAAACGAACATGACCTCGCAACGCGTCCGCAATCTCCCCATCGGTGTGTTTGACTCGGGTGTCGGCGGGCTGACGGTGTTGGGCCAGCTAGAGACGTTTTTGCCGGGCGAACGGTTTTTGTATTTGGGAGATACGGCGCGGCTTCCGTACGGGACCAAAGGGCCGCAGACGGTTGTCCGCTACGCGGAGCAGGCTGCCCGAGTGTTGGTTCAGCGCGACATCAAGCTGCTGGTGATCGCCTGCAACACAGCGACTGCCGTTGCCGTATCCCATCTGTCGCGGATCTTTGCGCCGCTGCCGGTGATCGGGGTGATTGAACCGGGTGCCGAGGCTGCCTGCCGGGCCTCGCAATCGGGAGTGATCCTGGTGTTGGCGACCGAAGGAACTGTCAAAGGTGGAGCCTATATTCGTGCGATTCACGCACTTCGTCCGGATGCCCAGGTCCTCGCAACTTCGTGTCCACTGTTTGTCGCCCTCGCCGAAGAGGGATTGGTCGCGGGGGAGATCGCGGAACTCGTGGCCAAGCGCTACCTCGATCCAGTGATGGAGAAGACGCCTGCAGTCGACTGCCTAGTGTTGGGCTGTACCCACTTCCCCGTGTTGCGGCCGGCGCTTTCGAAGGTGTTGCCCGCGAACGTCGCGGTGGTCGACTCGGCCGAGACTACTGCAAGCGTAGTCGCTGCGCGTTTGAACAGTTTAGAGCTAGATAGCCGGAGGGAGGCGGTACGCGGACCTCAGACGCAATTGTTAGCGACCGATGCCCCCGACCGGTTTGCCCGCGTCGGTGCCGTGTTTTTAGGACGCCCGATCGCCGCCGATGAGATCGAGTTGGTCGATCTCTAAAAGATCAATTTTCTTACGTAAGTCGCCGGGTTGTTATGCGGGTGACGTGTCCGCGTCGGCCCGTGTCGACAGCCTGAAAGATTCCTGTGGCAGCCCGCCAAGGGTAGTTGTTGCCGGGTGCGGACAGCTCGAAAGTTCCCGTCCCTGTACATCTATATGGTTCTGTCAGACCATCGTCGGCTTTTGGTCGACACGCGCATCGTTCGCACCCGGCACTTGTACTGGCAGCACCATCAACGATCGTGCAACCCCGGAAACCATGGCGAAGCCAAAAAACCTCTTGTGGGAATTTTAGTTTCGACTGCTCAGCGGGGGGATCGTTGTGTTATATCCCGTGAGCAATCCGGCCAGCGCAATCGGTCCCTGGCATCTGCAAGGAGCCTCTTCTTGTGAATCGCACCCGCAACCTGCTCAAGTACTCGCTCGCCTTGCCCCTCGCTATTGGTGCTCCAGTCGCTGCCATGACGGTGCCTGATATCGCCGAAGCAGCTTCTGATGGGGCTATCGCCGGTAAAGTTACAAACCCAAAGGAGAATAAAGCGAGTGTCGCCGACGCGATCGTGATCCTCCAGTGCTCCTGTCTTCAGGGCACCCGTGAGACAAGAACCTCGGCCGACGGTCTTTATTCCTTCAAAAATCTTCCCCCCGGCAACTACACGATCCAGGTCCTCAAAGGTCAGGCCGACGTCACCAAGATCGTCAGCCTGCCTCGCGGGGCAAAGTTTCGCGCCAACTTCTCGGTCAACCCGGCCGACAAGTTCTCGATTACGGTTGTCGTCGAGCAGACCAATGCGGTCCGTGCCGATACAGCGACCACGTCGGTCGTCGACATGAGCAAGGTCAAGGACATCCCGGTCGGCGGTACAGGCCGCGACTGGACCGATGTCGTCGAAGTCGCTCCGACGGCGGGCAAAGATGCCGCCGGTATTCGACTCGCCGGTACGGGTGGCGACGAGTCGAAATACAAAGTTGACGGCGCCAACGTCTCCAATCCGTCGTTCGGTACCGTGGGTGCCACGATCGTGCAGGAGTTCATCTCGACGGTCGAGGTCAAAGAGGCGGGGTACGACGCCGAGTTCGGTGGTGCGTCCGGCGGTATCGTGTCGGCGCGTCGCGTCGGCGGGAGCAACAAGGTCCGCGGCCAAGCGGTCGTGCGCTACACCCCGCGCCTGGCCCAGCCACGCCTCATTTCACAGACCGACGAAGCGGTCCGCGCCAGTGTGGTCACCGACCATCAAGCCGAGGCCGTGGTCGTGGTGTCCGGCCCGATCATCAAGGACAAGTTGTTCTTCTCGGTCGGCGTCAGTCCGTCGGGCAATGTCAACTCGCTGATCCAGTCGTTTTACAACCGTGTCGACAAGGACGGCTCGGGTGGATACGCCGACTGCGAATACGAGAACGGTCGCAACGACTGTGTCGACGACGGCAACTACATCCAGACCGAACGTTTCGCCGAGCAGCGCTTTCGGACAGGTGGGTTCGCACTCGGTTACTTCGGTCGCATCGACTGGGTCATCACGCCCAAGCACACCCTCAGCCTGTCCGGTGGTGGCGGTCCCCGGTTCGACCGCACGACCTATCGCCTGCCGGCCGCTTCGGTGCCCAACACCTTCGGCACCAACCCGGCGGCAAGCATCGGCGGTGCGTCCCGGATCGCCACCGGTATCGTCAACGACCACTTCGGCACCACCCTGTCGAACTCGAGCCAGGTCGGTCTCAACTACGAGGGACGTGTCGCCAAGGACACCCTCGAGATCGACGCCGGGTTCTCGTTTTTCCAGGCCAAATACCAAGAGGCGTGGAAGCTCGATAACCCGGAAAACCTCGACATCACGCTCACCCAGGAGAGCGATGCCCAGGGCCGCAACCTCTACGAGTTCCTCGACCGCGACGGCGCAGTGCGCTTGGTCGACAACGTTGAAGATGCATGTAACAGCTCGCAGCTGCCAGGTCTCGCCTGCCCGACACGGTTTTGGCTGTCGGGTGGTCTCGGCCAGTACAACGTCGAAAAAAGTCGCCGCTACGAGGGTCGCCTCAACCTGACCCACTTCTTCAACATCGCCAAGACCAACCACCAGCTCAAGTACGGTACGTTGATCGAACACGTCGAGCGCGACTTGGTGTCGACGTTCTCGGGTTACAACGCGCCAGACTTCTACGAAAACTGTGATGGCGAAGGTGGCGGTGAGTGGTGCTACGACCCCGGTAGCGATACCTACACGATCACCAACGGGACCCGCGTCAACAACAACCGCGTGATCCGGGTCGATACCGATAACCCCAACAACCGCTTCAGCCTCGGTTACGGGCGCACCCGCTTAGAGCAGGGTGACCTGCGAGCCCTGGCGACACCGATCGGGGCCGGTGTACGTGCACAGAACTACAGCTCGGTGCTGACGACCCAAAACTACGCGGTCTTCTTGCAGGACAAGATGCAGCTGCTGTCCAATCTCTACGTCAGCGGTGGTGTCCGCTGGGAGATCCAGGACATGCGCGACCTCAACGGCGACCGAGCCGTGTTCATCTGGGACAACGTCGCGCCGCGTGTCGGCATCACCTACGACTGGACCGACGAAGGCAAGAGCCGCCTCTACGCCAGCTACGGGTGGTTCTACCGCCAGCTGCCGCTGGCACTCAACAGCCGCGTGTTCGGCGGTCTGGTCAACGTCAACCGTTCGTACCGCGCGGCCGACTGCTCGGGCACGGTCAACATCAATGGCGAGGACCAAGCCCAGTCGATCGAAGGTCAACCGACCGAGTACTGCGTCGACTTCAACACCAGCACAACCGGCCTGACAGTGGGCTCGGTGGTCCCGCGGCTCAAGGGGCAGTTCAACAAGCAGTTCCAGGTCGGGTACGACCAAGAGGTGATCGAGGACTTGGTCCTCGGTGTCACCTGGCTGCACAACAGTCTGGGCCGAGCGGTCGAGGACGTGTCGACCAACGGCGGCCTCAACTTCATCATCGCCAACCCGGGCGACGCCGTGTCCGAGCAGGACGTGATGGCCAAACAGGCCGAGTGCGACGATTTGCAGTCGCAGATCGGATCCCTCGATCCCGACGACGACCAACGCGATGTCCTCACCCGCGAGCTCAACCGCTGTAACTTCCTGGCCAATGCGTTCGACCGCGTGGGCGGGCTGTTCGACCGTCCAAGCCGCAACTACGACGCGTGGACGTTCCGCGTGCAAAAGCGTTTCGCCAAAAACTGGATCCTGCTGGCGAGCTACACCTACAGCCGCTTGATCGGGAACTACGACGGTTCGGTCGACCGCAATACGGGCGCCATCAACTTAGGTGCAAGCACCCAGTACGACATCCCCGAGCTGGTGCGAAACTCGTTCGGTCCGCTGTTCAACGATGTCCCCCACCTGATCAAGCTCAACGGCTTCTACCAGTTCGACCTGCGCGAGGCAGGCCGCCTGACACTGGGCACGAGCTTCAACTTCCAATCGGGTACACCCGTCAACCTCCGGGCCGACAACAACATCTACGGCGGCCAGTTCCTGGTCTACGTGTTGCCGCGCGGAGCAGGCGGCCGGATCCCACCGGTCTACCAGTGGAACCTAAGCCTCGGCTACGCCTACCCATTACCTGGCGAGCTCGAGCTGGAGTTCTCCGGACGCGTCGTCAATATCACCAACGCCAAGGCCATCCTGCGAGTCGACGAGGTCTACTCGTTCGCCGCGACCCGAGCCGTCGCCGGCGGTGACTTGGGCGACCTAAAACACACCAAGATCCAAAACCCAGGTCAACCCACGTCCTTCTACCAACGAGTCATCCTGCCCAAGCAGGGCAACTTCGGGGTCGAGAGTGTGTTCCAGCAGCCGCTAGGCGCCCAGTTCGAATTGCGGTTGCGCTTCTAAGGGGCGCGCGGGTTATTTTGGCCGAGGACCGGCCCAGAGAGGCTTAGCAGTAGATGACTACAGCGTTGCCTCTCTGGACTCGGTCCTCGGCCAAAATTCCTCCGCGAATCGTGGTTGGGGCTTGGTCGAGTCGAAGTGGGCGCGCGGGGGGTTATTTGGGAGGCTTAGCAGTACAGCGTTGCCTCTCTGGACTCGGTCGTCGGCCAAGATTCCTCCGCGAATCGTAGTTCGGGCTTGGTCGAGTCGAAGTGGTGGCGCGCGCTTAGGTGGTTGCGGGCTTGGTCCGCGAATCGTAGTTGGGGCTTGGTCGTGGTTGGCTTGGTCGATTCGAAGTGGTGGCGCGCGGGGTTATTTGGGAGGAAAGGTCCAGAGAGACTTAGCAGTTGCCTCTCTGGACTCGGTCCTCGGCCAAAATTCCTCCGCGAATCGTGGTTGGGGCTTGGTCGAGTCGAAGTGGTGGGGCTTTAGGTAGGTCCGCGAATCGTAGTTGGGGCTTTAGGTAGGTCGGCGAATCGTAGTTGGCTTGGGGCGCGCTTAGGTGGTTGCGGGCTTGGGGCGCGAATCGTAGTTGGCTTGGTCGAGTCGAAGTGGTCGTGGGCTTAGGTGGTAGGTCCGCGAAAGTGGTGGGGCGGGTTTGGTTCGCGAATCGTGTTGGCTTGGCCTCTCTGGACTCGGTCCTCGGCCAAATTCCTCCGCGAATCGTGGTTGGGGCTTGGTCGAGTCGAAGTGGTAGCGGGCTTAGGTGGTCGGTCGGCGAATCGTAGTTGGCTTGGCCTCTCTGGACTCGGTCCTTGGCCAAAATCCCTCCGCGAATCGTGGTTGGGGCTTGGTCGAGTCGAAGTGGGCGCGCTTAGTTGGTCCGCGAATCGTAGTTGGGGCTTGGTCGAGGTTGGGGCTTGGTCGAGTCGAAGTGGTGGGCTTAGGTGGTAGGTCGGCGAATCGTAGTTGGGGCTTCGAAGTAGTAGTGGGCTTAGGTGGTAGGTCGGCGAATCGTAGTTGGGGCTTGGTCGAGTGTGGGCTTAGGGTAGGTCGGCGAATCGTAGTTGGGGGCTTGGTCGAAATGGTGACTAGAAGTCAGCCGTCGAAAGAACCGCGCCCAAACCGAGGTTCGCGGAGGGCTTTTGGCCGAGGAACG
>CAZUPD010000163.1:0-17090 GCA_964621785.1 uncultured Nannocystaceae bacterium
AACGACGAGAGTTTCGACGAGCGAAACACACGTATGTCGCGGCCCGAAACTCCCGAGCCACCACCTTGCCCCACCGCGATCTTAAAAACCTTTCGGCTACGGTTGCCAGTGCGGCCCGTGGGTTCGCCGGTTCCCGCGTTGCCAAGAGCCTTGGTCCTCGGCCGGAAAAGCCGTTGTTGTTGTACGAGTTCGAGGCCTGTCCGTTTTGTCGCAAGGTCCGGGAGATGATCTCGTGGCTCGACCTCGAGGTTGTGGTCTACCCGTGTCCCAAACGCGGCCAACGCTTCCGTCCGGAGGTTGTGGCGCGGGGCGGCAAGGCCCAGTTTCCGTATTTGGTCGATCCGAATACGGGTGTCGAGATGTACGAGAGTGAGGCGATCATCACCTACCTCGGCGAGCACTACGGCACCGGCGAGCGGCCGATGTCGCTTCGACTGGGTTTGGTGACGATTGTATCAGCATCTATCTCGTCCTGGCTTCGCCCCGCGGGTACCTTTGCAACTGCAAGCACAGCCCCCGACGAGCCTTTGGTGTTGCGCGGATACGAGGGCTCACCGGCCTGTCGCTTGGTCCGCGAAGAACTCTGCCGACGCGAGTTGTGTTACCTCCTGCAATCGTGCGCAACCGGGAGCGCGCGCGAAGGAGGAGAGGTGCCCCATCTGCGCGACCCCAACACTGGACGCGAGGTCAGCGGGCCCAAGGCGATCGTCGCCTACTTGCGCGCGACGTATCGGTAGCTTGTTTTCGGCTCGTCGGCCGTCATTTCGTGAAGTCGTGTGGTTTTTCTCCCGTCGGCGCGTGCGAGGTACGTGTCGTGTTGACCCACCTGCGCACCGCGACAATTCGTCGGGTGGCAAAACGCGAGAAAAGCCACGGTGAATCAGTTTCGGCTGTGGCCGCAAATCGCTTGTGTGCCGTCGTCCCTTGGGTTGGGCGTCCAATGGTTACGCGCCTTTGCAACCCCGCCGCGCACGCTCGGTGAGCACTCGGGCTGGGAAAGGTTCGGTTTGTTGCCTACCCGTGGTGATTCTCGCATCTGAGCGGTGGTGGACGCTTGGTACCTGCGACACGTGGTGCTCACCACCGCACACTTTCAACCCCGCGGACCACGTGATACCTCTCGGTTCGCTGGCGGGCACCATGACAAAAACTCAATCGTCCCTTCCCTTGCCGACGCAACCTCCGATTCCGTTTGACGTCGAGCTCCTGCGCAACCCCAGCCAAGACCAGCTGCGGCAACTCGCCCTCGAACACACCCCGTTTTGTCAGCGGACCTCGCTTGGAAGCATCAACAAGGTCGCCCGCAACAAGGCCCGTAAGGCTGCGTTTACCTACATCATCGACCGCAAGGGCGACCCCTCGGCGTTCTCCCACAAGACCATCGACCCCCAGGCAGCCGAGGCGTTGATCGCCGGCCAGCGGGCGTACATCGAGGGCAAGGGGAAGATGATCGCGGTCGAGGCCTATGTCGGCGTCGGCCCGTATGCTGCCCCCGTTCAATGGCTATACACCTATGAGGGGGCCAACATTGCCGCGATGCAGCAGATTCTCGGGTTTCCCCGCGAGCAGGTAGAAACGCCCGAGCAGCTCGCACAGCCGTTTAAGCCGGCGTTTCGCCTGTTTTACACCCCGGGCCACAGCGTCGACATGCCCGGTGGCCAGGCGATCATCGTCGACCTCGACCACAACGTCACCCACATCATCGGCCCGGACTATTTCGGCGAGAGCAAGAAGGGGGCGCTGCGGATGCTCGCGGCCGCCGTCTACCACAACGGCGGGTTATTGATGCACGCGGGTGCCAAGGCCATCACCACCGAATCCGGCGAGCGGGTCTCGATGGGGATCTTGGGCCTCAGCGGCACGGGCAAGACGACGACCACGTTTAGCAAGCAGGGCGAGCGGACGGAGCCGATCCAGGACGATATGATCGCGATCTGGCCCAAAGGTCAACTCTCGATTACCGAAAACGGCTGTTTCGCCAAGACCTTTGGTCTGACCGAAGACGCAGAGCCGGTGATTTACCGCGGAACCTGTAGCCCCGAAGCCTGGATCGAAAACGTCTATCTCGACGACCAGGGGCAGCCGGAGTTCGACAAGCGACTGTTGAACCCCGGTGATGTCGCCCGCCTGCGCGAGGTGTTGATCGGTACGGGGGCCCCCGAAAAAAATGTAGATGCATATATATCCGGCGCGACCACAGCCGACGAGGTTGTGGTCAACGGCGTGCCGAAGGACGGCTGGGACTTTGTCGCCTGGACCGAAAATGGGCGTTCGATCGTGCCGATGGCGTCGATCGAACAGGCCGCAGACCTCCACGATGTCCCCGAGCTCCACTCGCTGGGGATCCTCAACCGCGACGAGGGCCTCGACGCGGCGACACCGGGCATCGTCCGCTTCACCAGCCCCGAGCAGGCCGCGGGCTACTTGATGCTGGGGGAGACCTCCAAAACGTCGGCGGCCGGCAAGGACCGCGGCAAGACCCGCTCACCGTTTACCCAGCCGTTTTTCCCCCTGTCCCACAAGTTGCAGGCACAACGTTTTTCCGAACTCGCGGCGACTTTTTCAGATGTCGTGATGTGGCTGATGAACACGGGATATGTCGGAGGGAGCGCGCGCGAAGTGGCCGAGGGCAAGGCCCTCAAAATCAAGATCCGCCACTCTTCGGCGATGTTGGAGGCGCTGATCGGCGGTGCGATCACGTGGACGGTCGACCCCGATTACGGCTACGAGGTCGTCGATGTCGATGCCCCCGAAAACGCCGAACTGGTGGCCAAGGTCCCGGCGGAGGTCTTGCAGCCGCGGCGGTGGTTTTACGCCCACGGCAAACAGGCCGAATACCAGGCTTGGGTCGGGCGGATGCACGAGCAACGCAGGGCGTTTCTCGAGAAGTTCGCCGTCGATCCGGCAATCGTCGCTGCTGTGGTGCGTACACCTGCAAGCGCGAGCTGACGGCAGTCCCGAGGCGACGTCGGAGCGAAGGCACCTGGTTTCGGACGCGATGTCCGAAATCGGATGTGTATGCAAATAGTCATACGGGCGGTACATGATTGTACCAGCAATGTTTCACGCTCCTCCATGGTGATGGAGGTCACGGCTTTTTGATCGGGCGAAAAAACAGCTGGCACTTCCGACAGCTCGCAACAATTTCCACAACCGTATAAGAAATTGCCTCCGCACCCAGGTCCGCGTGTGCGCTCGAGTGCTCCGGTAGTGGGAATAACCTCTAGAAGGTCAAATTTTTGCCCTTAGGCCGGTGATCCGTTACTCAAACGTCACCGTGAATTCGCGTTTTGTGTGCCGCGGATCCCTTCAATTTTTAGGATTGTTTGGTACACCGAACCCAGACGCAACTGCTGTGCATGTAGCGCAGATGCCCCTCGCGGATAGATTCCATGGCCAATTCGAGTACGCACACCCATGACCTCCAGGCGCCATCCGGGCTGTTGGGGTTCTTCCGAAACTTCCACAACAAGACGATCCTGTTTCGCGCTGGCAACTGGATCTTCGTTACCTACGGGCTACTCGCCGGCCTGGCGTTCTTGGTCGGGCAAACGACGGCGAACTGGTATCACGGGGTGGTAGGGGCCAAGCCCATTGAGATCGCTCCGTACTACACGTTCTTTTTGATCCCGATGGTGCTGATGGGTGCCCGGGCGGCGAGCATCATGCTCGAGTGGCGGCAGCTGTTCAGAAAGCCGCTTCAGACCCTGGTCAAGCCGGGGTACATGCTCCACGGCGGTGTGTTCGGCGGCATGCTGGCGGCCGTCGGGATCAGCCAGATCACGGGGGTCGGCCTGTTGGTGATGCTCGATGCCCTCGGCGTGTGCGTGGCCATCGGCGAGGCTGTGTGTCGTCTGGGTTGTTACGTCTACGGCTGTTGTTGGGGCAAGCCGACCGAGAGTGAGTACGGAGTTGCCTATACAAGCGAACACTCCAAGGTGGTGCGCTGTTGCCCCGACCTCAAGGGCGTCAAGATCCATCCGGCCCAGCTCTACGCGCTGCTCGCCCACATGGTCCAGTTCACGATCTTCTACCTGCTGCTCCCCTACAAGATGTTCGACGGGATGTTCGCGGGCCTGTACCTCATCACCCACCCGATCATCCGCGTCATCATGGAACGCTTTCGCCAGGATGACCGCGGCAAGCTGATCGGCCCGTTGACCCACACCAACCTCTACAGCGCGATTCAAGTGGTCCTCGGCGTCGCGGTGCTGTCGATTGGGTTTGCCGCCGGCTCCAACTTGGCCGTGAATATGCAAGTGAGTTGGCTGGGCACGATGGCCCACCCGCAGATGGGACTTTACTCCCTCATCACGTTTGTCGCCGCGATTTTGGCCTTCGGGGTCCACTACAAAAAAGTCGGCTCGTGGGTCCACCACCGCAGCGAAGGGATGCACTCCCACGTCGACGAGATGAGCATGGGGGCAGCTGCCCGGGCCGAGGGCCGCGGCGAGTAGCCCCGGAGACCAGCTCGCAAAAAAGCGTCCTCCGGGGCGCTTTTTTTGTCGGAGCTTGGAGAACTTCGAGCCGGAGTGATTGGAGCTGTGCGAGCGGCTCCATTTGCGTTTTAATTGTCGCGTAGGCTGAAAACCTGAATCGGGGTGTCGCGGTGTCGTGGGCCAAACGAACAATCGCCGAGCTACTCGCCGGCAATGTCAGCAAGTGTCGACCACACGGAGGGTCGATGCGCGGACGGATCAACAGCGGCCAGCTCGTGACGCTAGACCCCGCTCGCACCCCCGAGGTGGGTGATGCCGTGTTGTGCCGTGTCCGTGGCAACGTCTACCTGCATCTGGTCAAGGCCATCCAGGGGCACGGTGAAAAGCGTCGCTACTTGATCGGTAATAACCTCGGCAAGATCAACGGCTGGACATCGACGGTCTACGGCGTGGCCACAAAGGTCGAATGAGCCCCCCATACAGGCTTGAAAAGCGGGCCTAACGAAAATCGTGACGACGTCTACTCGTAGATGAACGAACCGATGAAGAAGTCGCTGTAGACACCCGTGCACTCTTCTCCCGGGACGTCGGAACAGTCGGGCTCATTGAGCATGCCCTGACCGTACATCGCCCCGTGGACCGGGCCGAGGTCGACGTCGTTGCCCGACGACATGTTGCGTGCCGGGCCGACCATGATGCCGTGGAGGCTGAGATCAATGGTGACGAACTCGTTTTGTCCGTGACCGTTGATCTCCTCCGGCGGCTGATAGGAACCTGCGAGCAGGTCGGTTTTCATATCGATGGCCTCGATCTCGACGACATCGGGTTCGACGCTGCTCTGCTTCAGGATCGCACGGTGCTCCTCGGCGAACTGCCCATCAGCGGTTTTCAGCAGCATGGTGACCTCGACAAACAGATAGCTCTGTCCAGTACACGAGGGCTCGTCGCCGACGTGCTGGCGGCTGGTGATGTCACCGTCGGTGTAGACGACATCGATGTCCATGCCGGTGGTCGCCCCGCTGTCGTAGGTGAGGTTCCCGGCCTGTGGTTCGACGATGGCGAGCAGCGCGACCGCGCTCAAACCATTGAGGTCGACCTCGTCGTAGGCAAGTGATTCTTCCGACCACCCACAATCATCCTCGCCGCTGGTGTCGCCCGTCTCAGCCGGTTCGCCGCCACACTCGGCGAGGCACGATTCAAGCGAGTCGAAGGGCACGACACCATCACAGCCGTTGTAGACCCACATATAGCACTCGCCGGTTTCCGGGTCGAAAGCCCACGCAGGGATCGCCGCATCACACATGCCGTCGTTGACGGGCACCTGCATGCACGGGTCGGCGGGAACCGACTCCGTGTCGGACTCGGACTCGGATTCGGATTCGGTCTCGGGCTCCGCATTCGAGCCGGAGCTGGACGCGGGGTCGCCACAGGCGAGCGTGAGCACAGCACATAGACTGAGTAGGAGCGGGTTGAGAATAGGATTTTGTAAGTTGTTCATGCCTCCTTCGTTGCAACTACGGCGATTGAGGTTCACCGCGAGAGACAAATTTGTTTGGCGAGCTCGCTATTGCGACGGGCTGGCGGGCCGCAGGTGGTGCGGCCGGTTCACGTTCGGCGACCCGAGCATGAACGTGTTCTCGCGGCCACTGCCGCCGGTGTGTGTCGCTCCACAACCGCCGTCTTCCGTGCTCCCGACAGGTCTGCTACTCCCGGGACCCGTGACCGAGCCTTCCCTCAACATCGCAGCCGAAGTCGCCCGCCGGCGGACGTTTGCCATCGTCAGCCACCCCGACGCCGGCAAGACCACGCTGACCGAAAAACTGCTGTTGTTCTCGGGGGCGATCCAGCTCGCCGGGGCGGTGCGCTCGAAGAAAGCTGCACGTTCAACCACCTCGGACTGGATGGCGATGGAGCAGGAGCGCGGCATCTCGGTCACGACTTCGGTGATGAGTTTTGAGTACCCCCATCCCGACCATCTCGACCATCCTCCGTGCCAGGTCAACCTGCTCGACACCCCGGGTCACGCCGACTTCGGCGAGGATACCTACCGCGTGCTCACAGCCGTCGACGCGGCCCTGATGGTGATTGACGGGGCCAAGGGGGTCGAGTCTCGGACCGAAAAGTTGATCGAGATTTGCCGCCTGCGCGACACACCGGTGGTCACGTTTGTCAACAAGTTCGACCGCGAATGCATGGAACCGCTCGAGTTGCTCGACAACATCGAGCAAAAACTCGGCATGACCTGTGTGCCTACAACTTGGCCGATCGGCATGGGCAAGCGTTTTAAGGGGGTTTACGACCTCATTCACAACCGCCTGTTTTTGTTTTCGGCCACCGGCCACAGCCGCATCCAAGAGGGGATCGCTGTCGCCGGCCTCGATGACCCCAAGCTCGATGAGCTGCTCGGTGATCAGGCCGACGATCTGCGTGGCGAGGTCGAGTTGCTGGCAGGTGCGATCGATCCGCTGAAGCACGAGTTGTTTTTGGCGGGCAAGCAGACGCCGCTGTTGTTCGGGTCGGCGATGAACAACTTCGGGGTCCGCGAGCTGCTCGAGACATTTGTCCGCCTCGCCCCGCCACCGCAACCGCGACAGGCGATCACCGGCACCGCTGCTGTTACGCCCCCGGCCCCCGGCGAGGAGGTACCGACCCGCGCGGTCGAGGCCGGCGAATCCGATTTCAGCGGCTTTGTGTTTAAGATCCAGGCCAACATGGACCCCAACCACCGCGACCGGATGGCGTTTTTGCGGATCTGTTCGGGGCAGTTTACCCGCGGGATGAAGGCGACCCACTGCCGGCTCGGCCGCGACATCGGCTTGGGCAACGCGACCGCATTTTTGGCCCGCAGCCGCGAGCTGGTCGAAGAGGCATATGCCGGTGACATCATCGGGATCCCCAACCACGGCACAATTAAAATTGGTGATACATTTACCGCCGGCGAACAACTGCGCTTCACCGGCATCCCGAGCTTCGCCCCCGAGCTGTTTCGCCGGGTGATCCTCAAGAGCCCGCTCAAGGCCAAGGCGCTGGCCAAGGGTCTGACCCAGCTGTCCGAGGAGGGCGCGATCCAGGTGTTCAAGCCGATGCTGGGCAGTTATTGGATCGTCGGCGCGGTCGGTCAGCTTCAGCTAGAGGTGATGAAGCACCGGCTCAAGGCCGAGTACAGTGTCGATGCCGATTACGAAGGTATTGAATATACAACAGCCCGCTGGGTGACGCCGAAGACCGAGGGCAAGTCGAAGATCGAGATCCGCAAGCTGATGGATCAGTTTGAGCGCAAGGCCCAACAACACCTCGCCCACGACGGACACGGCGACCTGGCCTATTTGGCACCCAATCGCTGGAATCTGGCCAAGGTCGAGGAGCGGTTTCCAGAGTTGATTTTCCGGGCGACGCGCGAGCATACCTGAGGCCGGTAGGCTTCCCGTAGCCGTTGGCGGGTGTTCCCAGGCTCAGTATCTGAGTGGGGCGGATGACTCAGCCCCACTCGCCACCCCTCGCACCCAAACAGTGCACCCGTGCCGACTAGTTGCCGAACGGATCCATCAGGTCTGAACCGACGCCCGACTTTTTCTTCTTTTTCTTGGTCTCGTCGGCCGGAGGTGTGTCGGGCGGCGTGTCGGGAGTCGCCACCTTCTTTTTCTTTTTCTTCTTCGGCGACTTGCTGGTCTCTTGGGTCAGCGGGCGCTCGAACTGTTTGTCCGAATTGGGCACGATTTCAAATTCGAGATCTTCGTAGCCGTCGGCGCGGAGGATGAGGCTGAGGGGGTCGTTGCTCTTTTCGACCTCGACGCCCTTGGCGTCGTTGGTCATGCCGTAAATCCCTTCGTCACGTGCGTCGAGGATCTTGGCATCGACACCGGGCGTGGTGATGCGGAAGCGGACCTTCTCGATGTCGGGTGCGAGTTGTTTGAGCACCGGAGTTGGCTCGGGAGTCGCGGGTTTTTCGGCGGGCTTTTCGGCGGGTGTTTCGGCCTTGGCGGGTGCCTCGGCCGGGGGGGGGGCCGGCGCCTGGGGTTGCTCCCCGTTGCTCATCATGACAAATGCGACCGCGGCCCCGACGACCAGTGAGCCGAGGCCGATGAAAATGGGTGTCGAGGACTTCTTGTTTTCCTCGGCCGGCGGCTCCTTGACCGCGGAAAAGCGGGCCGTGACCTGCTGGCCCCAGGGTGTCTGAATCTCCTCGTCGACGACCTGAACCGTCGCCGCGCCAGTACCGATGGCCTCTAGGGCATTGATGAACTCTTGCATCGACTGGAACCGCAACTCGCGGTCTTTTTGCATGGCCTTGAGGATGATCCGGCCGATGTCCTCGGGAATGCCCGCGCCTTCGACATCGGGCACCTCGTACATGTGGCGGTTGAGGATCTCCATCAACGAGTTGCCGGAAAACGGCACCTTGCCGGCGAGGAGTTCAAACAGGATGACACCGGAGGCATAGATGTCGCCGCGGTGGTCGACGGGATTTCCCCAACCTTGCTCGGGGGACATGTACTCCGGGGTACCAATGACCGTGCCGCTCTGGGTGAGGGTCCGGTCTTTGACCTCATTGGAGGTGACCTTGGCGATGCCGAAGTCGAGGACCTTGCAAAAGTCCTGGTTGCCGGCCTGCTCGACCCGCAGGACGTTGCCGGGCTTCATGTCGCGGTGGACGATGCCCTGCTCGTGGGCGGCATGGAGCGCGGCACATATTTGTAGCATCACCTGTTTGGCCCGCCGCCACGGCAGCTTGCCCTCGCGCGCCAAGGTGTCCGAAAGGTCTTCTCCGTGCAGGTACTCCATGACAAAAAACGGAGCCCCGCCCGGGGTCTGGCCGAAGTCGGTGATCTCGACGACATTGGGGTGCGAGATCATCGACGAAGCCCGGGCTTCGCGTAGGAACCGATCGACGTGATCCGGCCGCTGGGAGAGCTCGGCACTCAAGACCTTGACGGCGAACTTTTTGAGGATGGTGGTATGTTCACACAGGTAGACGGTTCCCATGCCGCCGACGCCCAAGGGTCGCAGGATCTGATAACGACCGAGCAATACACTTCCGGTCAGATCCTCGTCGGCGCGCGCTGGCACGGCATATTCGCCGGTCACAGCCTGGGGGACTGCCCCGCCCGCTACGATTGTTTTTTGCGGAGTTACTTCTGCCACTGGTTATGCCCCGTAGACAATCAGCCTACACGATAGCGGGTCTGCGGCCCAGGGAGAACGTATTTTCTGAGCCGACCTGTAGCCAAGACTCGCACAGGCTTCGCGCATGTGTGAGACCGCGTTCGCTGACTCTATGGTCCGGGGGTTTTATTCCTCGACCACGACGGTCGTGCAGCCGGGGTCGCACACGATCTGCCAGGCTTCGACCGCAGCCGCGGTTTCTTCCGTGAATGAGTCGTAGTTCAGGGGTCCCGACGCGCCTTCGATGTCGACTGCCACCCCGTTGCTGAAGCTGGATTTGACGGAGTCGAAACTGTCGGAGTTGATTGGCACATTTGTGCTGTTGGCCGAGCTGAGCTGCCACAGCCCGCGGGCGATGTTCTTTGCGGTCAGCTCGCCGCCCTCCTGGTAGTGCGCCCAGGCCACCCCGAACATCGCCATGTAGGTCGCGTCGTAGGTGTGCTCCCCGTAGTAGCCTTGGATAAACGGATCCGCGAACGCGTTGTTGTTGTACGCGCTCAAGTAGGTGTTGTAGACCGGATGCCCGGTACGTGCCTCGGACCGCACCCCAAACATCTGGTCAAAGACTTCGAGCATCGCCGGTTGGCTCGCGGAGTTGTCGATCAGCGTCGCCGGGACCGCTGCATCTGACACCACGACCCGCGCGCTCGCATAGGGGCTGCTCGTATCGTTTTGGATCAGACCGCCGATGGTGTTGACGAAGTTGGACACCACATTGACCTCGGCGGAAATGAACACCACTGCGTCGAAGGTTTCGGCGTTGAGGTTGTTGATCTGGATGTTGGCGGAGTTGGGGTTGTCAAACGCGTAGCGCGAGGTCGACCCACCCTCGTCGTTCAACAGACGCTCAACCTCGAGGGCGAGCCCCTCGCCGTAGCCCCCGGTTTCGTGGATGATCGCGGTCTGGCCGAGGCCACCGTCGAGCACCAGCGACGCCATCTTGCTGCCGACACCAGCGTCCGGCGGTGCCGTGCGCCAAAACAGACCGGGATCTTGTGCCGATTTTGTCCCGCTGGCTCCGTCGATCTCGATGAGGTTGTTGGCCGTCGCCGACGGCGAGATGATCAGGACGTCCTTGTCCTCGACCGCCGTGTAGACCGCTTCGGCCGTGCTCGATGTCCCCGGTCCGATGAGGACATTGATCCCCAGCTCGTCGACCATGTACCGGGCGAGTTCTGCCGCGGCCTCGTCTGAGTTGAGCTGGTCGATGTCTGGGTTGTCTTGGTAATCGCAGTGGACCAGGCCGAACAGCCGGCCGTCGAGGGTCGATTCGTTGGCCTCGCGCACCGCCAGCTTCGCCGAGTTGATCAGCACCTGGTCGCCCTCGACTGCGGCGTCGTTGAACAGGGTCCCCATGATGAAGGTCGTGCGGTGCGCCTCGGCGTCGTAGAGGTTGGCCGGCTCGATCCGGGTACACCGCGGGTTTTGCTCAACTTCGGTGCAAAAACCTCGATCTGCATCGCACGTCCACCCCAGCCCAAACGCGTCGCGACACTCGGTGCTTGCAGAGCACGACTGGAAGTCGACCGCAGAGACGACCGAGCATCCGATCGCTGTGCCGGCGGCGAGTGTGACTCCCATGGCCCCGGTGGCCAACAGACGGACGAGAGAGGAGGCGGTCAACATCGCCGGACATAGTAGTACCCCCTGCCGGATCTTCCTACTACCTGGCCTGGGAGCCCGTAGATTTTCTCGACACGAAGCTTCGTGCCGATGGTTGCAATTCACGGAGGTGACGCGCGAGAAAAACCACGCTTCTGGGTTTCGCGGGTGCGTTGCAGATGCACGAGCCCGGTCTCAGCACGCTGCGCTGGTTTGCAGCCCTTGCGTACTACCAGCGTTCTGAGGTCAACAACTCGCAGCGAGCTCCGCGGCTTTGGCTGCCCCTTCGAGTGCGCGTGCCTGGGTCAATGGTTGTCCGGACTCGGCGTACTCGCGGGCGACTTCGACAAAACCCCTGTGGGCCAGTTCAGCACACTGCCTGGCTTGACGTCGGGCTTCGGCAGCTCGGGCGTTCAACTTCCAGGCTTCGGATGCTTCACGCGCGCGGGGCCACAACTCCGCTGCCCGGGCGTAGTGATTGGCAGCGGCGAGGGCAGCTGCAGATGCTTCCTCGTGGGGATGGGTCATGGGATGGGCGGGGGCGTTGGCCTGGGCCCGAAGTTGATCGGCGAGCTCGCGCTTTTGTTTGCCTGCGATCTGTGCAGCCTCCGCAGCCCGGCGGTAAACATCGCCCTGGGCACTGGCAGATGCGCTCGCCACAGCGTTGCGGAGCTCCGGAGTCGGCTCGCCGGCCGGCGTGGCGACGGACTGCGCGCGCTCGTATCGAATCAGTGCCGCCCGGGAGCGCGGGCCAAACAGGCCGTCGATTTTACCGGGATCAAAGCCGAGGCGATCGAGCTGCTCCTGGAGTTGGACAATCTCATCGCCACGGGGCAGCGCAGGGGTTTCGGGTTCGGTTGGATCAGGACACATCCCGGATATGGTACGCGGATGAGGGAACGGAATGTCGTGCGGTCTTGCGCCGCCGGCATGTTTCGGTCATCGTCGGGCGCGAAACGACCCCATGCGCATCCTCCCGACAGGCCGATCTCTGACTGCGCTCGCCGTGGCGTCGACCTGTTGGGCAGCGCCGGCCATCGCCCGCGGCAATATTTTTGTACATACATTCGTAACGACACACGACCAGCCGGGGAAGCAAGCCGCATCGCCGACCACGCAGGCGAGTACGACGGGTGCCCCCGGGGTCGAACTGCAGCATCCCTCGCCACAGGGTACCTCGCCGCAGGTCGAACAGCCGGGGCCGACGCAGGGCACCGCGCAGGGTCCGACCGTCGAACAGACGGGGCCGACGCAGGGAACCGCGCCGCAGGGGCCGACGCAGGGCACCACGCAGGGTCCGAAGACCGTCGAACAGACGGGGCCGACGCAGGGAACCGCGCCGCAGGGACCGACGCAGGGGACCTCGCCGCGGGTTGAACGGACGGGGTTGCAGGTCGAACAGACGGGGCCGCAGGGCGCCGCACAGCCGACGAGCCCTCCCCCCGAAATCGGTTCGCCAGCTCGCTCGGGCGACCCGCCCGAGACAAACGAGGAAACCCCGCGGATCGGAAAACTGAAGGTCGGTGGCTACGGGGGGCCACTTGTCAAACTGACCATGCTCAACCGTCAGTTCGGCGCCTTCGTCGGTCTTCGCGGCGGCGTCCTACTCGGGAGATATGTGTCCTTGGGGGCAGCTCTGCACTACCTGATGCTCCCGGTCCACATCGACCCCGCAACCCCCGATCCAGTACGCGTCCTCAACCTCAACTACGCCGGTGCAGCGATCGGTATTGTGTTTGCCCGCCCTCGCAAGCGTCTCGTGTTTGAGGCGATGACACTGCTAGGCGGTGGCGGGTCGTGTCTGCAAAACAAAACCCAGGGCACCTGCGAGGACCGTAACGGGTTTTTTGTCGCCGAGCCCGAGTTGTACATGCATGTTCGTGTCGCGGAGTACTTCCGGATCTCGATCGGTGCCGGCTACCGGTTCATTGCGGCGACCGCTTGGTCTGGCCCCGGCAGTTGGCGGCTGGCGGGGCCCGTGGGGACGGTCATGCTCGCGTTTGGACGGTTCTAGCCGCCCAGGTCAGGGAGTGCTCGACTGCAAGAGCTTGCAAATACAATCGACACATGTATAGAAATGCAAATACATGCAATGTTTGCCCGCCCTTCCGACTCTCGGTGCTGACACAGCACCTGCGCGCCTTTGCCGTTGAGGCATCCGCGTGTCCTTGCGAAATCCCGGTCAGAACCCGGGCTAGCCGGTCGAGTAGAGGATCTCGATTGTCTGGGTCACACCGTTGCAGGTTGGCCCGTTGATGCCGCCCCAGTTGGAGTTGCCGATGCACGGACGGACGGATGGCACGAACAGTCGCCGTTGGAATCTTGGGCGTTGAGCTCGAGACCGTTGCCGCAGGGGCCTGTGTTCCAGATCCGACCATTGCAGTTGACGCCCACCAGGGTCTGGTTCGTGCGCAGTGCCTGGCACAGTTGGTTTGCCTGGCTGCCGGTGCACACGTGGCCGACCATGTCTTGGCTGCCCCTGGGATTCGTGACCAGACTGTTGGACCGTTCCGGTTCTGAACTGTGGGTTCGAATCGACGAGCGTCGGCAACTGCGAAGGCGGACCTAGGGGATTGGAAGGAATCCCACGCCGTTGGGATCACAAGCCCCGTGCGGGCCCTGGAACTCACACACAGGTCTGTCGCGGTGTGTTACCACGCCCTCCATGCAGCTGACTCTGCCGAAATTCACCTATCGCTTCATCCCCGCGATGGGCAACGTGATCCATCCCGGCAACTTCCATCCCCTCGGTACCCAGCGAAGTGCTGATCTGCTCGTCGAGCGGGCGCTGGCCGTGGGTCAGGCGAAGGCGGGCGACGGTGGTCGCTGGCTAACTGTCGGAGGGTCCGGTGGTTTTGGCAGCGCCGCACGCATCGTGTTGGGTGCCACCTTGGGGGCACACACCCTCGACGTTTCCTATGATGCTGCACCGAATCTCGAAAGCCGCAACAAGATGCGACGGGTCGGTTCGCCCGGCTTTCACCGCACCCGCGCGATCGAGCGTCGCCTGCGGGAGATGGGTCGGCTGGCGCGTTCGTTTGCCGGCGATGCATTTGCCCCCGAAACGGTCGCCAAGGCGATCGTCGAAATTCGAGAACATGTCCCCGGGGGCAAGCTCGACGGCCTCGTGTGGTCACTGGCCGCTCCGCGGGCGATCGACCCGAGGACCGGCAACAAAGTTGCAAGTGCACTCAAACCGTTGGGCAACGCGTTGCAGCTCAAAACCTTCTCGCGTGCCGCGGCACAAGAGCCCTCGCGTGTCGACCTGTGTGAACTCCCGCCGGGCACCCCCGAAGAAGCGATCGCCACCATCTTTGTGATGGGTGGACAGGTCGTGTCACAGTGGATCGACGCGCTGCGCCGAGCCGATGTCTTGGCACAAGGGTTTACCCTGTTGACCATCTCCTACCGCGGCGGTCCGCTCAACGCAGGGATCTACCGCAACGGCCTGATCGGGTTGGCCAAGGCCGATCTCGAGTTTCACACCAAGGTCATCGACCAGCAGTTGCAAACGGTCGGGGGTCGGGCGCTGGCCGTCGAGGGGCCGGCGGTGGTCACCGAAGCCTCCGGCGGGATTCCGGGGGTGCCGTTTTACATGGCCCACCTGCTCGACATCATGGGTGCGCGTCACCAGGATCCGCTTGCCGCGATGTTGCGGTTGTTCGGGGAGTATTTGCCCCCAGGTGGTGCGCCGGTCGTCGACGGCGAGGGTCTCATCCGTCTCGACGACCACGAGCTGGCCGAGGACGTCCAATCGGCCCTGCGCGAGCGTCACGAGGCGAGTGCCGTCGGAGACGTGTTTGCGGCAACGTTGTACGATCAATTTATGAGTGCATATGCACAAACGCGTGGATTCGATGTTCCGGGTGTGGACTACCAGGCTGCGTTCGACGATGAGACGCTGTAGTTCGGGTCAGCGGATCTCCCAGATTTCTCACTGAGCGCCCGGGGTGGCTTGTAAATGCACGCCTCCCGTCATGGCTTGTATGGTCACGGGAGCCGGCGTCGACATTCGCACCATCCCGACGCCGGTCGATAATTCATGTAGTTTCAAAAACTGAACCGACGGGCAATTTTGCCAACGTGCGCTATTGTATCTTGGAACAGGTTCGTTTCAGTGGTTGTCGTACAACGCCTATCGGACATGACCGAATCGACCTGCGCGATTGTGCATTTTGCTACTGTCACCACGTCGCTCCAACAGGGTTGTCGATGCACCGAAACCGCCCTGGTTGTCGTGCGTGGATGTCCCTTGCATCCAATGGTTCCGCGCCCTTGCAAGCGCGGTCTAGGGCACGTGCTGCATCGAGCAGTGTGTTGCAGGAGATTGCCAGTCATTCGTGAGTAAGGAATACTGCGGAGGACATGCGCATTAATCTAACGCTTGTATGTGTGCTGGCTGGGGCGGCAACGACCTCGACCGGGTGTCCTTCGACGGCCGTGACCACAGAGACCGACGACACGACTGGCGGATGTACCCCGGGCCAAGAGGATTGTGTATGCACATCGGATAAAACGTGCGATGGAAATCTTGTATGCGCATCAAATGTGTGCATCGCACTCGACACGACCACGACACCGACGTCCGAAACGAGTGAGCACACGACCGCCACGGACGACCCGTCGATGAGCTCCGAGACCACTGAGACCACCGAGACCACCCACGACCCGACGGACGAAACGACGACGACCGAGGGCCCGATGTGCGAATCGGACGCGGAGTGCTCGGATCCCACGACACCGTACTGCCGTGACGAGATGTGCGTGAGCTGTAGCGAACTGTCCGGGGGGTGCGGCGAGATCTCTGCGGACACACCTGTGTGTGACGATGAATCCGGTGTGTGTGTCCCGTGTACGGACTCGGATGATTCCTACTGTGCACAACAAGGTCTCATCTGTGCGGACAATACATGCCAGCCCTGCTCCGAGCACGGACAATGCGATTCGGGTGCCTGCGACATCAAAGTGGGAGAGTGTTTCCCAAACCAAGGCGTCTGGGTCGACAAGATGACGACGGACTGCAATGGTGCGACAGGGACACCGGCAAAACCGTTTTGCGAGATCGCCGATGCGATCGGAGGTATCGGTGCAAATTCACCGACAATCGTGTGGGTCCAGCCCACGGGTACCTACGTCAAACCGACGACGGTCAACAGCAATCGGGTCGTCGCGTTTCTGCGTGCGCCAGAAGCCAGCGGTGCCTACACGATCGTGACCACTGCGGCTGATCCCCCACTGACGATTCTCAGTAACTCGCGCGTCTACCTCGAGAACCTTGAAGTTACAAGTTCCTACAACAATGCACCATCGCCTTCGATCGGTTGTTACAACGCGGAAGTATGGGTGTCCAAATCCGATATTCTGTTGGGTAAGAGCCAGGGGGTGTACGCCAGTGATTGTGCGACCCACATTCGCGACACGCGTATCTACGACAACCACCGCGGTGGTGTCGAGATCGACGGGGGGACGGCTGAGATTGCGAACTCGTTTATCGTCGCAAACGGAGGTAGCCAGGGCACTCCGAATGCAGGCGTGGAGTTGCTCGGAGATGCGAGTGTAGAAATTGTTTATACAACAATTGTGAACAACTTAGGATGGGGCGAAGTCAATCCCGACGTGCTGCGCTGCCAGCCCGCCGTCGAGGTTTCCGTGCGAAACTCGATTCTCCTTGGAAGTGGTTATTCGGACCTGATCGAGTGTGCGCAGCTGATGGTGGGGCAGTCGGTGATCGACGCTTCCAACTTCATGGGCAACGGAAACAAGAGTTACGGCTACACGGTCAGCGGTGCGAATGTACCGACGTGGTTTGTCAATCCAGATTCCGGCGACTACCACCTGTCTCCCGAGCACGATTTCACCGGGGTCGCGGTGTGGAACACGGGTGAT
>CAZUPD010000164.1:0-16937 GCA_964621785.1 uncultured Nannocystaceae bacterium
GGTTCGCCGCGGTATTTCAGGGATGACAGCGCCCGCATCCAAGCCGTTTCGTCAAGGGTCGCCCAAATCGCCTGGCTGTAGTAGAGGGCGTTCTCGTTGAGATGGCGGATGGCCTTTGCTTCATCTCCTTCTTGAAATGATTTCTTAAAATCCAGGACGTACCAGGCGTTGGAACTATGCCCTTGCTTGTCCCACAACGGCTGCTCGACGACATATTCCCAACGGACGGTCTCCTTCCCCTCCCCCTCAAAGTCGAACGTTAAAGTGTGTCGATTGGCATTCCAGGTCGTCGGGTTGAAGTGGAGCCTTTGGAGGTCACCCACGGGAATATCGAGCTCTCGTTCGCCTGAGCGCCTTCGTTGCTTGTCTGAAAACCCCTTCGAATCAGACGCCTCAAGTCGAACCTCGTACATGTCCGTTCCACCGGAAAACGAAAATTTCTTCAACCTCGCCGCTTGGAGTGTGAGCGTGTACAAAGGCACGTTTGTAAAGCATTGTGTTATCCGAAGTGCAGAAATCGGTGCTGTCTGCCACGTTTTTGCATTCGCCGCATGTAGTTGCTCCTTGACTTTTTCGGTCAGCGCAACCTTCTCCAGGACCGCCCGAAATTTCAAGATCACGCGAATGTCGCTGAAGTCAAATGGTTTGAAGGGGACAAAAACACAGCGCTCGTAGCCGGTTGCTTTTGTCACCACACTGTAGTTTTGGACGACCTCGTAG
This sequence comes from uncultured Nannocystaceae bacterium, assembly GCA_964621785.1. Taxonomy (GTDB): domain Bacteria; phylum Myxococcota_A; class Polyangia; order Nannocystales; family Nannocystaceae; genus JACKDW01. Next base: position 721 of record CAZUPD010000164.1, read on the forward strand.
TACTGCACGGACATCGCGTGCATATGGTTGTAGTTGGTCACAACCCGGGTCGTGAGCTGCTCGCTCTCGGCCTCCGACGTTTCTTTGACGACCGCGGTTCGGCGCGCACGGACGGAACTCGAACTTTGGTGGGTCGAGGTTGTGATGTCCTGGTTGACCCGCCCGGCGAGGTTGCGGGTGCCACTCGTGCGACTGACCGAAGTCGACAAACTTTTATTGGTCGAACTAGACCCGGAGCGGTTGGGGCCAAACAACATGATCAGTGGTGACAGGCTAAATCCCCCCATCGAGTTGGCCGATTGCTCTGCGTCGCTCGAGGTCGAAACGCGCGAATAGCCCCGCTGACGCTCCCGCGCGACTGCATCCGTGATCTCATTGAGCGCATGGTGCATCTTCGTGTCGGTTGTCGTGTCCTCCGCCTGTTGGTCGTCTTCACTCCGCGCGCCGCGATTAACCTGCCGCCAATCGGTCATCGCCACCCGTGTACTTTCGCCAGGCGCGAGCGGAAGACTGTGCACAAGCTGCCCGAGTGTCGCCCCGCGATTGTACCAGGATTGCTCGCTGGTGATCAGCACACCGACGGCCGGTTTGGAAAAGCCGCCCGTCAGCAGAGCTGTCTGCATGAGGTCTAGCTGGCCGCCGCATCCGAGCGACATCATCTTTACATCGGTATCCGTGGCCGGATTTTCACCCGATTCAGACTTGCCCTTCGCGGATTTTTCTGCCCCGAGGATCGCCTCGTCAGTCAGGTCCGAATCGACGATATGCAGGGACTCAAAGTATGCCTGCTGACTCGGGTAGGTACCTGTCAGCGGCACAAACTCGCCCGGCATATCCGGGTCGGGACGCATATGCCGAGGCAGGTCATTCACATCACCACCAATCGACTTTTTAAGGATCGCTCGGGCGACCTGAAAGGGACGCCACAGCGCGAGCTCGCGTACGGACTCGATCGAAAGCAAACTCTTGAGCTTGGCAGCGGTCTCCGGTTGACGAAACCTCAGCTGTTCCAATCCTTGATTACCGAGTGTCGCCACCTTCTCTCGTTCGCGAGGATCGAAACTCTCGCTATCTGTGGGCAGATAGCCGTAACGGGCAAATTCTTGCTGAAGCGTCCCCTCCGGATCTATCCGATCAAGTGCGGTATTGAAGATCCGAGAGGTAGCGAGATCGAAGACGGTACGAACCCGCATCTCATCCCGCAGGACAATTGCGATCGACTGTCCGACACCGAGCAACTGCTCAATATCTGCCTCCAAAAGCGCTCGCCCCCGCAGCGAAGCTGCGGAACTCTTAACTAAAGAAGCGATTCGATACTCAGAAACGCTCGATCCCATGAAAACCTCCTCACGCACCTACGTCAGGAACATAGCGCAATCGGGATCAGAAATGAAGCGATAAATCAGTACAAGGGAGTTCTATCGTATGACTTTCAATTCGCACTAATCGTGCATTTTCGCGAAACATATCGATATTAATCGTGAACGAACTATCAAGTCGATGGTGCGCGTTCCTCGATTCATTGGACTGTGTTCCACGAACATGTTCTTTAAACCAGAATCTTAGAAATCAGGACGAGCCACGCGCACATGGTGATGTCCACATCTTGGACTACAGTATTTTTGGAGATCGCTTCAGTCGACGCTTTTCGCACTTGCCAACTGCCTAGATACGCGCATCCATACTTGGAGCAAGGGTCATTCTCACTCCGTGGGTCCCCCCACAAATTCCCGCAGCATCGGGTATTTCGGATCAAGTGAGGCTAACCAGCGCTCGCACCACTCGGCCGCTGGTGTAAATCGTTGATAGACTGTTGCTCGGTCGACACAATACGTCAGGGCCTCATGCGCTTGTTTGACCGCGGGCTCTGCCTTGTCCGCGAAAACATCACAGTATGTACGGACATGTTGCTTGGTGTCGACCCGGGACGGAATGCTGACTCCGCGTAGCTTCGTCGCTACTGCCAGCGAGATCATTGCGGTGCGCGCCGCGGCCAATAACACAGCGTCGAGCTCGCGTTTGTGGGCCACAATTCGACCATATTTTTCCAGCAACTCGGAACGCTTCTCAGACACATGCTCGAGGTATTGAAAAAGACGTTTACGTGAATGGTCGGCTGCCATGACCTGCTCTCGATACTCCCGCTCCCACTTCAGGATACCCGAGTCTTTCTTCCAATCATCGTAGTGAAACTGCAAATTTCCGGGTACGCGCTCTCGTAGCAACCGCTCGAACCCGGCGTCGGCCAAATAGATCTCGAGTTTGTCGAGCGCTTCGTAGACCTCCTGTCTGCGCGTACTCGGAAGTTCTCGAAGGTCACGCTCGCGGACGCGACGCGAAAATCTGTGTAGTTCATCCAATCGCTTCAGGGCCGCCGTCGTCGGTACTCGATGACGGCGATGGACACGAATATGTTGTCTGGGGTGCCCCATCAACTCTGTACAAGAGTGAGGTTTGTCGGCGTTCTTGACCGGCCGCAGGTCGTTGTTTTGCTCTCGTGTTGCTGCGCGCCGAGCTGACAAACTTACCCGAGAAAGGACCTCGGCACGGGCCTGCGGCAACGCTCGATTGACTTCGCGTTTCACCGCCTGCTCGAGGAGTGCCCGCGAAATGTACACATGTTTATCGCCTGTTGTTCCGGGTCTCGCCAGGGTCCCCCGAATCCTGTTAATCGTCGAATGACGTGGCTCAGGTGAGATCGTTCGCGGCTGCTTGAGTCTTGCGAGCACGAGTGGTGTGAGTTGTTCACGTAGCTTTGCCCGTAACGCCGCGTCGATCCGCGGTGTGATGTGCTGGACGTATCGGTCGTGGACACCTGTCCCCGCACGACTTCCAACCCCCTGCTGCCACGTCACACACAGACCGAGGAGCCCTCGTCGCGGACACGAACGGAGCCAATCATACTCCGCGAGCACAAACCTCGCCACAATCGCACGGTCGATCCCCCCGACCTCCCCATAGCGGGCCAAGTAGGCCGCGGCATGCTGTCGCAACGCGGCCGTGTCGGGCTCACCGTTCGAACGCGAAACCATCAACTCGCGGCGGCGCCAAAACGCGTCGGCAGCCCGTGCCCGATCTTCATCCGTCACGAACCCCTCTTTGTTACCTGCTGCGTAGATACGCTCGATCTTCTGAATGTCCTCAAGTGCCTGTCTTTTCGGACCGATAAACTTTCGGACGGCGTATGCCTGTTCGAGTAGGACAGCAGCGCGTCCAGGACGTTGAGCACGGCCCGCTTCCCGCTCGAGCGCCCGAACCGTTGCGATGACCTGCGCCCGGGATTGATAGGAAGACAAGCTCAGACCTAGCGAACGACTCCCGTCCCCATCGGCCGCCTGCGACGATGCGGTCGTGGTGACGAGTAGCCCGAAAACACCCACACAGACCCAAAATATCGAGGATAGCCTTCTCACCACGTCTCGTACCACGCAGCTCCGGCCTTTGTGTTCCCGACGATCTTCAAGCCGCTCAGCCGCTCAGCCCAGCATCGCTGAATGCGTGATTTCGGTCAACCGCTCCCCACCGAGTTCGTACACCGCCAAGGCACCCCCTCGAATACGGAGAGTGCCTCATAGGCGACGTTCGAATGCACCCCGGAGGTGAAAACCTGGACTAGAGTGGTTTTTTACGAATCGTTCCGGCACCGCCCGCCGCAGAACGGTACTTGTCGACACAACGATTGAAGATGTCGTCAAAGGCATCTTTGAGTTCCTCGGGCGCGTTGTCGAGGCCATGCTTGACGCATGCGGCGATCTTTGGGCTGTTACCCTGCGTACACTTGATTTTTGTCATCGGCGTGGTCTCGTCTTTTTTTGCGTTCCACTGCTCGAGTGCATCACCTTTCTGCAATCGCTGCATAAACGCATCCTGGGCCGCCGCGACCTCGTCGCAAGCTTTTACCAAGTCGCCGGTCACCTTGGTCCCCTCGGGAATCAGGGCCACAGCCTCTAGTGCGGCATCAAACTTTGCCTTCGCTTCCTTTTCAGCTTTTTGCTTGGCCTCGCGCTCAGCCTTGCGCTTGGCTAGAGCTTCCTCTTCTTGCTTTTGTTTTTCGGCTTCAGCCGCTTGTGCTGCCTTCTGCTCGGGAGTGGGACCCTTGTCGCTATCACAGGCACACAGGAGGGTCACGGTCGTGAGGATGATGGAAATGGCTCTGCTCATGGGACGCCTGCTATCGGATCGGGTTGTGTGGCGGACCATACCACATTCATGGGTCGACATCTGCATTGTCGGCATTCGCATTCGCCACGTACTCCAACCAGCGTTCGGTCACTTGCAATATCAATCGGCGGGATCTGGGTTGGCGACCAGCAGGCCGCACTTCGAGATCTGAGCTTTGTTATCAAGGCGCGATAGCTGACCCGTAGTACAGGCGGAGTTCAGTGTAGGCCTCCACAGCCTCGTCGTACTCTTCCATCTCTTCGCGCGCCTCCTCCTCGAGTTCCTTGCGTCGTTCGGAACTCAAGTTGGGCGTAGCGATCCGACGTTCGGCTTCGATCTTGGAGATCTGGCCCATTCGCCACAAGCGGTACGCATCGAGCACGGTCCCGAGTTCGGGATTGCGGTCGGGTCCGCGAAAATCCATCTTCGCCGACCGCTTGGAACCCGGTGTGTCGATGCTGTTGAGTTCCTCGGGAACCTGACGGGGAAGTGCATCGTAGGGTGTGAAATCTGGCTTGGGAGTGAAAAAGTCCCACATCGGCGCCGCCGCAGCATCGGGGCGACCGAGCGGTGGAATGCCAAAAATCCGCTCGATCGTTGCAAATACAGATAAAAACGAAGTGTGAACGTGGGAGACATAACCGCGGCGCGCCCACGGACTGACGATCATGACAAACGAGCGCAGGGCGTCAACGTGATCCTCGCACCCTTGGGGGTCATCTTGGACAATAAACACAGCACTCTTTTCCCAATAGGGAGACTTCGACAAGGCGTCGATGACGATCCCGACGGCGTAATCATTGTCGGCAACCATCGACTCGGGTGTCGGCTTACCTTGGTCGGTCCCGACGGTGTGGTCGTTGGGCAGCAATAGATAGGTAAACGTCGCCAATTGTCCCGACTGGATCTTACTGGCAACATAAAGTGCCTTGTCTTCGTCTTTGACATCATAGTTGGTAAATGTCCCCCCTGGGTAGCCAGCATCCGAGTATTGGAACACACTGCCTTTCCCTGTTTTGGATTCGGCGAGCATCCCCACAATCTCGCCGTAGATCCGAATATCGATATCGAGGTCCATGAGGTGAGTGAAAAAATTCCCGACGTCGGGCGTCGCGCCTTCAGTAATCGGGTAGCCATCGTTGATCGCCAAATCGTTGCCCTCGAGGTACACGCGCTCGGCGTATTCGGTGAGGTGGGTCGCCGTCAGCCAAAGGTGACCGGTGTTCGAGTTGGGTGCCTCGGCAAAGAAACTATCCGAGATCGTGAACGCACGCGCGAGCGCGTGCTGGTTGGGTGTGATCATTTCGCCCCAGCGCAGGAGACTCGGGTCGACATCAACATCGATCTCGTTTGGGTCGAGATCACCAAATACACAATCGAAAGTTTTATTTTCTTTGACGATGAGGACAACATGTTCGATAGGCGAGATTTGCTCAGGGGTTGTCGGGATCGGAAAATCATCACATTCAAACGGGAACACATCGGAGGGTCGAGCAAAGTTGGTCATCACTTGGTCTGTTGCTTCAGACAGATCGAGGGATGGGAGGTCAACAAATGTCACGCTGCCGCGAAACCTCTCTTTGGCACCCTCGCCCTCATTGGGACCTGTGCCCCCGCCCTTGCCCTCGGCGATCACGAGGGTCTGAAGATCCGGAGCGAGGGCGACTCCAGCCGGATACCACGATGCCGGAATCGCACCGAGAAGCTCGAGTGTGTCACCGTCGAGTACCGAAACTGCATTGTCGGCTCCACGAGTGACATACAAACGGTTGTTCAACGGGTCGAAACTCAAGGCATTGACGTTGCTGTTGGCCAGTGGGTCGCCTTCCGCATCGATATAGTCGAGTTCGGCAACGTGCGCCTCGGCTACAATTTGGTGGGTCGCGGTATCAATGGCGACGACGAGGTCCGCCCCAGAAATCGCCGCCCACACCCGCGTACCATCAGGATTCACGGCCATCCCCGCTGGAGAAGTCGGAATAGCGAGATTCGCCACAACGTCACCGGTCCCAGTATCGATCACCGCGATCCCCTCGCCTGCAATGTCGGATGCGTAAAGTTCGTCAACACCAGATGCATACACAACATCCCAGACGATGTGATCGAGGCTGAATGTTCGGACTTCAGTCATGGACGCCGTCTCGAGTTCGACGACTGCGTCCGACTCCATCAGGCCGACCCACAAAAGCGACCCATCCGGCGAAATCGCAATACCCGATGGATAGCCGTTAACCTCGACCTCCCCAGCTTTTGTCACCGTTCCATCGATCTCAACATCGTAGTATTCTACACGGTTCGACGCTCCCCCGGTGCCGTAGATCCGGCTACCGTCCGGAGCGAGCTCGAGTCCGTAAAACGACTCCCCGCGATCGATGTCCTGGATGACTTCTTGTGTCGCCATGTCGAGCACAAACAGCCGACGGTCTTCACGCCCAGTACTCGATATATAAACGACGTCGCCCACGGGGTGCACGGCAACACCGGTGGGAAAGCCATCCAAGATGACTGAAGGGCCAGCAGGTGTGAGCTCGCGTCCACCGACGGTTAAGAGCGTGCCATCGTTGTTCAGGCCGGGACGCAGCAGAGCCTCTGGGGGAGGAACTGCGAGACAGTCGTCGTCGCTGGTATCGCTGTTCGTCGTGTCGACGTCCGTGGTCTCGCCGTCGGTCGTCTCGGGCGTCTCGGTCGTGGGGCCCTCACTCGGGTCTGAGTTGGCGCCCGTGCTCGCGTCGGTCTCAGAGTCGGTCTCACCTGATGCCCCCTGGTTACAACCCGGAGCAGTACTGAGGACGAATGCAAGGACGGACAGGGTGCGTAGACTCGGCAGAAACGCGGGGCGGGTCACCATCGCGGGATTCTATCGAATTCCATGTTTTTTATCCGTCGAAACATAGCCGTCACGCATCCGAGTCTTTGCTGATGCATTGAGTACGTGGCACGATCAAAAGCCTTCCACATTTGATTCGACGCGTTCGAACACGCCGGTCCAGACCCCGACCTCGCCATTTCGGGAACGTCGCAGCCCCTCGTTCGAGGGGAGAAGAGATGAGCACCGTGCCAGGTCCGTCGCACTCGCCGTGGGGCTCGATGTGGGCGAACACACCATCTGTGGATCCCCAGGGTTCACAGCGTCCATACACTGCGGCCCGCGAAAAATTCGAGCGGTTCCTCGGCTCAGATCAAAGGAATGCCCGGAACGATGTCGACTCCACACGCATCCACAGCGCACGCGTCGGCGAGACAGACATTAATGCCACAGGCATTGGCCCCGCAGATATCCGCTCCGCAAGCATCGATCCCCCCGAGCGCGGCACCACAGGCCGAGATCATCGAATTCCCAATGACCGATGTTGCGATTCCACAGCCCGCCGCGGTGCACGAATCACTACCACAGGCGGAGAGCTGTGCTGCCGCGACGGTACAACTTGCGGCACCACAGACCTCGGTGCTGCAGATTGTGAAGGTTGACGTTGCGGTGCCGCAGACCCGGATCAGCGCTGCGTCAGCTCCACATGCAGCGGTGGCACAGGCATCGACCAAACAGGCCTCCGCGCCACAGACTCCGCCAACGTCGACCCCAGCCGGTAGTTCGAGGTCTAGTACCATCCAGCGTCGATCATCCCAACGGGGGTCCTCGCCCATCGTCGGGTCGGTAAATACCAACGAAATGGCGTTCTCCTGGGCATAGTTTCCATTACCGATTGCCCGTAGGCTAATGGTATCACTAGCCGACAAAAAGTGTTTATTTTTACTGGTCCCAGTCCGTTCGACGACAAAGCGCTCGTTGTCGGAGATCGTCGGTTGCAGATTTTGCACTGTGCTACCATCCCACGTTTTCGTACAACTAAGGTAGCGACCGTCGGGTGCTTGAAGACTCACAACATCACCAAACGTGACCAGACTTTTGTACCGACTAATGCCCGAGCGTACCAACGTGAATGTCCGAGATGCCGGCGAGGGGGAAGTCGAACCACTCACATACACAAGTCCGTTTGTATCTTGGTAAAGATAGCGCGTTTCCCGAGCCAGGCGCAACGCGAGTTTGGATCCGAAGCGCACCCCTTCTTTCGGCACGATGAGCCCCATCTGCTCAACGACGATCGAAGACGCAACATCGTTGAGGGCGCCGAGGGCAGCCGAATCTTCGGTGAAGACCCAGTGCTTCCCGGTGAAGTCTGCACGCTCGTACAATGTAACAATCAGTCCAGGTGGAACCTTGAGTGAACTCAAGTTGTTGTCTTGGATCTGGATGAACCCACCGTTGTACATCCCAACACCGATCGCCTGCCTGCCCCCTTGGAAATTCGCATCTCGGTAGATGGTCGCCACCATGTCGACAAAGATCGAGCTGATTCTGTCCTGAAAGTCATAGAGATATGGCTTGTCGCCGAGGCGATAGTAGCGCTTCTCACCACCAAAATTCATGTGTTCGTAGGCCGTCACCCGCATTCCATCGGGGATCCTGATCGAACGGATGTTATCATTTCCGAGTGTGAGATCGGACAAATTCCAGAAGCCTGGGCCGAGTTTCTGGCTCCGCCCCTTGAAGTCGCGCTCGGTGTGGACGGTGACCTGAAGGCCAGATAATGAGGCCCCGTCGTGCACCCGGCTCATCTGCCACACTTGGCCCTCCGCATGTTCGGACCAAGGGGCCAACACGAGACCTGTCCCTTCGGACTTTGACGTGCCTTCGACCTCCAGCACCAGTCCATTCTGCGAGAGCAGTGAAACACGCCCATTGTCGCGGCCAACCAAAATGAACTTCTGATGTTCGCCGGCGTTCCACTGCTGGAGCTGAATACGAGCACCTGGGCTTTGAATTGCATTTTTAATTGCCATCACGCGGCCCGAGGCTGGACAGCGGATCATAAATGAACCAACGTGCTCACCCGAGAGTGCGATGATCTGCCAGGTTTGACGTAAATCGTCATTCCACTCCTGTTGCCTGACCCGTAGTTTCCCGTCGACCTCGGCTGCGACTAGCCCCGAGTGAACTGCCGCAAGTACGTAGGAACGGACCGGAGGGACAACGGCCATCGTAACATTCCACGTTTGATGTCCGCCGCCCGATGCGGGGGACTGAACGATCCGGGAGCCCGTGCCAAGCGCTGCGTTGTCAACACTCACCACCAGTCCGCTGTGACGGGCGGTAAGCGTCACCGACGCCCCACCGCGACCTACGACGCGAAACTGCTGATGGGTGGCACCGCTCCAGTCGGCCAACCGACAGGGTGCACCTGCGCTACTGCTCGCGTTCGCAATTTCCACCACTCTGCCTGTTTGGACATGAACGATCCGAACGTGACCGGCATCGCTACCTCCGAGCCCTTCGAGTCGAAACTGGTGCGTGGAATCAGCTGTCAGAAGAGACATATTTGAAACGGACAGCGATTTTCCGCTGTGCGCTGCGTTGAAGCGAAAACCGAAGCCAGCCGCAACGCCGGGCGCGTTTTGGCTATGACTCATGAGCGGAAGGACGACGTACTTCACCGTGCGGACTCCTAGCGAATACCCAACCGCAACAGTTTATCGATCCGCGCGATGGGAATCAATGCTCGAGTTGAACCGCGATCGGTCTGTCCGAGAGATGCAGCTCGGTGCATTTTCGCCGATTGCCGACCCGTCACCGGGCGCGTAATCATCGCTCGGCGACCTTGCTGCTTTGCGAACCGCGTGACAGTAAAACCCCGCGCGTCTTCGCAGCCATTCACCGCGGCTTGGGTAATGAATCGTACTCGTAGCCCAACCCCTTATAATCGAACATATCGGATGCCTTGACTTCTGGCCACACGAACAGCGATCCGCGGTAGGCCTCGGGGTACCCGGGATTTCCATGGTCGGTTGTTGCGTCGCCTCCCTTGCCGAGATTGGCCTCCTGCCACGCAGCCCACAGGCGGTCGACATTGGAGTGATGGAGGAAAAACATCGGATCGTTTGGACTGCCGGATGACTCGTACATATCTGCACCGATATAGATATGTCCCTGACTGTGCATTGCACAACCCGCGGCGACGCAGGTCATATTCGTATCATCGTTGTCATAGCCCTCGAGATATTGGCGAAACGATACATCTTCTTCTGTCTCGCAATGGTTGTAGGGGGCTGCGTCGTAGACCTCGCGGGTGAACATCGCAGTGACAGCCTCGGCGGTCGCCGGCCCGTGCACAAGGTCCTCGCACCCGACTTGGCGGTGGAGCACGCGTGTCTGGTTGCAGACTATCGCCTTGGGTACAAACATGTTGTTGCCCTGCGTCGTCAGATTGACGCGAAAGCCAGCATCGGTGAGATAGCCCTCCACGCCTCGTTTGTCGTCATCGCAAATCCCAGCTGTGCCTAAAAACTCGCGGTTAAAAATCGCTTCGCACTGACCTGGGTCGGCGCCGTCCTTGTAGCAATCTTGCCAATCCCAATAGGGCATGGCGAAATCAGGGTCGCCGATTTCCTCCGCGATGTCGGCCTCAATGCGCAACAGTACATAGCGATGCCACGGCAGGAATTGGGGACCCATATGGGACATCGAGTGCATACTCTCCACCGGTGTACCCATCGACAAAAACGCGTTGGCATGGGCCTCGACGTAATAGTCGTAGAGGTTGCGCTCGTACGGAGGTTGACCCACGGGTTCGCACAAACTATCGTACTTTGCGCGTGAAGCCCCCGGACGGCCACTCTCGACAGTGACCTTTTTCAGGGCCACAAAAGCATCCACAACCCTTTTCTTTTCCTCGCTACTGAGTGAACTCCACGAACGTCGCACACGCCGCTTGCTCGGCTTCGTCCTCGGAATCCCCCAGCGCGGTGCACCTGCGGTACCAGGTGCTTCGACGCCATCATGGGTCCCGACCATCTTGTCCATCACTTCACACAGAACTTTGTGTGTCGTACTCGTGCTCCAATTGTAGAAGCCTTGCTTTTTTTCGGCGATCTTCTCCTTGACCTCATCCGTCTTGGTTGCCACCTTGTCCTTCCTCTCCTGGACTTTGTTTTCAACATCCTGCTTCTTCGGCTTGTCGGCGTCCTTACATCCGGTGATGACGAATGTTACGAGGAGAACTGCAGCGAGATGACCTGGACGTGCGCGCATGTACATGGGAACAGGATCGTCGGGATCGTCGGGACACGCAAATTTACATGGTAATTCGGCCAAACTCGGCCGAGCGCTCCCCACCAGCCGGTAGCGACCCAGCTCGCGCGTGCGCCACCGCGCAGAGGACGAAGCGCAGCCCATCGAAGGGGCCCAAATGCCGTGCCGCGGGTAGCGAGATGCTACCAGTCCATCCTACGTCCTTTGTCGTCAACCGGTTCGCCGTCAACCGTTGCTGATGACCACCGAAACCGTCCGCGACGTGGTACACGTTCGTGGTGTCGCGCCCTCACCTCTTGTTCGCACTGCTGGTTTTACTATCACCCGTATTCGCCTGTGCGACGTCCGAGCCATGCCCACAGATTTCCGCCGAACCGTCAAACCCACCTGTGCCGGCCGAGAAACCCGAACAACTCGGGCCATTGCAGGTTGCTATCACGATAGACGACCTCCCGGCCCACGGCCCACTTCCAGCAGGAGAAACACGACTCTCGGTTCATACCAAGATTCTCGATGTCCTCGATGCGCACGGAGTCCCGCAGGTCTACGGGTTTGCCAATGCGGCCAAGCTCGAATCCGCGGCCGAGGCTCGAAACGTGCTCGAGTTGTGGCGGGATCGCGGGCACCCGCTCGGTAACCACACTTTCTCCCACGCGGATATCAATCAGGTCGGCGCAACTGCGTTTGTTCGTGACATCGAACGCAATGACGCTGTCCTCGCAGACATCATGGGCAACACCCCTGAATCGCTGCGCGTGCGTCGTGCCTTTCGCTACCCCTACCTGCGTCAGGGCGCCGACGCGGAGACACTCGACACCGTGCGCGACTACCTGCTCACCAATGGCTACAGGCTCGCCGAAGTCACCATCGACTTCGGTGACTGGGCCTACAACCCTCCCTATGTCCGTTGTCGCGAACGCGGAGACGAGGCTGCGGTCGCCGATTTGCGGTGGAGCTTTCTCGCCACCGGAGCGGCGTTTCTCGAGTGGTCCGACGCCACTGCCCGCGCACTACACGGGCGCCGGATCCCACATGTGTTGCTGCTTCACAGCGGGGCCTTTGACGCGGCTGTCCTCGACGACCTCCTTACGGTTTACGAACAACGCGGGGTCGAGTGGATCACGCTCGACGAGGCGCTGGCCGACTCCGTGTATCAGCAAGACATCCGTACACCCAGCAAATACGGCGGGACGCTCTTCGAGCAGATCATCGAGGCCGGAGGCTCTCACGCATCCCCGCCCCCACCCTTCATGATTCAACCGATCGGCCTACTGAAGAATATATGCACATCAAAATAATATACACACAATAACAAATGGGCCCGCAACCGCATCTCCCCGGAGGAGGGTAGCGTCACGGTTGTTTCTCAACCGACAGTGTTGGCCAAATCCGCCACGGGTGCTTCGTCGGCGATAGGTCTCAGACAATCGTGGCGGCGTTGAGCAGTCCGGCCGCTGGCTCACACGACCGGCTCACACGAACATGCTCGGGTGCGACTTGATCTCCGCTAAAAATCGCGTTACTTCTTTATCGAAGAAGCATACCGAAGAGCACGACGGAACATCACGATGACAGGTACCTGGATTATCTCCTTCCTATTCACCACTGCTTCGATCGAGGCTGCGGCCGCCGACCCTCTACCCATCCTCGGAGGCGAGGTTGTCGGTCCGTGTGGATGGCCAAATGTAGTGAGCGTCGGGGGATTTTGCTCGGGCACACTCATCCACCCAGAGGTCGTCCTCTACGCGGCCCACTGTGGTGAAGATGTCCCGTGGATCCGATTTGCAGACACCGAGGACGGGCCCTCGCGTGAGGTCGTTCCCGAGCGGTGTGCCATCCATCCCGTCGGTAGCTTTGGTTTTGGCACCGATTTCGCTGCGTGTATCTTGGCTGACCCGGTCACAGACGTGCCGATCACACCGCCGCTGATGGGGTGCGATGCGGAGGCCAAACTCGTCGTCGGCGAATCGGCGACGATCGTGGGCTTTGGCCAGTCCGACGACCCCGAGCAACCCTTTGGTATCAAGCGTCAAGTGACGACCGAAATTGTCGGGTTTAGTTGGGACGAAGTGTTTGTCGGGAACGAGAACGAAGGAGCATGTTACGGTGACTCGGGCGGCCCGGCACTGGTTCAGCTCGACGATGGGACCTGGCGGGTGTTCGGTGTCACCTCGTGGGGCCAACCGGGCTGTGGTGCGGGCAACTACTTCCCCCTCGTGCACAACGGCATCGATTGGATCGAAACGGAGACCGGGATCGACGTGACCCCCTGCCACGACGGGTTCGGCTATTGGGATCCATCCCCAGCCTGTGAAGGTTTTGCCACCGGCGACCCGGGGTCGGCAGATGGAACCTGGGATTCATGTACATTTGGACAGGTAAGTGGCCCATCGTCGACCTGCGGTCCCGCCTTTGACCCGAGTCCCGACACCACCGCGCCTGCCATCAACATCGTCGATCCCTACGACGGTGCCCGTTACAACACCCAGGGCGACGACGTCGAACTCGAAGTCGAAGTCGCAGTCGAAGATGTTGGCTGGGGCACCGAGCTTATGGTTTTGAGAGTTGTCGACGGCGAGACTGTGCTGTTTGAGCTCGAAGATAACACCGCTCCCTTTACCTTTCCGGCGTTTTCATTTCCTACCGGGGTATGGACGCTCGAGGCCGAGGCGACCGACCGAGCGGGCAATGTCGGGACATCGGAACGAGTGACATTTGGTGTCAACACCGATCCGCCGCAAACCGACGACGATACTGATACTGATACTGATGCCGATACCGACGTCATTACTGGCGATCCGGAAACCAGTGACTCGACCGTGGGCAGTACTGGAACGGCCGAGGCAGGGACCGAGTCAACCAGTGGAAGTATCGACGATGGAGGCTGTAGCTGTCGGAGCACAACCGGTGACGGGAGTGCGGCGGCCCTGGGCTTGTTGGCTATCGCAGGGCTGTGTCGACGCCGACGTCGGGCGGGGTTTGTTGCAATCGCCGGCCTGTTATTCGTCAGCGGCTGTACCGACCCAACCGCGACCACGGGTAACTCGCAAACCACGGACGGCGAGACGACCAGCGACACAACCGACGGCACGACGACCGACGACACAACCGACGCGACAGCCAACCCTTGGACCGAGACGGACGGGACGACCGATACCGAGACGACGGGACTTGCCTGTGGTAACGGTCAGGTCGAAGAAGACGAACTCTGCGATGACGGCAACTCCGAAAACGCCGATGGATGCAACAATGACTGTATCCCGTCGGGCTCCGAGGTGTGGCGCACATACATACCAGGGCCGGGCAACGTCGGGATCAATGCACTCGAGTTCGATGGTGCAGGAGATATCATCGCCGCCGGATACAGCGACCGAAGTGGCGAAGGATTCGACGCGTGGCTCGCAAAATTTACGGTCGACGGTGACATGGTTTGGGAACATACGCACGCGGGGGCAGCCGGTAATACTACCTTTCGAGATGTCACTATCGATGCAGATACAATCGTTGCTGTCGGGCTCGTAGAAAACGAGGAGCTCGACTCGTTGATCGCATCCTACGATAGCAGCGGCAGCCCGGTCTCCGTGGACGAGCGCTCGCTCGATGCAGATCAAGACGTGCTCATCGACGTCGTCGTCGGTGGTGACCAATTAATCGCTCTTGCGCTCGTCGGCCCCGAAGCGACGCCCAACGTGACCGCATTTGATACCAACCTCGATGTGGCATGGACATTTTCCGCGCCAGATGGAGGGAGTGGAGGTACGCTCGCCCGAACCCCAGATGGCCATACTCTCGCGGCCATCGGCGTGCCAAAACTCGGCGAAAAAAACCTTCAATTGGCCAAGCTCGACGACAGTGGCGCGGTCAAATGGACACGTACCATCAGCGATCCATTGACCTACTACCATCCGAATGACGTGGCAATCAAGGATGATGGAAATGCGATTATCTGTGGTGAACTCTCACGCACTCAGGCCGCCGACGTGCTGTTGGTCGCCGTCGATCCTAACGGAAATCAACAATGGAAAGACCGCTATCCGATTCCCGGCCCAGGCAACGATTGGTGCAACCGAGTCACGTTTACAAGCGACAACTCAATCGCCTTTGTCGGGACCGCATTTACCCAGACACTCGGCTGGGAAGCATGGGTCGGCAAGGTCGATGCGACGGATGGTACGCTCCGTTGGTCCCGGACGCTCGGTGGTGACGGGGTTGTGTCGGATGCAGGAGGTGCAATCCTCGGGCTGCCAAACGGCGGTTTAATTGTAGGCGCATCTATCCAGGTCGACGGTTCTCACCGGACGCTCATCCGACTGACGCCGTGACGGACCGCCCGAGCAGCTCCAGTCCGTAGCAACCTCGCCCGCGCGACGATGTCCCTGGTACATAGCGGCCCGCGAGCTCGCCAGCGCGGACGCCAACACGTGCGCATCGACGCGCTCGACCGTCTATTTTAATTAACTTTCCACCATGTCGAAAAGGACATGCTCAACCACGTGCTTGACGAGTCATGATTGCCCTGGCACATTCTCCCCGCGTGGCACAAAGGCGTGCCGTTCTGTTTCGAACAACATAAACACAATGGGTTGGTTGCGATGAAGATCGATATGAAAATGTTCTTAACGCTTGCGGCATTCATGAGCCAGGGACTCGCTGTCGGGTGCGATACCGGCAACGGCGGTAGCAGCTCGGATAGCGGCAGCACTTCAACAACGAGCTCGGAGACGTCCGAAGAGACAACCACCGGTGGTGAAACAGAAACCGGGACGGACGCAACCGCGGGTAGCGAAACAGAGGGGATGACCGAAGGGACAACCGAGGCGACAACCGAGGGAACAACCGAGGGAACCACAGACGCGACGACCGCGGGCACCACCGACGCGACGACCGATGGCACCACAGAAACCGGGGGAGGCTTTACCTGCGTCAACGGCCAGGAGATCGACGAGGTCTTTGTCTGCGACGAGGAAGCCAA
>CAZUPD010000165.1:0-4408 GCA_964621785.1 uncultured Nannocystaceae bacterium
AACGATGATTGATACTGTTTACGTAATTGTTATTGATATCCAGCAACAGCTCACCACTGCCGACAAAACCCCGGCTGGCGCGAGGGTCGGATACCTGCACGAACTGGTAGTTTTGCAGGCTCACGCGCAGCCGCATCCCCGCCTGTAGATCCACGTAGGACCCCGCAGTATCCCAGCCGTAATGATAGTAGAGCAGGTGTGAATAATCTGCGGGCACGCGTTCGGCGATCCGGCGCTTGAGCAGATACACGCCGCCGGCGCCCGTGATCGGTGCCGCTGTGACAGCCGCGAGAAACGAGTTATAGTCCTCGCGGAGCTCCGTTTGTGCCCGACCTGCGGTCGTCAGTGTCAGCGTGCACGAGGCTCCACTCTGATCGATGGCGAAGATCGAATTGGGTGAGTTGAGCTGGACGTCGGTGGTAAAGATGTTCGGAAGTGCGGACGAAATGACCGTCTGTGACTGCGACGAGCTGCTCAAGCGAATAAAGGGTTGCTGCGTCCCCACGTCGACGAAGTAATCCGCAGCGTTGCGCCCCTGATCTTCAAACAGACTGGCGGCGAGCTCCCTGACATCGCTCAAGATGGTTCCCAACAGCGCATTTTTTGAAGCCGGAGGCAGGTAGAGCCGGCTCTCGGGTACACGGATTGATTGCGATGTACCGCTTGGGTCGACAAACGAGAACGAACTGTTGAGCACACCTAAAAACCCCGAAGGTTGCAACTCTAGCTTCAGGTCGATCGTCATGGTCTCGTCCACAATGGCGATGGCCTGTTGCAGCTCGGCACCGGTATCGGGATCGAGCAGTGCGGGCAGATTGAGGGAAAATAAGCTATCGAAGTTGATTTCGTCGGCCAACACCAGACCCTGCTCGCTGCCCCCGGCGATGAGGGACAACGGCTCGCCGATCCAGACCCCGGTCAGCAGCACATCGCGCGCATCCAGACCCAGTCGGGGCGCGACCAACTTAAAGTCGCTGTCCAGCACGACCTCGCGCGGCAGTACCAACGGGATCACAGCAAACGCGAGATGGGGCTTTGAGCTGAGTTTCCAGTCGAGGTCGTCGTCGTCATCGTCATCATTACCGACGACTTGAAGATGAATCTCCTTGAACTCCATCGGGCCCAAAGTGCCGAGCTCGATCTGTTTGACAGCACCTTGGGGGTTGCTAAACAGGTGCAGACGGCCACCCGTATGGCTGGCGTCCAACGCCACGCTGCCGGCCCAGATGTTTGTTTGGAAGCGGCCCGTCAGGGTCCACGGGCAGTCACCCGTTCGCTCGAGATCCAGTGCGATTGTAGAAAATTCCAGATGCGGGCGAACTGGACGCGATACGTCTTCCCGAACGCGGATGGTCGCGAGGTCGTTTGCGAATGCCAGCTGCGAAGCGAACGCCACGTTGGCCAGGGGAGGCGGCACGTTGTCGAGCGTAAAGCTTCCATCGAGCGAGAACTCCGGAAGGTTCCGACGCCGGATCTGCGTCGCAGTCAGGGCGCAGTCATAGACGGCGAGGTGTCTGATCTCGCCGTGCCAAGGTACGGTTGTGGGCTCGTCTCTGGGCTCACTGCCGATGATGAGCCTAAAGTCATCTCGCCAGCCGTGGAGGTTGACCCCTTGCCGCTCGGCGACCCTGTGACCATTGATGTAGATACACTCGAATCCGTGTTTGTCCCGGGTAAAGACCACGTGACTCGCTGCAGAGGGCAGCGAGCCCGGTGCGCTACGCAACGGGTTGACCCACTCGTGTGTGGGGCTTTCGTACTGGACGTCGATGTTGATAAACGAGGAGTCATATCCCGCACCCCCCTGTGCGAGGGTAAACCAGTGTGTATCGCCTGGTCCCGCGAATGCAAGGATCTGCGCCGGACCTCCGTGATGTCCCTGTTGTGGCACGATCCAGGCTTCGACGGAGAATGCATGGGCATGGCGGATCGCATGGAATAGCCGCGTCCCCCCGTGTTCGGAGGAGAGATAAAATGACCCGTCCAGTGCAATCCCTTTGGAGGTCCAATTGGGATAGGCGGTTCCCCGCTCGGGTGTCGGTAGCCGGTTGGATCCGCGAAGCGCACGCATCGGTCGCAGACCGGCTTGAGCCGCATCGAGGGCCCATTGAACCAATCCGTCGCGACCCGAGTCGCGGCGGCCTGCGGAGTCACAGAATGCATGAAGCGCGATCGGAGTGCCCTTTTGCGAGCTGTCACGAACCGTGCGTCCCCGCCCTTCGGCGAGTGTATAGAGTACCTGAACACCCGAAAAACGCTCAAACGTCGACGCTCGAACGGCACCGTCGACCCGCATCGAACCGATCCCGTCAATCGGGAGATCGACGGGGTTTTGGGTTTCAAATACCAGCCCTTGGCTGAGGTCGCTCGCTCCGGTGAGCGCAATGGTCTGACCCAATACGGTGAGATGCAACGTACTTCCCGGCGCCACCCTGGGCGCCTGCCCCGTTTGCTGGGTGAGCGTGAGGTCGAGCTCGGAAAACACGGCGTGGGCATTGCGCGCGAACGGCTTGTCCTGTGTGATTTGCAGGGACCAGGACTCTGCGTCTTGACTGAGCTCGTCGACGCTTAGGCTGACCGCATAAAAACCGTCTTCGGGTGCGGCAGGCCACGCGCTGAAGATGATGCTGCCCCGTCCGCTGACGGAGGCCGTCGGGTCGGCAAACGTGCAAACCGCTTCATACAAACGAAGCGCGCCACCCTCTTTGTTCAGTGCAAACAGCACAATCCCCTCCGGACGCACCTCAAAACCGAACTGTCGGGTGTTGTCGCAGATGTTGATCCGGATGCTTCCCGTAGCGATTGTTGTTTCCATCAGATTCGATTGCTCCAACGTGCTTGTGATTGCCGGTGAGACACGAGCTCACCACTCATAGGACCGCCTCGATGCCCGCGACATCCGGGCGATGAACGTGACCACTTGGAGCCCGGACTTCACACCAAGATAGGCCGTTCGAGCGAGCGGGAATAAGCCGATTTAATACGTGCTCGCTTTAATCGTTGAGGCACGTTTTTACGAACGAGTCATCCTATCATTTTAAAATCGTATTTACACTGCCCAAACTCGACAAATCTTCGGCACGGGACGTCGCGCGAGAAAAACCCACGGATTGCGAGGTGAGGTGGAGTGCGCGCAATAAATGCGTGTGCAGTCTAAGCATAAACATTGTTTGGTCATGGGCTCGGGTTCGGTCGATGCCGGGCGAATGTGGGCAGTGAGCCAGGACGAGACCGCGGGAGCCTGCTCCATCAGACAGCAGCGATCAGGCGAGCACGCCGACGCCAACAAACACAAAGCGCGAGACATCCGTGATAGAAGCTGCAATGCGTGAAGCCGGGAGTTCGCGTTTGATCCTCGTGTATGATGTACTAGCAATCAAACCATCATTGCAGCGAGGTTTGGTCTCGAGGTTGTTGAGCCCCGATATTTCAGGGGAACCTGGCTGCTACTCCGTTTGATGAGGATATCAAAAGAAGTCGGGAAGCTTTCTGTGCCGTCGGCGATTCGTGCTGACGTGCGCCACCTGCCGGTGATCGATGACGGCAAGTCGGTGCGAAACGGTGTCGATAAAATTCGCGAGCTGCGAGAGAATCAAACGGCCAGGAGAGCACATGACGACACTTACCTTCCACGGCGCGGCCGAGACGGTCACAGGCTCGCGCTTTTTACTCGAGCACGAACGCCACCGGGTGCTCGTCGACTGCGGGTTGTTCCAGGGGTACAAGCAGCTGCGTCGACGCAACTGGGCACCGCTTCCGTTCTCGGCGCGCGAGCTCGATGCGGTGCTCCTCACCCATGCACATATCGATCACTCCGGTGGACTCCCGTTGCTGACCAAATCGGGTTTTGGTCAGGCGGTCCACGCGACGCAAGCCACCCGCGCGCTGTGTCGGATCCTCCTGCCGGACAGCGCGAGGATCCACGAGGCCGACGCCGAATACGCCAACCGCAAGGGATTCTCGCGCCACAGCCCCGCGCGGCCGCTATACACCGAGCGCGACGCAAAAGATGCCCTCCGGCGGTTCGAGACCCATCGTTTCGGCGAGCCATTCGCGCCAGCTCGCGGGTTTTCGGCCACCTTTTCGCGTGCCGGCCACATTCTCGGAGCGGCCAGCGTCCTCGTCAAAGTCGGTGGGCGCAGCTTTCTGTTCTCGGGTGACCTCGGACGGCCCAACGACCCGCTGATCCGGGAGCCCGCGCCGCGTCAGCCGACCGATTACCTCATCGTCGAGGGGACCTATGGCAATCGGTTTCA
Organism: uncultured Nannocystaceae bacterium; assembly: GCA_964621785.1. Taxonomy (GTDB): domain Bacteria; phylum Myxococcota_A; class Polyangia; order Nannocystales; family Nannocystaceae; genus JACKDW01. The sequence goes on from CAZUPD010000165.1 coordinate 4,257, forward strand.
CGATCCCCGCGATCCGGGCGAGGTACTTGCCGAGGTCATCACGCGTACGGCTGCACGCGGGGGGACGCTGCTCGTCCCCGCGTTCTCGGTCGGCCGCACCCAGACGCTGCTGTTGCTGCTCGACCGCCTGCGCGAGGCCGGCAAGATCCCCG
>CAZUPD010000165.1:4418-16863 GCA_964621785.1 uncultured Nannocystaceae bacterium
CCCGACCTGCCGATCTTCCTCGATAGCCCGATGGCGATCTCGGCGACCGAACTCTACCGCAAGTACGCACAAACACATCGCCTCGACGCAGAGGATTGCGCACGCATGTGCAGCGTCGCCGAGTATGTGCGCGACGTCGACGGTTCCAAGGCGCTCGATGCCCGAGGCGGCCCGATCATCTTGATCTCAGCGAGCGGGATGGCGACCGGCGGCCGCGTGGTCCACCACTTGCGCCGGTTTGTCGGAGAGCAGCACAACACAGTGCTGTTCGCCGGTTACCAGGCAGGAGGTACACGCGGTGCCAAGCTGATTGCAGGGGCCGACCGCGTGCGGATCCACGGTCAGTGGTGGGATGTGCGGGCCGAGATTGCCTGCCTCGACATGCTCTCGGCACACGCCGACCAAGACGAGCTGATCGCTTGGATGCGGAGCGCAAAGGCGGCCCCGCGCCGGACGTTCATCGTGCACGCCGAGCCGACCGCGGCCGAGGCCTTGCGTGTGCGGATCAGCGACGAGCTCGGCTGGGAGGTCGACGTGCCCCAACTGGGCGACAGCATCTCCCTGTGAATGGAGCGTTGAAACGCAGCCCGTGGACTTCCATCTCCCCAGCAATTTCGCTCGCGCGTTGCCGTGACAGTCATTTATGATGCGCTCTCCCTTCCGCTATCGTGACGGCCGCGCTCGCTGGCGTGGTTATCTACGGCGGCTGTTTCGTGCCACCCCACCAGCAGAGAGTCACTGATGACAGCAACTCAGTCCACACGGTCACGTCGCGTGATGCTGGCGACCGACTTCTCGGAAGCCTCCGAAAATGCCCTCGATCACGCAGCAACCATCGCTGTTCGACATCACGCCGAGCTACACATTGTCCACGTTCAGGAGTTGTATTCGGAACAATTCGCATCCGACGATGAAGCCCGGCTGGAGCTGGTTGCCTACGAGCGTGCAATTGAGCGGCTGACACAGGCGCGGCTGGCCGCGCAGACGCCCGGAGCGGGCGAGGGGATTCCGATCGTGCGGCACCATGTGCGCAGTGTCAACGCGGCAGAGGGCCTGCTCGAGCAGGTCCAGACACTCGGCGCTGATCTCCTCGTCGTCGGTACCCATGCGCGCAAGTCGATCGCCCGTGCGTTTCTCGGAAGCGTCGCCACCGAAGTCGTACGGGCTGCACGGATCCCGGTGCTGGTTGTCGGCCCAGGGCGGGGGCACAAGGTCAAGGATGTCGATTACCGGACGCTCGTGTGCCCGACGGACCTCTCCCCAGCATCCGCGCACGCGCTGGCCGTTGCAGCGCGCCTCGCCGTATCGGCTGGACAGGTGTACGCGCTCCACATCACCCGCGATTGGGATCATCCCGCGGCCTACCTGTTCGGAGCCGACTCGCTGCACGCCGCCTTCCCTGACATCGAGTCGCGGGCCCGTGCCAAGGTCGATGAACAGGTCGCGGCTGCACCGACCTGCGCCGCACCGATCACCGCCGTGGTTACCGAAGGCAAACCGGCGAAGAAGATCGTTGAATATGCACGTGCACACGCTGCCGACCTCCTGGTAATGGGTGCATCCAACTCGTCGACGCTCGATCTCCTCCTACTCGGCAGTGTGACCAACAAGGTCCTTCGGACAGCCCCGTGCCCGGTACTCGTGGTCCACGAGGGAGACGAGGCGCCCGTGCGCTGAGCGATGGGGGTCGGATCTCTCAACAAAATGGAAAAAAACCGGGACACAACCGGGCGTTGAGTTCGAGTTCGATGGCTGGGGGACTTACGTGGCGGCCCTGACACATCGCGGGCGTACAACTCGTTCGTGCGGTCTTAGCGATTTTCTTGATCAGCTTGGGCAGACGGGCGATCGCACGATTGAGCTCCTCCCGGCTGTGGGTACCATCGGCAAGATTCGTCGCCGCGAGTTCGATGCGGCCGCGCAACTTTGCCTCGGCCCACGGCTGGTACTCATTTGGGCAACCTGATGCCCAGCGGTCCTCGGGCAGAGCTTGCACGAGCTCGGTGACGATTCCCTCGCGGTCGAGGTTGAGGGGGGTTTTTGTATGTCTGAGTGTCCCCCCACAGGCTAGGAGGAGCCCGAGGACAAACACGGATGTCCCGAGTGACAGTTTCACATCAAACCTCGTAACGTCGGTCGCTGCTTTGATCAACGGAAATCTCCTCATCGAGCTCCCGGGGTCGGTGTGGGTTTTGCCTCCTCCCGCGCTTGTCGCAGGAGCTCTTCGAGTTTTTCGTCGGCATCCGGACCGGCGAGTGCTTCGAGCCAGGTTTTCCAGTCTTGCTTTATTTCATCGATTTGTGCCCGTCCGGTTTGCTCATCGATGTTGTCGGCAGCAACCTTCGCAAGTACAAAGATTGCGGATTCGAATCGTTCACGGTACCGCGTCGTCGCTTCATCGAGCATGTCATCCGGCACACCGATCTGTGTGAAGTATGAGCCGAACTGTTCAACGGTTGACAGCTTGAACTTGAACCCTTCGTCCGAGCCAGAAGGAAGCAAACCCACCTTGCGATTGAGGATAAACCCCTCACCTTTGAGTTTCCCATCGTTAATTTCATGCTCGATCAGACCATTTGGCAGGAACCGAAACTCCGCCCGAGCTCCGCGTATCGAGTTCTCCTCCAGCGAAAATACACGTAGTTTAATTCCCTCGTCATCTTCGAGCCCGAGCCACGTGATCCCCGACTCAAATTCGAGCTCCTCCATCTCCGGGTCTATGGTGAAATACTCCTCGCACATGAGGAGGTCGGCGAAAACGGCTTTTGCTCCGCCTGTACTGTGCATCTCGGCAAAGGACTGCTCGGGCACTCCCCATAAACAGGTATAGTTATCGAGCTCGAGCACAATGAAGTAGGGCTTTCGCGGTTTTTCTGTGGCGTAGGTCGGATGCTCCTGCTCGAATCGTTGGAGTCGAGTGGCGAAAGTCGGGTGGGGGGTGCCTTCCCCTGCGAGCACACGACGGGTTTTCAATGGGCGGGGGTACATCTCGTTCCACAGTGCTTCAACTTCGGAGGCGACGAACAAATACTGGCGCAGGTAGAGCAGTGACATCCCCATCTCCCGCATCTTGGCCGCGGCCCAGCGGTCGGCGGCCAGCTCCTGGTCCCGCAGTACATCATTACTCACGTAGTCACCACAGGCGCGGTCTTCGGGGCCGATGACCACGCTTGGATCATCGATGCAGTCATTGTGACCGAGCGTGACGTGAGCGAGTTCATGGAGGATTGTCCATATTACCACGCTGTCGATGACCGTATTTGCGACCATCGTCATGACGGCATTCGAACGTGTCGACTTGTAGTCAAAGCATGGAGGGTTGGTATATATTCCAAATTTTCGAGGGTGGCGAGATAGGTACCTACGATTCCATTCCAGGAGTAATGTGAGCACTTCTTCGCCGTCTAACAACTTCGGGACACGGCTGCCACTCGCAGTGGGCGGTACCATGGCGGGCTTCGAATACATGCACGCCACTGTCCCGGAAAATGCCCCGACACGGACGAGGTAACCGACATCGATCTCAATGTGGTCTACAGCTCGATCGGAGCGAACGTGGGCTGCACCGAGAATATCACTGTCCATATTGACGGAGACCCGCATTGTTCGGACGCGTTTGGCGAGCTCGATATTTCCGGCGTATTCGAGACGAGATGCGATGTTTTGCAGCCCTTGTTCGAGGGCGATCTGACCCAATTTTTGCCACTGCGGATGTTTGTCGAAGTTGTCCCATGGGATCATCTGCGACATTCTTAGGCGTACGCCTTGGCGTTTGAGGTTCATCCGCCGTGCACAGGTTATATTGAGTGCGAGCACGAGCAAGCACACGACACCGACCCTCCAACGAAATCGCTGTACGGTAGCCTTGCCGATTGTGCTCGCTATCATCGCCACCTGTCGAGCTGCAACCTTTCGAGATCATCGGACTCGAGGCGTTTGATATACGCATCGATGACCCCTGGCGTGATCGGGGCTCCGAGATCAAGTGTGGCCCCGGGCCACGCTGTCGATAATTCAAAACTCTCGATATGTGCGGCGACTTCGTGGAGGACCCGATTCCGGAGCGCATCGGGGTGCACAACGTCATGGATGATGTCACTCGTCTGTTCGCGGATGGCGTGTGCGAGGGCGTCGAGTGTACTCGGCTCTTTCTCCTCACTTTTGAGGGCCTGCCAGCGGGCACGCAGCCTGCGAATGTCCGCGAGGTCCTGGATTGCGGCGGCGCGCAATCGCGTTTGAAAGTCGGGGCCGCGTGAGCCCTCGAGGACAGGCCGTACATGGCGAAAGGGCTGCCAGGGTTCTGATTTGATCGCGGGGTCGCGGACGCAGTCCACGAGTGCTGCTCGTGCGAGTGTTCGAACCGGCACCCCGTACAGGGACATGTCCCCGACGACATCATCGACACGAAGGTGGTCTCCCCAGGCCCGTCCCTCCTGCGCTTTGAGGCGGTCGCTTAGGTCGGCAAACACCTCGGCACCCGGCAGGCTATTGCCGAGCGCGCGTGCGACTTTTTCTGGTGACACTCCGGGCATGTTTCGAGGGACACGACCAAGTCTTCTGGCCATCTCCTCGATTGCGGCGACGAGCGAGGTTCGGTCGGCTATCTGCCGTTGTTCGAGCTCCTGTACCTTTCGACACAGGTGAATGATATCGCTGGCCGACGCACCTGCCTCGACGACACTTGCGGCGTGCTGGATGAAGGCGAGTTGCTCGGCGTTTTGTTGCGTTTGTAGGGCATCGACCCGGCTTGAGTTTTCGGCGTCGAGATGGAAGAGCCACCCCGTGGCCTCGGCGAGGTCGGTGGCCTCGGCCTCGGCCGCGGCGAGGCGCACTTCAGCGTTGGCGACGCGGTCGGCCTGGAGCGCCTGCTCGACTTGATCGAGCAACGCGTTGAGGTTTTCCCCCGTTTTGATGCTCTGCCCGAAGCTGAACAGTACGACGGGAAGGAAGTAGGTCCACCCAGCGACTTCGGCAAGTCGACCGAGTCGAGCCCGCAATTCGGGTATTGTGCCTTCAGGCGCGTGCGCGACCAAACCGTCGAGTAACCGCTCTCGCAATTCGGCTCCTCGCCGCGCAAGCTCGCCGCTCAGCGTTGTTTCCCGGTCCTGACCGACTGCCATTCCGAGTGCGTGGTCGAGGACCCTTCCGATAGCAACTCCGGCGGCAAACGAGCCGGAGACCGGGATGAGAACACCGGCTGTCCCGAGGGACCCAAGGCTGAGGCTTGCCCCGAGCGCCGGGGTTTGGACCCCGAGCAGTGAGCCTAGGCCCGATTCGACACTGGCGACATCAGCCGCCACGCTCAGCCAGTTATCGAAATTACGTGCCTCGGCGAGTTTTGCACTGTCGCGGAACAAACTGATACCACCCGTGAGCGCTCCCAGGCCCGCCAAGAATGGACCAAAATCTGACAGGCTCTTGACCAGGTCGGGTATCGGACCAGCCGCGCTAATCAAATCAAACGCATCCTGTAACTCTGTCCGACTCCACCGCGGACCGGGATCGCGGGGCGCTGTTGAGGGGCCCTTCAGTTCAGGGTCATTTTTAACAGCATCGAGGTGGGCACGGGCATCTCGAACGGTCTCAGAAACCACAGTGCTATGGTCATTCAAGCGAAGCAGTGCGCTGCGGGGTTCGCTGTTGTGTTCCAACAGATGAAACCCGTCGCCAAACGCCGCCACATCTGCGCCATCGAGGTAGTGTGTGGACGATGCAGGTTCGATTTGCGGAGTTTCGACTTCGACTTCGTTATCGAGGTCCATTGGATTCCTCCGGCCATTTTGCGGGTACGTGGATGAAGCGAACCTCAGATGGGGAACGCCCGTCGATGCAGCCGACGACAACCGCGTCTCCGAGGCCGAGCGTCTGGGTCAGAAGTCGTGTCTGCAGCCCTGGGACATCGTGTTGGACCCCGTGGCGGACCGAGAAGCTTGCGCCCTCTTTGCTGACAGAGTGATCGAGCGAACGTGTATGCATCTCGTACTGGCCGACCAATTCGGTCGCCTCCTCAACGGTTTGACGGTCGCCGAGACGCATGAAAATCTTGGCACTCAGGTTGCCAAACACCGAGCGCCATTGTTCGCCGAGCGCCGATCCGGCCAGCATATTGACGCTTTGTGTCGCAATGAGACCCATGCACCCGGCTTGCCGCATTTGCGAAAAGAACACCCCGTCGCCCATCGGCTCGCCCGGCAGTTCACTGGCGACATCGCTGTATTCGTCGGCCAAAAACAACAGCGGCCGGACATCGTTGGTCAGTCCGAGACCGCGAGCTTGTTCGTCGGGGGATAGGCGACAGCGTTCGAGTCGCGTGAGAACTGTTTGTTGGAACAGAACTTTGACCAATGTCGTGAGCATGCGGGTGACGCCGAGGTGGCGGCGCGAGACACTGACAAGCAGCAGCTTACCCTGCTCGACGATGGCGTCGTATAGCGATCGTTCGCCGACTGGTGGGCGACCGGAGAAGCAGGCGAATGGGGCGCGGCGAAACTCGCCGATCGATTGATCAATGAAGCTGAGTAGAATAGCGTGGTTGCGCCGATCACCACCGGTCTGGGCGTCGTCGAGAAAGCGGGTGAGGATGTCTCGGGCAACCCCGTAATCGGTCCGCAAATAGCCATCCACCCCGTTTTCGTGGTGCGCATCGCCCTCCTCGAGCACCCGGGCGAGGACCGGCCGCCGTTTGTCGGGATGGCGGGGGTCGACATAACTTCCGAGCAGGGTCGACGCGAGGTCGCGCAGGGTCGGTTTGATCCCATGGACAAACTCGAGTACGTGCAATGCAGCGCCGCACAGCCGTCCGAGTTGCTGCAGCCAGTAGGGCTCGCGGGCACTGATACCAGCAGCTTGGGCCGCCAGGGCGACAGCACGTCCACGGTCGAACGGGTCGAGGGCACAGTCGAGGATATTGACCGCCTGTTTCGTTGCATCGAGGTAACTGTCGTTGATCACCAAGAGGTCCCCGTCGCGCCCGGCAGCTTTCAGTGCCTTGACGACGTCCGTGCCGAGGGCGGCCTTGGGATCGAGCAGCAATCCGCCGACTCGGCGCTCGGCATCATCCCCGCCGAGGCGCACGATGTCGTGCAACATCTTCATCATCATGAAGGTCTTACCGCAGCCAGGAACGCCAAAAATCCCATAGGATCGCGTCAGTCCTTTGTCGGTAATGGAGACGACATCATCGGGTATCGGGGTCAGGGTGTAGCGCCGCTCGTCGACCCGCACGCGTTCATGGGCCGATGGTCCCATGCTGTGATCGATGTCGCCGGGGCCTGATTCCGGATGGCTAACTGTATATACAAAATGATTTGCCTGGGGGGTTGGTTTCGGTGTTCGTAGCGAGAGTCGTTGACCTTCTCCGAGGCGCACGACACCCTTGACTTTGACCGAATGATCGGCAGCGATCCGCTTGAACCACTCGATGTCGGTATGCAGGCTCACGTGTCCTCCTGTGTATCGCGGGCCGCGAAACGCGGGCAGTTCCCCTCGCGGTTGTGATACAGACAAAGCTGGTGAAGCGGCCGGCTTGTGCCGTGAATCATATCGACACTCCGCGCCCCGATCGCCTCGGTCCATGCCCTGCACCAGTCGTAATACCTCGGTTCGAAGTCGAAGGCCTCGCCGGCGGCAGCGAGGGCATCTTCCCGCTCCCGACGTCTCCGCTGATCCGCCTCCCACCGCGACCGTCGCTCGATCATCTCGGGCGACCACCGCGTGGTATGGCGAAACGGGTCGGGCCGGTTCGGGTGCACCCGGTGTTTGCACAATGCACAGACTTTCGCGGGGGTGTTCACCATCGTGTCCTCGAATCGATCGGCTTGACTGTATAGTTCGGAAATAGAAGTTCAGTCATCAGCGGGTATTTCGCCTGAAGATTTTTCTCGATTTGCGCGGTGACCATCGTCGGTAGACAGTGCAGTTGACTGAGGGTCGATTTGCTGACCTGTGCGGCGAGCTCGGGAAATCGGCTCCCCAGGAGTTTGAACTGGGCGTCGGTAATACGATACGCCCCCTCGAGCAGCAGAGCGACCGGGACGAAGTATTCGGCAACGGCCGTGGCGATCGTCGGGCTCCCCCACGGGTTGTAGTTCGCATTGGTCACTGCCACCTCATTGGCCTCGGCGACGAACCATTCCCAGTACTTGTAGAGACGCTGCTCGTTGTTTTGTCGACAAAACCACAGGAGTTGCAACGCCCCCATTGGGTCGGCCCGATGCTCGATAAATCCCACGAGTACCTTTTCGATTTCAGGGTCGAGGGATTCGCGCGGCAGCGGGGTTGGACGACCCACACCGTGGGCGATCCGCATCGACAATTCACCGTATACTGCGGTCGACCACGGACACATGCTCAGCATGATCACGGCGAGTTCGCGGCTGCTATCTCGGGCCGCTGCGGCGTGATCACGCGTGGATTGGGAACGCAGACGTGTCACCCGTTTGCGTACGGGTTCGACGATGTCAGGGGCGTAGAGACCGGACTTGATCCCGGTCTCGACGAGGTCGAGGTGCGCGATTCGCTGTGCATGGGTCTGGTACAGGAAGTAGTGGCACTCGGTGATTTGGCGCAGTGTTTGGTCGGCGTGTCCCGGCTCGCGCTCATCACCCATTTGATAGAAGAGCGGCGACTGAGCTCGATAGGGGTCGTGTCGGTCGGCTTCACAATGTATTCGGGCGATTGTGGCTTGTTCCGGCTCAAGTGAGCCCAACGCAGTCTCCAGCTGTGTGCGGACCGCAGAAAAATGCTCGGAGTCGGAGTGTTCGAGTGCCTTGAGTTGATTGCCGACAAACAAGCGAGAGATACCACCTTCGAGCTCGTTGGCTGGGTGAACCGCGGTCAAATTGTGGACCGTATTCTCGACATCACCACTGGCTCGCAAGCTTACCGCGGCATGACCCATGATCTCGACAATCCGTTTTCTCCCCGAGACTTTCGGGGCTTGAAGCGGCTTCAACTCTTGCCCGTCGTACAACATGCATCGGGAAAATCGATTGACCATCACGCAGACTGCTGTGCGCGTGCTGTCGGACAGCTCCGGACAGACGTCGTAAAACCGCACCTGCCCGTGCACGTAGCCGCGACCGAGAAAGGCCCGTCGAAGTTCGTTGGCACGCTCGGCACCGAGTGCCTTGATGTGGGAATGATGTACCTTCAACGAGAGGGATGGGTCGATTTGGGTCACCGGGTCGACGAGCGCGATCCGGTGATTGCATTGCAGGCATGGATGGGCGGGAACCTGATCGGCCGGTTCGTGGTCTCCACAATTCCCCTCGCTATTTTTCATCTCGCAGATGAACCATGTCTGGTTCTCCAGCGCTTGGGCACAATAGGAGCTCATTTGCGGCTCGTGGGGCCACTCGGTTTGACCTGCTTCGATACGACTCAAACGCAGGTCTGTTTCGGACACCGCGAGCTTGCTCTCCCGCTCGATTTGCTGGCCGATCACCTGCTGGACCTCCTCGGAGCGTGTGCCCGAGACGAGACTGCTCAGCGGCACTGCGGGGCGGAAGTGTGCACATGTCTCACAGGTGACGCGTTCCGTTGTGGTCGAACTCGATTCGGGCGCGGCGACCTTGCGCAACGGAAACCCGCACTGGTCGCAAAAGGCCGGCGAGCCCTCGATTTTTGCATTGCACTTGGGACAGGCTCCCGGCCCGAGGCGTGTCCCGCAGGCTTCGCAAAAACGTGCATCATCTCGGCATTGATGGCTACATTTTTCGCAGGTGATCATGTTATTTTCCTCTGATGAACGACGCCGGTCAAGCAAGCCCAGCGAGGGTTCATTGTTCGGTTGTTGGCTGTATTGCGGGGGTTTTTCCCCGTATTTTCAAAACCCCAAACCGCACGAGCATTCCACTCGCGGCGACAAAACTGAGCAACTGAAGTGTGGTGAATAGGCGGATCTTCGGTTCGTACGGGGATAGCAGCATGTAGAAGGGCTCGTCCGCAACAACCCCGACGCGTCCACCCGCGGCAATGGCGAGATTTCCTGTCATACTGAGAAGTGCAAAGACGCCCGCAAGGACTGACAAGAGAAACAATCCCCAGGCGATTACAAGTGCCCGCTGTGCCCGGCGATCATCCGAGCGAAAGATATCCTGCGAAATTGTGACGGAAGCAGCAATAATCACTGCCGCGAGCGAGAGTAGCTGGGTCGATGTGTCCCGCGCGTATTCGAGGGACTTTAGCAGTAAATCATCGATACTCATATCGCTCGTAAACGTCACTTGCGTCCGTCGACCCTCCCGAAAAAAGCAAGATGTGTGCCAGAAATACTCCGGTAAAAACCCAAGTTGTGCACCTCGTGGTCGCGAATACTGGGAAGTTTTTCCGGTCCCCACAAAAAAAACCTGAAGTGTGCTGTGCTCGTGAGGTTGTCAGTATTGATTACCCCGACTTCTTCGGCGGTCGAGTGTGCAGGCAATCTGCATATGAAGGTGTGTGTGGGCGTGCTCGGGTTCAGCAGCCTCGCAACCGCGTCAGTGTTGTTTTCAACATGCGGGGATTTCCTCAACGGCGAGAGAAATGCCCCACTCACCACGCCTCCCGCGGCATTTTCCTCACCCATGGCGTGAGGCCCCTGGCAAATGGGTCTCACTTCTCGACCGGTCGCGGCGATGCTTCGAGTCACGAATGTCGTCGTCGCGCCCCGAGTGCGATGGCGAGTAGCAACAGCCCAGCTGCGCCGCCCGCAATCCCAGTTGTATTGCAGCCGTAGGTCGGCACGACACAGTCGACCGTGTCACGCTCCCACTCCTGCTCGCCGCGGATGAGTCGCAGCGTCTGTGTACCGGAATCGGCGCATGGGACCATACGTGAGAGCTCGTGTAACGTCTCTCCTTCGTAGGTGAGCTGGTCCGACTGCATCCACATCCCGGGGACCTCGATCCACTGGCCTTCGCTCTTCCGCTCGACACGTATGTTTGCATCGTAGTAGGCGGCTGCCTCGCTTCCGAGGAAGGTAACCTCGACCTCGGTCCCGTCGAGCTCAAAGCCCGGAGCGAGCTCGCGTGGCTCATCGGCCGCGACGAGTGCAGGTGTTAACAGTCCGACCGCGAGGGCGCCCACGGTCGAGATGCGCGACATCGAATGGAGTGAGTTCACGTCAGCGTACCAGTGCAAGCGACGTTCCGAGTTGTCACTGCAGTTTACGGGTCTACTCACAACCCGATCACCTGGTTCATTCGACAGGCGCTACCAGTGGCACGTTCCCTGCAGTGTCACGTAGCGACAGGCGAACCATCCAGGAGCGGAATACATATGGAGATACGATTCCAAGTACTGACTCTCGGCATCGCTCTCGGCCTTGCGTCTGGACTGAGCTGTACCGGGGCGGGTCCACAATCGGACGTTGATACAACATGTGATCCATTCGCGGCCATCGAGCACGAGCTCTCGCTCGGTTCGATCATCGCCGCAGGTCGGCACGCAGACGGCACGATCTACGTGGTCGATCAAGCCGAACACGATGACTACCCCAGAGAGCGGGTGTTTCGCTCGCGCAACGACCGACTCGAACTCCAGAATATCGGCGGAATGGCCAGTAGCTCTGGCGGGTCTGTCGACGAGTATATCTTCGACATCTACGGTGATGATGAGCAGTGGATGTTGATGGTCCGTATCAATTTGGGCGAAGTATCCATGTATTATCAAGTTGCTGAACCCGACATGGAGATTACCCCCGAAACGGGCGATCCACTCACGCTGCTCGACAACTCCGTGATCGAGGCAATGACGCTCGCGCCCGATGTCGAAACCCCAGAGCTAGATTTCGCGGCCGATGTCGCGGGCGGGCAACTGTTGGTGCTCGTGTGTGACCCTCAAGGTTTTTGTCCGGAGGAGGGCCGACTGTTCTTCGGTACGGCCGACTCGGTTGTCGAGCGCGAGGTCACCGAGGTCGTCGGCTCGTGCTGCGAGACGATTGTCTCCTTCCGGGTCGACGACGAAATCGGCTACCTGACGCTTCCCTTCGATGGGACTGCATCGCTGAGGGTAGGGGAGATGGGTCTCGCACTCACACCGCGCGGCGAGGTCGACGGAGTGCAGTTCACCTGCGATCCCACGCTCGCAGACGCCGGCCTCTGAGGAGCACACCTGTCTCGATATTTGCGGTTGGTTTCCCGGCTGTGTAGAGACGATACACCCGTTCATATGGTGACCGTCGCACCGCCGGCGGTGGTATGGGCGAGGGGCCCGAGGCATCAAGCGGCGCCCGATTTCAGGATCGGCCAGAGATTCTGATATATAGTCCGGCAACGAGCACAGAAAGAAATTTGCGGGTTGCAACACCCGAGCTGAGCCACCTATGAAAACGATTCCCAGGCATGGGCATTGCGCCGATATAGATGAGAGTGCAAGGGCATTTGCCGATTCAGCTCCCGCAGATGCGAGTCGTTGCCGGTTGTTGTCGGGTTGCCAGTTGTTGTCGGGTCGCCAGTAGTCGTGT
>CAZUPD010000166.1:0-16795 GCA_964621785.1 uncultured Nannocystaceae bacterium
CGACTGTTTGAGATGGGGCGTGTCCGTCCCGTGTGCCTCACCCGGGCGACGTCGGCACGTGATGCAGGCGAACGATTTGTCCGGTTCGTCGCCGTTCACACGCTCCGAACCAGTGAGTTGCATGTTCATGAGTTGGAGGTTGTGTTCCGCCTGCTGCTCGAACATTCCAGTGCAAATACAGGTTTAGGAGCGGCCCTTCGCGGTCCTGAGATCCTCGCGTATCTACGCCATCCAAGCCAGCAAGTGCGAAAATTGTTGATCGCCCTGATCCGCGAGACTCGCGGCGAAGACCTGTCAATCAACCTTATTCACGCACTCGGACACGAGGATATCGAGACGATCCGTCAAGCGCTCGAGACCCTCGGAGAGCTGGGGGCGACGTGGGCCTGCGACGCGATTGCAGCCAAGCTCGACCATCCCAACATGAACCTTAAAAAAACGGCTGCACAAGCCCTTGCGCGCGCGGGGACAGTCGAGGCCGTACCCAAGCTTTTGTGGTGGTTGGGTCACCACGACAACGCGGGGTTGCGCTTGCTGTTGCAAGCAGCGTTGCAGGCGATCCTTCGAGATGGTTTCGAGGCGGTACTGCTCGCGGCTGTCGTGTCAGCACAGGCTCAGGGTCCCTCGGCACAACGCCGCGTCCTGCTGTTGAGGCAGGCTGGAGCCGGAGTCCGGTCACCCGTATGGCATGCGCGATTTGCTGATACAAAGGAAGCGCCGAGTGTGCGGCCGGAACTGCCTTCGCACGGGGGAGACCCGAGCCCACTCGAACAGGCGATCGACTTCCTCGCCGACGTCGGCTGGTCGCAGGCGCAGGCCGAGGTGGTCGCCGAGTTGGTCGACAAGGGGGAGCGACTCTCGGAGGACCAGTATGCACGCCTGCGTCCGCGATTTCGCAACTGGGTCGAGATGGCGCGGAACAAACACTCGTCGGCACTCTCCGTTGCATGTGCATTGAAACCAGTGAAGGGCTGGTCGCCCGAGCAGCTCGAGATTTGGCAGCGTCACCTCGATATCGTCCTAGATTTGCTTCCCATCGCCGGGGAGACTCTCGGGCGGAATCTGCTCGAGGTGGTGGACACGCTTGCGCCGCGGTTGTTGACGGAGACCAAACGAGCCGTTGTGAGTGTGTTGCGGACGCCTTCGCTACCTTCGACCGCACAACCGACAGCGGTGGCGAGGCTGCGCGCCTTCGGTGCAGTACTGTGCCGTCGCGACCTCGAGGATGCTCTCGCTTCTGCGGCTCGGGCCGCGAACCCATGGGTGTTGCAGCAGTTGATCCTACAACAGGCGTTTTCCGTTCGGCGGGGTCGCCACCGGCTTCCTTCCGAAGCCCGCGAGGAGCTCGAAAGGGCAGTTCGACTCGATCGTCCGCGTGCGATTGCAGAATTGAGAAAAGATTGGAAGTCGGACGCTCGCGCGACACTGTCGGCGCTGTGCGAGGTCTATCACCAGGCAGCGGGCCTGCATCAATCCGAGTTGCTATCGTGGATGGAGCTCCTCCAACCACTCGATGCGCCTACATGGAATCTGTCAGCAACCGCGAGCGCGTCGCGAAGGGCCACACCCCCTTCCGAGGATGTCCTCGACGAGCCGAGATCGAGCCACCTTCAAGCTGCACTGGTCGAGATGCTGCGTGCAGAGCCTGATCTTGCGAGACGCAAGCGGGCGGCCGAGTTGTTGCTGCTGTGGCCGGAACTTCCGTGCCATATCGATGTGCTCGAAGCTTGGCTCGGCGGAGAACTCGGACTGCCACTCGCCTCTCAGCTTCGGCTCGCGTGGTCGGCGATGGCCCGGTCGAAGCGACAGATGTGGTTTTCCCGGGCACGAGACGATCAAGCTGTCGCCAAGAGACTCGTCGACCTTCTTTCGCGGGTCGATCCAAAGCATCTCGATAGCGATCTGGGCGAAATACTCGAACTTTGGCAAAATCCCGAAGGCGATGCCATCCGCCCAATGGTCGCACAGATCCTCCGGAGCGTCGATGTCGATAAACTTGTTTATGCAATGACACCGGCGCTCGTCGCTGGCAACTACGGTTACTTGACGCTTCTGCACGGACAGGTGGAGGCGACGCCATTGCTGACGAGGCTTCAGGCCGAATTGGTCGAAGATGTCACAACCGCCGGGCTGATCGCCGGGGTTGAACTTGTGCAGTGTCCCCTTCGAACCGAAGCGGACGTCGCGTCAAATCGAGAGCGCCTGCAGCAACTTCGTGAGCAATTTCCACTGGTCGAGGAGCCGGAGGAACCTGACCGAAGCGCCTTGGTGGCGAATGCACGGGCTGCTGACGCGAGTGTCGATCTGGCATCCGCACGCCGGGCATTATCTGCCCTGGCGCGACTGGGGTGCGACGATCGGGAGATTATCGAAATTCTCGTGTCGAAGGTTCGCGACGGGCATCCGAGAATTCGTTTGCATGCACATCGAATTTTGCGCAGGGCGGCATCCCGCGACGTTTACCTCGAAACGACGCGGAGTTTGTTGACGGATCGGCGCGACGAAGTTCGGAGGACGGCGGTTCGGACCCTTGGGTTTGGGCGGTACGTACCCGCTATCGGCGAGCTCGTCGGGATGTTGGGCGATCGTGCGCCGCGGGTGCGCGAGGCGGTACGCGAGGCCCTGTGTACCATCGGAGAACCTGCGCTCAAGGTTCTGTACCGTGCGCAGAGGAGGGCGAGGCCCGACTTCCGCTCCCAAATCGAGGATCTGATTCAGACGATCGAGCGCACGGGGCAGACTGAGAGCTAGCTTTCTCGATCTACGGCCTGTCTTACTCGCTGGCAACTTCCTTGCACGAATTGCAACCTACAAGGAAGTTCGGTGTGGGGGGGCGCATGTATATTCATGAATAGCTCATTTCGTTTCTGAAAGTGAATGCTCGGAAAGCCAGGTATTTACGCGAGCCTCGACAGTCGGTGATAGCTTCTGGACGCGGCACGCTTGGACGAGCATACGAGCATCTTCGCGAGTCGCCGGGTCCCGCCATAGGAGTTCTGCCCGCGCAAGTGCAGCTGCGCAGCGAACACGCGCTGGGATCCCGGTATCGTGTTTGGCGATCACTGCACTTGCCTGGGTCAGCCACGCGGCAGCTCGCTCGAAATGTTGTAATTGCAACTCTGTAGCGCCGAGGTTGACAAGGACGAGGGCGAGCGTTGGATGCTCCGCTCCGTGGGTTTTGACGGTGAGATCGTAGGCCTGCTGGTGCCACTGCAGCGCGAGTTCGGGGTGGTGAGCGAGGGTTTCGAGCTCTCCGAGGTACCCGTAGGTTTCAGCGAGGAGGATGTGGTCGGGCCCGAGGACCTTGAGTTTGATCTGACGTGCGCGCTCGAGGTTGGTCCGAGCTTCGTCGAGCTTCCCCAACCGCACTTGAGCGGCACCGAGGTTGTTGAGGGAATTGGCGACAGAAGGGTGCTCCGAGCCGAGAGCATCGACTTTGATGGCAAGCGCCCGGCGGTGGTGCGCGATCGCATGGGCAAAGTCTCCCTGATCAAATGCAATTGCACCGAGATTGTTGAGGGCGATCGCAACGTGCGGATGCTTCCCCCCGAGTTCGCGTTCAAATACCTCGAGGGCCCGTCGGTAGTGGACGAGCGCTTGACCGAGGTTCCCCGAGTCGGCGACGGTATCTCCGAGATTGATCAGCACCGCGGCAACTTCGAGACTGTCACCCCCGGTGGCCTGCTCGAGAATTCGCAACGCTTGGGTCTGTCGCTCGAGGGCATGCTGGTATCGACCCTCGAAGTAGTGGACGATCCCTTCGCGGTCTAGCAGGCGCCCTTGCAGAATTTTTCCCCGTTCCCCGAGTCGCCGGATCATCGCTTGAGCGTGTCGGCTCCATTCGAGTGCGGGTTTGGGTTGGGCGAGTCGCAGACCAAGTGTACTGACAAGTTCTTTGGCCGCTTCCGCTGCGAGGTTATCGTATTGACAACCGAGTGCTGTCCAATAGGCTTCTTCGAGGGCGTTTCGCGCTTGTTCACCGCGCCCGAGACGATCGTAGAAAATCCCGCTCATCAGATCGATCTCGGCAGAACTGCGGCACCATTTGACATCCCCGAGGGCGTCCTTGGCACTGTTGACGAACTCGAGTCCTGTTGCATATTCACCGATATCGAGGTTGGCCCGGGCGCGCGCCAAATACTCATTTGAGCGGGCGATATGCGTCTGACTTATTGGGTCGGAGGGGGGTCGTTCCCCGGCCGTCAACCCCACCAGGTCCGCGCAGTCGTCGAGTGAACTCAGACGCGAGGCTGCCGAGACGGCCCGCGAGATCAAACTATCGTTTGCATCGACAAAAAAATCGACGAGCGAACGGAGCTCGGTCAACCGGACATCGAGACAGGCCATGCGCCGGTCCATGAGTTCGATAGACTGCTCGCCACTCACGCGCGTAGCCTCGCAGGTCTCTCGATGCATATTCACCCATCTGGCAGCATAGATATCGAGTTTGGCCGAAGCCCCATCTAACGCATCTTCGGCAAATGGCAGGGCGGATGCCGAGAACTGTTCGGTGACCTTGCGACGGATGTTGTCGTCCCAGACACCGTCGAGTTTTCGCTCGGAACCCGCACACAGGGTGGTTGTCGTCTCCGGTGTGTCGAGCAGGTTGTAGGCTCCCATCGCCGCTGCTGAGCCGATCGCAAGGAGGAGCGTGGCAAACCGCAGGCGCCTGCGAAGGACCCTGCGGGGGTCACGTCCGAGTGCCGCGAGCAGGGCATCCATCGATTCGAACCGCTCACATTGTTGGATACTCAATCCGCGACGAACGATCCGATTGATCCATGCTGGGACCGGGGTATCCCGGGGAGGGCTCGATAGCTTCCCCTGGGTAATGCTCATCACAAGGCGTGCGGCAGTGTCCCCGCGAAAGGGCTTCTCGCCGTAAAGGGCTTCCCACAGCGAGACACAAAAGGCAAATTGATCGCTTCGTGTATCAGCAACTTTTCCGAGATGTTGCTCAGGGGCCATGTACGCGGGGGTGCCAACAATCGCACCCTCCTGGGTCAGTTCCACGGAGAGCCCCGAGAGTAGGGCGAGTCCCGAGTGTTCGCCAGACAGCGAGCTGCCGGAGTAGGACGGGTGAGGCGAACTATCGGAGGATACGTCCTGGAGGTCTGTATTGGTAAATAGCGAGGACTCGAGGCTCTGCTGCGAGGTGCCCGGTTCGTCGGATGCACGGGCGAGGCCGAAGTCGAGAACGCGAACCCGTCCGTCGTTGCCGACGAGAACGTTTTCGGGTTTGAAGTCGCGATGGACGAGTCCGGCTCGGTGGGCGGCCGCGAGCCCCTCTCCAGCTTTTGTATATACTTCTAAAATATCGCGATAGCTTCTCGATTCTTCCTCGACCCACGCCCGCAGGGTCAGCCCTTCGACGTACTCCATCGCGATAAAAACATGATTGTCGACGGCACCGACGTCATGCACCGTGATCACGCCAGGGTGATTGAGACGTGCAAGTGCCTTGGCCTCGCGCAGTAACCGTGCAGCCCGGACCTGTTTCCCAGCACTTCGTTGGATAAGAAACTTGATCGCAACTTTTCTGTCGAGCTCCGGGTCGTAGGCCGCATACACGACCCCCATGCCTCCGGCCCCGAGGCGGTCGAGTAGCATAAAACGACCAAACTGCTCGCCCGGGGCGAGCTTGCGACGGCGGCGAGGTTTTTTCGCGGGTTGGTCCGATGGGTCAGGTGGGGGCGTTGGATTGTCTTCGACCAAGATCGTATCGCCAGCGGCGATATGGGAGGGGTCAGCCTGCCACTCGTTGCCTACGCCCTGACCTGTGTCACCCACAAGCCGCCATTATAGAGGACTTCAGGGTTAGTTTTTGGTCAGGTCGAATTGGACAGGTCCCTTGTGCAAGTTAGGAAGAGGAGCGTGGGCGGACGCGCCCGATGGTTGGGTTATCCGTCCACAGGATTTCGGGTGGAGATCCGACGCGTGTGGGGAGTCGCGGTTGCGCCCTCGGGGGGCTCCTGTGAGATGACGGCGCTTGACGCAGGATATGTCGCCGAGAAATTTGTAGAAGCAATGGCTAGCGAGCCGCAGTGCTCTGCAGGTGCGGGCTATCTGCCGTGCCGAAGTTTTGAAATGGTCGGCATCGAGCGCGTATAGTCCCGCCATGTCTTCCGCGAACCACAGCGGCTGGCGGGTTGTGTCCGCCACGTTCGAGCGCAGCGCTCCAAAACTCGCAGCCTGTCCACCACCTGGTCTTCCCGAGATCGCGGTTGCCGGGCGTTCCAATGTCGGAAAATCGAGCTTGCTCAACGCATTTGCAAAACGTAGGGGCTTGGCTCGGGTGAGTCGCACGCCCGGGCGTACACAACTTCTCAACTTTTTCCAGATTTGCCTGCGGCACCCGACCCACGGGGATCGGCCGTTTGGTTGGGTGGATCTGCCAGGATACGGGTTTGCGGCGGCACCAAAGTCTATCCGCGAGGGGTTCGGTCCAATGATCGAGAGCTACTTGGGCGAGCGAAGTTCGCTGCGCGCCCTCGTTCTTTTAATCGACAGTCGTCGCGAGGTGGCCGATGCCGACCTGCAGTTGATCGGAGCCATGAGTGCGCGCCGGTTGCCGACGCTGGTGGTGACGACCAAAGCCGACAAACTCAGCAAGTCGGAACGCGGTGTGGTGACCCGTGGTTTCGCGGATGTACTCGGGGCGTCGCCGCGGGATATTCTCCTCACCAGTGCCACAACCGGGCTCGGGCTCGGTGATGAACCGCGTGTGGGAGGACTCGCCTACGAGTTGGCTGAGCTAGTCGCTCCAGTTGCACAGGTCGATGAAGTGGCCGCCCCGTGAACGCCGGAACGGCCGTACGTAGGATAGATGCATCTACACTGGGTCTCGTGGTCGAACTCGATCGGCAGTGCTTTGCTGAAGCGTGGACGCGAGGGATGTGGGAAGATGAACTCGCACGAACGTTCTGCGAGTTGTGGGGGGTGTTTGCAGTCGATCCTGCGATGTTGCTCGGATACAGTTGTGTGTGGCATCTCGCTGGGGAGGCACACATCCTGCGGATCGCGACAGACCCGAAAGCCCGACGGTGCGGGATCGGTCGCCGGATGATGAACAAGATCCTCCAGCAAGCTCGGTTGCAATCTTGTGAGCAAGTTCAACTCGAAGTGGCAAGCCGCAACACGCCAGCGATCGAACTTTATCTCAAGTTCGGGTTTTCCGAAGTCGGGCGGAGGAAGCACTACTACCGCAATCCCACAGATGACGCGGTGTTGATGACGTATCGACTGACCGCGTGATATCCGGCGAGGAGTTCGGAAGCTTCGGTAGAGGCCTTGCAAATGCATGTAATGATTGCAGGTAACTCGCCGAGGCGGTGAGAAACAAAGGGACTCCTTGTTTACTCGCCCGGGCGCATGTCCTATGTAGCAGGCGTGACTGCGACGGCTTTCACCGCCCACGTCAAACGCAATCGACCACTCGGCGCCGGGTACTTCATCCTCGAGTTCGTCGCCGACTGCGATACCGCGGTCGCGCGCGTCGTGCCTGGACAGTTTGCGATGGTGCGCGGAGATTGGGGACGCGACCTGCTCAACCCACGCGCGTTTTCTGTTCTCGACGCTCCGGATCCGCGAAGTTTTTCGATCCTCGGCAAGGTGTTTGGACGCGGGACCAAGCGGCTCGCAGTGGCGCAGCCGGGTGAGCGCATCCAGGTACTTGCCCCGCTCGGTGTCGGTTTTAAGCCCGCTCGCAGCGGCGTGACCCAGTTGCTCGTCGCCGGTGGGGTTGGACTCCCTCCATTGCATCTACAAGCAAAACGTGCCGCCGAACAGATGGGACCAGCATCGGTCGAGGTGTTCTACGGCGGACGTACAGGCGACGACCTGTTGTTACTCGAAGATTTTGCCGCGTGGGGGGTCAGGGCACATCTCGCAACCGAAGATGGCTCCCGCGGAACGACCGGTTTTGTCACTGTCCCGCTGGCCGAGAGGCTCGATCGGGCAGCAAAAACAGGCGAGCCTGTCGAGGTTCTCGCATGTGGCCCAACGGGCATGTTAAAGGCGGTCCGCAACCTCGGGCTCGCACGCGAAGTGCCGACCTACTTGTGTCTCGAAGAAAACATGGCCTGCGGTTTTGGCGTGTGTTTGGGCTGCGCCGTCCCCGTCTACGGAGACCGCCCGTACCGCTACTGTTGCAGCGATGGTCCGGTGTTCGACGCCCGCGAAGTGAGGTGGTCATGAAGCCAGACGAAATCGATCTCCGCACCCGCTTCGGTTCGGTTGAACTGAACACACCGTTGATCGCAGCCTCGGGCTGTTTTGCCTATGGTGAACAGTTCGCGGCATTTACCGACCTCACGCGGCTCGGCGGCATTTCGACCAAGGGCATCTCACCCAAACCCCGCTACGGCAATCCAGTTCCACGGATCTGCGAAACAGCTTCGGGGATGATCAACTCGATCGGCCTCGAAAATGTCGGGCTCGAGGTCTTCCTCCACGAAAAGCTGCCGTTTTTACGCGAGCTCGGGGTGAGTGTGTGGGTCAACTTCTTTGGTACCGACTTCGAGACCTACGTCGAGTGTGCCCGTGGGCTCAACCGCGGGCTGGGTATCGATGTGCTCGAGATGAACATCTCGTGCCCAAATATCAAAAAGGGGGGGATCGAGTTTGGCACCGTGCCAGAGGTCGCCCACCGATTGACGCGGGCCTGTGTCGAGGTGTCCGAGATTCCGATCGTGGTCAAACTCAGCCCGAATGCCGGCGATATTGTCGGGATGGCCCAGGCGGTCCAAGAAGCCGGAGCGATGGGGGTGTCGCTGATCAATACGATCACCGGGATGGCAATCGATGTGCATACACAGATGCCGCGGATCGCCACGACCTACGGGGGTCTTTCAGGCCCGGCGATCAAACCGATTGCGCTACGCATGGTGCACCAGGTCGCACGCGCATTGCCCGGGTTTCCGATCTGTGGCATGGGCGGGATTTCGAACGGTGAGGATGCACTCGAATTTTTGCTTGCAGGAGCTCAGTGCCTCCAAGTTGGAACCGCGTGTTTTGCTGACCCAGGAGCGCTCGTTCGGATCACGGACGAACTGCGAAACTTGTTGCACTGCACGGGATTTACCGGGCCCGAACAAGCTGTGGGCAAGCTCAAGTCCCGACCGCCCGAACCCCGCTACGAGGCGTGATTGTGTGCATAGGTCCTCGCCGTGATTTGGGTCGTTGTACCCGCAGTCTGGGGGGGCGCTCCCCCAGGCAACCGATCGTTCCGGCTCGATCCCACGCACACAGTTTGATCGCGGTTGATCCGCGATCGGCAACGCTTGCGGCGGACACCCACGCTGGATAGGCTGTTCGACGCGAATGCCCGAGACTGGAGTTTCCTGGAAAGCACGCGTCGCCGCGGCGATGGTCGACTTGGCCCCGGATTGGGGGTCGCTACTCGCCAGTCGGGCGATCGGAGCCGCGTCGAGAACGCGAATTCCGAGGCCGGTCAGTCGAGCCTTGATACGGGGTTACGTGCGGGCTTTCGGGGTCGAACTCGGGGATGTAGATCCGGGTTCCCACGCCGAGGGATATCCGTGTTTCGACGATTTCTTTACACGTCGACTGCGTGAGGGCGCGAGACCAATTGCACGTGCAAGTAAAATTTTGGCATCCCCGTGCGACGGTCTTCTGCGTTCGGTCGTCCCGATTCACAGCACGACAGAGATATTGGCCAAGGGCCACCGCTACAGCATCAGCGAGTTACTCGCCGACAGCGAGCTCGCATCGGAGTTCAGCGGCGGGAGTGCGGCGACGATCTATCTCCATCCGCGCGACTATCACCGCGTCCATACGCCCTGTGATGGACTGGTCGAATCAGTCAGTCTCGTCCCGGGGCGTTTGTTGCCGGTGACAGCTGCCGCACTCGCCCGTGAGCCCCGACTGTTTGCGCTCAATGAGCGGTTGATCCACGTACTCGAGACGGCCCACGGTAAACTCGCTGTGGTGATGATCGCGGCGTTTGGCGTGGGTCATATGACATGTTCCTACCGCCATCTAGAACCCCATCCGCGCTCGATTGTGCGGATGTCGTGCGAGCCGCCTGCGCGTCTGCGCAAGGGGGACGAACTCGGTGTATTTCATCTCGGCAGCACAGTCGTTATGGTCATGCAAGCCGGTGTGGCGCCCCTCCTCGCCGAGTTGCCGATAAAAGTAAAAATGGGGCAAGCGCTCTTTGAAGGGGACGGTGAAGTATGACGTGGAAAGTTGACGCGAAGCAGTGGCTCGAGGACTTTACCTCGGTCGCTCGTCAACAGCCCCAGGTCGAGTCGTTCGATCAGGTCGACGAACGTGTCCGCAGGGCCTTGGGGGATGAGTTCACAACCCCCACTGCGCCGCCCGCAGAGCCACAACGCGGGGCTGATTCCCAGCCGGCACTCGTGATCCCGGCGATGGTCGCGACTGGTGCAGGTACAAGTTCTTCGAGTGGGACAATCCCGCGGCTGACCACAAGGACACGCGAGCCGAGCGAGCCCAAACCCCCCGCTGCTCAGATTCCGCCCATGACGCGCGCCGCCGCCGAGAAAAAGGCTGTATCCGGCGAAATCGGCACCCCGTCAGCGACCCAGAGCGGGGTGCTGGTAGTCGGCGAGATCGGTGGCGATCCGCCGCGTAGAAAAGTGCGAGCCAGCGACAGTATGTCGGGAGAGATCGGGGCGGTCACAAAACCGCGTACCCGCAAGGTCTCGGAGCCGAAGTCGCCCCCGTCCGTGATCATTCCGTCGCTGACGCGCTCAGACGAGGATGCAGAGGCCGTTCCCATCACACCAGCACCGCGTATCTCGTCGGCACCCACGGCTTCGTCGCCGAACTTCATCGACTCAATCTTCGATGAGGAGGAAGACGAGGAAGATGCAGATACAACGGATGCAACGGCTGCAACCGATGCCGCGGATGTCGATGTCGACATCGAGCAAGTCGATGAGGGGGAACCATCCGAATCCAAACCGGTACAAACCCTCGATCTGCCGGTCGATGACGACGAGGAACAGGTCGAGGCTGCCGGAGAATCCGAGGACTCGGGCGTACTCCTCGTTTCGGTGGATGATGAGATTGTCGATGCGTCTGAGGTCTCCACGGAAGATGTGGTGATGGAGCCGCGGGAGCGACAGCAGTCGGGTCCACCACCCGTCGCTCCGCCGACACCACCACCTCGCAGCAAGGCACCCAAGTCGGCACCGCCAGCACCCAAGTCGGCACCACCAGCGCCTCCGCCACGACCAAAATCTGCGGCCCGACAAAAAGCACCGCCACAGCCACCCAAGCGCGCCGAGCCAAAGCAGCCGCGCAAACCGTGGTACGAGGATGCATTTACGGAGCACTACGCCGCGATCGAGCCGCTCGATCACGACATCAGTGCTGAGTTCGACGTCGACTTCATCATCGAGTCGGCGCGCCTAAGTCCGCAGATGTCGATCCTCGATGTTGGCTGCGGCAACGGTCATCACCTGTGCATGCTTCGCAAACGTGGGTTCACGGAGCTCCACGGTGTCGACAGCTCGTTGCCGCAGATTCTCCGGGCGTCGCAAAAGGCAGAAAAAGTCGGTGGAGGGATCAATCTGTTTCAGGGAGATATGCGCTCGTTGCCGACAGAACGCACCTTCGATGCGGTTTTGTGCCTCGGTACGACGTTTGGTTATTTCGAAGATGAGGCGAACCAGCAGGTGTTGGCGGGCTTGAGTGAACAGGTGTCACCAGGAGGGCGTTTGGTACTTCAGGTGATGAACGGGGCACACTGGATGAACTTCCTACCCTGTCGTTCGTGGTGGCAAGGACGGGCTTGCTTGGTCCTCGATGTGGCCGACATGAATCCGTTCCAAAGCCGTGTGCAGGTACATCGAACGGTCGTGTTTGAAGACGGTCGCCAGTTCGAGTACCGGATGTCAATCCGTGCGTATACACTCCATGAACTCGTGAAAATGTTCAAGGCGGTCGGACTCAAGATCGTCGAACTCTCCGGGTGCCGGGATACTCGGGGACGCTTCTACAATGTGTCTTCACCCGATATTTGGATCGTTGCCCAACGCAGCGGGGAGTAGGTTCCCCGATCGGGATTGCGCCTGCCCCTGAGATCGCTCCGTAGATCAGGCTGGTTGTACGAGAGACAATCGCTCGGGGGACGGGAAAACATGGAATCGTTCTTCCGGTTGTCGGTTGTTTGTTTGGGCATCTCACCAAGCCTCGCAGGTTCAATGGATACAAGCCCGTGCAACTCTCGCTTCAGGTTCGTCCTGAGTTTGAGGTTCTCAAAACGTGCATGCTCGCAAACTTCTGCGAGCACATGACAAAATCACCCGAAACTTCGCACCTCGTTCCGGTATGCAAATGCACGGAACCATTGAACACGCACCGTCGTCGGCGCGCTTATAGGGCTTCCTGACGTGTCGAGACATGGCGAGGCATCGGGCTTGATGGCATGTGCGGCCGTGTAACCGCGACGAATATGTCGCAGTCTGTCCCGTATGGCGCGCGGTCTGTCCAGCTTGTGGGACGGATCTGCGTTCCGTCGTCACAGAATCTTCACGAAGACTTGGTGCAGCAATTACCGTTTATGGGGTTGCAGCGTGTGACTCCGGACCAATGCTTGAAACTGTGGAACAAATTTCTTGCCGCGCGGGTCGAATTGAACCACATGCCATACCGGTGAAACATTTTCCATGGAAAAACGTATCTCCAAGGGAGTCCAATGTCAGGTCGGCGCCGGATTTGCATAACTAACAAGTGCGGAGCCGCCACAACCTTCTACCCTCATGTTGGTTTTTTCCTACAAAAACAACGCTCAACGAGTGTTTACCTGCTTCGGTAGGTTTGCGAGCCGCAAGACGAGGATGTCGTCAGCACGGAGCTGACAAGGAAAGTGAGAAATCTTATGTCACGCCGAAAAGTAACTCGAGGATCTCCACCCCGGATTGCCCGTTCGCGAACACGAACGTGGCCAAAAGGAACTGAAAACACCCGTCGTGCTCGATCGCGCAAGGACCGTGACGATGAGCCGACAAACTTCTTGGGTGTGTACTTTCGAGAGATGTCTGACATCGGTGTGATGACGCCCGAGGAGGAATTGGCATCCGCCATCCGAATCGTGCGCGCACGCGAGGAACACTGGAAGGCCCTGCTGAACTACCCGCCGTTCATCGATGCGATTGTCGCAGTCATCGAGACGAATATCGATGCCGAGGATGTCCCAACGAGTGAACTCAAGTCCATACGTAAGACGTCCCGCCAACTACGAGACCGCGAGACAAAGGTCCATAAGCAAGCGTTTGATGCTGCAAAAAATGTACTTGCAGAGAAAATGCGTGACCTCGATGTCGACGGTCTGGCTTCGGAGGTGATCACGGCAGATATCCACAAAATTAGCGCAAATGACCGCGAAGGACTCACGCTTTCCGTCAACTTCCCACGCCAAGGAAGCCGTCCGTTCAAGGCATATACGAATGCCGTGTTCGCCACCCACGAGGAGCTCAAACGGTCCAAAAACCGCTTCGTAAAGTCAAATCTGCGTCTGGTCGTTTCAATCGCACGCCGATTCAACCACGGACGTATGCCTCTACAAGATCTTATCCAAGAGGGAAACCTAGGCCTGCTCAAGGCGGTCGATCGGTTCGATTACCGCAAAGGCTTCCGATTCTCGACCTACGGGAGCTGGTGGATCCGCCATGCGATCAGCCGTGCCATCGCCGATAAGGGGCGAGCCGTTCGGTTGCCTGTACATATGATCGATGCACAACACAAGCTGACAAAGGCAAAACGCGAGCTAGAAATGCTCAACGGACGCGATGCAACCGTCGAGGAACTGGCTACCCAAACTGGGCTGACGGTGACGAAGATCGAGAAGATGGACGGATTGTTGCTGGATCAAGCAATCAGTCTCGATCGCCCGGTGTCGAAGGAAGATGGACGACGGGTGGTGGACTTTCTCGAAGATGAGGACGCTGAACTCCCTGGAGAGGCCCTGGAGGTTTCGTCGCTCAACGAACAGGTCCGCCAATGCATCATGGCGCTTCGCCCAATCGAGGCCGATATTCTGAGACGTCGCTTCGGTCTCGATGAGGCCCGAGAAGAGACGCTGAAACAAATCGGAGAACAGTATTCGCTTTCGCGAGAACGAATCCGCCAGCTACAGGAGCAGGCCCTCGGCAAGATCCGTCGAGAGTTGAAGCGCCGAGAAGCCGTTTGAGAATCGCCTTCGGGCGCGTTCGGGTTGGCCGTGAGCCCGGCCCTGAGATACTTGCAGTAGGAAACTACAGCATCGCGTCTCAGGGCTCGGACCACGGCCAAAGTGTTGGCAAGAAGTTTGCCAGGGCAAGGTGTTCGATCCCTGTTGAGTTGCTCGAAGGGCTGGTACTGTCGAGGTGTGCTTGTGCCCCGTGTATTTGCCGGACTGATTTCGCTGGCCGCAGTGACGGCTTGTGGTCCGCGGGAACCTGAGATTCACCGCCTGTTTCCCGCCGAGGGAGGGATCACAGGGGGGCAACTCGTTCGTATCGAAGGCGTTGGGTTTGCTGGGCGGGGACCTGCCGAGGTGTTCTTTGGGCAAAAGGCGGCGAAGGGGATCACGGTCGAAGGTGCGTACCTGATCACCGCGGTTGCCCCGATTCCCGATGGGGAAGGCGCGGTCGAGGTCCAGATCAGGTTTCCCGATGGGGAGTTGCTCGCCGCTCCGGAGCAATTTGTATATGAAGAGGTTGCTGGGATGCGGATCGATATCACCCCGTTTGGGGCTCGAAGCGTGCCCGCTACAGACTAGTCTTGTTGGACAGGCTGATCTTGTATATACGAAGGATTCGTACGCGAGCTGGCCTACATCGGGATCGGATCGATGCGGAAGAGCTGCTGTCCGACGAGGATCAGGGTCCCAAAGTCGACGCGTGAGCCCGAACGGATTCTCAGATAGGTTCCGTTGGAACTGCCGCAGTCTTCTAGGTAGACACCGGTGTCGTCTCCGACGATCCGACAGTGCCGACTCGAGACGTAGCCGTCGACGGGGAAACTGAGGTCTCCCTGCTCGCGGCCGACGGTGAATTCCTCGCGTTCGATCGGGTAGGCCTCGACGCTGCGTTTGTCGTCGACCATGACGCTGACACGTCCCCAATAACCGGGGTTGGGGCTGCCCATGATTTCGGTTCCGTTTTCGCTGCTCGCTGGTTCGGGCAAGTCCTCGTACATCAAGAGTTCTTGGCCGACACGAAACAGGTCACCGCTTTGCAACTCAAACCGGCCTTCGATTTTGCGGTACACGCCGTTGAGGGGAGCTCGATCCTCAATGAACAATCCGTCGGAGAGGACGGTGAAGGCACAGTGGTCAGGGTTGAGGTAGAAGTCGTTGTCAAACGGTGGGCCGTAGTTGCGTCCGAAGACGTTGGGCCCCCCTTCGATATCGAGTGATCCGCCTTCAGAACCATCCTCGCGCAGGAGCACGAGTCGGACTTTGTTGGTCCGCGAAGGGACGACCGGAGTGGGTGTTGCTTTGACGGGGGTGGGCGGCCTTGCAGCTGGTGCGGGAGGTGGGGGCGTGGGGGCTTCCTTTGGCAACGGTGTGCCGCAGCGCCCACAAAATGCAAAACCCGGCGGGCTTTGAAAGGAGCACGAGGGACATATGCCTCCGGCAGGCGGATCTCCTGGCATCATAGTTGCACCTACATCGTCCTGACGCGGCTTCGAAATTGTGGGGATCGACAGTCCGGGTGGCTGCTCGGGATCAGGGGCCTTGCGCTGACGGCCCATCGCGGGCGGGGTCGGGGCCCGTTTCTTGAGGGGCGGAGGCGGCCCGGGTTTGCGGGAGACTTCTCCTCGCGAGGAGGACGATGCGTCAGGTTGCTCCTGCATCGATAATTTGGCCCCACACGCGAGACAGAAGCGGTAGTGGTCCTGGTTTTGCTTCCCGCAGTTCTTACAGACGATCACGCGTACCCCTCCTACTTAGGAAATCTCGACTCGTAGAAGTTGCTGGCCGACAAACAGATAGTCGCCGTGGAAGAGCTCCTGGGCCCCTTTGATCCGCACGAACGTGCCGTTGCGGGATCCTGTATCGGTGAGATAGACGTGATGGCTGTCGGATGCGGCGTCGAGCCGGGCATGACGGCCAGAAATGAAGCGGTCGCTGGGGAAGTTGACCGTATTACCCTCGCGTCCGAGGGACATGCTTCCGCCCTGTCCCGACGCAGCTCGCCCTTCACCGCCACCTGCGAGTTGCTGGATGACCCGGAAGCGGGCATCGGGCCGAGGGCTGCTGTAGGGGTAAGTTCCGGCTTCGTCAGGTCCGCCGTCGGGCAGGGGTTCGCTATCGAGTTTGAGGAGTTGTTCGCCCACTAAAAAACAGTCTTCGTGGTCGAGCGCCACCGGCGACTTGATCCGGACAAAGACCCCGTTTTGATTTTTGAGGGACTTTACAAACAAACGGCCGCCTTGGACGGTGAACCGGGCGTGCTCAGGATCCAAAAAGACGTCTTCGCGAAACAGGATGTCCCCGTTCGAGCGACCAACAGTGTGGTTCGTGCCGTTGAGGTGGTAGACAACGCCGTCGCCGCCTTCTCCCTTGATGACAACGAGCCGCGGAACGACCGGCTGTTGTTGAAGTGCCCCAAAGAACATGGTCTTTGCAGCACTTTTTGGTGCGGGGGCACTGGGGCCAGGCCGCTGTCGCTGCTGTGCTGGGCTCGGGGCGACTTGGGTCGCTTTGAGGTTTTGCGGTGACGGTCGAGGTGCCGGTGCACCGGGTTGCACCAATGCCGTCTGGCACCGCTCACACTGGGACGCGTGCAGGACATTGAGATGGCCGCAGGCGGGACAG
>CAZUPD010000167.1:0-4403 GCA_964621785.1 uncultured Nannocystaceae bacterium
CGGGTGATCAGGCTTTGGGCGAGACGGTCGATTGCACATACAGAGAGAACCGTCTGGATGAATGCCTCGATCAGGTCGTCAAAGGCGAGCCCGAGTTTGCCAAGGTCTTTGCGGTCCATCAACAACAGGCGATTGGCTTCGGTGTCCCACGAGCCATCTTCGCGTTTGACGGACAGGTTGGTGCCCAACATGCTCCACGAGCTCGCCCCCGGCTCTAGCTGTTCTGTCAGGGGCTTGCGAGCTCGCCGAGCGTAGAGGGCCAATGGCCGGAATCCGAGCGGGGTCCACGAAACCATGCACCGCACGTCGGCCGCGAAAATATGGGAGCGCCGGTCGGGAATCGTCCCGACGTGGTAGTAGCGCCCGCCTCGGCTGTGCGAGCTCCAGTGGTAGTTGCCGATCAGACTCTGGATCACGAATTGGTCGTAGCGGTGCTCCGCGTCCATAAACCGGTCGAGCTCGTCGCGGTTGGTGATTGTAAATACACCTTGACCAGCGTTTGAGTAGGGGATCTTGACCACGGCGTGACCCCCGAGGGACTCGACCCAAAGCGGGATTTCGGCCTTGCTGACGTCGCGGATCGTCTCGGGTATCCGGATCTGGAGGCCGCTCCCCTCGACTGCGCTGTTGAACAACTCGTAGGCCTTGGCGGCGACCATTTTGTTGCGGCCACCGGTGAGACAGGCGAGGATCGGGTTGAAGATCATCGTCCGACTGATCACCGGGATCCGTGTCCACGGTCGCTGGGTGACATAGCGAAACGCCGCCCGAATCTGCCGCCACTCCCCCTGTGGTGTACGTACATGCATCACGCTGTTCTCGTCGAATCGGACCGGGGGATCGGGGTCGTTTTCGTAAAATTCGGCGAGGTACACCGGCTCCTGGAACTCGTCGGCGAGCGCAGCTGCGTATCCCGAGGTTTCCATGTGGTTTTTGTCGAAGATCACCGCGAGCCCACCCGCGGGCGATCGTCGACGGCCGAGCAGTCGGGGCTTAAATGTATTTGCAATGAGCTGTCGATACCCGCCCTGCTCCTGCTCTTCGCGGACCAACGGCATCGACTTCTGCCCCGAAGGACATGAATTTGTTTCGATCACGACCATCTGCCGATTGCCTTCGGCGGTCGTGACATTGAACAGATCGGAACCTCCCCAGGAGAAAAACCGCGGCCGGTACGCGAGGTGTTGACGCAGGGCATCGGCCTTGACTTGGGGATGGAGGTGACAGTAGCGACTGACGATCCGCTCGTTGTCGAGGTTCATCAGTGCGGCGACCATGGGATGGATCTGGGCGTTGAGCGCCCGCGGATAAAAATGCCGCTCCGGCTCAAAACTCCCAGGTCGAACCTCCACACATGTGCCGCGTTTGACCGGGCCTGATGGAGGAGCTTCGCGCTCTTCGTTCACTTCGGTTGCGAGGGTTGTTTGGTCCATTGAAAAGAAAACTCGCAGTCGGGGTGAAAGGCCGCCCCAGGGTGACCGGGGCGGAAGTCAAAATCTCGGTTATTCTTCGTCGTCTTCGACCACGGGCTCGGCCTGTTCGAGATCTTCGATCTCGTCATCGCGGGCATCGAGGCCGTCATCACCAGGAAGTTGCTCGCCAGGTTCGTCGAGCTCTGGCGTTTCGAGCACGTCTCGGACGTCCTCTTCGATCATCCCGGGATCACGCTCCGGCTCGGCAGGAGGTGCCTCCGGCGCGGCCTGGGACCGTACCTCAGATGGAGGTGCGACACGTTGGTTTTGCCCCGCAGGTGCGGGCGTGCCACAAGCACTGAGCGTGAGGCCCAGACACAGACAAATGCGTGGGTGAATCATGTCGACTTGGAGCACTGGGCGAGACGAAAGGATGCGAGCCGATTTTTGTGGTTCACACTTGCAGGTCGGGCCCGCATCAGCTCACCAATCGAGTCACTCCTTTAATAAAGGTTTGCAACCGCGGGAGAAAGACCGGATCCAGAAGTTCCGAATTTTCGGAGTTCAAAGCTCCGATCAGTTCGGAGGTGATAGCTCCGTTATGATTCTATCCATATAAAATTACTTAGGATTACCTCGGGCACATTGGTTGCTGAGTCCAGCAGTCGAGATGCCGTACTCCATCCCAAGCACCCCGCTCGCCCCGATTGTCGGCACCCGTCCGCTCGATGATTCGGTGCTGATCGCCGCTGCTCAGGCAGGCGATTACAAGGCGCTTGATCAGCTGTTTCGCCGGCATCGCAAGCGTCTGCTCCGGATTTGCGAGCGCCACAGCGACCGCCCGGAAGATGCTGCGGATCTTCTGCAGGAAACATTTGTCGGGATTATGCGCGGACTCCACGGATTTCGTGGCGACGCTTCGTTTACGACCTGGGCCTACCTCGTGGTTCGCAGCCAGGCCAGCCGTCTTCGGCGGCGTCGCAAAGCGCGTCCTCGGCTCGAGCAACCCGTCGAAGATGTGCCGCAAAAGGGATCCGGTGATGAGACCGGTTCACCCGAGCGAATGGTGATCCGCGGACAGTTGCAGGCCCGGTTCCAGGCGGTGCTCAAACAACTTTCGCCACTCGATCGCCAGGTCCTTGTGCTCCGCGACATCGAAGAGTGCACCGCCCCCGAAGTCGCCGACGAACTCGGACTCACGGTCTCAGCTGTCAAATCGCGGCTACACCGGGCACGCCGATTTGTCCGCGGAGCCCTGGCTGCATAGCCCACCGCGTGTCGCTTTCAACCGGTGAGATCCGATCTGCGGAGCCGGTGACCCCCGTGTGGGGTTGCCCAAGATGCGATCCGGATCGCCGCATTTGCCCGTTCCACAGGCACGTATATGGATATCTCCAACTACGCCAGACAGGTGATTCAATCGCAAGCGCGCGTGCGCGGCTGGGGTACCATCGCGGTACCTGGCCGCACCATGTCCGCCCCGATGTTGATCCGAGTGCTCCTGGTCATCTCGGAGCCCGAACTCCGAGCCCGGCTGCGTCGACACCTCCAGCAATCACATCTCTTGGTCACACCGGTCGGGGGCGACGACCTGTTGCGACGGCTCACCAGCGAGACCTATGACCTCGCGCTGATCGACCGACTTCCCGGCGGCATCGATTCCCTCTCCGCCCTAGTCGAACGGGTCGAGAAGCTTCCCGACCGCCCCGAACTGGTGGTTGTAGGCGCAAGGGACGATGTCGAGCGTCGGGTTGAGCTCCTGGCAGCCGGCAGTGTCGCCGTGCTCGAGCGGACCCTCACCGACGAGGCCCTCGAGGCAGCCTTGTCGACCCTGATCGAACGCCGCCGCAAACTTCGTCTCGAACGTCTCGCGGCAGCCGGTCCACAGCGCTACGAAGACCCCAAACAACTCGTCGCCCAGAGCGAAGCCATGCGCCAGGTGGTGGCCACAGCCGAGCGCGTCGCCATGACCAGCTCGCCGGTGCTCCTACTCGGCGAAACCGGTGTCGGCAAGGAACGCGTCGCGCAGCTGATCCACAACACCGGACCGTGGTCGCGCGGCCCGTTTATCGCCGTCAACTGTGCCGCGATCCCCAGCGAGCTGTTTGAGAGCGAGTTATTCGGCCATGAGCGAGGAGCCTTTACCGGCGCAACTCGAGGTCGGCGCGGACGGTTTGAACTCGCCGATCAAGGGACCCTGTTTTTAGATGAAGTCGGCGAAGTTCCCTTGCATCTACAGGCAAAACTCCTGCGGGTGTTGCAACAGCGGACCATCGAACCGGTCGGCAGTGAACGCTCGGTAGTTGTCAACGTGCGCGTGATCGCGGCGACCAACCGCAATCTGCGTAAGGAGGCCGAGGAGGGACGGTTCCGCAGTGATCTGTATTACCGCCTCGGCGTCGTCGAAATCGAGATTCCCCCCCTGCGCGAACGCCCCGAGGATATCGAGCCCTTGCTCGAGTGTTTTACCCGGGTCCTCGGGCGCCAATTTGGCGGAGTGACCCCACCGATGGATCCCGATGTGATCGAAGCCCTCAAACGCTACACATGGCCGGGAAATGTCCGGGAACTCGTCAATGTGCTCGAGCGTGCAATGTTGCTGTGCGGCGACGCTGGGATCGGCCTCGGCGAACTACCCGCCACCGTCGCGGCGTGCTCGGATACAGGTGACCTCAACCATTTTGTAGCTACAACAAATACCGAGAGCAACAGCTTCAGCCTCCCCGATCAATGGCTCGAACACCCGTGGAAGCAGGTGCGCGAACAATTGCTCGCAGCCGGGGAACGGGCCTACCTCGTGGGTCTGTTGACCCGCTGCGGCGGCAAGATCGGGCTGACCGCGAAAACCATGGGCATCGCCCCGCGCTCCCTGTTTGAAAAAATGCGCAAGCACGGGCTGCGCAAAGAAGACTTCCGCTCGTAGCCGGACGACACCGGTCTGTTCTCGTGTCGTCTCGTTTCGTGAAACGTAGCTGCACAGGTCGATGCTTG
>CAZUPD010000167.1:4503-16777 GCA_964621785.1 uncultured Nannocystaceae bacterium
GTCTGTTCTCGTGTCGTCTCGTTTCGTGAAACGTAGCTGCACAGGTCGATGCTTGAAGCATGACGGTTCAAGGAGCGAGGCGGTGTGCCGAGAAAAGCCACAGACTGCGCGCTACATCGATCCCGCGACGGAGCATCTCGCAGGATTCTGCACTCGGCATCCGGCGACGGGCTTCTTCGAGATCGAGCCATGCCAGCTGCAAGGACTCTGCATTGCCGCGCGGCTCCGGCGTGTGGGCCTGCCGACAGCGGACGACAAACCGCAGGTCAAAATGCTCGTGGGACGATACCGTGTGTACATCGAGATGAATCGGATGTAGATACACTTCTAAGTCGGGTAAGCCCGTCTCTTCGCGAACCTCGCGCAGGGCGACCGCTGCGAGATTTGCATCTCCATCGGCGTGTCCGCCGGGTTGGAGCCATTTTTGTAACTTGCGGTGAAACAGTAACAACACCCGCGTACAGCTCGCGTCAACGACCACCGCCGAGGCCGTGAGATGTCCTTCCAAACAGGTACGAAACAGGGCGTCGGGATGGGTGTCGAGAAAGGCGATCGTCCGCTGTCGAACCGCGGTCAAGCCATCTACTTGCATGATCAATTTTTTAGCCTCGGCAAGGTCGCCCGAGGGGCGCAAGCGACGATCACCAGGACGGGCGACGGCAGATAGGTGCATCCCCCGATGCTTGCGCCCGACAACCGGTCGGACAAGTCCACATGGGATTGTGAAGTGTGCACATGCGCTCCCGCGGAGATCGCCTGATAACCGATCTCCGACTCCCACGGGCTTGCAACTGCATGTGCATGAATCTCGGGACCTGTCCCGAGAAAATTCTGACACACAGATGAAGCCTGATCGGTACACTCCCCTCACGTGCACGCGCCTGGGGCAAAACCGCGCAAATTCATCGCTGTCGCCGGCAACATTGGGGTCGGGAAAACCACGATGGTCGAGTTTTTGTGCCACGCCTACAAGTTTGTCCCGTTTGTCGAGCCAAACCTGCTCAATCCCTACCTCGACGATTTTTATGCCGACATGCCGCGGTGGGCGTTTCACTCGCAGATCAGTTTTTTGAGCCACAAGTTTCGCATTCATATGGATGTCATGGCCGAGCCCAACACGGTAGTTCAGGACCGGACGATCTACGAAGACGCCGAGATTTTTGCCCGCTACCTCCACAGCAGTGGAGCCATGGACGACCGCGATTGGGGTACCTATTGCGAACTCTACGCGGCGATGCGCAAGGCCTTGGCACCCCCCGATCTTTTGATCGTACTGCGCTGCTCCCAACGCGCCATCCGCCGGCGGATCAAACAGCGCGGGCGTGCCAACGAGCAAAATATACCCGCCAAATACCTGCGCAAACTCGGCGAGCTGTACGATGACTGGTTTTCCCGCTACGACCTCTCGCCGGTGTTGGAGCTCAATACCGAAAAACTCGACTACATCTCCGACCTGGTCCACCGCCTGACATTCAAACGCGCGGTCGAGCCGTTTTTAACTTGATGTAGACACATGTTTCCTGCGCCGCAGGCAGGCGAGGCCGAGCGCGAGCAGCCACCATGCACTGTGCGGCGAGGGATTCGACCCGAGCCGACAACCGGCGTTTTCGTCGTCGACCGCCGCGTCGGTGTCTTCAGGCACCTGCGGGAGTTCACTACCTTCGGGCAGGATCTCAAACGAGACATGGTCACTGGCCATGTTGCCGCCATCGTCGGTGACCCGAACCTCGAGGTTGTACTGGCCGGCGGGGGGATTGGAGAGGATGAGGTTGAGCTCGTGCTTGCGGTCCTCGAAGATCACCACCCCGTCCTGCAACACCGTCAAATCGTAGAACTGCGGATGTTGGTCATCCTCGACCTCGCCCAGAAGCGGTAGCTCGAGTGGCAGCACGTGCACCGACCCTTCCTCGGGACTGGTGATGGTGAGGCGCGGGGGACTGACATCGGGGATCGGCGGTCCAAACAGATAGCGCATCTCCTGCCAACTGTTTTGGTAACCGGCGTCACAAAACAACTCGTGGACGACGTTGCACACCCCAAGGGTTTCATCGAGGTCGGTGTTGGAGACGATCTTGTAACAGGTGTCGGTAAAGATCTGGTCGACCGCACTCTTAAACGGATTGAGTGTGTCGTAGATCGAATCGACATGTTCGAGACCCCAGGTATGGGCGGCCTCTTGGAGGATCACCGTCGACCCAGTCGAGGGGGAGGTGTATCCCTGGGAAAAGGATGTGTCGTGTCCCCAAACATTGCCACAATCGATGTAGGGGGCTATTCCGGCAAATTCCTGGGATCCGAGATCGCCGTAGAGGACCATCGTGTAGTCCTCGTCGTCGGGCGGTCGGGTGGCAACAACCCGGACACCAAACTCGTCGACGTCGCGGCGGATCGCCTGCAAAATCGCTAGTTTTTGCGTCTCGGTACCGGTGAAAGGGCCGACATAGCCATCGAAGTAGTCGGCCAGCGTGCTGCAGTCATGGCGCGCATCGTTGCCACAACCTTTGCGCAACACGGCGCCGTCGAAGTTGACAAACAGGGTCACCGGTGTGCCGGGGTCTTCGGGCAAACTCTCGGGACCGGCGGCCGACAACGCGGCCGTGCGCAGGTCGGCAGCCACCGGTTCAGCTGTTTGTATCGACACCTTTTCCGGACCGGGATGAATGTCGGCGGCAGGGTCCGACACCGCGAAAACTGCCGACAAGACACAACCCGCAGAGCTCGGCGACAGCATGACAACGCATGGTACCGCGAAATCAACGCCAGGCGAGAGGCATCGCACCCGGACTTCCCACCGAGGTCTCGAAACTCGGTGAGAAGTCCGGGCCAGGTCGCAACTCGCTTGTCGAAGCGGCACAACTCCTGTCCCCAGGTTGTATTCCCATTGTCCGGCGCAAGATCCGAAAGGTTCGCGGTCAACAAACAACTGTGTCGACCACGGCCCATTCGCCCTTCCCTGGCCTGCGCGCTTGCGGTAGGAACATCTGCATGTTTCGCCGCGACACCCATCTCGCCGTCATCTTCTCGCTGGTTTGGCTCACGGGCTGCCCGCAGCAGGTCACGCCCGAGAGCCTCGACAAGCCCGCGGCCCCCGACCCGGTCCGTGCCGACGATCCGCGGGTCGTTGCCGACAGCGGCGATCTGTACCCTGCCAAGTCCGCGCCGTCCTCCGACGAGCCTCCCCGCGCACCCGGATCCGGAACTTCCGACGAGACCAACGGGGTATGTCGCCTGTTCTCTCCCAAACAACCAGAGCCGGTCTGCTGTCCCGAAAACCTCGGCTTCGATATCAAGCTGATCCAAAACCACTGCGGCGAGCTGGTCTATCTCGGAGAGTCGATGTTTGGCACCTGTGGCTATCACTTCCTCGACCCGCAGACCGAAAGCCGCCGCTGGTATCGCCTGTCTGCAGAGTCACATCCATCCCCGGCCGAGGCAGCAGCCTCCCACGACAAGTTGGTGAGTACGCGGGTGGCCAAGGATCCCAACTTCAAGTCGAGCCCGGTCCCAGGTGTCCCAGGGGCCATGTGGTCGACCTACAACGGGATCCACTGGGCATTTTTGCCGGGGTGGCCACGGGTTCGCAAGTTGACCTGGCGAGATGGGTACTGCTCGGACGAGGGAGTGATTGAGGTGATCAAAGCGTTGGTCGCGACCCCGCCGGTGCCAAAATCGGCTCCGCGGGCCTCGTTGGTGCCGGGTGTGCCGGATACGCCCGATGCAAAGGCGGGTGCCGGGGGCTCGGCACCTGCTGCTGACTAACGAAGCCGGAACCTCTCTCGCACACACGCGCCGGACGTTTGTAGATACATATACATGGTTCGTTCAAGCTTCCCCCAACGAAAAACCCACCGCGCAGTGCGGTGGGTTTTTCGGAGAACAATCGCAGGGATTAGTGCAGCCAGCGACCGCGATTTTCCTGGTCGTCGTCCTGCTCGAACTCCTCTTCGAGCTCGACCTGTGCCTGGGCCCGGTCGCGCTCCCGCAGCAGGGCGGCGAGGCACAGTCCGAGGCCAGTGCCCCACATGAAGATCATGAAGGCGACCCAGTAGGGCGAAGCTTCCATGCCGTAGAGGAAGGGCGCACCCGCGGATTGGGTCAGGGCGACAAAGTCGACTTCCATGCGGTACACGCCGACAGCAAGTGCGGTCTGCAGGACCACCGCGGCTCCACCCAACATCGCCACCCGGTGCTTGCCCTCGCGCCGGCGAGCTGCCAACAGCAGGGTTGCGACGGCTGTCTCGGCGATCAGGAGCACTTGGGTGAGCGTCGCCCACATGACCTCGGCGTTTTCACCGGTGAGGCCGGCGCGGTCCATCACAGTTGCATAGGCAACTCCAACCGCCGCTGTGCTGGCGAGGATGAACCCCTGGAAGCGCAGGAAGGCGTGGCGGGTTTCGGTGTGTGAGGCGACTGCCGAGGCCCGGGCCGGAAGTCGCAAACTCGACACCAGCAGCCATCCGAGGACCGGCAACAGGAAGATGCTGGCGAGGAAGGTCACCGCGTTGAGGCCGTCAAACGACTGGGTGTTGATCCGCTCGGAGATGTCGTAGAGGGTCAGGGCCGAACAACCGATGCAGGCCAGTGCCAGGGCCACGCCCTCGGCCGGTCGGAACAGCGGTGCCCACGATTGATCGACGCGCCGCCGCCAACTCTTGAGGCAGATCACCGCCACCAACAGTTGGAAACCGATTGTATAAGCAAACATTGTCGTGCCCAACTCGGCCGATCCACCGGTCATCAACCCGTGGGTTCCGGGGACCTGCGAAAGTTCGGACACACCGCCCAAGATCGCGGGTAACGGTCCGAGCAACAGTCCGGTGCTCGAGACATCCCAACCGACCAAGGCCGCGCCAAACAGTCCCGGCCCGACGATCATCACCGCCACCAACGCTCCGACGACCAGTGCGTTGACCCGCTGCCCGAGCGAGTCGCCCATACCGATCGCAGTTGCGTGGGTGGCCGCCGTCAATCCCAACAGCAAAAGCAGGGGGTAGAACAACGCCGACAACCCGACGGTGGTGGCCAACAACACAAGGCCTAGCAGCAACAACAGGCCACCGCTGAGGAGTGAAAACACGTTGCTGCCGAGCGACATCGCCAGGGCCAAATCGCCGGCGGACAAGCCCGTCATGCGCAACACCGGCAGGGTTCCAGCTTCGCGCTCGCGGGCGGTGTGGGTGGCCGTGACAACCGGACCGACGACGACCAACAGCAGCGAGGCGAGACCCAACAGTACGGTGCCGAGTAGACCGCGACGGGTGTCATCTTTCACGGGTGAACGGTAGCGGACCGCAGGTTTTTGGATCGGCTGGTCGGCCACGTAGGCGTCGATCATGCCGCCGCGCCAAATCGCCGCGCCGGGGTTGAACACGGCCTCGGACAACTTCTCAGTGTCGCCGGTCGCGAGCCTGGAGATATCCGAAGAGACGGTTGATTCGCCGCCGGCCGCGAGCACCCAGCCCGCGAGCTTACCCCCCTCACCGTAGGGATCGTCGTTGAACAGTTGCGCCCACAGTGCCTGACGGGAGGTGTAGTCGGTGGCAACAGTTGCATCTACATCTCGGGCCAACAACCGGTCGACATGATCCTTGTGGTTGCTCAAGCGTTCGAGCTGGGTGTCGATCTCGTCGATCAGGTTCTCGGTTCCGGTGTGCGGGTCGAGCCGACCGTCGACCAATTCAAACGCGTGGGCGGCACGCTGGAGCCGGTTGGTGCGTTGGACGTCGATCTCGCGGGTGGTCAGCGGCCGCAGGTCGACGGTTTCGAGGAGCAGGTTGACCAAATCTTGACGCCCGCCGAGGAGGTCGCCGGACAGGTCGATCTGCTCGGTCTTCAAAATCTCTTTGGCCTCGCGCAGATTGCCTTCGGCCCGAAGGATCCGGGTTTTGAGTTCGCCCAACACCGCCACACGGAGGCGTTGCTCCGCGGCAAACTCGGCGTCGATGCGCTTTTGGATGCGGTCGTCGTAGTTGCAGCTCGGCTGGCTGAGGCCGTCGCAGACTTCGTAGGCATCTTCGATCTGCAACATCACACGGAGGTCCTGAGAGGCAGGACTGTCCATGCGGGTCAACGCCGAAACGGCGAGCCACGACATCCCCGACAGCAGGGTGGTCGCGACAACCGCCGAGATCATGCGCGGACGCAAAT
The DNA here is from genome assembly GCA_964621785.1 of uncultured Nannocystaceae bacterium. Classification (GTDB taxonomy): domain Bacteria; phylum Myxococcota_A; class Polyangia; order Nannocystales; family Nannocystaceae; genus JACKDW01. The sequence continues at coordinate 10,651 of CAZUPD010000167.1, forward strand.
CTCGGCGAACAAAGGGACGGAGACGTTGGAAGAGGGAACGCCGCGAAGGCTGCGCTTTCTCACTCCCGGATAGGGTCGGATCTTGCTTGGCCACAACTATTACCGCCTTGGGCAAAAAGTAAGCAGGGATTTGGTCGAGCGGGACTCGGGGTGTTGGACAGTCAACCTCAACAAGTGTTCCACAAACGCGTGGGCGCGTCCGCCGATTCCCTGGAACACTCCCGTTTAACGGCCGAGAGTGCGTTAGGATTTCGTCTGTGACACAGGAAATTTCTGCCGCCGTCGCGAATCTCGATCTTCAACCTGAGATGTCGGCGACGATCGAACGCTGGCTGACGGGTGCGCGCTTTGCCAGTGAGCGCGATTCGTTGCGGCAGTTGATCGCGCAGGCGAGTGCGGGCGATGCCGAAGCATTGGCCGACTTGGTCGACGCATTTTCGGGAACCTTGCCGATCGGCACCGGCGGTCGCCGGGGCAAAGTCGGTCCCGGCCCCAACCGCTTCAATCGCGTGGTCGTCCGCGAGACCGCCCAAGGTGTGTCCGCTGCGCTCAAGAAGTTTGGCGACGCGCCAAAGGTTGCGATCGTCTACGACACCCGCAAAGACTCCCGCGACTTCGCCCTGGTCGCCGCCGACCAACTCGCCGCCAACGGGCTGTCGGTCTTCCTTATAGATGCTCCGCGTCCGACCCCCGAGCTTTCGTTTGTCGCCCGCCAACACGGCTGCGGCGCCGGGATTGTGGTGAGTGCGAGTCACAATCCGCCCGAGGACAACGGCATCAAGATCTACGGTCCCGACGGTGCCCAGGTGTTGGGAGAACGCGACCGCGAGTTGATGGGGGCAATCCTCGCGGTGGCTGGGATGGAGGAACTGCCGCTCGCATCCAAAAATGATCGCGCGCGCATCGAGGTTGTGAAAGGCGAGCAGGTGGCCGAAGTCGCGGATCGCCGGTACCACGAACACGTCACGGCCCAGGGCTGTGTGTCCGGTTCACTGGCCGATGCAAAGCTGGCGGTCGTGTTTACTCCGCTGCACGGGGTCGGGCATACGAGTGTGGTGCCGACCCTGCGCGCGCGAGGGATCGGTGTGCTGCCAGTCGACCGCCAGTGCGACCCGGACAACGGCCAATTTTCGACGGTGAAGTCGGCCAACCCCGAGCTGCCGGAGTCGATGGCAATGGCGATCGACTTGGCCAACGAACACTGTGCAGACATGGTTTTAGCAACCGATCCAGATGCCGATCGCGTCGGTGCGTGCGTGCGTGCGGGCGATGACTTTGTCGCCATCGACGGCAACCGATTGGGCGTGTTGATGCTCGACCACATCCTCCAGCACACCACGCCGAAAGCCAACGCCTGGGTGTTGACGACGCTCGTCACCTCACCACTGATCGCAACGCTGGCCAAAAGCCGCGGCGTCGAAGTCGTCGACGATTTGTTGGTGGGCTTCAAACACCACGCGGGGATGATGCGGGAACATGAGGATCGGCCGCTTTTGTTCGCCTGCGAAGAGAGTCACGGGTATATGCGCGGCAATGCGGTCCGCGATAAAGACGGGGCGGTCGCTGCCCTGTTGCTGGCCGAGGCGGCCGCGCTGGCCAAGACGCGGGGCGAGACCCTGCTCGACAACCTCGACCGGATCTGGTGCTCCCACGGCTATCACCGCGAGCGCACCGCCAACCTGCGGGTGTCCGGAGTATCGGGTCGCAAGGCGATCGCCACCGCCATGGCCCGTTGGCGCGAGACACCACCAACCTCGATCGGAGGTCTCGCGGTCCGCAGCGCAACCGATCGCTACAAGCCCCGCAAAACCGGCTCTCCGACCCGCGACCTCCCGGGCAATGTACTTGTATATGAACTGGCGAGCGAAACCTACGCCTGCCGCCTGACCCTGCGCCCCAGTGGCACCGAACCCAAACTCAAGATCTACGCCCTCGCCCGCAGTCAGCCGGGCTTGACCCGCACCCAGCTCACCGACGTCAAGGTCGCCGTCGACAAACTGATCGATGAGATTCTAAGCGACGCGGATGCCCAGGTTCGGGCCAACATGGAGGTCGCACAGGCGGCCCGATGAACCCGCGCACCGTGGTTGCTGGCGGGTTGATTGCCGCGTTGGTCATCGGCCTCTTTGTCTGGACCGCCAGTTCGCCGACCCGCCCAAAGTCGCAGCCCCCCCAAAAAACAGGGTCTGTTCTCGCCAACACCGAGCCGGCGCAATCCGTGCGGCCAACCGAAATCGATCCCTCGAGTGTGGCATCTGTGTTTGGTGTCGTCGTCGATACATCCGGTGAGCCGGTCGACGGCGGGCTTTTAATTCTCCACTGCCTCCCCCGCGGAGCCGATCGTAGCGCGCCGATCCCCGGCGGTGTGGTCCGACTCGAAGCTGATGGCACGTTTGTCGGTCCCTCGTGCACCGGGCTTGTGTGTGCTGAGTTTCGCCATCCGACGATGATCGCCCGCGATCCGTGGGAACTCCACGAGGGCGCCAACGAGTTGGTGGCAACGCTTTTAGATCGGCGGGACGGAACCGTTGTCGACGCGGGCGGACAACCGATTGCTGGCGCGAGGATCACCGTTCGCCCGGCACCCGGAGAAAACCTGCCGACAGCCGTCCCGCCGTTTGCATCCTCGGTGACAAACTCGGATGTCGATGGCGCGTTTGCATTTGCCCGTCTCGAGCGCCCACCCTGTGACGCTTGCGGGGAACACAACGGCGCCTGTCAACCCGACGACCTTCGCGATCTCCCGGTCTACCACTCGCTGGTGGTGAGCGCGCAAGCACAGGGTTTTCGCCCCGGGCAAATCACCGTCGACCTCGACGATACCGATCCGTGGACGGTGGTGCTCGACACCCCGGCCCCACCGATCGCGGGCACACTCGCCGATCCCCGGGGCGATCGATACGCGCGGGTCAACATCCTCGCGGTCTCGGAGCAACGGCCGACGGAGTACCACCGCGCCCGGGTCGGGGACGACGGCCACTTTGAGTTGACCGAGCTCGGAGACGGGCCACACGAGTTGCGGGCGGTCCAAGACGGGATCGAATTGTTGCGCAAACCAGGAGTGGTTGCTGGCGAGACCGTCGAATTGGTCGGTGAGCGCCCGGCGTCAGGGGTCGACCTCGAGCTCGTGATCGTCGACGAAAACGGATCTCCGCTGTCCGGCGTTCGGGTGACAGGTGGGCCATTTATCGGCCAGCAAAGCGATCCCCAGGGGGTGTTGCAGGCCGGCGACGTACTCCCGGGCCACTACACCTTTCGCGTCCGCACACCCGCCTTGCGGCGTCAGCGGTTTGAAGTCGACGTCGCCAGCGGTCGGGAAAATCGCCACACGCTCGAACTCTCAACCCGTGGATAAGTCCGACGTCAATCGGTAAACTGCGGACCCCCAGAAGGTCGGACGCGAACAATTCGAGCGACAAACCCGACTGTGGTAGGGCTTGCAACAGACCATGGCGAACTCAGATAACAGCGGCAGCGCGCCTCCTCCTCCCCCACCATTTGGCGAGGAAGAGCCTCGCAGTGGCCGAGACATCGCCGAGGCTCGCCGCGGGACTGTGGTCGCCAAGCGCTACCGGATTGAAGACCTCGTGTCGTTTGGCGGAATGGGTGCGTTTTATCGGGCCCGCGACCTCGAGGTCGGCCGCCCGTGTGCCCTGCGTGTGTTGCCCGAGACCTATACCCGCGAACCGGAAATCATGAACCGGTTTATGCGGGAGGCCCGGGCCGCCACCGAGATCGGTCACCCCAACATCATCGAGGTCTTCGACATCGGGGTCCTCGAGGACGAGAGCGTCTACTCGGTGATGGAGAACCTCGACGGCCAGAGCCTGGCCGAAGTCGTCGAATACGAGGCTCCCATCTCCGCGACCCGGGCTGTCCACATCGTCGCCCAGGTCTGTCGTGCCCTCGGTACAGCCCACGAGTCGTCGATCATCCACCGCGACCTCAAGCCGGAAAATATCGTCCTGATCACCCACGACGGCGACCTCGACTTCGTCAAAGTCGTCGACTTCGGGATCTGCAAACACGTCGAAGACGATCTCACAACCTCTTCTGAGGGCATGTTGATCGGCTCGCCCGATTACATGGCCCCCGAGCAAGCTGCCGGTTCCGAAGCCACGGCTTCGTCCGACATCTACGCGCTCGGGTGCATCCTGTTCCAGATCCTCACCGGCAAACTCCCCTACACCGGGCGCACCGGGATCGAAGTCCTGGTCAACAAGGGAGAACGCGACGCGCCCAAGATCACCGAGTATCGCCCCGAACTTCCGGCTGGCCTCGCCGATGTGGTCGCCAGCTGTCTCGCCCGACAGCCGGGGGAGCGCCCCGAATCGATGCGAGTGCTCGAGTACGAGTTGATGCGCTCGACCGACACACGCCACGCAGGAACCTCGGGTGCGGAGCCCGTGCCCGAACCGTCGGCCCGCACGCCGATTGCAGCATCAGTTGCACATGCACCGATTCCCGCGCCGCCCATGTCCCCAGCGATCGCGGCGGCCGAACAAAAACGGGCCGAGGAACGCGAAGCCTCGGGAATCAGCGAAAAACCGCGCGAGGACGCCAAACCTGAGCGCCAGTCGCCCTCCAAACCCAAATCAAAGCCCACCTCTGGCACGTCCAAACCCAGCTCCGATCGCACGTCCAAACCCAAGCCCAAACCGGAGCCCGAACCCGAACTTGACGAGCTCGACACCCCGCCACAAAGCGGTTCAAAGTCCCTCTCCCTCGTGCTCCTCGGCGCCGTCGCGGTCGCTCTGATCATCTACGTGGTCAAGCCCGAGATCTTTGGTGGCGGCACCAAGACCCCACCGCAACAGACGACCGCAGCGCAGGTCAACGACGCACCGACGACAAATGACGAACCGGAGCCGGGCACAACGGGTGGCGAAACCGACGAGTCCAGCACCGGCGAGCCGACCACCGAACAACCTCCCGACACCACCGGGGAACCGCCCCAACCGTCCGGCGTCGATCTCGATGTTCTGGTGGGCCGGGCAGAACTCGCGCTCAAGCAAGAGCAATACCTGTCGCCCGAAGGCAAAAGCTTCGCCGACTACTTCGCCCAACTGCAGGCCGAAAACCCCGGGCACGAAGCCGTTGCGCGGCTCGCCAGCGAAGCCCGCAAACCGCTCACCGAGGCCGCCAACCTGGCGATCGAAGAAGAGCGGTGGAACGATGCGGTCCGGCTCTACCGAACCATTGGCAAATTTGGCGAAGCCGACCTCAAGAAGGTTCGCGCTCCCTATGTGCGAGCGTTGTTGCAAGAGGGCCGACTGCTGCGAGCCCTCGGCAACCACGAAAAGAGCCTCGCAAACGCCGACGAAGCCCTGAAAATCTCGCCCAAGGCCGGCGAGGCACACATTCTCCGGGGCGAAGCACTCGGCCAGCTCGCACGCTGGCACGATGCCGTCGATGCGTTCAAGGCCGCGAGCGACCACGGCAAGTCGCGAGAAGTCCGCAAGCTACTCGCCGAAGCCCGCAAGGAAGCCCGCAAACAGCCCAAGCCCAACTGATCGCCGCGACCCGTATCTTGCTCATACATCTATCCGGAGCTGCGCTGCACCGGATTGTCGTCGCAATCATTGAAAACTGTAGGCTGACCTAATCACGTGTCTCACCATGATGGCGCGTGACGGGGAGTCCACTCAATGGTTCAAGTGCATTTGCAAGCCACCACCGGTCCCACACCGCAACGATTGCACCGGTTCAAAGGAGAAAAACAGGCGCGGCCCCTACCACCCTGCACAACAATTATCTAACATGTCCCAAGAGACATTTTCAATGCAACCGGTGGGTTGCGGCAATGGATAGGACATGAACAAAAAGCGTTTAACTTGGTTATCCGGGCTCACCTTCGGACTGGCGACGATCTTGCTCGGTGGTTGTGCAGACGGCCCCGGCGAAGGCAGTGGCGAAACTGGAAGCGAAACCGGAAGCGAATCGGGAACGTCCGACACAACCGGACTCGAGTCGACTTCCGATGGCACCGGAACCGATACGAGTTCGATGACCGAGCCAACCACCGCAGGCTCTGAATCCAACTCGGAGTCCGGCGATGGCGATGGCGACGGCGACGGTGATGGCGACGGCGACGGTGACGGCGACGGCGACGGTGACGGCGACGGCG
>CAZUPD010000168.1:0-16503 GCA_964621785.1 uncultured Nannocystaceae bacterium
AATATTGCATAGGCACATCACCTATCCAGCCTGACGGTCGCTCGCTAGCTTCCGCGGTTTTGGCGTGCGCGCACGAGCCAGCAAATCGGCCCCGGTCCAGCGCACCACCCCGGGTACGCTACACAGGTCGATGCCGAGTTCGAGTGCCTCTGCGATCCACCTCCGGGCCAGCCGCGGAGCCGGATCGCTGCCCCGAGTCTGTGCGATCGCAGTCAGGATCGTCGTACGATCATCCTCGCCTTCGGCAGCTTCGCGGGCGCGCAACCGCAGCCAGGGGATCACCCGGTCGATCAGATCTGCGACATCCGCATCGTCGATACAGTTGCGCAGGTGTGCCGGTACGCCCCGGACGACGAGCGCATCGTCGCCAAACGCATCGAGGTCGATACCGAGGGCCAGTAGGGGCTTTTTCGCGGCCACACACAGGCGAATCTCGCCGACCGGTCGGCGGACGATCGCCGGCGACAACAGGCGTTGCACACCGACCTCTTTACGCCACGCGATCTCGCGGGTGAGGCGTTGAAACACCAGCCACGAGCGCAGGCGTTTAAGATCGACTGCAAGGACGACGTCCGCGTCGGCGAACACAGCGACAGGTCCAGGGAGACAGGTGAGAAGTTGCGGGATCAAACGCCCGTCGCTCGCCCGTAATTCAGAATCGTTTGTATAGGCACCTTCGGCAGCATCAACACGCTCGGCATACCCCCTCGTGCGATGCCCATCGGTGGGATGGTGACGGTCAAATCGCTCCTGCGTCGATGTCCGGTCGCGCTCAGAAGGCATCAGCTGCGTCTGCGCTTGTGTCTGAGCCTGTGTCTGCTTGGCATCTTTCATCCACGCAACGACATCCATGACAGCGCGCTTGTGATCGCCATAATCCCCGTCGAGGGCTCGAGTGGCGAGGCGATAACCCCGGCGCCGCGGCGTCACAGCTGGATCCGGTTCATCCGGCTCGCCGGACCTCAAAGGTTGTGAACCTACATGTTTCTCGATCGAAGGAGCCTGCACACTCGCGTCCGCGGACGGTTCGTGTGGTGCAGTGTCCGGCCCGGCTCGTCCTTGGTTTTTCTCGCGTATCGCCGCCTCCTCGCGCGGAAAATCTTGGGCCTCCGTTTGACCATCAGTTGTACTCACTGCGCCAGTTTTACGACCCATCTCTGCGTTTAAATCTCTACCTGTCGCGTCGACCACAGGCCGACCGGAGCCCCGCCGTACGGAGCTCGGGAACACCGGGCCTTGGTTGTCGACAGCCGAGTTGTGTCGCGCGTCTGGCAAACCGCCGACAGATGTTTCCGGGCTCTGGTTGTCGACAGCCGAGTTGTGTCGCGCGTCTGGCAATCCGCCGACGGATGTTTCCAGGCTTTTTCGCGGGCTCTTCGGCGATCGCTTTGGCGTTCCCTGCTCGGAAGTATCCGAGGTGCCTCGCAAAAAATCGGGTGAACCGTGGTGACATGGGTCCGATGTGCCCTGGTCGGATATGCCCGAGCCTTGTCGCGCGCCGACGAGAGCCTCGGGACCCACATCAGCTGGCACAGCGGACATGTTGGACCCAACCTCAACCCGACGCCCCGACGGTGTTCCCAATGTCGAAGCCTCCGGCCAGACACGCTCGTCGCTGGGGAGCGACCACGGTGCGCGCTCGAGTTGTTGTAACAGCACCGATCGGACGGCTGCGTAGACCTGCTGCGGCTCGCGAAACCGGACTTCAGCTTTTTGCGGGTGGACATTGACATCGACCGATCCGGGTGGAGGCTCGACCATCAGGCACGCCACTGGATAGTGGCCCGAGGCCAGCCGCTCGCCGTAGGATTGGGTGACGATCTGGGCGAGACTCCGCTCGCGGACGACCCGCCGGCGGACCACCAGTACGATACCGGAACGTCCGCGAATCGCCCCCTCCGGCCGTCCGAGCCAGGCCTTGACCTCGACACCGTCCGCGGTTCCTTCGAGGGGGAAAAACGGCCCGCTGCCGCGTCGCGCAAGCACGTGCTCGACCCGTGTCCCGGGATCGGCGGGACGGAAATTGAGCAACTCGCGACGACCGTGCTTTAAAGTCAGGTGAACTTCGGGATGGACAAGCGCGATCCGAATCAACGCCTCGCTACAGTGGCCGACTTCGGTGGCCTCGGAACGCATGAACTTTCTGCGTGCAGGTACACAGGCAAATAAGCTCCGGACTTCGACCTGGGTCCCGATGGGCATGCCGACGGGGAATTTTTGCAGGTCGGTGCCCGGCAGCGAACGCAGCTCGTGGCCGACGTCGTCATCCGGCCGGCGACTTCGCAGGGTTACGTGGGCGACAGCGGCAATGCTCGCCAGGGCCTCGCCGCGAAATCCGAGCGAGTGAATCTCGACCAAATCCTCGGGGCTTGCGACTTTGCTGGTGGCGTGACGGGTCAGCGCCAACTCGAGCTCGTCTCCGCGGATCCCACGGCCGTTGTCGAGCACGCGTATGCTCGTGAGGCCGCCGTCGACCAACTCGACATCCACTCTCGTTGCACCTGCATCGATCGCGTTCTCAACCAACTCTTTGGCGACCGAAGCCGGGCGTTCCACAACTTCACCGGCTGCGATCTGGTCGGCCAGGGTCTGGTTGAGCAGCGCGATCGGGCGGTCGGGTGTGGCCACAGAGTTGAGCGACATGTTCACCGGCCGCACTTTGAACGAAATCGCCCAACCGGGCAACCCCGCCAAAGTGCACGCGCTCGGACACCGCAGAGCCCGTCAGGAGCTCACGACACGGTTGCGACCGCCATTTTTCGCCTTGTAGAGGTTGGCGTCGGCAGCCCCGATCAGGTCGTCGGCGTTGGCGATGCTAGGCGTCAACTCGGCGACCCCAACGGAAATCGTGATCGGGATGTGGTGCCCCTCAAACACGAATCTTGCTTGCTCAATCATCGATCGAATTTTCTCGCCGAAAATCGCCGCACCTTTGGTTTCGACTTCGGGGAGGATCAACGAGAACTCCTCGCCGCCGTAGCGGGCGAGGACATCAACCTTGCGGGCGCGGTCGCGGACGATGCTGGCGATCTCCCGCAACACGTAGTCACCGGCCCGGTGCCCGTAGGTGTCGTTGCAAACCTTGAAGTGATCAATGTCGAACATCAACAGGGCCAGCGGCCGATCGTAGCGACGGGCGCGGCTGAGTTCACGGTCGATGGTTTCGAGGAAGTAGCGCTTGTTGAAAATCTCGGTCAGTCCGTCGACGGTGGACAGGCGATAGATTTCCTCGTGGTAGGAGCTCTCGATGTTGTCACCGGTCAGGAACTTGAAAATCGAGCGGCCGACTTTGATCAGGTCGCCGTCTTTGAGCCACGTTTCGTGGATTTTGTGATCGTTGACGTAGGTCCCATTGGTCGACTCGTTGTCACGGATCCGGACGCCGGTCTCGTCGACGCCCAAGGTTGCGTGGGTGCGAGAAACCGAGTCCTGACTGACGCAGATGTCGTTCGACGTGGCCCGACCGATCGTCAGCTCGACACCGGCAATGGTGTACTTCCGGCCGAGCTCGGCACCGTAGATCACGACTAGGCAAGCGTCCTTCTTCGCTCGACCCGTCCCCGACTCCTCGGATTTATTGATGACCGTGACAACCGTTTCGTCCTTCATCGGACACTTGCCTCACCAGCCGTTTCGGAGCACAGGGTACCAGACCCTGACAGGCGCACGAGACCCTACCGATATCCAGGTAACCGATCGTCGGAGGATGTACGTGTATCTCCTGTAGACACACAGGTGATCGTGGTTCACCTCACCAATTTTTTGGGATCGCAACGAGAAATTGTTTCAACTCGCACAGCACCGACCCGAGAACCACACGAACGCTCATCAGGCATTGCCCGCGCGATGTTCGGATACTTTGCGTAAAGGAGAGATCACAACCGTTCTTAACCCGTGCGATTTGCGCAATTCAGGCTCGCCAGGTGAGAAGTTTGGTTGACCCGTTGGCCACTGCTATCACCCTCGCATGGAGTCGTCGAACCGAAAACTCAGCGGTTTGGGGGCGGTGTTCTTCCTCGCCAGCCTCGGAGCGATCGCGCTGTACGCTCAAAATCAGGTCGTTCCCGAGGAGCACGACGCCATCCGCACATCGGCGACGATCGTTCCCGAGGCCGTCGAGGCCGTCAAACCGACGACCCTGCCCTGGCGCGACCGACTCGACCTGGGCGCCATGACCCCGGTCGCCCTGCCAACGGCAAAAACGCAGCCCGCGGACACGGGTGAGGCGGCGGCCGACGAACAGGCACCCCCCGATCTCGAAAATAGCCTGTATGTACAAGATCTCGGCGACGGCCACACGATCCGGTTCACGCTCGATCCGGTGCTGCAAGACTCGGCCCTGCAGATCTTCCGCAACCGCGAAGTCCCCTATGCGGCGGCCGTGATCCTCGACGTCGAAGACAACGCTGTGTTGGCGATGGCGGGACACTCAACCATGGATCCCCAGGTCGACCCGCTCGAGGTCTTGACCACCGCGTGGGCGCCCGCGGCCTCGACGTTTAAGCTCGTCACAGCGGCCTCGCTGCTCGCCCACAAACGTGCCAACGCGCGTACCAAGGCGTGTTTCTCCGGGGGCCTTCGCGGCATCACCGACGAGATGTTGACCGACGACAGCGCCCGTGACACGCGGTGTGCGACCCTCAGCGCAGCGGTTGCCTACAGTCACAACGTCGTCATCGCCAAGCTCGCGCTCAAGCACCTCGGCAAAGGCGACCTGCAGGAAACCGCCCGCGACCTCGGCTTTGAACGCGAGCTCGCGTTTGAGTTTCCCGTCGAAATCAGCCCCGCCCATATCCCTTCGGACGCACGTGAGCGGGCCAAGGTCGCGGCCGGGTTCTGGCACGTCGACATGAGCCCGATGCACGGAGCTGTCCTGGCGAGCACCCTGGCGCGGGGCGGTATCTTTCAGCCGCCACATGTCGTCGCCGAGGTCCGCGATGGCGAGGGCAAGGACCTCACGCCACCACTGCCCAAGGCCGAACGTGTGCTGACGGCGATCGCCGCCCGCGAGGTCGGCAAAATGATGGTCGCGACCACCACCGAGGGTACCGCGCGCAAGAGTTTTCGCGACGCCAACGGAGTCGAGTTCATCTCCGGCGTCGAGGTTGCAGGCAAAACCGGCAGCCTCACCGGCAAGCGTGCCCCGGCACTCAACTACAACTGGTTTATCGGATTTGCCCCGGCCGACGATCCGGAGATTGCGTTTGCCGTCCTGTTGGCCAACGAACCCAAATGGCGGATCAAGGCCCACTACGCCGCTCGCCGTCTGATCCAGATCTACCTCAACCGCCGCACGGCCATCGCCGAGCACAAAGGTATTCGGCTCGGTGCGTCGGGCCTGGTCGGACCGGGCGGCGAAGCCCAATCAAAAATTGCAGATGCAAGCGCATCCGCCCCGGAGTCCGACTCCCCGGTCCCCGCCCCTGCTCCGACCCCGGCCCCGGCCGCCGTCCCCGAGCAGGACGAGGGGGACGAAGACTTGCCACCGGTTCCGGGTCCCTTGCCCACGCCGCCATCTGGTTAGCCCAGCCTCACAGTCTGCAGGACGGCAACAGGTCGACGGCAATGTTTCATGCACCTGCATGGATCGTGCATCCCACGACGCCCGTGTTTCGGCCGCCCCCCATGCTTCTCGCCGAGGTCTCGCACCGAGACGCGGAAACGTGCGCCTTCACCGAGTAGGAAAGCTCGATCCTGTCCCTAGCGACACATCGAAGACTGGAGAACACCACCCCCATTCGGGCGAATTCTGCTAGGCTCGCCTATCATGTTGCGCGCTGGCTTGGGGATCGTCGGATCGTTGGGGTTTGCGTGGACACTGTCGGGATGTTTTGTCGATGACGGCCAGCAGGCGAGTGCATCTACAACTTCTTCGTCGTCCACCGCTGCGACGAGCGAATCGACCTCGGACACGCCGACCACCACGACCCTGTCGACGACCCACATGACGACGAGCGAATCGAGCGTCGGCGAAACCGAACAACCGGATATACCTCCCAGCTGTCCACTCGCAGGCGCCGGCGTATCGGTTGTCGCCCTGGACCCGCTGCTGTTTGCCAACGACGACGACCCGCTTGCTGCTGGCGAGTGTGATTTCAGCAATCCCCAACGCGGCTTCACCGTCGGCGTCGATCTGCGCACCGTCGGCGAAACCGAGCTCGTGGCGGTGTACAACGACGGGGTTCGGGTCATCAATGGCCACGTGCCTCTGCCTGAGTTTCTAGAGGGGCCCCTCGACGAGAATCTCCTCGGCCAGCTCCAACTCAGCTTCGATCGGTTGCGGACACATGGACTGTCGGTTGTCCCGCGGTTCTACTACTCGGACGACGGTCCGCCGTACGACCCGCCCCTCGACACCGTGTTGGAACACATCGAGCAGCTGCAACCTTTACTCGAAGCCAACGAAGACATCATTTTGGCTGTACAGGCGGGATTTGTCGGCGAGTCGGGGGAGTGGTTCGAGTCGAGCCACAATCTCAATGACGTGGAAAATGCGAACCAAATCCTCGGTGCACTGCTCGGAGCCATTCCGGTGACGCGCCAAGTCCAGGTCCGCAAGCCCGTGTACAAACAGAATGCGTTCGGCGGCCCGTTGACTCCCTCGACGGCTTACGACGACTCCGCACTGGCGCGCGTGGGTCACCACAACCAGTGCTTTTTGGGTCCGAACAACGACATCGACACCTATAGCAACGACGCGGAAAAAACCTATGCCATCGCGGATTCTGCGTTTGTCGCGACCGGGGGGACGACGTGCATCCCGAACCCACCGGACTCGGATTGCCCGACGGCTCTTACCGAACTCGCACAACTCCATTGGACCTACCTCGCGGGCAACTATCACCCCGAAGTGATCACCGGGTGGAACGCCGACGGGTGCCTCGACGAAATTGGCTGTCGGCTCGGGTACCGCCTCGTGCTGACCGACGTCCGCTTTGGCGCCCAGGCACAACCCGGCGAACCCTGGTCGGTCTCACTGACGATCCACAACGACGGATTTGCGGCCCCGGTCAACGCCCGCCCGATGCAAGTGTACTTGACCGGACCCGGGGCGACCACGGTCATCACGATTCCCGGGGACATCCGCACGCTGGCACCCGGCGAAGAAACGACTTTTTGTGTCGATACAAGTATCCCGATGGGCCTACCCCTCGGCGACTATACGCTCGGTCTTCGCCTCCCCGCGGGCTCAACGGGGCTCAACGCAGATCCCCGCTATGCGATTCGCGTGTCCGGTGGCACGTGGGGTGAGCAAACGGGAGTCAACCACATCAGCGGCACCGTGGCGATTGTCGAGTAATCACCCGCATCGCAACCGCGGCCCCCAGCAACGCGTGGTTGTGCTCGACCGCGAGAATGAGCAAACCGGTTAGGACGCGAAGATATCGATCCCGCGACCTTCCAACACTTCGATCGCCCGACGAATCGGACAGCGATCGAGCAACATCCGTTCGCGCACGACATCTTCGACTTCTTGGACACTACCGAGTTCCTGGATCGTCGTCACGTTGTGCGAGGTCGTCACCAACCTGTTGTTTTGCAGACTGTAGGCGCGACTGTCGAAAAATCGTGTGATATGCAAACAATCCAAAAACGCCGCGCCGGGTTGGAACGAGGCCTTGGCCTCGGCATCAAACGCGCTGGCCTCGACCGCCAACCCTTCGACAAAACTGTAGGTCACTTTTTTGCTGCCCTTGACCGTCTTGGTCATCTCGAACTGCTTGGCGAACAACGGGTGCCGACGCAGCTCGTAGGTCGTGTCGCCGTGTGCGATCTTGTGTGGCACCTCGGCGAGTGGGAGCAGGTCGTAAAACGGCGCCCCAAAGCCGACGTCGACCAAGTACTTGACGTCTTCGAACGTCACCAGCAGCACGACGTGGGCGCGGTCGCGGCCGTCGATTTTGGCCGCCCGCAACTCGACGTCGTAGTCGAGAAATTGTAGGAGCTCGGCGAGGAAGCGATTGAGCGCGTAGCAGGTCCCGCCGAGGTCCTGGGTTTTGACCCCCGACACAAACTCCTCCATCGAAAACGGCTCCGGATCCGGGTTGCTGGCGACCCGCAACAGCTTGGACACGTTTTCGAACGGGACTTTCATCAGGTGACTGCGCACCAATTCGTGCAGACCCGGATCACCGACCCAGCCCAGTGTGCTCAAGTACTTGCGGTAGAGCTTGTCTGATCCTGTCGTCATGGCGAGGTACCGGATGGTACCAGCCGGACTGCGAATCGCTGAAATGACTGGCACTTCCCTCACTCACATCCGGCCGAATACGCCCATCCCCCCCGCCGCGATAACCGGACTCACCGCCAAAAATTCGTGCTACCCCTGCCCAGAGACTCGACATGACTGCCGTAACAACGTCCACGACAACGCCTACTCCCCACCGCGTCATCGAGAAGTACAGCCCGGTCACCGGCGAAAAACTTCAGGACATTCCCGTGTCGACACCGGAACAAGTCGAGGCGGCAGTTGCCCGGGCGCGGGCTGCATTCGTCGGCTGGCGCGACCTCGGACTCGGCCGCAGGTTAGAAGTTCTCGACCGTATCCGCGAAGTCCTGTTGCGCAAGGGCGAGGAGTACGCCCGCGAGATCAGTCGCGACACCGGCAAACCGTACCAGGACTCGTTGTCGACCGAACTGCTCGCGGTCGGCCTGTTACTCGAATACAACCGCAAGCGGGCGCCCAAGATCTTGGCCCGTCGCCGCACCAAAACCCCGATGGTGTTCACCGGCAAGGTCGGCTACATCGAGTACTTCCCACGCGGCGTCATCGGTGTCATTTCGCCGTGGAACTTCCCGTTTCAACTCGGTGTCGCCCCGGTGATTTCAGCCCTGGTGGGCGGCAATACAGTCGTGCTCAAGCCCTCGGAGGTCACCCCGTTGACCGGCGAAGTCATCCGCGACCTGATGGCCGAGGCCAAGCTCCCGGCGGGTGTCGTCGAAGTTGTCCAGGGCGATGGCAGCACCGGAGCAGCACTTTGTCAGGCGGACGTCGACATGCTGTTCTTCACCGGTTCCGTGGCAACGGGCCGCAAGGTCATGGCGGCCGCGGCCCAACGCCCGATCCCCGTCGAGTTGGAGCTCGGGGGCAAGGACGCGATGATCGTGTGTGCCGACGCCAACCTCACACGCGCAGCGAAGGCCGCCGCCTGGGGTGGATTTGCCAACTGTGGTCAGGTCTGTGTCTCGGTCGAACGCCTGTTTGTGGTCGAGTCGATCCACGACCGGTTCGTCGAGATGGTGCGCAAAGAAGTCGAGAACATTCGCGTCGGCAGCCCCGACGACGACGCCGACGTCGGGCCAATGATCTTCGCCCCGCAACTCAAGACCGTCGCCAGCCACATCGCCGATGCGGTCAAACGCGGGGCCAAGCTCCTGACCGGTGGCGAGAAACTCGAACGCCCCGGTCAGTTCTTCGCCCCGACCATGCTCACCGACGTCACCCCCGAAATGGATGTCTACCGCGAGGAGACCTTCGGCCCGGTCCTGCCGATCATCAAGGTCAAAGACGAGGAAGAAGCGCTGCGGCTCGCCAACGATCACAAGTACGGACTCAACGCCAGCGTGTGGACGCAAAACATCAAAAAGGGCATCTCCCTGGCCTCACGCCTCGAGTGCGGCCAAGCCACGGTCAACGATGTGATCAGCTCTGTCGCCAATCCCGTACTCCCCTTTGGCGGGGTCAAAAGCAGCGGGATCGGTCGCTATCACGGTCCCGAAGGACTGCGGGCATTCATGCATACCAAGGCGATCATGGTCGACCGCGGCATCCTCGGCAACGAGCCGCTGTGGTTCCCCAACGCCGGCAAGTACCCGGCGGTGGCCCAACTCGTGCGCGGTCTGTTGGGACACAGCCTCCCAACCACCGCCCGGGCGATGGTCAAGCTGCTGCGCGGCGGTGGAAAATCCAAAAAAGCCGTGAAGTAATCCCTTGCTGATACAACCTTCGCGGGCGCGGTGCCCATCACCCGCGTCGGCCTACACACTGCCAAACACGCCGGGATGGCGTCGGTGCCCGCGGACCAGGTCAAACCGGATCACACCGCGTTCAACAAAGTGTTCGTAGGCTTCGCGCACGGCTGCGGTGATGCCGGTTGGCTCAAAGCCCAACTCGAGCCGCGCCTTCGAAATATCGGCGTGTTTGCGCAACTGCATCAACCGCCAGATCCCCGACGATGCCCACCCGTGGACCCGCTGGGACAGGCCGACCGCATCGAGGGTCCGCGACAACCCGCCCATCACCGGAATGGGCAGCCGCACCTTCGGCCGCGGCACCTGGGTCACCTCTTCAAACAATTCCATCAACCCGTCGGCGGTCAAATACTCGGACGACAACAAATACTTCTCGCCACAGCGCCCGCGTTTCATCGCCAGGACGTGGCCCTCGCAGATGTCGCGGGTCGAGGCAAACTCCACCCCACCCGTCGAATAGGCCCGCAGACGTTGGTGGGCAAAGTCGCAGAGCAATCCGCCGATCCGCGAACGCCTGTAGTCGTGGGGACCGACCAACACCGTCGATGTTGCGATCACCACGTGCAACCCACAGGCCGCCGCCTTCCAACACTCCTGCTCGGCAAACGCCTTGGTGGTCTGATAGGGAAGGTTGCGGGCAAACGGATCGTAGGGCACCGCTTCGTTGACCGGGAGCAACGGATCGGAGCGCTCGCTGCCGACCGCGGAAAATGACCCGGTGACGACGACGCGCTCCACCCCGGTCGCCTGGGCTGCGCGCAGGACATTGCGCGTACCGATGACATTGACCTCAAACAGTTCGCGCCGCTGCTCGGCATTCCCGGCAGTCCACAGCATCTTGGCGCCGCAGTGATAGACCTGGGTCGCCCCGCGGACAGCAGCGAGAACCGCCTCGGCGTCCCGCAGATCCCCGTAGACGCGCTCGACCTCGAGGCCGGCGAGAGATTCCGACCCGGAGCCGTGGCGCAGCAATACCCGGACCTGTTCACCGTCGGCGAGCAATCGTCGCAGCAGGTTCGCACCGAGATACCCGGTGGCGCCTGTCAACAGGATCAATCCCCGGGATGGCGGCTGGGCCGGCGTCATCCCACTCACGTTAGGCTGAAATACGCTCGGGGGCAATCACTACATCTCGGACGATAGCGCTCCGTAGACAAATGCCCCGCCGTCCCCATCGTCGGCTGTGGCGCGATGCCCCGACACGTCGGACATCTACTTTCGGTGTATGCACATCTAGCAGTCGGTTGTTTTTCTCGCCTCGCGCTGGACGTACGATTCACCGAGCCGACGGACTGCTTGCAAATGCACGCGACCTTGAGCGCGCCCGGTTCAATCCGGCCTATTTCCCCACACGGCGGTAGCGGACACGGCATGGCTTCATCGGCGCGGCGATGAGGTTGGTGTAGTCGACTCGCAAGTTCGGATCGACCAACTCAAACTCGAAGTTGCGCAGCAGGTGACTCCACAGCGCGCGCAGTTGTAGCTGGGCAAAGACCATGCCCATACACCGGTGGCGCCCGGCACCAAACGCGATATGTCCGTAGGGGAATTTTTTATCTTCTTCGCGCCCGGGCCCAAACCGCGCCGGATCGAAGGCGTGGGGATTTTTGAAGATCTCGGGGATCCGCTGACCGACGGCCGGTGACGCCATCAACATGGTCCCGGCGGGGATGTGGAAGTTGCGAAACGCAATGTCGTTGAGGGCTCGGCGGGCGACCAAAATAATTGGTGGATACAGGCGCAGGGCCTCCTTGATCGTCCACTCGAGTTTATGCATCCCCCGCAGGTCGTCGAGGCTGATATCGGTTTTCTCGCCGACGACCTCGCGCTGTTCCGCGACCAACTCCCGCATGACCTGGGGATGGCTGGCCAACAGCAGCGCGATCCAGGAAAACGTGACCCCGCTGGTGTGGTGACCCGCGAACATGATGGTGAGGATCAAGCCGGTGATCTCGTCCTCGGTGAGTTCGCGGCCATCTTTGTAGCGGGACTCCATCAGGGTCTGCAGGACATCTTCACAGACCTCCCCGGAAGCTCGCCTCGCCCGCACGATCCCGCTGATCAGCTCGACCATCTTGACCCGTGCACGGTCGCGGCGACGCATTGCCGGCAGCGGCAAGTGGGGAGCAAAAAATGCAACGAGGTTCATGCCGCCTTCGAGGTCGATGTAGAGCTCGGCGAACTGCTCACTGAGGTTGTTGCGAAACTGGGTTCCCAACAGGCTGCGCGACGAGGTGTACAGCGTCACTTCGTTGCCGACCTCGAGCATATCGGCGACCCCGCGATCGCCCCACGCACCAAACATACGCTCGGCTTCTTCGATAAACCCGTCGCAGTAGGTCCGCAGCCTTCGCTCACGCAGCGCGGCGTGAAAAAACCCGAGTTGCTCGCGCATGATGTGGGGTTCGGCATCGTAGGCGATCCCCTTTCCGAACACGGGGATCGTCAGCTTGTAGACCTCGCGCTGGGACACATCTTCGTCGCGCAGACGGAAGAATGTCTCTTGGGCCTCGTGCCCTGTCATGACCACGGTGTAGTTACCCGCGGGCATCCGCATGGCAAACACATCGCCGTGCTCCGCCCGTCCGCGCCGAATCACCCGCGTCGGATCCCCCCGCATCTCGACTGCGTGACCCAAGCCCGGCACGCCGCCCGAGAGCATCGGCGGAAGTTGTTTCCCCGTGGGGATCGAGGACGGCCGCCGGCGAAACGGAAATTTCGATTCGCTCGCGGCTGTGACAGGAGATGAGGAAGCAATGGTCACAACGCCCTCCTGATACCACTGCTCGCCGCGACCACACATGTGATCGGGAGCACCGCACGGCGTCCACATCTGCCGCGTGGTCACGGATAATCCCGGCCGTGAACGTCTTTGCCCAAAGCCCGCTCACCCTCTCGAGTTTCACCTTTGCGCTCGTCGGCCTCGTCGGTTTCATCGCCGCCCTGTTTGTCGGCGCGCGCTGGCTGCCGGGGAGGATGGTCCAAGGATTTGCGTTGGCGGACGGCGCCCGTCAGCGCTACCGGATCAACGGCATTTCGCTTTGGGTGTTGACCCACATGGTCGTCATCGCCGGAACGCTCCATTGCGGCCTCACACTGACTCCGTTGCTCGAGCACTTTTGGGCCCTGTTTGTGGCCGCCAACGTCGTCAGCATCGCGGCCTCGGTCTGGTTGTGGGCACGCGCGCCACAGCCGGAGGACGAGGCGCCGACACTCGCCGGCCATCTGCGGTCGTTTTGGCTAGGCCGGGAACTCAACCCGAGGCTTGCCGGTGTCGACCTCAAGACCTTTGCCTACCAACCATCGCTGATCGGACTGTGGCTGTTTGTGCTGGCGTTTGGATATGCGCAGTACGAGACCCTCGGCACCCTCACGCCACAAATGTTGCTGTTTCAAGTTTTTTGGTGGCTGTACCTGACGACCCACTACGTGTTCGAAGACGGCATCTTGTCGATGTGGGACGTCATTGCCGAGCGGTTTGGCTTCATGCTCGTCTGGGGTGATCTCGCCGTCGTCCCGTTTTTCTATGCCATTGGCGGTTGGGCTCTCATCGCGCTCGTCGAGCCGATGTCGCCGATTCGGGCACTGGCCATTGCAACCTTGTTTTTCGTCGGCCTGTGGATTTTCCGTGAGTCAAATGCTCAAAAGCACAGGTTTAAACGCAACCGCGATACAACGATCTGGGGCGAGCGTCCGCGCCTAGTCGGCGGTCGACTGTTGATATCCGGGTGGTGGGGCATTGGTCGCAAACTCAACTACACCGGTGAAATCTGTGTGTACTTGGGCATTGCACTGACAGCAGGAGCTGTATCTTGGGTCCCCTACGCGGTCGTGATTTGGCTTTGTCTACTTCTGCCTCAACGGGCATATCGGGACGAGCTGCGGTGTCGCGCCAAATACGGACCCCTGTGGGATGAGTATTGCCGACACGCTCGATTCCGGATGATTCCCTTCATCTATTGAGATTGTCGGGAACCCTCATGTCTCGACAGACACAGTCCGGCTCAGATCCACGCTGGTTTCCGTGGATTGCAACTGAAGTGGGGCTACCGTAGAATTCGCGGAAGCCAACCGCGACGCAACTGAGCCGCTGCGTCGGGCTGCTTCGACCCACACTGACTCGATGATGATTGCGAGCGTACAGGCGGCTGTCCACACGGGCAGGCGCAACGAGGCATCGGCACGCCACGGGGCCGGCCGGCCCACAGGTTCATCGGACAGACACCGGGAGATGCGTCCATGAGCGTCGGAGCCCAGTTATGTCGCGGCCGCTACACGCTGGTTCGCGAGTTGGGAAAGACCGGAACCGCAAACGCGTGGCGGGCCACCAACAACGAGACCGGCGCGAGCGTGATCGTCAAGGTGTTGCACAAGCATGTTGCCGACGATGTCGACCTCCGCGAGCGCATCTTTGGCCACGTGGCCAAACTCGCGGCCTTTGACCATCCCGGCTTTTTGTGGGTGTTGGAGCCACGGATCGAGGAGGACGAAGGTGTATACGCATACGTCACTGAATTCGTCGAAGGTGAATCGCTGCGCGACGCGGTCCTCGACGGTTACCTCAGCCCCGAAGATGCCCTCTCGATCGTGCTGCAGGTGGGGGATGCCCTCGCCTTTGCCCACGATCAGGGCATTGTCCACCGCGACGTCAACCCCAGTAATATCCTGATCGATGCCACCGACACGCCGCGGCTGATCGAGTTTGGCCCACCGCGGCCACGCAACGACGCCGGGATGCAAAAAGACCGTCTGACCGATATCTATGGTCTCTCCATGACGGTTGTATTTGCACTTTTTCGCGACGACTTACCGATGCTCGAGGTCGTCCGCGACGCCCCCTCGTTTATCGGCTCGCTCCCGTGTCGAACGGAAATCAAAGACGTTCTGTGTGAAGCTGCAAATATCGACGCCAACCAGCGCTACCGCGACACCCGGGCATTTTGTGAAGCCCTCGAGCAGGCGGCGGCTCGCGGCGTCGCCGACTCGCAAACCGAAGCGCCCCACAACCGCCACGGTATCGACGAACCCGAGGAAGAGTACTCCGACCCACTGATCCGCTCCGTCGAGGTACTTCCGGCCGTGCGGGTCGCCGCCATGTCCGGCAAACAATCCCGCGAAGATCCGCTCGACGCAATCATCGAGTCGGCCCGCAGCGGGGCGCAGTTGCTGCCCGTCCGACCCGCGACCGAGGATTCGAACGCGGGGTCGTTGCGTGTCGCCGTCGAAGAGCCGACGTCCGTGCCGGCTACCGCCCCGCTTCCGGAACGAAAACCCGAACCGAAGCTCGCGGGTGTCGAGCTCTCGCGGCTCACCGCAGCCCCGCCACGCCAACCCGAGAAGTCGCGTCCGGGGTTGATCGCACTCGGAATTGCGTTGGTCGTAGCAGTCCTGATTTTTGCTTCGCTCAACGGCTCCGACGATCCCGGGCAACCGCACACGACCGCACTCGCAGCTGAACCCAAAACCAGTGCAGATACAACAAAACCGGACATCGAGGCACCCCGTCCCCCACCGGACCCCGTCGAAATTCCTCCCGACCGACCGGAGCCCGTCGATGAAAACCCCACGCAGTCCGACGAGCCAGAGGCGACGACCGGGAGTGATGACGAAGAGGGCTGGAAGTCGACGGACGACGGCGATGACACCCAGAATGAGGTTGTGGGCGACCCCCAACCCAAGCCGGTCGACAAACCCGTCGTCAAGCAGCCACCAAAACCCATCGCCAAACCCGTTGTCGAACAGCCTCCAAAGCCCAAACCAGTCAACAACGATCCTGACCCAAAAGACACACTTCGGAGCCTGCGGGAAACGTTGCGCAAACTGGAGAAGCAAGCACAAAAATCCTGCTCGGAGATGGCCGGAAACACATCTGTCTCGGCAACCCTCACCCTCGACGGTGAAGCTGGTACGGTCGAAGCCGTCGCTTCCGGTTCCCACGCGCGGACCAATCTCGGGCGCTGTGTTATCAAAGCGATCCACAGCACCAAGCTCAAACCCTACAAAACCGAACAACAGCAGGTCACCCTGACCATCGACTTCGCCAGCTGAGGCACCATGGGCCGACTTTGTAACCGCCGTACCCCCGTCGCTGTATTTGTTGCAGCTACACTTTGTTGTGCAAGTCTTACACCACCGGTACGCGCATCCGCACCCGAGACCCCACAACAGCTCTCACAGGCGGCTGAGCAAGCCCTTGCTTCAGGTGACAGCCTCGCCGCCTCGGGTGATGACACCGCGGCCGTCGAGCAATACCTCGAGGCTGCGCGGCTTTTTACCGAGCTCGCCGAAGCGATTCCGGCGGATGATCCCTACCGCGGCGTCAAGCAATCCGACCGTGCCAACCAGGCGCTGTTTGCCTACGAACAGGCCAACGCAGCATCGAAGCGGGCGACCCAACAGCCGCTGCAGAACACCGAACTCCTGCCCCTACTCACCACGCTGCTCGGGATGCTCGACGCCCGGATCACCGAGGTGAAACGTGACTCCGAAGAAGCGAAGATGCTCGGTGAATCCCGCAGTGTCCTCGAAGCC
>CAZUPD010000169.1:0-16403 GCA_964621785.1 uncultured Nannocystaceae bacterium
TCCGGCAAATCCCGAACACAACTGGCTCAACGATCGGCTCAACAACTTTCGCCAAAATGTTCAGCCCGGGGGGCTCTTCAACGCACCGGACGCCAATGTACCCAGTATGGTGTGTGGGAACAGTTCCGACATGGAAAACGCGATTGACGTGCAGGTCGCTGTCAAGAACAACGGTGCGGACCTCCTTCCTCTTGGGACAGCCATCCATATTGAGCTCGACAAGGATGGGATGATTCTTCCGCTTACCGACGTGATGACCACCCAGGACCTCTTACCGGGCCAATTCGAATTGTTGGATCTAACGATTACGTTGCCGATGAACGCTCCGGCCCCTCCTTACATTATTCGTGCGATTGTTGATCCGGACAATGCTGTGGATGAGTGTATTGAGGACAACAATTCCGGGGAAGCGAGTTGTGTGGTCTTGAACTGACCTTTTGGTCGCGTTGCTCACCGGCGTTTGGTGGCGTCGGCGCGAGGAGCTCGCGGATCTGCAGAGATTGTCACCCTTGGTTTTTGATCTGAGCCGACTTGCCTTCAGGCCGTAGCGAGCACCACGATTGCCAGCGTCACGAGCCAGGGAAGGGGCATACTCATTTCGAGCACGTGGATCATCGTCACGCAGGCTCCGGTTGCCAGGATTCCGGGCACAGCGCGTCCCACGAGTACGGCTCGCTCTCGGATCCGTCTCTCCCTCGGTTTTTGTCGTTGCAGATTCATCTCGTTGACCCGCTTGCGAGGGATAGTTCTCCGAGGCCGTGGGGGCCGGTCCGTTCGGCCTCGGCGAGCGCTGCGAGGCGTTGCGCGTAGTGATCGATTCGCGCCTGCTCTTGCGTCAGGTGTTGGTGGTGGAGCGCTCGGGCGAGTCTCCATCCCAGCGTGACTTCGGCGACTAGGATCACGAGAAACAGCACGATGAAGCCGCCGTCGCTGCCGGTGGACTCGAGTGTCTCGGCGATGGCCGCGAACAACATCAGGGCTCCAAATGATGTCAGTGCGAGGGTTGTCCGCAGCCTTCGCTTGAGTGCGCGCGAGAGGTCGCGGACGAGTAGGACGGTCGCGCCTCGGGCCTTGGGCAGGACTCGCAGCTCGAGGTTGGGCGCGGTCCATGCCAGGCTTTCGCCGATGAATTGGGTTTGTCCCTTGCCGCGGCGGCCCTCGGCAATCTCGAGTTCTTGGGCCATCAGCACCATCGTGTTGCGCGAAGGTCGGTCGGGCAGCTCGATCGACGCTGTCGCGGCGGTCTGCATGCGGAAATGTTGTCCGGCCGGGGACAGCAACGGGGAGGTGATGGGCTTGGTTTGCGGGCGGTTGTCGGACCGGAGCAGGGCTGCTCGGGCATCGGTTTCGCCGAGTCCGACCTGGGCTGCGACATCGCGGACCTCGTCGACCGAGAGTGTATCGTCGTAGCCGAGGTGGGGTTCGGACGGACGACTCGACGCTCGTGCCGGGCGGCGTTCGATCAACAACTCGAGCAGCGCTTGCATGCTCGCAAACCGGCT
The DNA here is from genome assembly GCA_964621785.1 of uncultured Nannocystaceae bacterium. Taxonomy (GTDB): domain Bacteria; phylum Myxococcota_A; class Polyangia; order Nannocystales; family Nannocystaceae; genus JACKDW01. The sequence continues at coordinate 1,503 of CAZUPD010000169.1, forward strand.
CTCGGGGGAGACCCGGAGGGCGCGCAGGAGCAGGGCGTCGAGCCATGGCGGGACGTCGACCCGCGGTGTGGTCGGGCGTTGCAGGGTCCCGCGAACGATCGCCAGCGACAGGGTGCGGATATCTTCGCCGCGAAACGGTCGGCTGCCGTAGACCGCTTCGTACAGGGCGACGGCGAAGCTAAACTGATCGCTGCGGGCATCGGCCGGCTCGCCCAAATGTTGCTCTGGGGCCATGTAGGCCGGTGTTCCGAGCAACATGCCCTCTCGCGTCAGGGCTGTTTCCTCCGCGTCGCAACCGTCCGGGAGCGCGGGGACAACGACCAGTGCTCCCGGCAGCGGGCGATCGGGGGGTCTGGCCAAGCCGAAGTCGAGGATCCGCGGGCGACCGTCGCGTCCGACCAGCACGTTGTCGGGTTTGAAGTCGCGGTGGACCAGACCCACGCGGTGTGCTGCCGCAAGTCCTTGGCCGGCGGCAACGAAGACCTCGAGGATCTCGTCGAGCGTCCGACCGCCGCGCAGCCACACACCGAGTGTGCAGCCGTCGACGTACTCCATGGCGATGAAGCGCTGGTCCTCGTGGACTCCGACATCGTAGATCCCGACCACGTTGGGGTGTGAGAGGCGGGCGAGTGCTTGGGCCTCGTCGGTCAGGCGCGCGCTCGACAGCTCCGGACGCAACAGTTTGATCGCTACCGTGCGTTGGAGTTCGTCGTCGCGGGCGGCAAACACCGTGCCCATCCCGCCCTGGCCGATGCAACGCAGGACCCGGAAGCGTCCGATCCGCAGGGGTTCTTGGGTTTTTTGGAACAGCCGCGACTTCACGGCACTGCGCAGGCGTTCGAGCTCAAAACCGGGTGTCTCGGGCGCGGGAGGGTGGGAGAGGGCTTCGCTAGGCATAAGGCGGATGCGGTAGTACCGGCTCCCCCGGCGATGGATTGCGGAGGGGAACGTCTTTTTTCAAAAAAACTTACTCGCTCACGGGAGGAGTGGTGAGCAGTTGCGCACGCAGGGATCGGGCCCAGGTGTCGAGTCGGGTCGCGGTCGCCTGCGGGCTCGAGGCTCCGCTCACCAGTTCCTCGAACTCGGCGGCCAGAAGTTGCTTGGCCCGGCGGATCCGGGTCTTTGCAGTCCCGAGCGGGACCTCGAGCACCTCGGCGATCGCGGAGCCTGTCATCGATTCCCAGTAGTGGAGCTCGAGCACGATTTGGTAGTCGAGCGGGATCCGCCGCAGGGCGTTGAGCATCAGGAGTTGTTGTTGATCCCGGGCGTAGACCACACTCGGGCTTGCACCGAGGTCGTGGATCGAAACCTCGTGAAATTCGATCGGTGTGCGGCGAGCGGAGCGGTAGTGCTTGCCGAGGACATTGCGGGCGACGGCAAATAAAAACGTCCGAAAACTCGCATCACCGCGAAACCGAGTGCGGGACTCGACACAGCCGAGGAACGTCTTTTGGATCAGGTCGTCGTGTCCGCGGTCCACCTTGTTGCGAAAAAACCGGGCCACCGATTCAAAGTGGCGCTCAAACAGCAGCTCCCCGGCTTCGCCGTCACCCGCGACCCAGGCACCAAACAGGTCCACGTCGGAACGCTCCACTCCGGGAGCCTACCGCACGTGCGAGTGCCCGCGAAGGAAGTGCCGGCAAACGGCCATCAACCCACCGTGACTTGGGCACGGTTTGCGACCAACGTTATCGGTCGAGGTCGGCGGGAAACAGGGCGCGGTCACCAAACTTGCGCCGGACCTCGGAGAGTACATCCTGCAGCTTGGGCCCTGTGTGGTCCACGGTTTGTGTGTCTACATCGATCGCCAGCGACAGTTGGTCGGGTATCCGGTCGTCGCAAAACTGACTCACTGCCACGCCTGTGAGGCGGACGCCTTTGCCGTCGAGTTCGAGGTCCTCGAGCAACTCTTTCGCCGCCCGGTAGATCTCGCGGGCCTGGTTGGTCGCCCGTTCGAGCGTGCACTGCCGCGTGTGCGTGCGGAAGCTGTGGTCGCGGATCTTGATACTCACCCGGCGGCCTGCCATTCCCTTCGCGACAAGGCGATCGGCGACCTTGGTCGCCTGTGCCAACAGCTGTTTGCGGATCTGATCGCGGGTGTGCAGATCGTGGGCAAACGTATCTTCGTGGCTGATCGACTTGGCCACCCGCCCCGGCGAGACGTGGCGCTCGTCGATGCCGCGGGCGAGCCTTGCCAAGTGGTCGCCGTGTTTGCCGAACCATTGCCGGAGCTCCCGTGGATCGCGGGCTCGCAGCTCTCCGATGGTTGTGATCCCGCGGCTGAGCAGTTGCCGTTGGGCCCGCGGACCCACGCCCCAGAGATTTGCGATCGGCAGCGGATCTAAAAATGCCAGCTCCTCGCCTGGCGGGACTTCGACCAGACCATCGGGTTTGCCCGAGTCGCTGGCGATCTTGGCGATGAATTTGCGGCGACTGATCCCGACCGAGCAGGTCAGACCGGTGGTGGTGTGCACCCTGTGGCGCAGATCTTCGGCGACCTTGCGCGGTGGTCCGAGGAGTTTTTGCGTGCCGGTGAGATCTAAAAAGGCCTCGTCGATCGAGAGGCCTTCGACCTGCGGCGAGAACTGTTCGAAGATGGCAAACACCTCGCGCGAGACGTCGCGGTAGAGGCTGTGGCGGACCGGGAGCACGACAGCTTGCGGACAGTGGCGCAGGGCGACCGCCATCGGTTGGGCCGAGCGACACCCGTATTCACGCGCCTTGTAACTCGCTGCCGCGACCACCCCTCGACGTCCGGTTCCGCCGACTAGCACCGGCTTGCCGGCGAGTTCGGGGCGCTCGCGGATCTCGACCGAGGCAAAAAACGCATCCATGTCGACGTGGAGGATGACAGGAACGGACATCGCCTCGCGGGAGTATGGCACGGTGACAATCGACATGCACAGGAGAACACTTTTGGCGACGGCTGACCGACATTTTGGCACGGCGCGCATGCTTCGGCCGTCGCAACACATGCTGATACAACCATATCCGATGGCCAATACACCCGCGATTGGTACCGTTCACTCCGTACTCGCTGGTCTACTTGTCGCGCTCGGCTTGTGCCGCCTCCTCGGCCCGACGGGCGGCGGGCGAGTCTTCCGGCAGGGTTGTCACCTCAAAGTGATTGATGATCTCCGGATCGACAGTTTTTGGACGGCCGTGGGCGACATCGGTGACATTGACGATCGCCGGATGTTCGAGCCATTGAACAAAGTTGCTCGCGGCTTGGAGGTTGTAGATATAGTCCTGGTTTTTTGCCCACGTCAGCAGCGTACGTGCGACTAGGCTGCGGTCGTCGAACGGTAAAATGGCGACGTTTTGGCGAAACGCATCGGAGTAGCGGTCCCAGTATTGTTCGGCGTTGGACAGATACAACAGCCGGACCGGTACCTCTAATGTGCGCGCAGCTTCGGCGATCCCCTGCAGCCCGCCATCGGCGGTGAGCAGGTTGGACAACATCGGTCGTGCCCTTCGTTCGGCCAAAAACGTGCGTACGTACTGATACGTTTCGGGGTCGTTGAGGTAGGTATCGACCTCGTCGTTGGTCATGCGTTTGCGGACAGCTTGCAGGCGTCGGTGGATCCATCCACGGTTGACCAGGTACAGTTTTTGTAATTTTTTGGTCTCGGCCGGGTCGTCGACGTGCGACGCGATTGCCTGTTTGCCCGCCGTACGCCCGTCCTTGGTCCACAGGGTCAAAAACTCGTCGGGGTTTTCGGCCGTATCAAAAAATGCCCGGTAGACTTGGTGGATCGCGACCACGCTCGGGTCGTAGTCGATCAGCCAGGCGAACTCGGGTCGCATCCAGCCGATGAACAGGTAGGCCTGGTCCGAGCCGACGCCGATATAGCCCCCGCCCAGGTTGCGAAAGTGTGGCTCAAAGATCTGCAGCGTTTTTTCGTTGCAGGCCAAATAGTGTTTGCCCTCGAGTTCCTTGGTCGTGCCTAAAAACCGGTCGGTTGCGGCGTCTTCTTGGGACCCGTGGAAGATCGCCAACCTCTGCTCGGTCGTCAGTTTCGGCTCGGGGGCGGGTTGTGCGGTCGTTGTGGGTTGGGGCGCGGGTGCGGGTGCGTTGGCGGGCTCGGTCGCTACGGGAGTTGCCGTGACGGTGGCGATCACCGGCTCGGGGCTGCGGGTATCGGCGCGGGCCGAGCAGCCGACACACACCGCGACGGCGAGGAGTCCGGCGGCCGTGCCCATTCGCCCGGTTCGACGAGACCGACTTGTGTGCGCCGAGACGCGAGAAAAACCGACTGCGAGACCGAGACCGAGACCGAGGTTGAGGCGAATTCGATGCATGTTCAAGAGACTGCGGAGCGCGGCCCCCGAATATCGCATACAATTGTCGGGTAGGCCCAATCGATCGCGAATTCTTCACCGGCCCACACATTTGTACAGCGCGATCTCTCATCCCCGCCCGGTGGGCAGCGGACGCACCCGCGCGGGGCCTCCAAGTCGGCCTGCACGTAGCTCGGATCCGGGCAGAACTTGACGTGCCCGGGTGTGCGGGTAACAACTTTTTGGTGGGAGTGCGACAGGAGTTGGGGAGGGGCATCGTCGGTGCGTGGGCCTGTGTTTGCATCGCCTGTGCCCAACCGGTCGAGCAGCCTGCTCCCGAAGTGGTCGACCACCCCCCGGAACCCGTCTCGATACGGCCGGTTGCCGCACCCGTTTTGGAACCGCCGGCACCCGAGCAGCCGGCGGTTGCCGTGCATACCGACGAGGTTCTGCAGGCCCATGCGGCTGCTCGGGCGAGCTTGTTGGGACGCTCGTCGCGGGACGATCCCCGATTTGCCGCCATGGCTCCTGTGCCGCGATCGCTGCCCGCGTGGGAGCCACGACAGTTGCCACCGCCGGCCGACCCAGATGCCGAGCCGCCAGCCAGCGACCCCCAGCCATTGCCCGGCTATTTCGTCCCCCTGCTCGAACCCGCAAAAAATGTATCTGCAATTACTTCGCTCACGTCGTTTCACCAGGCTCTCCGCCAGTTGCAGGCCGGTGCGCGCACCCGTGTGCGGATCTTGATGTACGGGGCCTCGGGCACCGCCGCCGACTTTGCCACGGGGTATTTGCGGACCTACTTTCAACACCGCTTCGGCGACGGGGGCCCTGGGCTCATCGGGCTCGGCAAACTCAACCGCTGGTCGCGGCATCAGGCCCTGGTCGTCGAGCGTTCCAAAGGCTGGCGCAAGGAACATGCTCAAACCTCCAAAGGTCGTCAAGATGGCCACTATGGCCTGTTAGGCGTCTCCTACTCGAGTTCGAGCAAGCGCGACTGGGTCCGGGTCACGGGCAAGGACGCATCGGCGTCGGCGGCTGGCGTCACCAGCATCGAGTTGCAGTTTGTTCGCCAGCCCAAAGGTGGGTCGTTTGTGGTCCAGGTCGACGGCAAGCGGGTCGCCAAACTGAAGACTGACCACAGCGAGATCTCCCTCGGAACCCATGTACTTACACTCAAGCCGGGCAATCACGTGCTCGAGATCCGGCCCCGGGGCGACGGCGAAGTGCGGTTGTTAGCTGCGATCTTCGAGCGCGACGATCCCGGTGTGGTGCTCGATACCCTCGGGATCGACGGCACGCGGTCGGCCAACCACCTCACGTGGAATGTCGGGTTGTGGAAACAGGCCCTCGACCGGCGGTCCGCGGATTTGATTGTGCTGTCCTACGGGACCAACGAAGCCGTCGACGACCCCGAGGAAATCTCGGTCGAACACTACCGCCAGGAGTTTGCCGCCGTCTTGAAGCGCCTGCGGGCCGAGGCTCCCAACGCCAGCTGTGTGGTGCTTTCGCCGGTCGACTTCCCCGAGGTCCGCGACGGCGCTCTCCATCCGCGCCCGCGCTTGCAGGCCATCGTCGAGGCCCAACGCGAACTCGCCCCAGCCCACGGCTGCGGGTTTTGGGATGGGATGGCCTTTATGGGGGGTTTTGGCAGCATGCTCGACTGGAGCCTGGCCGACCCGCCGCTGTGTCGCAACGACTACCTCCACTTTCGCCGCGAGGGCAGCGTGCGCAAGGGGATGGCAGTTGCAGATGCATTGATGTGGGGATTTGACGCCGAGCCGACGGAGCCCAAGGCGGTCCGCTGACCACGGACGTTGGCCTCCCGCGCTGACCCGCCATCCGAGGTTCGCCGTCGATGCGTCTGCAGCCCACCAACGAGACGCGAGACCGGCCATCTGCGTTGCCCCGCGGAAGCCAGGACTCCCCTCGCCGTGCATGTGTCCCGCAGGTCGCCCGCGTCGGCGCGAAACCGTGGCGATCGACCGTGTCGAAACACGCCAGTTCACGTATGGACTGCCGGTTTGAAACAGTACCTACGTCGACTCAGGGACGCTTCGCGCTTGAGTCCTCGGATGGACTTGGGGTACGAGTAGCGGACCTCACGAAAACGCCGACGTTTGTGGACCTTCGCGATCTTTACCCTCGTTTTTTTGGTCTTCCTCTCCTGTGCGGCATCGCCAGCATCGGGCTCGCGTGTGTGGTCGGCTCGTCTCCTGCTCCGGTCGACAACGGAAAAAAATTGGCCACATCTACGGCCGAGCCGGTAACCCAAGTGCAGATACAATCCGGTGAGGCGTCCGAGACTCCGCCCGAACCGGAGCCTGAAAAAATTGTCTATACACCCGACGCACGAGACGTCACCGCACCTGCGTTCACGCTCGACGATCCGTCTGGCGTCGCCCTTGACAACTTCTACGCCGCCCTGGCCCGCACCGATCGCGGCCAAGACCACACGATCACCCGGGTTGCCCACTTTGGCGACTCGTCGATCGGTCAGGACGGCCTGCCCCACGAGTTGCGCAAACGCTTTCAGGATCGGTTTGGCGACGCCGGGGCTGGTTTTGTGCTGTTACAACGATATTCGACCAACTACCTCAACCGCGTGGTCCGGGCGCAGTCGGATGGCGTGTGGCAGGTGTGCTACATCGCCTACGGATGCCGGCCGGATGGTCGCTACGGGTACGGCGGCCACATCTTCACCGGGGGGCGGGGAGAAGTCACAACGTTCGCGACGACCGCCCGCGACCAGTTGGGGGGGCAGGTCAAGTCGTTTGAGTTGTGGTACCAGGCGTGGCCCCGCGGTGGGCGGGTGGCGCTGGCGGTCGATGGCGAAAAGCAGGAGGTCTTGGAGACCCGCTCGCCGACGATCGAAGATCGTTGGCATCGGATCGAGGTTCCCCTCGGGAGCCATCGTTTGCGGATCAAGCCCCAAGGCGGACAGTTCCGCGGCTATGGAGTGGTACTCGAGGCTGAGGGCCCGGGGGTGGTATGGGACACCATGAGCATGATCGGGGCGTTTACCAAGCGTCTATTATTTTTTGCAGATGCACATATCTCCGGGCAGGTCGCCCATCGCAACCCCGACCTGATTGTGCTCAACTACGGCGGCAACGACCTGCGGCGGTTTGTCAATCGCAGCGTCTTCCCCGACCGCTTCCGCGAAGAGTTTCGGTCCGCCATCGCGCGGATGCGTGCGGGCAAACCCAGCGCATCGTGCCTGGTGGTCGGCGTGATCGACCACGGGCGTTCGGGGACCTACGCCGTTGAACCCAAGCACGTCGAGCTCGTCACCCGGGTACAGCGCGAAGCGGCGATCGCCGAAGGGTGTGCCTTTTTCGACAGCTACCGGGCGATGGGTGGTCCCAAGTCGATCTACAAGTGGCGCAAACAGGGCCTTGCCTCCCCCGACCTCAAACACCTCAACCCCCGCGGGCGGGAAAAGATGGGCGGGTATATGTACGATGCATTGATCGCAGGGTATGTGGATTACCGCCGCCGCGAGGCCGCCGGAACAATTCATTGATGATACACTTTTCTCGCAGTCGTCTGGTACGGCGAGCCCTCGGCAACGCCGTTGGGTCTTGACCATGCTCCGTCGGCGATCGACCACAAAGCCCCAGGGTGGGAGACCATCATGTTCGTTTCCATTCTTGGCGTTTTTGTGGCTTGGTCACTCTCCAATACACACGCGAGTCGGCTTCCAGGCGCGTGGATGTGGCCATCCTGGCAATCCGACAATACTTGCAAGTACATCGTGGTTTCCTGCCCACACTGCACAGGCGATGCCTTCCTCGACCCGCCACGCCGCGAGGATGAGTTCCATCTCCGCATAATCCTCATCCTGTTCTTGGACCAGTTCAGTCGTGCTGACGAGCAACCACTTGCCAGGTTCGCAGGCCCAGTATCCATCCCCGGAGGCCCCCCAGGTAGTGATTGCTGAAAATTCCTGTTCCTGGATGGCGTCCGGATCAGTGAGAAGATCCTCGGAGGATTGGTCCGGGTCGAGAAGGTAGAGGGTCGGTTCGCTGAGTGCCGACCGGGTCCGATATTCGTACTCGTCGTCGTCGTGCTCGTCGTCGTCGTGCTCGTCGTCGTCGTGCTCGTCGTGATTGACATGCAGACCAAATGCGACAGCCTGCATTCCATCCATTTCGCCTCGTCTGACCTGTTCATCTGATTTGGTCGCATCGAAGAGCGACACGCAGTACTCGAAACTTCGTGTCTTGTATGGTTGGGGTGTTTTCTCGTCCAAGCCTAGGACTTGTCGCCATGGATCGGCAACGGGACCCATCGTCTGGAGCAGGTTTCTCGTAGTTTCTCGTAATTCCTGGTCCCCGAGGGACGCAGCGACCGCAAGTGCATGGGCTGCCCAGTCGGTGCCAGCACCCGCAACGTTTTGCGCTCCGCGGCCGCCGAGCACGAGATGTACGACATCGTTGAAGTCTTTCGGCGAGTTGATCTCGGTTAGCACGAGCGACTCTAGACGTGGGTTTTGACCTTTTGCGTGTGCAACAACGGAGCCCTGTTCCTGACCATGTTCAAGAAACCGATAGTCGCTCGTGACAACTGCTTCGCCGACCCCGATGCGTATCTCGATTCCGTTCGCTTCCACATCGAGTTGGACAGTCCCACCGTGAAGGTCGAGGAGGGAGGTGGGCCCAGATGCGGGCCCTTCCAAGCCCTGCTGCGACCATGTCTCGCGTTCGACGTCGACCTCGAATGACACGCGATTGCGTAGACTCAGGCGCACGGACGAGGCCCCAGATACTTGTAGGCGCAAACGAAAATTTGTATGTGATGCGGCGCTCTCCCAGGGGTGCTCGAGTGGAAGTGGTGCATGCACGGCCTCGAGTGTCGGCCACCGCTCGAGTTCGAATCGACGATCGCCGGGGCTTTGATTGGATTTTCGGATCCAAAGGCTTTGGCTCAAAACCAACCACTGTTGCCAGCGAGAAGGCTTCCAGTGGTTGAACACATCTCGGACCTGTCTGTCGTAATCAAGTGTAGATGCATGCTTGACTGCGAGCGTCATGGCATGCAACAGCACATCCTGTGGTGCATTGGCTCCGAGGAGGAAGTACATGATGCTAGGGTCCGATCGACTCCAGTCGAATCGGTTCACAGCGGCGACGAGAGCTGCGCGCTCGTTCCCACGGCCGAGAAGATTGTGTTCGCGGCATTGTTTCAACCCCCAGGCCAGGTCCGATGACCATGCAATGACCTGAAGGGCGTCCGCCCAATGGTGGGGAGACGCCTCTGTCCGTGCGGGTTTGGAGTGACCGACAAGGGCTTTGATAGCTGCCAAAGAAATCGCTTGGTGCCGCGGATCCGTGTTTGGGGAGAGTGGCTCTTGGGCCAGTCGAAACTGTGTACGATCGATATCGACGCACGAGGACCTTCGTGGTCGGTGGAGGACTCGGACACTGGGTAGCTGGCTAACTGCAGTCGCCATCTCGACCACCTGGCCGTGCTCGATCTCCCGTATTTTTTTGGCGAGCAACCCGCGCCCGCCTGTGCCCAACATCGCCAGACATCTGACGGCATCCGGCCCCCTCGACGCGTGGTTGAGAAAACCGGCAAACACCTCGGCACCGACATCGTCTCGGTCGCAGATAAGTCCCGCGATGGCTGCGAAGAGGGTGTCATTCTCACAGGCCGTGTCGAGTAGCTGTCTGAGCTCAGGGACACCCAAGACACGAATGCCGGGCATAAGCTTCGCAACGAGAAACCGGCTCTCGAATGCATCTTCGAGGCAGTGTGTGATGGCACGGGTTGCCACGCGAGTGTAAGCCGCGGGTGCCTGAGGAGCTGCCCGGCCGAGCTGATACAGTTCATCTTGAAGGATGACGCGCTCATTCTCAGCACATTTCTCTGTATAGTGTACGAGTTGATCAAGGGTGAGCGCATGGAGGTACGGCGGGGCCGACGTACCGGAGTGGTGTGCGATCAACAGATTGCCATGGCGTTGGACCCACCCCCAGGCTGCTGCGGAATTGTCGAGCTCTCCCGCCAGCTCGTTGACAACAGTCCCGAGGTGTACGGGGTTGTGGCGGGCTGTCGCTTCGACCAGCGTGTCCAACCAGGCGAAGTCCCCCCATCGGCCGATGAGAAACGCCATCCATTGGAGGGCGCGGGCCGGTCGGGGCGTTGCAAGCCAATTTTCGAGTATGTCACGTGTGATGGGGTTGGCCACGCGTTCGCCGTCGACCTCCACAGTTGCCCAGGTAACCTCGCCGTCAGACCCGATATGACGTGCCCCGTCAACCGACATGACAACCCACAGCGCCGGGTCCCGCCACCACGGGGAGCGTTTCCATAGATTGTCGAACAGCTCTTCGAGCTGCCCCGTATGGAGCGCTTGGCGAACGGCTTCGACAGCAGCACGATCGGGAGAGATTTCCTTGGGTTCCATGCCGGCGAAACGTATAGCGCGAGGTCGAGCACTGCGACTTATTTGTCGTTTTTTACACTTAGTTTCTCAGGCTCACCTGACTTGGAGTGGGTCTTCATCCGCGAGGTTACGGATGTAGGAGCATGAGGAAGTCTGCGCTTTTAACTCTGACTCAGCAGAATTAATCGTGTGCAACACATTCATAATCGCCGGCCGGGGTTTGCCCTCGCTACTCTACGAAACCAACGGAGGCATGATGCGAGAAAAAGTCGCTGTAGTAGGCATGAGCTGCCGGTTTCCCGGCATTCGCAACCCTGATGAGATGTGGGATGTCCTCGTTCGTGGGCGGGATACGTTGGTAGACTACCAGCCGGGGTACGATGAGAAGCAGCGAATGCTTCACACGCAGGAGATTATTCGCTGGCCGGCGAGAATCGGACGTATCGCCCAGCCTGACATATTCGATGCGGCCTTTTTTGGAATCTCCCCGCGGGAGGCACGGGTCATCGACCCACAACAACGACAGCTGTTGGAGGTCTCCTACGAGGCTATCAGTGATGCCGGATGGGCGCTCGACATGCTTGCAGGTACACGGACAGGTGTCTATATCGGGCAATGGACGGATGACTACTTTGATCAGATGAAGCGCGAGCGTGTTCCGCAAAATCTGCACACAACCATTGGAGGTGGGCGGTTTTCATCCTCGGGAAGGATCGCCCATGCCTATGACCTCCGCGGTCCGGCCCTCACCATCGACACGCATTGTTCCTCGTCCCTCGTCGCCCTCCACTACGCCGCGAAGAGCCTACAGTACGAGGAGTGTGAAATGGCACTTGCTGGGGGAGTCAACCTGATCTTCGACACAACAATCAACGAAGCGTATCAACGATCGGGACTTTTGTCCGGGGACGGGCGATGCAAGTTTGGAGATGACGCGGCGGATGGATATGTCAGGAGTGAGGGGGTTGCAGTCGTTGCTCTCAAGTTACTGGATCGAGCCGTTGCGGATGGTGATCCGGTCTACGCAGTCCTCCTGGAGACCGCCGTGCGTCACCACGGTCGTGCGGGGGAGCTGTTTGTAAAACCATGTGTGGAGGGTCAAGTCGAACTCCTTCGTGCTGCCTATCAGCGAGCGGGTATCTCGCATCGAGACGTCTCCTACGTCGAAGCTCACGGGACTGGAACGCGGGTTGGTGATCCTGTCGAGCTCGCAGCACTCTCTGCAGTTCTCGGTGACGGACGCACAAAACACGAGGGGCTACGGGTCGGGTCTGTTAAGAGTAACATTGGTCATTGCGAAGCGACGGCAGGTCTCGCAGGTTTGATCAAAGTTGTTCTGTCGCTCGGGAAGGGAGAGTTGCCACGGACGGTCAATGTTGATACTCCGCGAAAAGAGATCGATTGGAACACCTCGCCGGTCCAGCTTCAACTCCGTCATGAAACGTGGCCCGAAGGTCGACCTCGTGTGGCTGCAGTCAATTCATTTGGAATCTCCGGGACAAATGCCCATGCGATTCTCGAAGCATACGACGGGCCTGAGCCTCCATCACGGACTGATAAACGCGGATACGTACTTCCCGCGTCAGCGGCGACGAACGAGAGTCTCGAGTCATACCTCGAAGTGCTCGCAGAGTATCTCGCAGGTACGCCAGAGCACGTACTACATGGTATTTGCCACACCGCCGGAGCGAGGCGTACACATCTGAAGCACCGGGCTGCATTTGTTGGCGATTCTCTGGAGAACCTTCAACGCGCGATTCAATCCTACACGCATGATTCTCAGTACACGCTTGCCAACCCACCACGGGTTGCCTTTGTATGTTGTGGGCAGGGGGAACAAACACGCGAAATGGCAGCAGAGCTGCTTCGGACCGAGCCCGGGTTTGCAAAAGTGATACACGAGGTCAGTCTGCGATTCGAGGAACTCGCACAGTGGTCCATCTACGATGTTCTTGCCGGCCTAGATTGTCGTCGTGACCTGCGGGATACGGATGTTGCACAACCGTGTATCTTTGCGCTGCAGGTTGGACTGGCGAGGTTACTTGCTTCGTGGGGGGTGAAAGCCCATGCCATTGTTGGTCACAGTGTCGGCGAAGTCGCGGCTGCCCATCTCGCAGGTATTCTCGATCTGGATGATGCAATCACACTCCTGTATCACCGCAGTCAGGTGATGCAGCGAGCGACATCACTTGGAGGTGCGATGGGCGTTGTCGGACTCGACAGGTCTGCTTGCCTCGAGCTTGTCGAAGCATCCGGCGAAGTTTGCCTGGCTGCCCACAACGGCCCGCAATCATGCGTGGTTGCAGGCTCTCGGGCGGCGGTTGATAAGCTCCTACAACAGGCCGCAGCCCTTGACGTTTTCGCCCGTGCCCTCGAGGTCGACTACGCATTTCACTCGCGGATGATGGCGCCTTATGCAGCACTTCTGCCACAAAAGATTGCGAGACTACACCCATGTAATGGCTCCGTTTCGATGTACTCGACTGTCTTCGGTCGCAGGGTGTCGGGCACCGAGCTTGATCCCTCCTATTGGGAAGCAAACGTTCGCCAAACAGTCCACTTTCATGCTGCCATGAAGTCGATGCTTGCCGATGGGTTCAATCTCTATATTGAGCTCTCTCCGAGGTCGGTTTTGACGCAACATGTTCGAGCGAGTGCGCGTGCGGCAGGGCAGAGAGTACTCGCAATCGGAACATTGAAGCGGGGACGCGGTGGGTCTTGGGCCATGCGTGCGTGCGTGGCCAAAGTCTTTCGCGCGGGGGGGTCCGTCAATTTTCGAGCTGTCAACCGTGAAGGGCCCTGTGTTCACCTACCGGCCTACACTTGGCACGGTCAATCGTATTGGTTTCGGGATCGAAGTACGCCAGCAGAGTCGAGGGTGCACCCAACCGCCACCCATGGGGAGGCGGGAGAACCAATGGGAGAACGTGACGTGGCAACACGACACAAGGTACTTCGGATGATTGGGGACACACTCGAAATTCCCTTCACCGAAATCGATGTGGAGATACCCCTTACAAAACTCGGACTTGATTCCCTGATGGCCACACAGCTTCGCGGGGCGCTTGCAGAAGAAACCGGGTATACACCTACGTTAGTTGAACTGCTGCGGGGAGGCACTGCAAAATGGTTGGTCCGCCAGGTGGAGAGTCAAAGGTGTATCCAAACCGAAGGTGAGGCTGAGGGGGACCGAAACGCAACTGTCGCTGAACCATCGCCGATGTTTCCATTGTCGTGGAACCAACGCGCGTTGTGGTTTGTTCAACAAGCAAACCCCGATGACCCCGCGTATCATGTCGCATGGGCCGTCAAAATTGTTGAGCAAGTGGATCTCGCAGCCCTTGACGCGGCTTTGCGTGGACTCGTCCGTAAACATGAAATTTTGCGGGTACGCGTAGATTGGCACGATGGCGAGCTGATGCAGATCGTGTGCCCGGAACCCGTGGTCGGGCTCGAACACGAACACACAATCGCCGAATTGGGTCTCGAGGGTGCGATTCAGGCGTTTGTTCGCCGGCGGTTTGACTTTGCGCGGGGACCTCTTTTACGACTTGCCGCACTTCCGACGCCAGAGGGTTCGACCGTGGTGGTGTTTTGTGCACATCATCTCATCATGGATGGCGCCTCCCTGTGCCAAACGTTTCAAGAACTCCTCTTGGGGTACGCACAACAGGTGGGACGGGCTACACAATCTGTCGAGACGTACACATCGTCGTATCGGGCATTCGTGGACTGGCAGTCGCAGAAGATTGGGAAAACCCTGGCGAAGACGCGGCGTTTTTGGGCAGACCGACTTTCTGGAGTGCAGGACATCGAGATTGCAAGAGAGGTGGGCATCGACCTGCCGGAGCCGAGTGCATCGACATATCGGTTTTTCGTTTCTCCCGCGTTACGCACACGCTTAGCTGAACAGGCGTGGTGCGAAGGGGTCACGATCAACTCAATCTTATTGTGTGCATTTCGCCGGCTCCTGACAGAGGCCGCCGGGCGGACCCCGATGGTCGCGGTGATTGCGAGCGGGCGAACGACAACCAAATTTCGAGATGTTGTGGGTGATTTTGTAAATCCCGTGCTTGTGCCCCCATGGGACGAAGCCGAAGGCTTGACGTTTGGCGAAATGGTTCACGCCACTGCCGAGAAGCTCGCACAATCACTCGAACATCAGGACATACCATTGGCGAAGATCGTTGACCTCCTCGGCACAAGCTTCGCTCGCGGTGCGAGCC
>CAZUPD010000170.1:0-7583 GCA_964621785.1 uncultured Nannocystaceae bacterium
CTGGCTCGTGTTCGAGAATCAAGGGAATGGGTTTGCGAGTACGGGCGCGCAATGGTCGATTCCCTACCCCGCCAATGTCCTGAGTAACGGGTATCATTCGGTGCTCGACATGCACGACGACAAACGACCCGACTTCGTCCAATACGACGGTGAGTCGTCGAGCAACGATCCGAGTATCGGTGTCGACGTCTGGCTGGTCTTCGACGGAATGTGCAACGGGTGATGTCGCGGCGTCGGGCATGCCATCGACGGATCAACACCACCCGGTTGATCCGTGAACTAGCGATGGCGGCGGCGCAATCGCGTCAGACCGAGTAAAAGACCGAGACTGAGCACAGCCGCACTCCCGGACTTGCTCGCGATGGAGCAACCGGCCTTGCCTTCGTCACTCGCACCATCGGAGCCGGCATCGCTGTCGTTGCCCTCGCTACCGCCACTGTCTCCATTGCCGGATTCGACACCCGTGTCCCCGGAAGCCTGACCTGTTTGGCTATCCGACTCTCCGGTTGTACCCGTCTCCCCCTGACTGTCGGTCCCGGTGCTGCCCCCGTCGGTTCCGGTACTCCCGTCGGTCCCGGTGGTACCGTCGGTCCCGCTATTCCCCGTGGTTGTCTCCGGATCACCACTTGTGTCGGTGGTCTCCCCACCGCTCGTGGTCGTCGTACTATCCGTCGTGGTCACCGAATCGCCGGTTGGATCGTCAGTCTCGCCGACAGTGGTGACGCCTCCTTCGGTGGGATCGCCAGTCGTGGTGTCGACCGCTTCGCAATCCATCAAAAAGTCCTCACAGATCTCTAGGAGCTCATCGTCGGATAACCCGGACCAATCGTCGCCACCTACCGTTGTGGTCATTCCCCCTTCGTCGCAGTCACATGAATGAGTGTCGAAAGGATCATTACTCACCATACACGACCCGTTGTCGTTCGAGCATTCGACGGAGCCGGCGAACGCGTGGCTCGGAGCGAGCAAGAATCCGAGGGCGAGTGTGGATGTGGTTAAACAGAGCTTGACGAAATGGCGCATTGTTAATTCTCTTAGTATGGAGTTGGTGTTTTGTTTGAATTATATTTCTTTTGCAAAAAAGAAGCCCAATGGTGACCGCTAATGATTCATTTGAAAAAACATAAACTTGGAGAAAAAGGCGCGAGTGTACTCACGACTCTTTCTTGCGGCCGTTCAGAAGGAGCATGACGTCCGTGTCGCGTGTCCGGTGGCGATTGTTCAAAGCAGTCAATCGGGCCGACCAGAATCGCCCCGTCCAACTTTGCCCGAACAGACCTTTAAAAACTTGTGACTACTGTTCGAAGCAGTAAATCGGGCCGAGCAAACTGCACGCGCCCCCGCTGCAAAAAGTCGTCCACTGCGACCCCGTACTCGACAGATCGCCGCGGTGACCTGGCCCGATTCCGCTCCACGTCCACCCCTGGCAGGTGTCCCCGCCGGAGTGCTTGGTTCCATCGGTGTCGGTATTGGTCCACACCGGCTCTTCAAACAAGCACGGGGTACCCACCGGCGGTGCATTTCCGTGTTCATCGAGGTTGATGGGCGCGTCGATTGTCCCATCGGTCAGGTCGTTCCAATTGTCGGCGACCACGACCCCATCGACGCGCACATACCGACCGACCCAGTGGTTAAACCGTGCGGCGGGCGAGGTCGAAAACGTTGACAACCAGGCGAGGTAGGTGCCGGGGAGTCCAGCCTGTTCGGCGAGCTGCTGACAGGCAGTGTCGGCACCCCCGAGACCGCCCATATTTCCGTTGAACAATGTGCTTGTGGCGAAGACGTGCTTGACCTCGTACTCGCATTCTGGCGAGCAACCGTCGGCCGAGTCGAGGTTGCCGTCGTCGCACTCCTCCACTCCCGAGTGGACAAAACCGTCTCCGCAGGCCGCCTGCTCACATGCAGACGTGCAGGCAGCCGTATTGAGCTCATTGCCATCGTCGCACTCCTCCACTCCCGAGTGGACAAAGCCATCGCCACAGGTCGCCTTCTCACAGGTACCGGGACACAAGTCGTCGTCGAACTCGTTGCCGTCGTCGCACTCCTCCACTCCCTCGTAGACAATGCCATCGCCGCAGGTCGCCTGCTCGCAGCTCGTGGTGCAGGCGTCGGTGTCGAGCTCGTTGCCATCGTCGCATTCCTCGACTCCAATGTGGACAATGCCATCACCGCAAAAGGTGAGCGTGCACTGCGTCGTACAAAAGTCGCTGTCGAGGTTATTGGCGTCGTCGCACTCCTCGTCTTCCGCATGGACAAAGCCGTCTCCGCAGAAGGTCAACTGACAGACGTTGTTGCAGTCGTCCGTGTTGAGCTCGTTGCCATCGTCACACTCTTCGAGCTCCTGAACAAAGCCATCGCCGCAGGTCGCGATGGTGCAGTTGTTGGTGCAAAGATCGTTGTTGTCGTCGTTAGCGTCATCACAGCCCTCCACGCCTTGGTGGACAAAGCCATCGCCGCAGGTCGCCTGCTTGCACGACATGAGGCACGCGTCGTTGTTGTCGGGGTTGCCGTCGTCACATTCTTCAGTATCGGTGTGGGTAAAACCGTCTCCGCAGGTCGCCTGCTCGCAAGAAGTGAGGCACGCGTCGTTGTTGTCGGGATTGCCGTCGTCACACTCCTCCACACCCGCGTGAACGAAGCCGTCACCGCAGGCCGCGTGCTTGCAGCTGCTCGTGCATCCATCGCTGTCATCGAGATTGCCGTCGTCACAATCCTCGATGCCCGCGTGAACGAAGCCGTCGCCGCAAGTCGCCAGGTCGCAGCTGCTCGTGCATCCATCACTGTTATCGAGATTGCCGTCGTCACACTCCTCGTCCCCGTCGACAATGCCATCGCCGCAAACACCAGGCCCCGCAGTCATGTCGCTGGTACTGGTCTCGTCGCCCGTGCTGATGTCGCTCGAGTTCCCTGTGTCCGTCTCAGAGCCGCCCGAAGTCAGGGTCCCTTGGGTTTCGGTGCCAAACGTACCAGCCGTGCTCACGTTTGAGGCGCTCGACGATGTCGAGTCGAAGCTGCACGCAACGCCGCCAAGAGCAAGTAACAGCGCCGCGCAGGTGGGAAACTTCATCTGATGGGTAGAGGCGTGCATGGCATCTTCTCTCGATCGACGTCTTTTTGTATCTGTCCTTATAACAATGTTTTAAGAGTCATACTCTCCCATTCGACGCTTCAGGCTGTTTCATGGGCTCGAGCACGCAGCGAAGTCTCAACCGGAACTGAAATCGCTCGGCGCACAACTCGGGTCCGAGTCGCCGAGACGTTGCTCCGGATCGCCCGGTACGCGAAGCTACTTCCGCTCGAGTGCAGCGGCGACGTCGGGGGCTGGCTTCACCCCAAGTTCGGCATACAGGTCCGCCGCCCGGGAGAGCTCGCGTCGCAGGACCTTGTGGTGATTGCGATGGCGCAACAGCGACTCGGGACCGACCACGCGAAACACCTCCTCGACGTCGCCATAGCGGATCAAGGCCGCGAGAATCACAAAGCTGCGCAGGACATCGGCGCGTGCCTGGGCCCAGGGTTCGGCGGCCCCACGGCGACGCTCGGCCTCGTCGAGGAAGACCCGGGCGCTCGCTAGTAGGGAACCTGGTAGAGAAATCGCTCCGCCGCCCCCCGTTTCGGAGCGACGCTGCCGACGATCATCGAGGAGTCGTGGGAATTGGTGCTATAGCCCTACGAATCCTCCCAACCGCACACCCGGACGTTGGCGAAGGTCCAGCCGTGGGGGCTGACGTGGAGGCCCCAGTCCGCGTCCTCGGTACCGAGCTCGAGGTAGAGACCATCGCTACTCAGCTCGGATGTGTAGTAGGGCACCGGGCCTGCAATGTTGGCCGTCATCTCCCCCTCCTCAAAGATCTGCAGCCGCTGCTCGCCCAACTCGGCGTCGATCCATTGGTGGACATGGATGTCACTTTGTTCGCTCCACGGGTAGGGTTTTTTCCACGAAATGTAGGAGGCTGCGCCCATTGCAATCTCGACACGACCGTAGTTGAAGGCCCGATCGGCGGCTTCAGTCTCGATGCGCGCGCTCGTGCCGAGGAGATAGCGTTGCCAGCTCTGCCCCTGGTTGTCGCGGAAGAGGCCGTAGATTCCGTGGTCCCACCGCAGTTCGTCGTTGGGCGGAATGTCCGTGCGAAACTCGCCGATGTGCACATCGACATCGATCTCGATGCGCCGCAACGGAAGCGTGTTGTCGATACCGAGGTACACGAAGGGTTCCCCCTCGCTGGCGGTGAAGACCTCTCCTTCTGCCCACAACAGCTCCAACTCCTCGCACGGGTCGTCCGAGCTAGTGTCCGACTCACCGGAGGTCTCGAGCGTTGTCTCGCCGTCCGTATCGTCGGTGGTCTCGCTCCCGTCCGAATCACTACTCCCGTCCGAATCACTCCCGTCCGATTCGCTGCTGCTCCCCACGGTCGTCTCGCTCTCGGACGCACTCCCCACGGTCGTCTCGCTCTCAGACGCGGTCGTCTCGCCCTCAGACTCGCTCCCCGCGCGAGTCGCTGTCCCGTCCGACCCGTCACTGGTCGTCGCGGTCCCGTCTGACCCGCCACTGCTCCCCACGGTCGCCTCGCTGTCGTGCGACATGGTCGTCCCGACGGTTTCACTCCCACCCGCCCCATCTCCAGATCCACAGGCGAGGACACTTCCGACAAAGACCGACAGCAACACGTGGCGCATACAACTTCTTCTTCCGTTTCCGGAGGGTCATAGCGAAAATTGTTCGCCGAGTAAATGCCCGTGGGTTCGACCGCAACTGTGGACGCGTCACTCTCTGCCTGTCCTTTCGAGCACCCATACTGCATTCGATCGTCCGTATTCCAAGCGGCCACGACTCCATGTTCGATCGACATGCAGGGTTTTCCGCCACGCATATGCATCCATGGCTCATACCTCGAGTCGAAACCGCCGGGTTTGGTCAACGTTGTGTGTGCAGACAGGAGTCGTTACGACTTTTTGGGCGAACTCGCCTTATTGATACAGCGCTCGATGAGTTTGCGGCTCATGCCTGTGAAGTCGGTGAGACGGCGCAGGCGCTCATCTTCGTAGGCGAGGTTGATGAGCATGAGATCGAGGTCGAGAATCTTGACGAGGCTGCTGTAGTGCGAGGCGAATGCGTTCGCATCACCGACATGTTCCATCACAATCGGCAGGGACTCTGTACGCAGAAAACTGATGATTGCCTCGCACCACCGGGGGGGGACACCGACCCGTGCATGCGTCAGGCCGATTCGATACCGACTTTCAAAATAGGCTTCTGCGTAGCCTCCGGCGAAGAGTTGGTTCATCCACCTTGTATGTGTCTGCTTGAGCGTCTCAACCCGGCCTTCGATCAGTTTTGCGGTTTCCGGATTGGATTCGAGACGCTGATAAAAGGCCGCAGTGAGGATCGGTCCATGTTCGGCAAACACCGGCGCCAAACTCTGGAGGCGTTGGCCATCGCCCGCATCGTCGAAATGAATGAATTGCTTGAGTTCCTGAAAGATTGTGATTTTCTGGTCCATTTGTTCCTACTCGCAGTCAGGTTCGGTCGGTCCGGTGGGACTGATTTTCGTGTTGGTTTTCGTGTGTGTATCGCCCCCGAGAAGTGGCGCGATGAGTTTGTCGAGTTTTTTGGTGGCGATACTCGTATTGCGTCGCCATGACTTGTTACGGGGCACCTGAACCACGAGGTACAGTCGCGGATCGAGAGCACCGGGTAACGGCCGAATCACGAACCGGCCAAGATTGGCGTCCATGAGGGTGATTTCATCCACCCGAACAAACTCGAGGTCACGAACGGCCCGCAGCACAATGTCGTTACAAAGACTGGTAAGACCAGCGACCGTCTCGGTTTGCGTGAGCTCTCCGGCAGATGCGAGCAACAGACCTTGTTCGGTGCAAACGAGTGACATGGGATAGTCGCCCATCGCATTCATACCGGAGAGAAGGGCTGTGATTTGACTTTCAAGCCCGATGGCGTGCATGTGGCCCCCTACTTCACGAGAGGATACGAGCGATTTCCTTCGATGCCCGGGAGGCATCGAGGAAGATCAGCCCAAGCTTTGCTCTTTGGGACGCGAGGACCATCAAAACAGCTTCCTGTCCGGCCCGGGTCAAAATGGTATAGCCGTTGTCTCCGCGAATGAGATTGAGCTCAAATGTACCGCGGCCAAGCTCGCTAACAATGCGCTCACTCATTCCCAAAAGAGCCGCACTCATGGCAGCAACGGCATCGTCTTCGACATCTTGGGGGAGCGAAGATGCTATCATTAGCCCATCATTGTCAACAACAGCAGCAGCTTCGATGTCTGGTGTCGTTGTTGAAAGGGTGCGCAGGACTTTTGTCATTTGTTCGGAACGACTCATGATCTCTCCTTCTGCGGGTGCAATTGCACCCGGTTCTCAAGGGACGGTAAGGTGTGAAGTCTGTTAGTCGGTTGATTGCCGCATTTCGAGAATGTGGCGTAGATTCTGCTGTGCAATCCGGTTGTCAGGTTCCATTCTTAGAACATGTCGCAGCGTAATTTCAGCGCGCATGAGGTCACCCGCGCGTATGAGGTCGCGACTGCGATCAATCAGCTCAAAGGTACTGAGGGTGTCGCGGCGAGAGTGCTCGCTCACTGCAGCTCGGGCGCGTTGCGGATTCGGTGGGGCGACATTTGCGACGATACCGGACTCGAGATCCGCGAGCAGCGGATCAATGAGGTCGAGGGGAGAAGCAGCGAGCTCAACCGCCAACTCACCGACGGTGATTCGTCCATCGAGCAACCGCTCAAAATCGTCGATCAAACCGCGATTTTCGTCTGCCGGGAGGGACCCGTTGGTGCCGAGAACCATGGCCGAGAGTCGGTTCCATTCGTCGAGAAGTCGGCACCCCTCCATCATCAGGGCCATGGTGGGCCCGAGAGAAGGACCGTGGGGACAGTCGCCCAACTCGAACAGAAAATTTCCTTCAAACGCCAAGAAAAGCTCGAGGACAGCCCGTGTTCCTGTCGCACCACTCGTCGATGCACAGGTCATACAACCTTTGCAAAACCCGATCGTCCCCGCATCTTCGATCGTGAGCCATCCGCTGTATTGCTCCGATGTAATGAGATTGAGGAGACTCCCAATGCCGACGTGACGGAGACTCCCAGACAGGATACTGATCCGTTTGCGACGCTGCTCGTCGTTTGGGTTTGGAGAAGGTGCTGACATGTCACAACAGGTCCCGGTTCGGTCGGCGCGTTAAACATGTCCAATCGGCCATGTAACATTTCATACCCTAGGGTCCCGTACCCACAACGCAAGAAGCAAGACCGCACATTTTGTTCGGCGCGAACAAGTGGGGAGGAGCGCGAAATAATTCGCTTAAAAAAAATGAGTAGTTCAATCAGTTGTGTTCTGGGCGAAAAAATTCCCAGTCCATTCGAATAAAAATTGTAACATCGTTATCCCACAAAAAAATACCGTCAGAGCTGAAAAACCGATGAGCGCACTATGCGCATCGCCAGTGAGTCCCTCTGTCGCAGGTTGCCAACGCCAGCTCCGTCGTGCGCATTTGTACGAAGTTGGGCCGCAAACTCTGCGGCCCTGGGTCGTACCATCCACATCCGCTGGCACTA
>CAZUPD010000170.1:7593-16023 GCA_964621785.1 uncultured Nannocystaceae bacterium
GATTGTAACAGTGTTATCCCACAAAAAAACGCCGCCAGAGCTCAAATAACATCGCGCGCATTATGCGCACCAACCAATGAGTCCCTCTGTCGCAGGTTCCCAACGCAAGCTCCGTCGTGCGCATTTGTACGAGGTTGGGCCGCAAACCATGCGGCCCTGGGTCGTGCCATCCACATCCGCTGGCACTATCTTTGCCCGAAGAATCGGACGCCTGCTCAATCTGATGTACTCGGCAGGCGCTCGCGGAGTCTGTACTTTTGGATCTTCCCGGTTGATGTCCGCGGGAGCGTGCCAAACACGACCCGCGTGGGACACTTGAAGTGGGCCAAATGCTGGCGACAAAATTCGATGATTTCCTCCGTCGACACCTGGGCATTTTGCCGTACTTCTACGAACGCGCAGGGGGTCTCGCCCCACTTTTCGTGGGGCATGGCGACCACTGCGGCTGCGACGACTGCGGGATGTTTGTACAGCACATCCTCAACTTCGATCGAGGAAATGTTTTCACCGCCGGAAATGATGATATCTTTGGAACGGTCTTTGAGCTGGATATAGCCGTCAGGGTGCATCACCGCGAGGTCTCCGGTATGGAAATATCCACCGGCAAACGCGGCCTTGGTGGCACTCGCGTTTTTTAGATAGCCCTTCATAATCACGTTGCCCCGCATCATGACTTCTCCGAGGGTCTGCCCGTCGGCGGGGGTGGGTGTGAGTGTTTCAGGATCCATCACAGTCAAACCTTCGAGAGCTTGGTAGCGAACCCCTTGACGCGCCTTGACCTGCGCCCGCTTTTCGGGACTGAGGTCATCCCATTCGCGGTGCCAATCGTTGACGACCGCGGGGCCGTAGCTTTCCGTCAAGCCATAGAGGTGTGTCACGTTAAATCCGCTTGCTGCCATCTGGGCCAGGGTTGCTTGGGGAGGAGGCGCACCCGCGGTGAAAAACTCGACGACCCGATCGAGCGGACGTTTGACCGTTTGTTCGGCGTTGCAGATCACCGACATCACAATCGGAGCACCGCACATATGGGTGACCCGATGTTCGCTCAATGCCTGCCAAATCGCCTCGTCCCGGACCTGGCGCAGACAGATATGGGTCCCGGCGACCACGCTCAACGACCACGGGAAACACCATCCGTTGCAGTGAAACATCGGGAGTGTCCACAGATAGACCGGGTGCTTGCCCATCGCGGTTGTGACGACATTGCCGGTGGCCAACAGCGATGCCCCGCGATGGTGATAGACGACTCCTTTGGGGTTGCCCGTGGTACCGGACGTGTAGTTGAGGGCGATGGCGTCCCACTCGTCGCGCGGCATCATCCATGCAAATGCGGGATCGCCTTCTGCGAGCAACTGTGGGTAGGTGATAGCACCAAATGGTTGTTGAGGGTGTTCAAGGGTGGGATCGACATAATCGACCACCCAGGGTTTGGGGCCGGTCATCAGGGCAAATGCTTCGCGCACAAGCGGCGCAAACACGGTATCGACAATCACGGCCTTGGCCTCACCGTGTTCGAGGATAAACGCAATCGCGCGGGCATCGAGACGGATATTGAGGGCATTGAGCACGGCGCCGGCCATGGGCACACCGTAGTGGGCGACCAGCATCGGCGGGGTATTGAGTAGCATGGCCGCGACAGTGTCCCCGCGGCCGATCCCACGCTTTTGCAACGCGCTCGCCAACCGTCGGGCATCGGCATAGAAGTCGGCATAGGAGAGCTGCTCACGCGCCTGCGGGCCGCTGTGGATGATCGCTGGATGATCGGGAAACGCTTGGGCCTGTCGGGCGAGAAAACTCAGGGGCGTCAGAGGCTGGTGGTTAGCAGGATTTTGTGCGAGGTCGAGATCGTAGATGCCCATGGCTTGAACGCTCCACAGTACCCCGATTCGCTGTCGTCACGTCGAGTTTATTGACTTCTGCAAATGTATATTGATTGAGCGTTTCCAAACGCTTGCGACAGTACTCAACTCGAGACCTCGGGTTCGCCGCCGACGTGCTGTCCATTTCCGGTCGAAGTTGCCCAAACTAGCCCATAAAGCAGCCCACTTGGGTGCGGTTCTCGAGGTATCCTGTGGACGTGCGGGGTGGTTTTGGCAACTCGGGATGAAGTCCAGCAACAACTCGCCGTTCTAGACCAAGCGATTGCATCGCAAGAAGCACTTCGTGGCGTGCTAGGCGACGAGGCTCTCGAAGTGACGTTGCAGGCCTTGCGGTCGCAAAAGCAACGCCTGTGTGAACAGCTCGCCCCGCCCAAGCCAGACCCGGCTGCGCTGCTGGCCCAAGTCCAAAGCTACATACCGAAGCATCTCGCCGACAAGATGCAGGCGGTTGGTCGGATCGAGGGGGAACATCGACTTGTCACCGTCATGTTCGCCGACATTTCCGGGTTTACATCGCTCAGTGAACGTTACGAGCTCGAGACGGTCGCCCGCCTCACCAACGACGCCCTCAAAGCAATGGCAAGTGCGGTGTTTGCGTTTGAAGGCTATATCGACAAATTCATTGGCGACGCCGTGATGGCTGTTTTTGGCGCCCCGGTCACCCACGAAAATGACGCAGAAAGGGCCCTACGTGCTGCTCTGCTCCTGCGTGAGCGGATCGAGCAGCTCAATCGTACGTGTTCGGAGGAGTTCGAGACAAAACTTTCTGTGCACATTGGAATTCATACAGGCTCGGTGGTCGCCGACAGCTTTGGCCCGGAGTTGCACCTTTCGTATACGGTGATGGGGGATACCGTCAACACTGCCTCGCGGCTCGAGAACGCGGCAAATCCGGGACAGATTTTGGTCGGTCGATCAACGGCCGAGCGTGTGAGTGGCCTCTTTCAGTTCAAGCGCTTACCGCCACTCACCGTGCGTGGCAAAGCACTGTCCCTCGAAGTCCACGAGCTTCTCACCACGCGGACACTCCCGAGTCGTCTACCGACCGAAGGAACGCCGAACCGTTTTGTCGGTCGTCAACATGAATTTTCGGTGTTAGCAGCCGTGGAGGAGCGCCTGCGTTGGGGGGTTGGCTCCGTCGTACTCGTCATCGGCGAAGCCGGAATCGGCAAATCACGGTTGTTAGAGCAATGGCGTCAAACATCACTCCGCAATACGCTGTGGCTCGAGGGCCGGTGTTTTTCCCATACAAAGTCGTTCGCCTACGGCCCCTTCATCGATCTCGTCAGGCGATTTGCCGGCCTTCGAGATGAGGACTCACCCGATCGGTCGCGCGAGCGCCTCGACGCTGCGCTCGAACAGGCTGGAGTTGCCCGGTACGCCCCGACTTTTGCCACCGTCCTTGCGCTCCCGCTACAAGCAGACGAACATCGCGCCTCCCAAGAACGCAGTGGTATCGATCAACGCTCGCGGATCATGGAAGCGTTTGGCGAGCTGGTCCGCACGTTGTCCAAGTCGAGACCATGTGTCGTGGTACTCGAGGACATGCAGTGGGCTGATAGTGCCAGCCAACAACTGTTTGATGCCCTTCTTCAGAATATTGGCGATCATGCATACACACTCGTCTATACGGCGCGCGATGAGCCGGGGTACAGTAAAAACCCACATTTATCGTCGTACATACGGCTCTCGAGGCTTCCGGAAAGCTTTGTTTATCGCCTCGTTTTGACACGCCTGACAGGTCGAATGAGCCAGTCGTTGATCCGGTCGATTCTCCAGACAGATACGGTACCGGATGTTCTCAGGCGTCTCGTCGTTGCCAAGGCCGAGGGAAATCCGTTCTTCATCAAGGAGATGCTTCGCTCTCTCGTCGATGTCGGTGCATTGGTACGGGATAGCGATGGCCGTTTGCACGCTGCCGTCGATCTTTCAAAGGTCAAACTCCCGGCCACACTCCATGGGCTTGTGATGTCGCTACTCGATCGACTTCCACCCGATACAAAATGGTTGGCCCAGCAAGCTTCTGTCATCGGTCGCGTATTTCTACGCCGGGTCCTCCTCTTCATTTATGAAGATGGTGCCAACATCGATCCTTCCCTCCGCGAGCTCAATCGGGCTGAGCTGATCCGCGAACACCTCGGAAACCCAGAAGTCGCGTATGTATTCCGCCATGCCGTGACCCAAGAAGTCGCGTATAACAGCCTTTTAGGGGCTCGTAGGCGGCAACTCCATCAAATGGTTGGCCGTGCATTTGAGGAGCTTTTCGCCGAACGCCTGTCCGAGTTTTGCGATGTGTTGGGGGAACACTTCTTCCGTGGCGGGGTGTGGGCAACAGCCCATCGGTACCTTCTTCGAGCCGGCGATGCGGCGGCGAGCCTCGGGGCATTTGTCGAAGCACGGAGTTTTTACCGGCAGGCATTGAGCGCAGCTTCGAATATCGAACATGACGGCGAGCGCTATCGCCTGCGTATTGATGCCAGTATCAAACTAGCAAGTCAACTCCATACGTTGTCGCCGCGCAGCTCCCGGTCGGCCCTCGCGGCTGCTGCCGATGACGCTCGAACGCTCGTCGCGGGCGGTGAGCCTATCGGTGAGCTCCGGCAGTGCCATTTGGCGTTTCACCAAGGGGTCGCAGCATACCTCGATATGGATAGTCAGGTGGCGCTGTCACATCTACAACAGGTGATTCCGCGGGCACAAAATCTAGGCAACGAGTTTCTCGTGGGTCAAGCCTTGAGTACCATCGGACATCTCAAGTTTTTTGTGGGCGCGCTACCGGATGCCGAACGATTTGTCGAAGAAGCCAGACAACTTATGGAGGGCAGTCCCTCCCTCCGTATGTGGTCGCGAAATACCGGGCTGCTCGCGTGTATTCGCGGTTTGCTAGGCGCCCCAGACCTCGCTCGGAACTCGCTTCAAGAACTGATTGACGAGCTGCGTCGGGCAGGCCTTCGCGGTGCGCTTCCGAATTGTTTTGTCATGGGTGGGACGATCGAGTTTTTCCTTGGTGACTACGAACGCACCCACGCCTACACCCGAGAACTTCTGCGGATGAGCCACGAGTTGGAGCCCCTTTACAGCTATCTCAGCAGGTTGCTCACAGCCTGGTCGGTGATCCGAACCGACGGCGACCCACGAGAAATGCTCCGACAATGTCGGGCTGGTTGCTCAGAATTTGGCCGCCATCCGATCGGCTTCGACTGGCTTCTCACGGCGGAGGCAGAGTATGAGCTCAAGACCGAAAACTTCGCCGGCGCGAGCGAGAAAGTCTCGGAGGTTCACCGACTATCAAACACCACAGGAGCACTCCTGAGCAAGGGGATCGCGTTGCGTACACTCGCGTTGTGTCAGATACACTGTGGGGACCATGAATCAGCGTGGGACACGTTCGCGCAGAGTGCTCGCACACTGCGAGTGTACGGCGCCCAGATCGAACTTGCCCGGACAGTGCTCAGCTGGCGCGAGTACTTCGATAATGTCTCAGACAATGCGTTGCTGGCAGCTGCTGATGTGTTTGCAGCCTGTGGCCTTAATGCCGAGGCCCACCGTTGCCGTGGTTTTGTCCGCTCTTCCGGCACAGGGTGAATGCGAAGACTGGCTGCCACCAGACAAACCTGCTTGGGCTTGTGGGGCGACATTGACAGACCGAAGGACTCGCTGAGATGCCCCGTAGGTTTGGAACCTCGACGCTCGCAGGTTTTCGCGCGGGCGCTCTTTCTCTCCGCTATCAAGTGGTGAAACGCAGTTTCTGGCGAGTGTGTTGCGTGGGCCCACGACCCAAAATAGATCTTGCATACGCAGGCTGCGAACGGTATGAGTACGGGGTGAACCCAACGTTTGTCAAAGCTTGCTTTCGACTCCGTTGAACCACAAATGGAGGAACCCCGAATCATGGAACTCGTCCTCATGCTAACTGGGTTTTCCGCGTGGGTCGTCGCCTATGTCATCATCATCGTGATGGGATTTCGCCGCAAAACCTATGGGATGGCGCTGATTCCCATTTGTGGCAATATCATCTGGGACCTGACCTTCGCGTTCGTCGATGGAAATATCTTAACCGATTTGCCCGATCCGTTTGTCGACCCTGCACGGGTCAACGAGATGATGCATTATTTCTGTGTTGCGTGGGCAACTGCCGATCTCGTGATGCTTTACCAAATCGCAAAGTACAAACCCGCGGGGCAGTTGTTGCAGAAGTTCGGTCGAACGATCGTAGGGGTGGTGATCGCGGTTTCACTGCTGGTCGCATTCCTACTCGTTTTTTTCAGTCGAGAGATATTCGCGACAAATGGTGCACACTGCGTTTTTTGGGGCATCGTTCCGACACTTGTGATTTCATTTTCATATGTCAACATGGCGCTCAACCGCGAGAACCTACCCGGGCAGTCACTGGCGGTCGCGTGGTTGCGGCTGGTTGGGATTCAACTGATGTGCTATGTTTTTATCGATGTTTTAGGGCTCCCCTTGATGGCGACATTCATGGCAACATTTTTGCTAGCCGACGCGGCGTACATTCTCCTGCTGATGCGCTGGCGTGCCGAGGAAGCTTCGCGGTGAGCGACTGCGAGTCCTCCCATATGGACTCGCCCATTGACGTCGACAACGATCACTGTTGATGCTCGCATCATGCGGCTCTATCATCGGTGAATGGCTTCGCGTGCGTGTTGCGTATACAAATTTTAGTTTACCGGTACATTTCGCCATGACAACGGGGCGATACCGAAACTAATTTTCTGTCTCTTCGAGCATGTCTGTTTGTTCGCGAATGCGCTGTGAAGAGCGATGTACGGCGTTCAGACGGCGATTGGCAGCCCTGTTGCGATGCCGCGTGGGGTATACTCGGCCGGGGTGATGGGTGGGGAAAACACGGGAGGCGAGCGCGTGGACCGGAGTGATGATTCTGTTCCCGCGCTGACCCGATCCGATCGGGACGCACAGACCCGCATCGAACCCAAGCCCCACGCCGCCGCAACCACGCGCGGGGCTCCTCCGATCACCGATGCGCCGCTGAAAATCGGCCGCTACACCGTGCTTCGTCGCCTCGGTCAGGGCGGCATGGGGGTGGTCTACGCCGCCCACGACGACGAACTCGATCGCCGGGTCGCCATCAAGCTTCTTCTCAGTCGCCCCGAAGAGGGATCCATGGGCCGCGCCCGCCTCCAACGCGAGGCCCAAGCCCTGGCCAAGCTCTCCCACCCCAACGTCGTCCAAGTCTACGAGACCGGAAGCCACGACGACCAGGTCTACTTGGTGATGGAGTACATCGAAGGAGCCACGCTTCGCGATTGGTACCGCGTTGCCGAGCCCTCGTGGCGCGAGATCGTCGACATGTTTATCGAGACAGGAAAGGGCTTGGCCGAAGCTCACCGCGCCGGCCTGATCCACCGCGACTTCAAACCGACCAACGTTCTCGTAGGCGACGATGGTCGCCCCCGGATCCTCGACTTCGGTCTCGCAAGGGCGAGTGTGCTGCCATCGAACAACAGCCCTGTCCCACGGTCGGCACCTGTGAGTTCGGCGTTGTTGCTCAAGTCGGGTTCGGTGTCGCTGAGCACGGAACTCACCCAGGCGGGGACACTGCTCGGGACCCCGGCGTATATGTCCCCAGAGCAGCTCTTCCTCGTCGAGACCGACGCCCGCTGCGATATCTACGCCTTCGCGGTGTCGCTGTGGGAAGCCCTCTATGGTGCACGACCCTACGAGGCGAAGAGTGTCAACGGGCTCCGCAGCCAGGTCAGCGATGGACCACCAGCGTTGCCCAAAGGGTCGGTGCCGTCGGCCGTCGGTCGGGCCCTACTCCGCGGCCTCGCGTTCGATCGCGATGATCGCTACCCGACCATGGAGCTCTTCCTCGAGAACCTGGCGGCCGCGGTGAATTTCCGCCGCAACGTTGCGATCGCGGGAAGCTTGTTGCTTGCGCTCGTCACACTCATCGCCACGACCTTCGCCCTCGTCCAAGAGGACGGCGAAAGCCCGGCACAACGCTGCGCCGACGCGGGAGTGCTTGACGATGTCTGGAGTCCAGCGATCGCCGAGTCGGTCGCGCGGGCAATCGACGAGCTCGGCGTGAGCTACGGCGCCGCGACATGGGCCAACGTACAGCCGAGAATCGAGGCGTACAGCTCCGCCCTCTCGGTGGCGATGGTCGAGGCCTGCATCACCCGAGAGGGTCACCACGGTGCCCTCCCACCGGCGGTGAGTGAACAAGCTGCGTGCCTCGGGCGCCGCCGCCAGGAACTCCACGCGGTCACCGAGCAGTTCCAAAACCCCGATGCCAAGACGCTCGTGAATGCGGTTGCGTCAGTCTCCGGCCTAGCGGCACTCGAGCGTTGCGACGACCTCGAGTACCTCGCCGGCGAGGCCCTTCGTCGGCGCAACAGCGGCTTCACTAGCGATGCTCAAAACCCGGAGTGGACTTCGATCGAGGCCCTGCTGGTGAAGGCCAGGGTCGCGGAACGCGGCGAGCAGTTCGAGCGGGGTGAGGCCTTGGCGAGCGAGGCCCTCGCTGCAGCCAAAGCGATCCAGGCACGTCCGCTACGCGCTGCTGCAC
>CAZUPD010000171.1:0-15936 GCA_964621785.1 uncultured Nannocystaceae bacterium
CGCCGCCAGGGTCCCGAGGCCGACCCACCGCGCCTGGCCCATAAATTTTCCCGACCAGTCGCCATTGCCCGCGCTGTTGAGATTGACCAGGGCAAGCCCGATGATCAGGGCTGTCAAAAACACGACGACCCAATCCACGGCGCGGTAAATTCGACCGAGTAGGGAGCGTGGACGGCCGAGTATCGGGCGTTTAGATCGCACGAGGCCCTCCAGGTTGGGCCACGTAGGGCCCTGTACGGCGATCACATTCCGAACGAAATGCGTGTACACGTAATTGCGCATCACCCACGGATCGTGCGTACCCGATGAAATGTGTGTGTGCAATCAAACTGGTCATCGGTTCGGCCCCTCTTCCTGCGGCTCGTCCGGCGAAGGCCCTTGACGCTGGCCGGGGAGGGGAGGCGGAACGCCCGTGGGTCGCGGCTTGCGGGCGCTACCGATGGTTTCCTGGCTGTCGAGATAGGCCTGGATCACCTTCATCACGATCGGTGCAGCTGCATCGGCACCAACACCTCCGTGCTCGACGAGGGCCACGACTGCGATCCGCGGATTCGTTGCAGGTGCATAGGCCGCAAACCAGGCGTGCTCTTTCCCAGTGTCCCAGCCAGGAATTTCGAGATCCGCATCAGCCCGTTTTTTTCGGTCGAGGGCCGCGACCTGGGCCGTGCCCGTCTTGCCGGCGACTTCGACATTGTCTGGACGCTCGCTGTAGGCCGTGCCGAGTTCGTCGTTGACCACACCCACGAGCCCGCGGTGGATGCGTTGTCGATCGCCACGCGGCAGTGGGTCGAGGTCACGGCGTTGTTGCGGTTGATTGCGAAACACGAGCTTGTGGTCGGAGGTCTCGATGTGGTCGACCAAAAACGGGGTCATCACCCGACCGCCATTGGCCAGTGCCCCGTAGACGACTGCGAGCTGCAACACCGTGGCGGTGACGTTACCCTGGCCGATGGCACTGTTGAGACGCACACCGCGTTGATAGGTCCCTTCGCGTGCCTCAAATGCCTCGGTCGGGATCCGTCCTTTCACCTCGGAGTTGAGCCCCAAACCAGTGCGTTCACCCAGCCCCAAGCGACGGGCAAACTGCTCCATCCGGTCGAGGGTCAGGACCTCTTCCATGGCCATGGTGTAGAAGTAGACGTTGCACGACTGGACGATCGCCTGTTCGAGGTTGACCGGACCATGCTTGTGTGTACATTTAAATCGCCGACCACCGTACTTGACAAACCCGTTGCACTCGACCTCGCGCTCGGGGTCGAAGGTCGGGTCGTCGAGCGCAGCCAATGCAGATACAACTTTGTAGGTCGACCCGGGAAAGAAGTGCTCCTGAATCGTACGGTCGATAAAAGGCTTAAACGGACTTTTGGACCACTCCGTGTACTCCTCGCGGCGAATCGGTTGTTGCCAGCGATTGGGGTCGATCGCCGGGACCGAGAGCATCGCCAAGATCCGTCCGGTGTCGGGCTCGAGGGCGACCACGGCTCCGGCGTGGATCCCTTCAAATGCCCGAGCTGCGGTGCGCTGAAGGTCGAGGTCGAGGGTGAGATAGATGTCCTGCCCAGGAATTGGGTCTTCGTCAGGGGGAAGAGCTGCGACGGCGTCGGGCGGTGGATCGGAGACCGAGCGCCGGTGGACATCGACGACCCGCGAGCGTTTGCCGAGACGCCCTCGAAGGTAGTTCTCCCACTGGCGTTCAATCCCGGTTTTGCCAACACGATCGCCGGGGCGGTAGCTCCCGCTCGAGCGCTCGAGGCCGGCAGGTGTGATCTCGCCGACGTAGCCGGTGACAAACGCTGTGAGGGTGCCCCGCGGGTAATACCGGCGCGACGATTCGCGGATCTCGACCCAGTATCCGAGTTGATCGCTGCGGGCCTGGATCCTCGCGTACTCTTCCCAACTCAGGTTTTGTCGCACAGCGGTCGCGTACTTGCCGTTGACCGGATCTTCGCGGCGGCTGTCGATCTTGGCGATGAACTTTTCGCGGTCGGTGTCATCGACAAAGTCGATCAGGTCGGTGAGCTCGCGGATCTCGGGATCGCTAACCGGGACGCGTGAGCCGACCGCTGGGCCATCGGGGGTGTGGCGCTCTTCGGTGAGTCGCGGACGCGGCGTGATGTAGAGGGTGTAGGCCGGGCGATTGGTCGCCAGCGGTCGACCCTTGGCATCGAAGATCCGTCCGCGCGGGGCCTCGACCACAACCTCGTCGACAAAGTTGCGTTCGGCCCGGCGGCTGTAGTGGACTCCTTCGAGAACCTGCAGCTGACACATGCGGCCGGCCAACAGAGCAAATGCCCCTAACACGACTAGGACCATCGCCTGTAGGCGCGGTCGCAGTCGCCTGAGGTCCTCAGCTTTGTGGAGTCCGGTCATGGGGCAACTTGACAGGGGAGGGACGGGGGAAAGAACGCTTGGGACCCGGTCGGCGATTCCTCGTTGTGACAGGCCCCGGGCGATCGGGTCGGGGTCCGCCGCGATTGGCAATGATCGCGAGTCGATCTCCGAGTCTATACGCCGTGTCGAACAGCCACCAAATCGTTGGGGCGGCCAGCAGCGTGGCCAATGCGTGCCAGTGGAGAACCCATAGGCTGCGGGTGAGCGATTCTTGGCCGACTCCGGCAGCGGCGAGTACGGAAGTGAGTGCGACCCAGGCGATCAGATCGATCGCCAATGTGGCAAGTGCGGTGACGACGGCTCGCGAGAATAGGCCTTCGAGCGAGAGCCGGCCGGCCGCCCAGCGGACGCCGAGGTAGGTGACACCGTGGGCCAAGCACAGGGTACCGGCGGGAAATCCTTCGTGGAGATCGGCGAGGTACCCCAACAGCATCGCCAGCCCAAGATCGATCGGCAGGTCGAACTCGCGGAGGTTACGAGGCAGTTCGGCACACGCGAGGTGGGTGATCGCGGCAGCCGATGCTGCGGGCAACATCACCGTCAGCGACAGCGCTTGGCCGAGTCCGGCGACTGCGGCAACCAGGAACCAGCCGAGAAACACAAAGGTAAGTGCGCGTAACATGACTAGCCCACCGAGCCTCGAAGCGAGGGTGCACAAAGCGAAGTGCGATGAGGGGTGATACGTGCGTGCATGTATTTGCAAGCCAATGTTTGGCTAGCGCAGTGGTTGGAGGCCGTGGGCGGCAATCGGTGGAGGTGGACGTTCCGCGCGAGGATCGGGATCGGGGGCTCTTGCGAGCACCACCCAAACCATGTTGAGTCGATCAAATCGCACCAGCGGGACAACCTCGACACGGGTCTGGTCGCCGACCAGCTGTTCGACAGCCGTCACCTGGCCGACCGGATGGCCGCGGGGAAACATTTCGTCGGCGCCGCTGGTCTGGATGATGTCGCCGACTTGGACCGGATCGTCGCTGGGGATGATATGGGCGATACACAGGTCTTCCTCGGCACCTTCGAGGATTCCCGGAGCCCTTGTACGTGCAACTTCGATGGCGAGTTTGCTGCGAGGATCGGTGATTAAGCGGACATCGGAAAACGTGTCCGAGGTGCGGTGGATCCTGCCGATCACACCGGCGTCGGAGAGTACCGCCATGCCGGGTTGGACAAAGTCAGAGCCGCGGTCGAGTTGGAGTTTGACCACCCGGATCAGCGGAGATTGTTCGTAGCCGATGATGGCGGCCGACAGAAGATCTTCGGGCACGCGCTCGCGCAGTTGCAACGCTCGTCGCAGCTCGCGGTTTTCTTCTTCGACACGCAACAGCTCGCGCAGCTTGAGGCGGAGTTCTCGGTTTTCGCCAGTCAGCCCGATGTTTTCGTCCTGCAGTTTGGCCTGCATCACCCAGCGCTCAAACACGCCGGCGACGGTCGCGGTCGAGTAGCTGACACCAGCCTCGAGTGGCCCGCCGATCTTTCGCAGCGAGCGATCAAACGCGTTGAGTTGATGTGGATCCTGGCTGGCGCTGCGCAGCAACAGCACCGGGATGGTCAACATGACGAGGACCAGGGTCGTGTTGCGGACGCTGCGTAGCGAGACCGCCATCGCTCACCTCGCAACGCCCATGCGCCACGCCTGTGTCATGTCAGTGCCACCTCGCGCAGGAGGTCGAGCTCGTCGAGTGCGGCACCTGTCCCTAAGACCACGGCGAACTCGGGCTCGTCACACAGGAACACAGGCAACTGGGTTTCGCGTGACAGCAACTCGTCGAGGCCGGCGAGCATCGACCCGCCACCGGTCAGAATGATGCCCTTGTCGACAATGTCGGCACACAACTCGGGGGGCGCCTGTTCCAATACCACCCGCACCGCATCGACGATCGCACTCACCGGCTCGCTCATGGCTTCGCGGATCTCGTCGGAGTTGATCGTAACGGTTTTGGGGATCCCGCCGACCAAGTCGCGACCTTTGACATCCATCGTCATGACTTCGGGCGTGGGGTAGGCGCTGCCGATTTCGATCTTGATTTTCTCGGCTGTGCGCTCGCCGATCAGCAGGTTGTACTTGCGCTTGATGTGGTGGACGATCGCCTCGTCCATCTTGTCGCCGCCGACCCGGATGCTCTTGCAGGCGACGATCCCAGCCAGGGAAATCACCGCGACTTCGCAGGTGCCACCGCCGATGTCGACCACCATGTTGCCACCCGGCTCGGTGATCGGGAGACCGGCACCGATCGCCGCGGCCATCGGCTCTTCGATCAAAAACACCTCGCGCGCTCCGGCGGCCAGGGCCGAGTCGCGAACCGCCCGCTTTTCGACTTCGGTGATGCCCGACGGCACGCAGATGATGATCCGCGGTTTGACCAGGGTCTGGCGGTTGTGGGCGCGGTTGATGAAGTGCCGCATCATCGCCTCGGTCACCTCGAAGTCGGCGATCACACCCTCCTTCATGGGGCGAATGGCGACGATGTTACCGGGCGTTCGGCCGAGCATTTCCTTGGCGTCCTTGCCCACGGCAAGCACGCGTTTGGTGGTGCCTTTTTTTTGCACAGCGACCACCGATGGCTCGTGCGCCACAATTCCTTTACCCCTGACGTAGGTCAGGGTTGTCGCCGTTCCCAAGTCGATCGCAAGATCGTTGGAGAACAGGCCGTATACCCAATCAAAGAGCATGCGTGAGTCGGTGGGTGGAGAAAAATTCCTGGGGGTCGGTGCTTGCCAGTTTTTGGCGCGGTGATCCTAACCGGGAACGCAAGGCGCGGACAGTCCCAGATGTCGAAGCTGCGCGACAGACGCTCTCATTCGCGCAAAATGGGGTTTCACATACAACCCGAGCAGGTAAACCGCAAGTGCGGGGGTGCCGTACAAACCGAGGATCCGAGGCCGTTTGACGATCACGAAACCCTGCTTCGATGGCTGAAAGAAGACGAGAAAGAGAAGTTAGAGATGTTCACGATATCGAGCCAGGGGAAAAGCTTGTGGGTGCAACGGTCGACGCGCCGCGACTGCCGCCTGTTCCCAAGCGGATGATCCTCACCTCGAGCCCAACCTGAAACTGCGCGGTGAACACCGTGACGGTTGGCCTGTGAGGTGAGTTGAGCCGCGTCTGAGCTGTTTGGCGGTTGCAGCCGAGGGCGGTACCTTCCCGGGGCGCATGATCATCAAACTCCGCGAAGCTTCGAAAAGCATGGTGATGTGGGTCATTTTGGGGGTGTTAGCCCTCGCTTTCGGCCTCAGTTTTGGACTCCCGAGTGACGCCATCACGCTCGGCACCACACCGATCGCCAAAGTCTATGGCGAGTCCCTCGTGGGCAGCGACTTCGCCTACCAAGAGGCGGCGATCAAGCTCTCGCCGATGGTCCAGATCCCCAAAAACGATCCGCGCATGCAGGAGTTGATGGGCGTCAAAGAAGAGACGATCGACGCGATTGTCGAGCGTCGGGTGTTGGCCAAAGTCGGCGAGGAGATGGGGTTGGAGAGCACCACCCAAGACGCCGAGGACTTGACCTTCCGCGGGCACCTCATTGTGATGGGCGACACCTTCGACTGGTTGGGCGGGACCAAGTTCAACTACGAAAAGATTTTCAAGGGCTGGCTGTTGCGCAGGCTTCGGGTCAACGAGCGCGACTATCTCGAGGTGCAGCGGCAAGAGATCATTGCCCGGACGGTGCGTGACGTCGTCACCAGCTCGGTGGTGATTCCCGAGCCCGAGTTGCGCAAGGCCTACGACGAGCAGGCCAACCAGATGTCGCTGCGCTACGTCCGGTTTCAAAACGCCCACTACGCCGACCTAGTCGACCCCAAGCCCGAGGAGATAGACGCCTACGTCAGCGAACACAGCGACGAGCTCAAACAGCAATACACCTCGCA
The DNA here is from genome assembly GCA_964621785.1 of uncultured Nannocystaceae bacterium. GTDB lineage: Bacteria > Myxococcota_A > Polyangia > Nannocystales > Nannocystaceae > JACKDW01. The sequence goes on from CAZUPD010000171.1 coordinate 6,259, forward strand.
GGGGGTCCGGTTTAGCAAGTTACCCAAGCAGGTGCGGTTGCGGTTTATCCAGGTCAAACGCCCCACAGCCGCTGCCGAAGATGCCGACGACGAGGCGAAAAAAGCCGTTGCCGATAAAGATGCACAGGCAAGAGAAAAGATCGAGCAGGCCGCGGCTGCCCTCAAAGAGGGGAAGGATTTTCGCCAGGTCGCCCGCGAATTTTCCGAAGATCCGAGCACGGCTCGCCGGGGTGGTGACTACGACTGGGTCAGCCTCGAAGGCACCGGTTCGGGTCTTGAAGCGATCGTTGATGATACAGCGAAAACCCTGCAGCCGGCCGAGACCTCCGAGATCGTCAGCGGAGACGAGGGCTACTACATCGTCCACATCGACGGTCTGCGCGAGGGTGACGTGCCCGAGGCTGATGCCCTGCGCGAGCTCGCGGTCGAAGCCTTGATGCGCGACGGAGGCAAGGCGCTCGCCCGCCAGGCCGCCGACGAGGCGCTGCTCAAACTCAAGGAAGAGGCAGGCTCCCTCGAGAAGATGTTTCAGGCTCCCGATGCTCTGGGTGCAACCTCGCCAGGAATCGAGTCACTCGGCGAACTCGGGAGCGGCACCGAAGCCGACAGCCGACCGAAGATCAGCGAGACCGGGTTGTTCGCCAAGGGCAAGCCCATCCCCGGGATCGGCCCTCAACCCGACCTGATCACTGCAGCTTGGGAAGCCGATCCAAAGGCCGAAGTGATCGAGCAGGTGTTTGAAACCGACGACGGGTTTTTACTCGCCAAGGTCGACCGCAAGGAGCAGGCGACCGACGAAGGGTTTGCCGAACAGCGCGAGGAAATCTACACCAAGCTGGCCGAGCGCAAAGCGCTGCAGCTCAACTCACTGTTCGCCAACAGCCGTTGTCTCGAGGCGAAGGCCCGCGGGCACATCACGACCAACGCCGAGATCCTCAAACGGTTTATCACCTACGATACCAATCTCAACCAAGACGAGCAGGGCAAGCAGCAGATGCGACCCTACTCGATGTGCGACCGCGTGGGAATGCGCGGGAGTTTGATGCGACTGGCTGCGTTCGGTGGTGCCCGGATGGGTGGCAACTAGCATTTCGACTTGTAAATGCACGGAACCCGGGGCCGGCAACGTCCCCGGGTTTTTTGTACACTACGACTCCGTGAATTCTCTCGATACACTTCACTTGCCGTTGTTGGGTATCGCGAGATGACCGCCCGCTTCGATCTATCGCTGAGTGTCAGTCGCGGCGGGGTCGAGGTTTCGTTTGCGGAGCGATGGCTCGCACCTGGGATCCGGTTGGTCGAACTCCACGGATTGGTCGGCGAGCGGCCCACACACATCACCTCTCAGGCACTCGAGAGCCTGTTGTATCGCCACCGGATCCAGGTCTCCCGGGTGGTTGCCGAGGTCTCACTGAGCAACCTTCGAGATGCCCTTTTACACAGATTTTCCGGTGTCTCACTCCCGATTGCCGAGGCCCGACTCGCGGATGCATGGCAGGTCTCGGATGTGCAGCTCTCCCGCCGGTTTCCGCGTGTGCATGGGAAGGGCATGTCCGGAAGTGTTTGTATCTGCATCTCAGGTGCCCGGAGCGATGGCGTACCCGTCGCCCTGTGGCTCGCTCCCGCTGTCCAGGTTGTCGGGCGAAAACTCGGATTGACGTTCCAGCCGCGCTGGGTGCTCGGACTTCGGCGAGCCGACGTTGAGGAGAGCCTCCGGAATTTGATCGACCGATTGAGTGCATCTGCATTTTTATCCGTCGCGGCGGGTCGTCTCGAGGTCGACGTCGGTCTGTGCCTGTTGGCCACGCGATGGTTGGAGATGGGTTGGCAGCTGCCCGAGATGTGGGAGCTGACGCTGTGGGCCCTGGATTGTGACGATACAACTCTCTCGCTGGAACTTCGTCGGTTGGACCACGCACCCGAACCACCCGCAGTCGAGCCTGCACATCGGGGCACCCGTACTTCGCGGAGAAAGCATATCGAAGCCACGCGCACGAGGTACCGCGAGAATCCTCGCCCCGCCGGTGATCGTCCCCGCCGGCAGGCAGCGGAGGGGGCCCTGTCGGGATTGTTGGCGGATCTCGGTCGGGAACAGCACATCGGTCCAGAGGATGATCCGGTCGCCGAACTACTCGCACGCGCGACGGCTGCGAGCGAGAATCCGGCCGGCGATGGCCAGGAAACGCAACAACAGCCAAATCTCCAGAACAACACGCTGGGCCCCGTCGTATGCGACGTGTTGGCCATGGCCCAGGAGACAGGCGATCAAAAATTTGCACACACACTTTTTTCGTGGTGTGCAGCAGCGTTGTGGGGCACAAGCGATCCACTTCGCTACCAGGTCATCGAGCGTTGGAGTACAGCTGTACCCACCGAACGAGCTCAGCGCCTCGCCGTGATTGCGGATGCCAGCCACCCGCTGGCCCGACGTGTCGAACGGATCCAACACAGCCAGCGCCTCCCCGGAACGCGGGAACAACAGCAACTACGCACCGTCGCCTGGGGACTTTCGCTGTTGCTCCACGCCGGCGATCCCAAGGCGGCTCGTCGGGTTCTCGAACCACTTGCTCATACATTTATTCTCGGTACCGGCGCAGCGAAGGTTGGATTGCGACTGTGGGGAGCGGTCGCCCGCGCACGTGCCGAAGATGACGATGTGGTGTGTGAGAGCGTCCTTGAAGCACTCGGACATGTCACGACCTGTTGTGCGGCCCTCGACCCGTCGTTGGGGGACGGTTGCACTGCATTTGTGCGCGACCAGGCGATCGAGACGATGACCGCCCGGTGGTCGGCGCGGCGGCTACAAGACGCAGAGAATCTAATTGCATGTGTGTACAAGATCTCGGACCGGCGATCGCCGCAACCCTGGATCGATGCCCTGGCTCACGCCCCGCGGGCCTTGCTGGCTCAGATGACACAATCGGTCCAAGCAGCTAGCTCCTTACACGTTTTATTTGCATCTGCATGGATGTCGTCACTCAGCGCCGCCTCGACGAGTGGTCGAAATGCCGCTCTCATGCGCGAAGAGGCGTCGTGCCGTGCGAGTTTGCGGACTGCACTCGGCGAGCGCCTGACACCCCACGAACTGGTCGAAGAGGCGTGGCTTCTCGGGTTTGGTCTCGGACGCGTGGCGGACGCGATGGCGCTGCTCGAGGCATCACGAGCGAGATGGCCGCGCAACGCCACAATCGTGCAGGCGCTCACCGACTTGGCAACGGTGGACGAATCAGTTTCTCACAGCACCTCACCGGGCAAACGCAATCGGTAGGCAGGATTTGTGGGTGGTACAGCGAACGCGTTCAGCCGTCGCAACTTCGATCCACTGCGCCATCGTGACATCGTCATGTGCATCGATATGCACGAGCTCGGGTGACTCGGTACCAGAGCGTATCGCCGAACCATCGGCCTCGATTCGAATGCGAATCGACTCCCGTGTCCACTCTGGAACGTGCACGTCGACAACACCGTAGTCAAACGGCCAGATCTCCACGACAAAGTTCCAGCGGTCAAATCCTGCCTTGCTCGCGGTGAAGAGAATACTTGTAGCAACACTGACTTTGACACGACGGTCGAAGTAGATGTTGAGAACCGGTTTCTCCGGGCCCGCGCTCGCCTGCGAGTTGACCTTCGTGAGCTGTTCGTAGACATAGGGGAGGAGCGACTCTTGGCCGCTCTTTGGTAGCTCAAACCTGCGGTTATCGACATACAGTTGCTCGGGCGTCACCACGATCTCGGTGCCGAGTGGCACGCGCGGGAGTTCGATCTTCGCTTGTACCGGTTGATAGTCAGTCGGCAGCGAGAGCTCGACATCTTCTCGCTGTTTGAACAGGAGCAGTGCTCGCGTGAGCTCGCGGGCATCATCCGCCGCCACACCGTCGTCGAGTAACCACTGGTAAGCGGCCCATGGGACGGTACTGGCGGTATCGCGACGGATAAATCGCTCACGCGAGATCACATTCAAGCGGGCCAAGTCGCAGTCGTCGTAGACGACTTGAGCCCGTTGATTGAAGGGCTTGGTGGCTGCCCGCGAATAAATCGACGTCATTTCCGGACAGAGTTTCTCGAATGCCCGCGAGCGAGCCTCCATCGTCTCGTGCATACGGATTGCCAAGCTTTGCCCATCTCGCAACCGTTGGCGCATCTCGAAGGACTCGGTGACGAACGCGGGCCCTCGACAAGCCCATTGCTCCATCACGAGGTCGGGATGGTCACGCGGTGTGGCGTTCCGAAGTTGTTGCGCCAGTTGGGCCACAGCTTCGTGGTCACAGGCAGGAGCTCGACGGTTCCCACACCCAAACAGGAGCACGAGCATCGCTAGGGAGCCCATGAAGCTGGTGATTCGCGTCGAGGTCATCGGAATGTGTCCCATGGACAGTGCCGTGCGACCAGTATCCGCGCAACTTTTTGAGTGAAGCGTTTGTTCAAAATGTCCTTAGAGTCATTTTTATTGGTGCACCCTCGTTTGACCCGGTTGAATAATATATGTCTTAAAGGTCATGTAGTATGGGAGAGAGGATCGCATGCGTCACCTTTTTTTGCCTCGCCCCCGGGAAGCGGAGCGACGGGTTCGCTCGGGACTGGGACCCGAGAGATATGAGAAAACAACCGACGAGGTCGAGCACGAGCCGCAACCCGAGGTCGACCTGCAAAAGCGCTTTGGCAACCGCACGGTCGCCCAGATGATGCGGGGTCGCCCGACGAGGCGTGGCGGTCGCAGTCGGGCCCAGAGTTTGCCGTCGCGGCTGATGTCCTCGGTGCAACGGATGTCGGGGATGGATCTCTCGGATGTTCGGGTCTTTTACGGGTCGAACGAGCCATCGAGATTCGGTGCAGGTGCATTTACCCGCGGCTCCGATATTTATGTTGGTCACGGCTACGAAAAGCATCTTGCGCATGAGGCGTGGCACGTGGTGCAGCAGCGACAGGGGCGGGTGCGCAGCCATTCGATGCGTGCGGGCATGGGCGTCAACACCGATCGCCGGCTCGAGTCCGAAGCTGACCGAATGGGCAGACGCGCGTCGACCCTGGGAAACTTCCCCAACTACGAGACCGCCGGGAGTTCGCTCGGCGGAAGTCGTTCGAGTGTCGGTCAAATCGGGGGTGGTCCAGGAGTGGTCCAGTGCTACTCGATCTGCTCGCCCGAAGCCTGGCCTGGCAAGGGCAAGGGCCCCAAAAATAGCGGGAAGACATTTCCGTTTCGCGTGTCGAACGACAGTAAACTCGCCGTCTACCAAGACAGCCACTTCGGCTCACATCAGTGCTACGCGGTCGAAGGCCAGATCACAGCAGCCAACGAAATTATCAAAAAACAGGGTGGCGGTCTGTCGATGACGGCCGACAAGACGGACGCCGTCAGCATCACCAACGACAAGATCTCTGAAACGCTCTATCGCGTCGTCCCCAAAAACGAAGTCCTCAGCTACGGCGGTTCGGGTGACTCGATGTTCTGGGTGTCCGACTGCGGCGGCTCGGCCCACTCCGTGATGACGGGCGACGAGTCGGGGAAGAGTCAGGCCAAGTACAACAAGGCCATCATCGAAAAAGAGTACATGTTCAAGATCAAGGACTTTCGCAAAGGGCTCGACAAGCAGACCGATCCCAAGACCTACGGGACCACCTACAGCTACTACAGCAGCAAGCACAAGCGCCGGGTCGACCTCGGAACGCCGCAGGAACATCTCGCGGCGATTTTTGAGGACATCAGCAACGACTCGTTTCAAAACGCGTGGAAGGGCTACCAGAAACTTTCGGACAAGTTGCGCGACAAGTTCGACCAGATCGTGGGGCTCAACCAGTACGCCCAGCCCGAGATTGGCGAGGCCTATGTGATCGTCGCCAATCAAGATGAATATGCAAGTGGTACGAAGGCTGGGTGGAACTACCACTGGGGGGCTGTGGTCCTCAAAAGTGGCGGCGATTCGGTGACGTTTGAAAACTTCGCCGATCCGTCCAAGAAAACCAGCAACGACTGGTCCTTCCAGATGTACGGAAGCGAAAAGGGGCAGACCTGGCACGACGACCATAAGAAACGCAAGATGCATCACCGCGGGAAGTTATTTGACGAATACGGGCCGAATCCGACGACGCTGCGGATCGTACCCAAGGGCTAGCGTTTTGGGAGGAAAGGGTAGGGACGATGTGGAACGCACTCGGGAGACGACGACACGGCCGACGGCCGGCATTTGATTTTGACGAGGAACAGGAGCTCGATTCGACTTCGGGAACGATGCAACTGCAACGAATGCTTGGCAATCGCGCAGTCTCACAGATGGCGACTCGGGACAAACTCTCGCCCCACGCGGGGACCGGTGGGCGGGCGCGGGGACTTCCTCCGCGACTGACTCAGGCGGTCCAACGTCTTTCGGGGATGGACTTGTCGGATGTTCGCGTGCACTACAACTCCAAACAGCCGACAAAAGTCGGTGCAGATGCATTTACTCGCGGGTCGGATATTCACGTCGGCAAGGGTCACGAGAAGCATCTCGCCCATGAAGCCTGGCACGTCGTACAGCAGCGCCAGGGCAGGGTACGGGCCAATTCTTCTGTACGGGGCGGGGCGGGCCTCAATACCGATCGTCGACTCGAGCGCGAGGCCGATCGGATGGCGGGTCGGGTCGGGCCCTTCGGTCGCAGCCACGGACCTGCGATGGCCAGCTCCGGAAAGGCGGACGGTGTGCTCCAGCGTTACACGACTGCACAGACCGATATGTGGCCGGGTTCCGGAACCGGCCCCCAAGCGATTGACGGGGTGTATCCCTGGCGGATCTCCGACGATGGCAAACTCGCCGTGTTTCAGCCGAGCCATTTTGGCGGGCACGAGTGCTACGCCCTCAGCAGTCTCATCAGCGGATCGGCGGCGACACTCAAGAGCCAGGGGTCGGGCCTGAAGTTGTCGGGTGATTCCTCCGACACGATTCAGACGACGGTCAACTCGACGTCGCAGACCCTGCAGCGGGTGGTCCCGGAAAATCTGGCCCAAAGTTGGGGCGGGAGCGGGTCCGGGATGTACTGGCCCTCGGACTGCGGCAAGTCGGCCCATACCGTGATGACCGGCAGCGAAAAGGGCAAAACCAAGGCGGTCTACGACAAGGCCCGGATTCAAAAGACAACCTGGAAACGCACGATCACGGGGTTCCGAAGTCGACTGGTGAAGGAGACAGATCCACAGACCTACGGCGAGACCTTCAGCTACTACAGCCCAGTCCACCGGCGGACCGTCCGGCTAGGCACGCCGCAGCGAATGTTGACCGCGATTTTCCGCGATATCTCCAACGACTCGTTCGACAACGCGTGGGAGGGATACATGAACCTGTCCGATACACTGCGCGACGAGTTCGACCAGGTTGTCGGGCTCAACAAGTATGCTGCGCCCGAGGTCGGCGAGGGGTTTGTGATCGTCTCGAATCAAGATGAATATGCAAGTGGTACGTCCGTAGCCTGGAACTACCACTGGGGTGCGGTCGTGTTCAAAAGCGGCGTCGATCGGGTGACGTTTGAGAACTTTGCCGACCCCACGCAGGCGACCTCGACCGATTGGAGCTTCCAGATGTACGGGCGAGATGGTCAGAGCTTCCACGAGGAACAAAAACAACGGACACAGCGGCACCGCGGCCGCAATGTCCCCGAGTATGGCACCGTGCCGACGACGCTCCGCGTGCGCCCGGTGATCGAGACCGACTGACCTTTTGCCAGGCCGACCTTCGTTCAATCGTTTTGGGTCGGGCTCGCCTTGGCGAGCTCGCCGTCGGTCGTGGTCTCGGCGGATTCGAGTTTGGGATCGGTCTTGGGCGGGAACAACAGGCTCAGCACCATCGAACCGACTAACAGTGTCCCAACCACACCGAGCGACCACTCCGGCTCGATGTGCACCGGTGCGAGCCACGGGCCAACTCCCAGCTCGATGATCATTTTGACGCCGACAAACGCGAGGATCAGACCGAGTCCGTAGTTGAGGTAGACAACTTTTTCGATGACGTTCTCGAGCAAAAAGAACATCGCCCGAAGGCCCATGATGGCGCACACATTGCTTGTAAATACAATGTAGGGGTCGGTGCTGATGCCGAAGATCGCCGGGATCGAGTCGAGGGCGAACACGACGTCGGCGGTCTCGATCATCAGCAGGGTGACAAACAACGAGGTCGCAAACAGTTGCCCGTTTTGACGGACAAAAAACCGTGCCCCCGTGTACTTGTTGGTGACCCGCAGCCACTTCTCAGATTGCTTTTTGACCCAATTATCTTGGGTCGTGTCGTCGTCTTCTTCGCCGACAAACAGCAGTCGCAGCCCGGTGTAGAGGAGGAAGGCACCGAAGATATAAAGGGTCCATTCGAACGTTTGTACGATCGTGAGCCCGGTAAAGATGAACAGGCCGCGCAGGACCAGGGCACCCAAAATCCCGGCGTACAACACCCGGTGCAGATGCGCTGGCGGCACCTTCATGTAGCGGAAAATGACGATGAAGACGAAGATGTTGTCGACACTCAGCGCCTTCTCGATGATGTAGGCGTTGAGAAACTCGACAGCTTTGTCTTGGCCGAGGCTGTGCCAGATGTAGCCGTTGAAGCAAAGACTCAAGGCGACCCAAAAGATCGACCAGTACAGGGCTTCGCGCATGCCGACGCGATGGGCCTTGCGGTGGAAGACACCGAGGTCCAGGGCCAACAAGAACAAAATGATGAGCGTAAAGATCCCCCAGGCGAGGGGGGAACCAGTCGATTCCAGCAAGGTCTGCCCGCTTATTTGGTGATGGTTTTCAGCTCGTCAGCCTTGACGCGAACGAATAGTTTGCGTGGCTTGCTGGCATCTTCGTAGCGCAGATCGATCAACGTGCCAGTAAATTCCAACGGGCGCGTGGGATGAAGCGCCTTGGCGACGTCTTTTTGCGTGTAGATGTTGTACTCGATTGTGATCTCAAACAGCACCGGCTCGGGCGTGTGTGCTTGAATTTCGTAGTCGCCGTACTGGAACTCTTCGACGGTCTCGCCGATCCCGTTACCACTTTGGTGGACCGCCTGGCCTTTGAAGGTGCCGGCCGCGGCCTGGAGCTCTTCAATGTGTTTCTCGCGGGCGTCGCCGTTCATCGTGTTGAAGGCTTCGAGGTTGGCCTTGTTAAACGTCAGTTCGGCCGTCTGTGGCTGGTAGCCAGCGGGGAAGGCGAGGAGGTCTTTTTTCTCGCTCTTACAGCCGGGCGCAGCAACGGTTGTCGCGGTCAGCACAGCCACCAACGGAAGCAAAAAACGCATGGCCGAAACCTAGCAGTCTGCCGCTTTTCTCGCCATACTCGCCGGGCGCAGATGCTCGGTGTGAGCAGACTCGCCTATTGGCCTGCGGCTTTCTCGACGACCTTGCCGCTTTTCCAGGGGTCCGAGAATCGAGTTATTTCGATGGTTCGCTGTCGGCGAGTTCGGCCGCCAACTTCGCCCGCGCCTGCTCGACGTCCTCGCTGTGGGCGATCGGCGCTTCGAGGGTGACGCGCACGATGCCCCGTAACTTGCCTTGCTCACCGCGTTCCCACCGCGGGTACGAACCGATCTCGAGGTGGGGAAAATCCCGTGTGTATCGGTCGAGGATCGGTGCGATCAAACTTTCCTCGCGGTTTGTCTCGACCGTACGCAGCAGCCATCCACCGGCGTTGGGGAGTTCGTCGGGCGCAGCTTCGAGGGCGTCGATCTTGGCCTG
>CAZUPD010000172.1:0-15903 GCA_964621785.1 uncultured Nannocystaceae bacterium
CGCATTTGCCCGCGCGCACGGCGTTGAAGCCCCCGAAGCCGCGTCCTAGTTCGTTGCGCGTCTCAGTGGGACGAATACTCGCGAAATGTAACTACCACGCGCAGTCTGCCCCTCCCGCACATTTGCGAGAAGACCGAGCGCCTTGCTACGGCTCATTCGTGGGAAGTGACCTCGCGCCTCGAGTGCCGAGTGCGCGGCGGCGAGCAAAACCCCCTTCTGTGCCTGCCGCAGCTTGATACTGTCGTCGAGCGGGATACTCCCCGAAGCCACAGTGTCGGAGTTCATGGCAAACGAGATCTTGCCCCCTCGGCCTCGACGTCGACTCGCGCGCCGGCAGCGAGCAGCACCTTGACGACATCGACTTGGCCCATTTCGGCGGCGCGGTGGAGCGCTGTGAAGCCTCGGTGCTCGACGGCGTTAGGATCGGCGCCGTGGTCCAAAAACACGTGCACGTGCACGGGACTTTGGGTTTGCACAGCCTGCCCCCTGCCTCGAGCGCACATCCACCGGCGCTCCTGCTTTGAGAAGCGCCGCGGCGACATCGACCGTGCGCGTCTCCGGTGAATGCCCCGTACGGGACCTATCACGGCTTCTCCCCCTTCCACACGAACATCAGCGGTGGCAATGACCTGACGCAGCCAACTGCGAACAAACAGGAGTCGGCCGCCCTCCAGATAGATCGCCCACTTGTCCTCCATCGCCTGCGGCGAGGCGATCACACCATCCACGAGCATTGTGTCGATAGGAAACCGCATTGCTCGCACGTTGGATCCTGTGAGGCCGAGGTCGCCACTGTGAAGTTGCATTTTGTCGGGCCTGCTCGACGGGCATAGATTCAACGAGGAATCACATCGCGCCGATACCGAACCTCCTCGCCATTGTCCACGGCGTATAGGAGCATATTCGCAGCTCGCCACGCCCGTCCTCGGTCGTGCGCTCGTCGAGAAGTATCGGGGCACTCCCGTTATACGGAACGACCCACTGAGGATAACCAACAGGATCGTCGGAAAAACTGAAAAGAGAAGACACCTGTATGCCGACCGCCCACGCCGGGTCGTACCCAGGATCGTAATCGTCCGGGAACTCTGGGAGATGCAACGAGCGCCGTGGTCGGGACAAAGCGAGGCGGACCCTCCCTTACTAAGATCGCGTATGCGCTCTTTCGCCGTGTTCAATTGCATCCTTAAGGATCGCTTGACAGGTCGAGCAACCCATGCTCCGATCTCTCCAGGATAAAAAGATGGCAATCGTTCCGAACCTTCGCGCCCCTTCCGCCACGCCGCCGAATCTCCCAGCGTATTCAGTCACGCTCTACAGGGACGACAGCTGGTCCAGCTCATCATATACATTTGATATTCGAGACTTCCGAAAGGAGAAGCGGCAGACTATCTCAGGAACGTCTCTCCAAGATCGAGCAACCTGGATCGCGTTTAATCTGCCTGCGGGAACAGTCGTCACCTTGACGAATCATGTGGCTGCGGTCGATGGGACCGTTTTTAACCTGAAAAACTGCGGGCGAGTCATCGACCTCATTGGGACCGGTCGCACCGAGGCCGTCGATCTCAGTAAATGTAATATGAACGATGTCATCTCCTCATGGTTCTGGCATACACCCGACATGAACCTCGGTGCAATCGAACTCTTCGAGCACGCCCATCTTCAAGGCAATCGCACGGTGATATTTCTATCGGAGTGGAACGCTGGCGAGGTCCACTCCCTGAGCGGTTGGCATGTCAAAGATCGCGCGAGCTCGGTACGCTGGGACACGCTGGAGGATGCACAGACAGCGTCGTTATTCAACCATTCCGACGGCTCAGGCGCATCCTATGAAAACATCAAAGCCTGGGGCAGCTTCAAGGTAATAGGAAGCCTCAAGGAGGTCGGATTCAATGACAAGATATCGAGCTTCTCCTGGGACAATATCCGACCGATGAAAGAAATCGTGAGGCCGCTTGAGATCCCGCTCAATTCCTCGCAGAGCGCCGTCTTGAGCACGAGTATGAATGGCACCAACAACACCAGCAGAAAGCAGAAGCAGACGATCACGTATACCAGCGAAACGGCTCAGTCAACAACCGTTACAGTCACAAATCAGTACACTTCTGGTATAGAAACGACGTATACGAAGTCGAGCACAGTATCAGCGGAGGCGGGATTGGGGGGCACCAGCGCGTCAGTCAGCCAAACGGTCACGTGGTCTGTCCAGCTGAACTTCTCCTATACAAACACGCAAGAGACGTCGACCACGTCCACGAATACTGAGTCGCTATCGATCTCACAGGTGTTTATCGTTCCGCCTCAGAGTACATACAACGCAACGCTGAACGTGCATATGGGGAAACTGCCAGAGGGGACGGCCTACACGACCACCGTCGATCGTTGGTATGAGCAACAACTCCGCGGAAGCACACTGGACCCGTCCACGAACAACTGGTACAAGCGAACCGAGACGATCACGTTCCAGATGGGGGGTTCCCTCGCAGCTGGAACATCGCTCATCATGAATTCCACAAAAATCTAAGCTCCGCAACGAAACCAGGCGGCAACAAAGAGCGCTCGGATCCAGGGCGTACGCGAACCCGGTGAGGGCGAGGGTTGGCGAAGAGCTCGAGGCCGTCGACTCGCTACGCCCGAGGGCCGACTGCGGTGACCGACGATGCCGTCCGCTTCGTCACCGAAAACGGGAAGTCCAAAACGCTACGCCCGCAAGAGTTTGATCTCACCGGCATTTTTACCCGCGACCGGTCTGGTCGGCCTGCCACTGTCACCCGCAATGCCCCACTCCCCGACCCTGGGCGCCTGTGGATCGTCACCCATCGCGCCCTGCGAAATGTCCCGCGTGTCGCCGCTGTGTGGAGCTTCCTCGAGGGCCAGATTCAAGCGTGGCCATGACTGGGTGTCGAGCCGCGGTGAACGGACTCGCCAGGTTGCCGGGTCGTTGTCCGGTACACCAACCGCTGCCAGCCTTTATACTCGAACTCTCGTTGGAGGTTCAAATGCCCACTACATTTCCCGTCGCCGAGGTCAGGCCTGCTCGCACACCTCTCGCCACCTGTGCTGGCCATGTGTCCGTCGAAGCCGCAGCTACAGGGCCCGTCGAGGCATGTTCCGACCGCGATCGCCCGCTCCTCGATCCGCAATTATTTGTCCGCAACAACTATTGTACCTGGTCGATGCATCCACTGGTACGTGCTGTCTACCAAGCCTATTGCGAGCATCGCCCACTTGTCCTTTCACCCGATATGATCTGGCTGTGTATCGCCCACGGGATTGCAACCCACATCAACCTCAACCCTGAGCGCTGGCGCCACTACTTCGTCAACTTTGAGGGCAAGCGGAGGCTGACCGTGCGCCGCGACGACTTTGTCAAGGGTTCCCCCGAAAACCCGTGGGAGCAGGTATTTGATGCCTTCGACCGCCAACTTTCAGACTTCCTCGGCAAAAAGCGTGACCTCCTGGTGCCAGAGTTTTCGACAACCGGGCCGGTCGAGCGCTGTGCATTTGAGGTCTCGATGATGGATACGGTTCAGGCATTTTTTGAATATACACTTCTCAGCCTGTGCGGGATTCCATATATCACCCTCGAGGGCGAATCCTCGGATTGGGAGGATATCTACGAACGTCTCGGCGCGCTGCGAGAACTCGAGCTCGACACCTGGGCAGACAACCTCGAACCCATCATCAAACACTTTCTCTCCGCCAGTTGTGGCCGGGCCGACCCGGCGTTTTGGGCCAAGATCTACGATATCTCTGCACCGGCGAGTGGTACCGAAATGGTCACGGGATGGATCGGAATGCTTTTCCCCTACCTCGCAGGTGAGCGCGCAGGCCAGCTAGGCCCGGGCCTGCGCCAACGACGTAGGTCGCGCCCGGGTGAGGTGCGTGTACCGAGTATCGATCCCGCAGCGATTCCCAGTGGTTTGTCGCGGGCTCCGATGAACTGGCTGTACCTGGGCACGAACCTCGAAATGGAGCTGCTCGCCGGATTCATAGGAGTTGAACAGGATGAGGATACGCTGGCACTGCGACCCAAAATCGGCTGGGCAGTGCGCGATGCTCCTGCGGCTAGCGGCTAGCTGGACTTCTCACCAGTACTCGAAGCGAGGCCTGGACTGCGCAGTTCGCGCCGCGCCATCAAGCCTTCGGCAGCGTTCACTAGCGAACACACCTCCAGTGCGCCTTCCTGCAAAAGTGCGTAACCATTAGACGCGCGGACAAGGGAACGGTGTCGGCATTTCATCGCCTTCAAGCTGATCACAGGCCCCGAGTTGTAGAGCAGCGGGGCGCGAGGCACCGAGTTGTCGTTCCAAAAGAACGTCACTCCGGGCACGCCTGTCGGCGCGACACCACTTGAGTTAAGCGTGTGGAGCGATTGTCGAAAGTCCCGCAGGAGTGGCGCAAGGCCGGACATTGTCGGAGCTGACCGTAGGGTTTTTGATCATACAACGCCGGCGGGCGGGATGATGTGGACATTTGTGCTGTTCACTTGCCTATTTCTGCTCGCGGAGCCAACGAGTTCGGCAGCGTCAAACGACCCGACTCCATGCTCCCGCGAGATTCGAGGGTATCGCAACGAATTCTTGAATCCTCACTTACTTGTTGGTAGCCAACAAGTTTACTCTGAGAGATGCTCACCCAGATGCCCTCCAGGATGAGAAACGACGTCTCGACGGATTCAGAGCCCGAGTTTGGATCCTGCGGTGTAGGCTTCGTCGTCAGCCGCCAAGGTCGTTTTGAGCACGCGATCCTCGACGCGGGTCTGCGGGCGCTCGAGCGGGTCGAGCATCGAGGTGCACTCGCGGGCGACCAGCAAACCGGCGACGGCTCGGGTGTCATGACCGAGATTCCGTGGCTGCTGCTCAACGAGGAACCCGGGCGCGTGGCGGTGACGACGTTGTTTTTGAGCCAGGACGATCGCCGACGCCGACGCGCCCTCGAGGTCTTCCGCGAGAACTTTGGGATGTTGGATCTGGTGGTTGAGTCGTTTCGCGACGTGCCGATCCGGCCCGAAGTGCTCGGCCCTATCGCCCGCGACAACCTACCAGTGATTCGTCAAGCCGTGATTGGCCGACCGCGCGCCTGTCGCACCCTCGCCAGCTTCGAAGCACGCCTGTACGCCGCCAAACAGATGACGCGTACCCGCCTACGCCGCGCCGACAGTTGGTTTGACCTCTATTTCACCAGCCTTTCGGCGCGTACGATCATCTACAAGGCACTTTGTCGCGCGTGTGACCTCGAGTTGTTCTACCCGGACCTGGCAAACGAGCGCTACACCACGCGTTTTTGCCTGTTTCACCGCCGGTTCTCGACGAATACGCGAACGAGTTGGGACAAGGCCCAGCCCCTGCGAATGCTTGCCCACAACGGCGAGATCAACACCATCGCCGGCAATCGCTCGTGGGCCTACTCGCGCGAGCAGGCGCTGGGGCTCTCGCGGGATGGATTGCTGACGCATCAGGACATTTCCGATAGCGGCAACCTCAATGAGATGGCCGAGGCGCTGCGCTTTCGCTCGTCGATCCCGCGGATCGAAGAGGTGCTGACGATCATGGTGCCACCAGCCGACGAGCGTAACGCCTACTACGACTTCTGGGGCCGCGCGGTCGAACCCTGGGACGGCCCGGCGCTGTTGGGCTATGCCGATGGCGAAGTCGTGGGCGCGCGCCTCGATCGCAACGGCTTTCGCCCAGCCCGTTGGATGACGACCGAGGACCGCTTCTACCTGGCCTCTGAGGCAGGTGTCTTCGCGGAGCCGCCGGCCGAAATCATCGCCAAGGGGACCCTGCGGGCCGGAACCGGGGTGACCATTCTACTCGACAACGGCAAGGTACATTTTCGCGACCCCAGCCGCTCACGCGAGAATGACGGTGCCCGCTTCGATGCGCGGCTCGTCCCGTTGTGGGGTGCCCAAGCCGGGGGCGAACCTTCCGTGGCCGATGTGGGAACGCTGCACGGCGTGACCCGAGAGGAAATCACGCGGGTCCTCGCGCCGATGATCGCCTCCGGGAAAGAACCGATCGCATCGATGGGCAACACTGCGAGGCTCGCGGTGCTCTCGGACGAGCGACGCAGTTTCTACGACTTCTTCTACCAAGCGTTTGCACAGGTCACCAACCCGCCGCTCGACTACCTGCGCGAGCGCACCGTGACCGACCTCCGTATCGAGCTCGGCAAGCGACCGAACGTGTTCGCGCCCAAGGAGCTCATCCCGCAATCACCCGCGCTCGCCCTCGCTTCGCCTGTGCTCTCCCTCGAGCAGATGGCCGCCCTGCGCGAGCTGAAGGTCAAGCGCCCGTCAACGCTGCGGATCCTCGCAAGCGAGCTCGACTGCACATTCGCACGCGCAGCTGGCCCCAACGACATGACACGGAAGCTGGCGGCGATCGCTCGGGGTGCGCTGACAGCCATCGACGAAGGTTGCAGTCTGCTGATCTTGAGCGACCGCGCTGCCTCGCGCGACCACCCGCCGATCCCGAGTTTGTTGGCCCTGCGCGCGGTCGTCAACGCGCTCAACCGCGAAGGTCTGCGCCTCGAGGCCTCGATCATCGTCGACGCAGCGGACATTCGCAGCACCCACGAACTCGCCTGTGCCATCAGCTTTGGCGCCACCGCGGTCTGCCCGTGGTTCGACTTCGCGTTCGCACGTCAACACGACCACCCTAGCTACCAACACATCAGCCCCGGACAACGCGAGGCCCAACTGCGCGGCGCCCTCGAGGCCGGGCTGCTCAAGGTCATGAGCAAGATGGGTATCTCGGTGGTGCGCAGCTACCAGAGCTCCAAGTTGTTTTCGGCGGTCGGACTCGGGACCCAGATGCTGCGCAACTTCTTTCCCGGCCTGATCAGCAGGATCGGTGGCTACGAACTCGAGGACATCGCGCGTTTGCTCCTCCACCACACCGAGGGCGTCGAGCCAGGGCTGTCCGGGCCTAGCACCCATTTGCTCATGGAACACCCACGCGCCAAACGGGGCGAGTTGCACTCGATGTTCGCGTCTCGCTCGCGGCTTGTGCACAAGCTAGTGCGCCTCGATCTCGATCGTGTGTCACTGCGAGACGCGGGACCAACCGCCGATCACGGGCAAAGGTTGCGAACATTTGTCACCCGCAGCCGACCGCGACACGCTGTGGCACGAGTACGAGGCGATGGGACACGCGGTCGAACCGATCAACCTCCGACACTTGCTGCGTCTGCGACCCGCACACGTCAAATTGCCGCTCGCGGAGGTGGAGTCCCGCGACCCGATCCTGCAGCGCTTTGGTTCCGGGGCCATGTCCTACGGGGCGATCAGTGCCGAGAGTCAACGCGACCTGTTTCGGGCGATGCGCGCGGTCGGTGGACGCTGCAATTCCGGCGAGGGGGGCGAGAACCCCTATTACTTCGTCGACGGCACAACTGCGACGACCAAACAGATCGCGTCGGGGCGCTTCGGTGTCACGGCCGAGTACCTCGTCACCGGCAACGAGATCGAGATCAAAATCGCGCAAGGGGCCAAACCCGGTGAGGGCGGGCAGCTCATGGGTGTCAAGGTCGACGCAGGAATCGCCCGAGCCCGCCACGCCAAGCCGGGAGTCGACCTGATTTCACCGCCGCCGCTACACGATCTCTACTCGATCGAGGACCTCAAAGAACTCATCTACGAACTCAAGCAGCTGCACCCCGACGCTGCGGTCTGTGTCAAGCTCGTCGCCGGGCGAAACGTCGGTACCGTGGCTGTCGGCGTCGCCAAAGCCGGGGCCGATGTCATCCAGATCTCGGGTGGCGACGGGGGTACAGGTGCCGCGCCGATCTCATCCATGCGTCACGCGGGCCTGCCGTGGGAGCTAGGCCTCGCGGAAGTCCACCGTCGCCTCAGCGAGCACGGTTTGCGCCTGCACGTACGCCTGCGCGTCGATGGTGGACTGTCGACCGCCGAGGATATCGTCATCGCCGCGACGCTGGGGGCCGAGGAATTTGGCTTCGGCAAGCTTCTGCTGGTCGCCGAGGGCTGCGTGATGGCACGTGTGTGCGAGAAAAACCGCTGCCCGACGGGGATCGCCACCCACGATCCGAAGTTCAAGGCGAAATACAAAGGGGCTCCCGAGCATGTGATTGCGCTACTCGAACGGCTTGCCGAGGGCGTGCGCCAGCGGCTGGCCACGATCGGCGCGCGTCGACTCGACGACATCATCGGGGACACCCGCTACCTCGAACTCGCACCCGAACGCCGCGAACTCGTGAAGGCGCGACGCCTGAAGCTCTACGCACTCCTCCACGCACTCCCGCGTGGCGATGCACCCCCCCGAAGCCTCCTCGACGTCCCGGTCAGCGAGCTCAACGCCCGAGTCCTCGCGTCTGCCGAAGCGATCCTCGCTGGTGAATCCTGTGTCGAACCGTTCGCAATCCGTTCGACCGACCGGGCGATCCCAGCGCGTCTGTGCGGGTGGCTGGCCCAGCGTGCCAGCAACGTGCGGAAGGATGCTCGCGCCAGTCAAAACGGCGCCCCCGACTACCGCCCGCACCTCCCCGCAGAGGGAACGATCAAGCTGGTGTTCCGCGGCTCGGCGGGGCAAGGCTTTGGGGCGTTCCTCGTCCAGGGTCTCGACCTCCGGCTCGAAGGCGAAGCGAACGACTCCGTGTGCAAGTCGATGGCGGGTGGTTGCGTCGTTGTGGTCCCTGACCGCGAAGCGCGTTTCGACGCCAGCGAACAGGTCATTCTCGGAAACTGTGCGCTCTACGGGGCAACGGGCGGTACGTTGTTCGTCCACGGGCGCGCGGGCGACAGATTCGCCGTTCGCAACTCCGGCGCCCACACGGTTGTCGAGGGGGCGGGACTGCACGCCTGCGAATACATGACCGGTGGTTGTGTCGTGATCCTCGGACCCGTCGAAGGCAATGCCGGTGCAGGCATGACCGGTGGGGAGTTGTTCCTCATCACGGACGGCCACACCACCCCCTCGGTCAACACCGAGTACATCGAGCGGGTTCCGCTCATCGAGGCTGCGGCTGCCAGGCTTCACCGCCTGCTGACAACCCACACCCGCGCAACAGGAAGTCCCCAAGCCCAAGCCCTACTCGACGACTGGGACAATGCGAGCAAGCGATTCGCCTGGTTTGTACCGCGAACCGTGTGCGAACGTGCACATGCCTCGGAGGCGACGACTGGGCCCGAAAATCATGAGTTGTTGACTGTCGGGAGGTACGGATGAAATCGATGAACAAACCGGCATTGTACGCCTGCGTCGCAGCTTTGGTGCTGCTACCAAAAGCTGCCAGCGCTGCTGAGGTCGCTATCGACACTGGCACGACTGCTTGGATGTTGACGTCCACAGCCCTCGTGCTGTTGATGGTCCCCGGGCTGGCGATGTTCTACGGCGGTTTGGTTCGAACCAAAAACGTCCTTGGGACCATGTTGCATTCCTTTACGGCAATGGCACTCATCGGTGTCCTATGGACCATCTGCGGTTATGCGATGGCATTCGGCACATCGTATGGCGGGGTCATCGGCTGGGACACCGACAAATTTATGCTGCAGGGGATTGACACGACCATCATGGACGAGGGGATCCCCGAGTATGTATTTGCAATGTTTCAGGGGAAGTTTGCCATCATTACACCCGCACTGATCGCTGGGGCATTTGCCGAACGCGTATCCTTTCCCGGATATTGTCTGTTCATCGCCCTGTGGAGTATTCTCATCTACAACCCCCTCGCCCACATGATTTGGGGGGGCGGGCTGTTGACTGGGGAAGCTATCGACTTTGCCGGCGGCACCGTCATCCACATCTCAGCCGGTGTCGCGGGGCTCGTCTGTGCCTTCTACCTCGGTGCCCGCCGGGGGTATCCCAAGACCGCCATGCACCCCAACAACATGGTCCTCACACTCGTCGGAGCCGGACTTTTGTGGGTCGGGTGGTTTGGCTTCAACGCCGGATCCTCAGTCTCGAGTGGGTTACAGACTGCCCAAGCGTTGACTGTGACCCAAATCGCTGCGGCAAGTGGCGCGCTCGCTTGGATTCTAATCGAGTTGGTGGTCCACAAAAAAGCCACCAGTCTCGGGATGGTCTCCGGGATCCTCGCCGGACTGGTCGCAATTACACCAGCGGCAGGCGACGTCATGCCGCTCGGCGCCCTCATCCTCGGTGCATTCGCGTCGGTCGTCTGCTATTGGGCAATTTTGATGAAGGGTCGCCTCGGGTACGATGATACACTCGATGTATTCGGGATCCACGGAATGGCCGGGATCGTCGGTGCACTGGGACTTTCATTTTTTCTGCGGACGGTTCCGGAGCACGGTGTCGGCATACAGTTCTGGTATCAGCTCAAGGGCGTCCTTGTCAGTATTGGCTTCTCGGCCATCGCAACACTCGGATTGTTGTTCATCGTCGACAAGACAATCGGCTTACGCGCGACCCCCGAGCAGGAGCGAACAGGAACCGATCACAGCATGCACGGAGAAAATGGCTATGGTTTCCTCAACCCCAACTGAAGAGCGGATGGTGGTGAAGTTGAAGATGGTCGTGGCAGTTATCGCAAATGAGCGTTTGGACGACGTCCGCGAAGCCCTCCAGGTCCACGATGTGTCCCACATGACGGTGTCCCGGGTCACCGGACACGGACGGGTGAGCGATGCTGAAATCTATCGAGGTGTCGAGTTTGTCCCCGATCTCACACCAAAGATTCGCGTCGAATTGGTCGTCCGCGCCGAAAAGGTCGAATCGTTGATTTCGACGATTGTCAACAGTGTTCGCGACGAACCGGGAGACGGCAAAATTTTTGTTCTCCCGATTGAGGATGTGATTCGAGTGCGCACCGGTGAACGAGGCATCGATGCACTATGACGCCAAGCCTGGCCTGGGCGGGAGCTTGCAGCGAGGGGACACGTGCGAGGAGCATGGCGCTCGCATGGCCACGGGGGACACGGAACGCGCGAGCGAAATTGCTGGGGAGATGGAAGTCCACGGGCTGCGTTTCACCTCGAGCATTACCGAAGCGTCCAAAGGCACCGTCCGGTCAGCCCTCCAAAGGCAACCAGTGGCGTATCACCGAAAAGTCATGTCGGAGGTCGCCACGAAGCCGGGCGAGAACTTCCGGAGGGTCAAATGACGAACGAACACGCCGCTTGGCTATTGGCGGTCTCCCGAGGCAGCACCCTCACCGCATCGCAGTGGCGGGCGATCCTCGCCGACCTGACCGAGTCGCTGTCCGTCCATCTGGGCGTCCGGATCGAGCTCGATCCCGAGCCCGAGGTGTTCGACGATGGTTTCAGCATGTGGGTGTTTCTCGACGAAGCACGCCCACACGCTCCTCAGACTTGGTCGGGCGTGCTGTCGGGGCGGGTGGCCGCCGACGGACAGTTCTTGATCGACCTCGCGCAGTTCGTGTTCGTGCGAGCGACACGCGAGCGCGTTGAACACCCCACGGGCAGCTACTTCGTCCATTCTGTCCTGGTCCGCGAGGGCCAGGCGCCGCGGTGGGAGCAGCTCGGGTGGCACGAGGACGAGTACGGCGAGTGGGAAGACGTGCCATACCCCGAGCAGGATTGGTCTTGCCGAGCAAACTCTTGTTGACGTACCCGATGAACTGAAACCGCGTCTTCTCGATATAAATGCCACTGTCCCGCAAACGACTCATATCATCGGTGGTGTAGGCGTGAGAGATTGAGACCCGCTCGCTCGCAGTCAGATTGAGGACATTGGGGTGAAGCGAGGTGTTCCACGGATTGCCATCTTCAAATCCTTTGATGCATGGGCGGTTGCAGTGAGTCACACCTGAACTGTCTGTGGTTTTTCGAGTATGTAGTCGATATATTGGTCCCAGGACATGCGCGCTCCTCTGTGTGATTTTGAAAGTGCGCAGCGGCACACGGGACATCATAGGCGGTCAAAACTGTAGACCCAGAATTGTCGAGCGATAATTAAATCGAGCCCATGCGAGGGCGATTATGGTGAGCGGCACCAGCAATACCATGTGTTGTTTTGCTCATGTTCTGTTTTGGCCATTGAATGGAAGCCTGTCCGGTGTTATGTGGGTAATCACGGTTCTCTCGACGCTGAGGGGTACCCGTGCCGCTCAATCGCACAGGACACGGTCGAGAATCGCCATGGGTCGCAAGGAAAAACTAGGTGCAGTGATATGAATCGACGACGAGTACACCAGTTTGAGACACGTGCGGATGTATCGAATCAGCGCGAGAGTCAACTTCACCCATCCCATGACGAAGTCCATGAGCGCGCCGAGCCGACGGTTGAGCGATGGTCAAAACTCCAGCGGGCGGTCGGTAACCGTGCGAGCTGCCAGTTGCGCAGCGACCCCGGGCGAGCCGGCCGACGCGTTGCTCACCCACTGGTTCACCCGCGCATGATTCAATATGCACACGGCGGCCGGCGGTCCGGCGACAACACGACCCGTTCGCGGAGCTATACGACAGGTTTGCCGCGTCGACTCCAGGCCGGGATCGAGGGACTGTCGGGGTTGTCGATGGCCGATGTCAAAGTCCACCACAACTCCGACAAGCCCGGGCGGCTCAATGCGTTGGCCTTTGCCCAGGGGACAGATATTCACCTAGGGCCCGGTCAGGGCAAGCACCTGGCCCATGAGGCATGGCATGTCGTCCAGCAAAAACAGGGGCGGGTCAGGCCCACGCGCCAGCACAAGGGCGAGACCGTCAACGACAGCTCCGCGCTCGAGCGAGAGGCCGATATCATGGGTGCGCGCGCGAGCTCTTCTGCTTGGCCCAGCTACGTCCGCGAGCGAGGCGAACACGTCTCAAGCGAGTTGCCGACCACCCCGAGCCCGCCGGTTATCCAGGGAAAGTTCGGGTTTGAGCTCGAACTTACGATCGCCGCCGAATACGTCGATGGCCCCGACAGACTCGATCCGTCGACCCTGCTGTCGTCCGTCGAAATCGGCGCAGGTCCGGGGTTCAAGGTCCATGTCGACCACCAGGAAAAAGAGTCGAAGATGGGGGAAGGGGTGGTCGACAAAAGCTACTACACAGACAAGGGTGCACCGATTATCGAGTTGGTCACAAACCCGCTCAAAGAGTTTCACTCGAAATCCGAGGAACACGTCAAAACACTCGCGGGCAATCTTGTCGCGCTCGCCAACAAGCTCGAGAACGCCAGGGGAAAAGATCTATCGCTCAAGGATATGGGCATCGCTACGAGTGCCAATGTCAAAGTCGGGGGCGTCGCGGTCGGCAACCAAAATACAGATGCCTATATTCACGCGACCTATGGGATCAGTCTCGGGAACATGACCAAGGCGTTTCGCGGGCATGGAAAGGCGGTTGAAAAGGGAGCATTTTTATTTGGGGAACAGGAGGCAAAAGTCTACACAAAGCCGGCCGACGTCGCCGACACGATGGTCGCTTGGGTGTACCAAACATACAAGGATGAAGACGCATATAGCATCGGGTCTACCGACGATCTCAAACTCATGGGCGGGTTGTTTACCCTGCTCGCCAATTACGCGATCAACAAAAAGAAATCTACGGGCAGCATGTTGCTCAAAAACGAGATCGGTCCGATGTTCTACAAGTCGAGCTTGAACGAAGTGTGCGCCCTCCTGCCCGCGAAACAACAACAGTTGCTCAAGGACAAGATGGTGGACATCGCCAAAAAACTCGTGAGCGAGTGTGCGACGGCGAAGGGGAAATCGCTCGAGGACTTCGACGGTACGCTCTCGTGGCGGTCACTGTTTCGCAAGGTCTTCCGCCAAGAAAAGATCGACGACAAGAGTGATACAACCGGTACGAATACCAATAGTGATTACTTCTTGCAGGAGATGAAAAATCCCTATAGCCGGACACTGGGGCCCGATAGGGTCGGTCCAAAGGGGAAACGCTCGTCCGCTGCTGTGGTCGAAAATCGCGTCGTGGCACCCCCTGTCGGCAGTCGCCACAGGAAGATCAAAAAGGAAGGATGGGAGGACTTTATGCTGCGGTACTACAACGCGATCCGGGCGATGAACGACCCCGATAAGACCTCGGATGATGTGCGGGATGCGTTTATTCCGTGAGCGGCTAACTCATGCACGCGAATGACCCCTGCGCCGTCAAGACGTAATCCCACCGACAGTATGGACATTTCCCTTGCCCAGTGTGGTCTGTCGGCGGCAGGTGGGCTCCGCAGTGGGGGCAATTGAGGTGTTTCGGTGAAACGCTCCGAGAGCTCGGTGACGCAGCCGCAGCCCAAACGAGCTACGCGAGGGCCGTCTCGATTTTTGAACGGGCACACGGCCCTACGCACCCAAAAGTTGCATATCCACTCACTGGCTTGGCCGAGCTCAATCTCGCCAACGGCGAGCCGCGGGCCGCGATTTCACCGGCACAACGGGCGGTCGAGATCCGCGAGCAAGCCAAATCCGCGCCCGAGGAACTCGCCTACAGTCGCTTCGCGCTCGACCGCGCGCTGTGGGAGAGTCGCAATGATCGCAAACGCGGGCTTGAGCTTGTACAACAGGCTGCAACTGCACTTCGAGGCCGGGACGGCGAAGTCGATACCCTCGTCAAAGTTGAGCGTTGGCTCGCGGAAGGAGGTGGCGCTGAAAAAATCTTCGGGGATCAATCTCGGGAAAGACTGCGAGAACCACCCAGAGAGAAAGAGGTTCCCAATGACCACTGCGATTTTCTGGACCGTATTGACCGTGCACTTGTCCACCAGCTCTTGCCCCTGAACATGCCCAGGACTCCGACAATGGCCAACAGAAACAATCATCGGCTCCTGGGGCTCACCCTCGTCGCACCCTGCCGAGGTGGCCGCTGTTTGCCCTCGCTTCCGCTTCCCTGACCCCACGGGCGCCGTCTTTCGACCCCCACGGGTCGAACCACAGCCCGCACGCTCACGGTGCTTGGCACTCACCGACCATGCACACTTCCGCTTCCTCGCAGGCGACATCACACATCCCGCAGTGGTCCTCGTTGGTCAGTGTGTCGACACAGGCATCTCCACATGCAGTCAATCCCTCGAGGCAAATGAGCGTGCATGCGGCCGAATTGCACATATATCCTTCGTCACAAGCGAGGTTACACTCTCCACAATTTTCGGGGTCGGTTTGAAAGTCGACACACGCCTCGTCACAAAGCTCGAGTGGACTCTCGCAGTACTTTACGACGCACTCGCCATCCGTGCATTGTTCGTTGATTTCACACTCATGGTAGCATGACCCACAATCCGACCACGAATTTTCGAGGTTAATGCACCAACCATCACAGTCGTGTGTTCCCGGCGGACAGGGGTCTGGATCGGACTGGTCGACACAATTTCCTTGGCTGCAGACTTCGTATTCACCGCACTGAACCCCGCAAGCGCCACAGTTACACCCGTCGTTCGAGAGCTTTGTGCACCTTGGCTCACACGAGGGTCCTCCACCTTCGCAGTACTCCGTCCCCATCGGGCAACTGGGAGTATCTTGGGTGTCCGAACCCGTATCCGAACTTGTATCTGTATCTGTATCTGTCGCAACCATATCATTGGTCGTAGCCCCATCCGTACCGGGATCTGTCGTATCTGACCCCGGGAGGCTCGTTGTCATTGCCATCGTGCTAGTCGTCGTGTTGCTGGTTGTCTCGACCGAGACATCTGGCCCGCAGGCTGCGAGTAGTGCGGCGCTGCCTACCGCACGCAAAAAAATGTATCGAACACACGTCATGGAAACCTCCACAATCCAAGGAAACGTCGAAACGACACCTTACATGGTATCGCCAGGAGCAAGCAACATCAAACGTTCCTATCGCAATATGGTCAAACGTGGGAACTGTCGGTTCGTCTGCTAATCAGACAGTAGCCGCTCGTGGTTTTTCGCGCGTCTGCGGAGGCAGGTATGTGTTGAGGAACGATCTTGTGTTCTTGCGGGCTTCCGGCTGAACTGAGATGCTCAAGCATGACACTGTCGACCAAGCAAACGGGCGTGGCCAAGGGT
>CAZUPD010000173.1:0-15882 GCA_964621785.1 uncultured Nannocystaceae bacterium
CTTTGGCAGGGGTGGGGCGGCGGACCGCTCGAGTCGCTCGTGCCACTGGGCATCGGTCATGCGCGCGTCCATGGGGTGGGTGAACTCGTAAAACGAAAACAGTCCGCCCTGGGTCATCTCTTCGCCTACCGCCCGCGGGACGGCGACCCACAGATCGAGTAGTCGCCCGACCGCGACCTCTAGGACCTCGTGGCGCATCACGTTGGTGTGGATGTCGGTCACCAGGGCAACGCCGCGTTCGGTCCGGGTTTCAGGACTTGCGGCGATGCTGTACTTGGTCTTTTCCATCTTTAGCAGGAGCGCTTCGAGGCGCCCGCCGACGCCGTGGATCCAGGCAACATCCTTTGCGTCGAGCTGCTGACCTGCGACCTCCTTGCGGGCAATTTGGGCGAGGTCCCGGGCGAAGCTGCGGGCGTTGAGCACCCCGTCGTCGCCGTAGTATTGGACCGCGGGACCCTCGGCGTCTCCGTGGACGTCGCGGTAGACCCGATCGGCCAGGCCCGCGAGCGCGTCAAAAAACTCGGGGACCGGATCGACATAGCCCCGCGGCGTCGGCAAGATCGGCTGCTCGATCAACACGAAGGTCGGGGAGTCGCTGTCGCACTCGACCCCCATGTCCTGCATGTTGTAGAGCACCGCGCTGTGTTTGAGCTCTGCGTATCCGGCGAGGGACGATGACAACAAGCGGTCGTGCCAGGCCGGTGTAGTTGCAAATGTCACCAGTGTGTCGTCGGGCAACCCGTGACCGTTCGCCAGGGCAACGAGGGTCGCCAGCCATGCGTGGTAGAGGTCTGTCGTCGCCAGGCCACCGCGGTGCTCGCCCACCAGTTTGTCGAGCGCTTGCTCGTAGGCTGCCTTGAACGCTTCTGCCTTGACGCCAGAACGCGCGTGTACGCCTGCGCGCTCGTTACCCAGCACCGCCATCACGTCAACCGCCGACGGCATCCCACGGCCCTCGACATCGGGGTGCACAAGCCCGCGGAAGAACGTGGTGTCGAGGCCGACCCGCTTGGGGAACAGGGTGACCTTGAGGGCAGCTTTTCCTGCACCCGACTCCGCGGCTTCGAGGTCGCGCAGCGGCATCGGCCCCCGCAGTTGTTCCAGGCGTTTGCCGATCTTCTCGGCGTTGGCATCAAAGGCATTCCAGCCTGCAGGATCCTCCGATCGCACCGTCTTGAGATGCTCGAGGGTCGCGTCGACCGGACGTCCCATAAAGGCCCCGACCACGGTGTCGACACGGGTCCACGCGTCGAGCGTTGTCCCGCCGGTGAGCACGGTTTTTTCTATGGTGTCCAAAAAGTCAGGTAGTGAGGCATTGAACGGGAGTGGGGCGTTGGCCAGCCAGCTCATGGTTAGGAAGTACGCGGCCAGTTCGCTTTCGGCGTAGGTGCCCCGCGGCCGAAACTGCGTCCAGTCGATCTTGTAGGGTTTGTCGCGCGAGGGCACCGGGAGTGTGCCGGCTCCCTCGTGTTTCAGCATCGCGTTCACCAACGTCTCGACCTCGGCACGGATCGATTCGGGTACCTGCTCGAGCGTCTTCGGGACCGCGGCCGGCAGGCGCTCGAGCGGCGGTCGCATCATTTCGCGGTACTCCGGACTCGGCGGCTCGTCGCTGAACCCGACCTCCATATGATCTTCCCACGACGGCATCTCGAGGGTATTCATGGCCGCAAGTGGCACCCAGGCGGTGGCAAACATCACCGCGTAGTAGCGGTCGTTCGCCGACTTGGTTCGCCCGAGGCGGTCGGCGTACACCTTCATGAGCTCTGCGATCATC
This sequence comes from uncultured Nannocystaceae bacterium, assembly GCA_964621785.1. Classification (GTDB taxonomy): domain Bacteria; phylum Myxococcota_A; class Polyangia; order Nannocystales; family Nannocystaceae; genus JACKDW01. The sequence continues at coordinate 1,778 of CAZUPD010000173.1, forward strand.
GCCTCGATACGACCAGCAGCCTCGCGTTCGGCTTTTTGTAGGACCGTTTGAAACTCATCGCGAAACGCCTGCAATGCCGCATCGGCCGTCACGAACATCGGGCGACGGCGGTAGCGGAGCTTTTCGTAGAGCACGTAAAACTCCTTCTCCTTGCCTGGGCGCGCGACGAACCGGTTGTGCTGCAACAAGTCGGACTCTCGCTCGCGCCACAGTTCGGGGAAGTCACGCAGATTGGCAACTTCCTGCAGATAGAAGTTCGTGGGTGCGCGTGCGATCGTTCGCCGACCCCCAACTTCCGTGTCGTAGGCGATGCTCGTGCCCGTCGGCGACCACACCACGTTGCCGGGCTTTTGGTGCTCGGGCGGCAGTTCGATGGCAGCAAACTCGGCGGTGTTGCGATCGCGTCGGCGGTGAACCACACCGGCGTCGTTGGTGCCCACGAGTTCGATCTGATTGTTGGAAACGGCCACGTGGGACAGTGAAGGGATCACCTGGGGGCTGCGCTGCATCTCGTGGCGCACATACCTGCGTTTGAGACCTTTGAGACAGGTGTCACCAGACCAGTGATCGGGCACTTCTTCGCAGGACTGGATGTTCTGGTGCCCCCCGGGGTTGTCGGCGTTGACACCCACCGCTGCGAGTGCGGCTGCAAACGACTGATCCCAGCGGGCATCGCCATCGTGGACGACAGAACCACCTGTCTCATCACACAGCCACACAAGACTGAGACCATCGCCCGACCACTGCGGGGCCCGACAGTGCTGGCCCGCGGGTGACATGCGCTGCGCGTGGGCACCGTGTTCCGAGAGCGACTCCGGTGTATGCCAGCCCGCCTTGATATCGTCGGCACGTGTCGGCTTGATCGACGCAAACCACACCTCGTTGTGGTTGCGGGTAAACGCGACCTTCTCGTAGCCGTCGAGTTGCTCGCCACCCGCCCCGGACTCGTCGCAGCTGTCGGTCTGCACGGCAAAAAACGCGTAGCGCAGCGGACTGAAGGCCGGGCCTGTTTCGTCGCCTTCAAACTGCGTCACGCGCTCGATCGCAGCACTTCTATCACCTGTCGAAGAAGTCAGGTAGATGTCGAACCCGTTGGAGCCGTCCCGCTTGGAGGCAAACGCGATGCGAGAACCGTCCGGGCTAAAATCGGGGTCACGGTTGTCACCAGTCCCTTCCGTCAGGTTTTTGAGTTGACCGTCCGCGAGCTGCAGGAGATACACCTGACGCGCACCCTCGGGACCTGCGTGAAACGTCAGCTGTTTCCCGTCCGGGCTAAAGCGTGGACGCGAGGCACCTTCGGGGATGTCTTTGAGGACACCGAGGGACTCGGGAACCGGCGTCGGTTTGGTGACGACGCTGTCGTGGGGAGCGTGATCGGTCGGTTGGGATTGCGCCGTATCGGCGACTGGAACCTCCGCGGACGCGGGGTGTTGTTGTGGCTGTGGCTGTGGCTGCGCTTGACAGGCGGCGAGCAGCAACGCAGCAGAGGTTGTTAGGGGGCGCACAGACATCATCACTTCTCCGGAGTTGTGGTTGCCGGTAATGGCGGTGGGACATGCTCGCGTTGATTGGCGGCTGCCGGTCGTGGCGGATTGTGTTTATGTTTTTTGGGACATGTCACGGCCTGGCGCGCACGCGCAACAAAGCCAAAGCCGGTCCAGGCATACGTGGTCTCGACACACTGCCTAGGCCCCCGCTCAGTAGCGACGAGTTCGTCGCGGCGAGCGTCGTCGCGGTGTTCGAAGCGGAGCTCGAGCAGCGGACGCGCGAGCGAGCTCCCGCGCCAGATCGGATACATCGCGTGTCCGTCCCAGCCCATCACCCATATCGTTCGGAGCGCGAGCGCGTCTTGGGACCGCGTGGTCGAGCGGATCCCGAGCACGAGTTCGTCGATGCCGTCAGCATCGAGATCAGCCGTCCAGATCCCCCACAGCGGGTACAGCGGACTGGTCCACAGACGACCGCGATCTTCGATCGTAACAAATCCTCGGGTTCGGGAGCGGTACAGTGCGACATGGGCAGTGTGCCCACCTGCGAGCGCGAGATGAACCTGCTGGCTCGGCACCGGTGCGTCTGCGGACCGAACCTGACCCGTGTGCAAGGTCGCTGCGGTACCGACTGCACCGGCGAGTACGCAGCCCCACCATCGTGGTCGCACAGTCTGGTGTCCGGATATTCCCGAGATATCCTTGATTTTAATTGTAAATGCATGAGAGCATGGGGCACGATCCTCGTGCCGTCGCCCACGTGCGTCGCTGTTCGATTTTCCGTGTGTCACCGGGTACACACCCTTTGCAAACCTCGCTTCGACCCCGCGTGGTGAGGTGTGGGGAGCCTACCGCGAACCGTCGTGATGCGTCCATCGTATGGTCGCTACGCGCGGGGCTGGACTGTGCTTCTAACGCTCGCGCCAACCTTCCTCGTTTCAAGCTCGACATCATGCCGCAGGCACGAGTTGTAGCGAACTCACGCCTCCCCGCGGTGGGCGGAGAGCAGCCACGCGTCGAGGTCCGATCCTACACATCGGTCACACCCAGGCCCAAATTCACGCGACCCGTCACCCGGAAGCTCGTCGAGTCGCGGCTGAACCATTTTGTTACGTGTCTTTTTAGTCATGTTTGTATTCTGCGTGTCAACGAGTTACATGCGAGACCAGCGAAGATCGGCCAGCGGGCCCAATGGGGGCGAGCAATCCGCGCTACACCGACGAGGAAACCGTTGCTATGCTCGTGCAATGCCTCGGTCGAAACCTGTCTTAGCAGCCTTGTTTATATCCCTGTTGGTCGGTTGCGGTGGGAAGGATGCCGCTTCGGGTTCGGACTCAGACTCGGAAACATCGGACCCATCCGGCACAACGGACACATCCGATCCATCGGGCTCATCGAGCACGTCCGATCCGTCGGGCCCGGCGTCCAACAGCGACTCGTCTGACGAGCCCGTCTGTGTCTACGGCGATGACGAGTTTGTGATCACCCCCGAACAGTACGAGCAATGGCTCTTGGGGGAGGACAGTGAGACGACGGACACCGATGGTGAAACCGATGGAACCACCGATGCCGGGACGACGGACAGTGAACCGGAAACGGGTGAGACGGGCGGAGAACCTTCGATTCCACCCGAAGAGCTCGACCAGACGCTCTGCGCGAGCTTATGTGAAGAGTTTGCTGACGTCGGTCTCTGGGTCGAGACGTGCGAGTTTAAAGGCTATACCGAAGAGGGTGATTATACATTTTATTGTCGATGGCTCGAGCAGGCCTGTGATGGTCGGCGGCATGTCTGTGTCGAGAGTCGTGGCGAAAGTTGGGCTCCTGGAGAAGCAGGCGGTTTTTTTGCCCGTGCGGCCCACGACGAAGCAGCATCGGTGCATGCCTTTTTGGCCCTCGCACATGAGCTCGAGGCCCACAACGCCCCTGCTTCGCTGGTGGCCAGAGCCCGCACCGCGGCGAGCGATGAGCTTCGCCACACCCGAGCTATCGGGCGACTTGCCGCAGAGTGAGGGGCTCACCTAGCGCCTCCAACGATCGTTCGAAAGCCGGTTCGAGCGTTGCTCGACATCGCTATCGAGAACGCGGTGGAAGGCTGCGTGGGGGAGACGTGGGCAGCGTTGATGGCAGCCCACCAGGCGCGTACCGCTACTCTCGAACCTGTACGAACGACCATGGGGAAGGTTGCGGTGGACGAGCTCCGCCACGCCGAGCTCGCCTGGGAGCTTGCGCAGTGGTTTCGAGCACGGCTCACACCGGAACAGTGGCGAGAAGTCGAATTTGCCCAGCGCGAAGCTGCTAAAAAGTTGTTGATACAACAAGTGGTACGACCCGAAGGTGCGTGGGCCCTCGAAGTCGGATTGCCGACCGCAGCCCAGGCGACCGCACTCGCCCGCGGGATGGTGCGTGAGCTGTGGGCAGCATAGCGGAGACGGTCGGGAAAGACACCCTTTTCAAATAGTTCGGCGAGAGGAGTCGCCGTTTTGTCTACAGGTCAGCGCGACGCTCAGAGTGCGCTCTTTCGGACGGGTTGCGTCTCGCTTCAGAAAATTGAGTAGACTTGCGTTCCTACATCGGCCCAGTCGGGACGCAGGTTGAGACCCCAGCTCCGACAACGCGGATCGGTGCCTGCGAAACAACTTTTGTCAACATTTGCCCGGGACCATCACTCTCGTCATAGTCGAGGTGCCACACATCACTCGCGCCACCGAACGAATCGGGATCGTGGAAGAGGTAGAAGTCGCCGCCCCACCAGGCAAATGCAAATGCGCTATCACCCGTGAGCCCCGGGAGGGCGATGGTGTCAAGGAGCTCTCCGGTGTCCTTGTTGTACTCATTGAGGAGAGGTGGCGCACTGCCTTGGTAGGCAAACAGGCGGCCAGTCGCTGTTCCGGTGAGTTCACCCCAACCGTAGTCGAGCGGTGCAACTTCTGAAATCTCAATGGTGTAGGGATCAATCACGCCAAGCGCACCACTGCCGGGGCCGATGACGTCGGGAGCAAATGCGCTATGGGCGTAGAGTTTGTCGCACGTATCGGTCGGTGAATTGGCGACAAAGGCCATTCCGAAGTTGGGGAATTTCGGATGGCCATGGGGAAATCCGGGGTCGAGACATGCAATCGGATCGTTGGGGTCATTGAGGTCGACAGTGTAAATGTCGCCATGTTGGTACTGGACCCAGGCCCGGGCCTTCCGGCTGACACCCATCGAAAACGTCGATGTATGGCCGCCGCAGAGAATGTCGGCAACCTTGCTCAATTGGAGTGTCTCGGGGTCAAAGCTCCAAATTGTACCGGCGTCCGAGAGTACGTAGATCAGTTCGGTTCCAGGTGCACAGGGGCAACCCTCTTCGGGGTCGTTGTCGGCACCGGTTGGATCGATCGAACTGTCGTTGGTATCTGCCGATCCCGTTGGCCCTGGGCCTGGTCCCCACGAGTCGCCCCAACTGTCGGAATCATACGAGTCGGACTCGCCCCACCCATCAGAATCGCCGGCCGTGTCGCCATCATCGTTGGGGTCATCGAACAGGCCGCAGCTGAGGGCAGCTAGGGCACACAGAGGAAGCATCCAGGCGACACGCGCGCGATTCATGTCGGCTAATCTACCTCGAAATGTTCGTCCGTGCAGGGTGTTCTCGACTCCGAGTTTGGAGGCCCGATGGCCGGGTCTCCGTCGTGTTTCGAGGGTTTGCAAATACATGTAACCCGCAAAGGTCGTTGTTCATTCGCTCCTCGTATTCAATGATTTCGAGCGGTTGTAAGCGGACTCGAATGGGTCTGGACATGCCGAAAGGTTCGCATCGATAGCACGGATGTGCTACCTATGCCACATGTACGCGCCCGCGCTTGATCAGCTTCTCGAAGCAGCTCCCGGCGGTGGGTTTACGCTCGACCGCTCGACTCGGGAAAATTTTGACGACGACTTGCTTCGGCAACTGCACGCGCTGGCGAACGAACTGATGGCGGAGTCTTTCGAGCATTTTCTCGTCCATGCACACACAAACGACGAGCTGCATGTGTTTCGACGCCGGGGTACAGGCGATCTCGTCGGCTTCCAGTTTTGGCGCGCAGTCGCGGGCGTCGGTGAGAACGAACGAGTGGTTTTCGGTGGGAAGTTGCGTGTACAACCACGGGCTCGGCGTGTCGGCTTGCACATCATTTCGGGCTACCGCGTTCTTCTCGACCAGGCACGGGCATTTCCAAACCATCGGATCATCCGCCTCGGTGTCGCCAGCCTGTTTGGATTTGTGTCGATTACGCGTCGGCTCGCCCACTATGCATTTGTCGACGCCGCCGGGCCATACCGCGAGTTCCTTCCACTCGTCGAGCAGCTCACGGGTGTCAGCAACTTTGAGTTCGACCCCACAACGGGGCAGACCTATGTCGGGATACAGGTGACACACAAGCAACTCGAGGGCTATCCAGAGGCGTACTTCGAGCGACCTGAGGCGCAGGCCTACCTCAAGCGCAATCCGGAATTTCGTACCAACGGGTGCTTCCTCGTGTTTGCATTTGAGTTCGACGAGGCCAATCGGCGTGCGCTCGCCCAAGGAGCGGTGGAGTGTACACTCGGTTCGGACCCATCCGCGCGTCAGCAACTCGCACATATTTTGGGGGAGTGAACCCTACTGGGGCACCGTCTGGATGTTGATAAACGCCGCGTCGCGTACTTCCGTAGAGGTTGGGGGGTCCGGGTGTTTGGCTCGAACGTGGTCGCGGTAGGTCGGGTACAGGGCGACACCGATGCCAGCGGCCATGCTAGCGATACTCAGCATGAGCACGCGGGTGGGGGCCCAGCCCGCCACAAATACGCCTCCGACCGCGAGAAGTCCCGGAAACACGGACACGAATGTACCGAGTTTCATGCACTGTTCCATGTCGTCGGCGAGCTCAAACAAAAAGGGTAGTTTTTGCAGAGACTCCTGCATCAGAACGATCTGGGCAGCGTCGGTGGCCGCCGTGGTTGCGCCGCGTAGGGACACGGAGACCGTGGCGCGTTTGAGGGCGATTGCATCGTTGATCCCATCACCGACGAAACACGGAGATAGCCCATCCTGTTGCAGTTTGGTGATAATGTCCGCCTTGGCGACAGGCAACACATTGGCGAAATAGCGATCGACTCCGAGGGCGTCGGCGAGGTGTTTGGTCGGAGCGGATTGGTCGCCGGAGAGGATCGCAATGTTGAGCCCGCGGGCTTGTAGTTGGCGAATAACCTCGCCTGCCTCCGGTCGGATCGTGGGTCGGAGCTCGAGGGAGCCGGCGAGCACACCATCAGTAGCGACCATGACAAGCGAATGGCCACAAGCATGGCACGCGCGCTGGATTTTCAGGGCCTCCGGGACGATGGCGATCCCTTCTTGGGTCATATACCGCTCGCTGCCAATTTGCAGAGTACGACCTTCGAGCACGACTTTGATGCCGAATCCGACGTCGGTGTGGCTATCTTCGATATCGGGGAGTTTTAGACCACGGTCCTCGGCTGCGGCGAGAATCGCCCGCGCGATCGGGTGACTTTGTCTTCGCTCTGCACCTGCCGCAAGGGCCAGGATTTTGTCGGGCTTCAGCGTGCCAAACGTATGGATTTTCTCGACCGTCGGTTGGGTCATGGTCAGCGTCCCCGTTTTGTCGAAGACGATCGTATCAACGGTGTTGAGTAACTCGAGTGAACGGCCATCTTTCATTAAGATGGCACTGTTGGCAGCGATGTTGAGCAGGTTGAGCATCGCCACGGACGAACTGGTGCGCAGACTGACCCCGAGATCCGCGCTGAGGACGGCTGTGGCGCTGTTGAACCCTCGGGCGAGGAGTGCCACACCCGAAGCCGCGATGACTGGCAATGCTAGGTCGTCGGCAAGTTTACCGGTCTTGGATTGGAGCTCCACCTGATAGCTGGCGGTCTTGTTGAGCATCTCGCCGATTTTTGCGGCGGTTGTGTCGACGCCGGCTTTCTCGACTCGTATCACAACTTCACCGGTGAGGACCATGGTCGAGGCGAGTACCGGGTCTCCAGCTACGCGCTCGACCGGTTGTGCTTCCCCCGTCAACATGTGTTGATCGATGGATGCAAACCCGCGTTCGACAATCCCGTCGACCGCGACATATTCACCTGCCCGAATGACCACCCGATCGCCAATCGCCACCTCCTCCAACGGTCGGACCTCCTCGATGCCGTCACGGAGGACCGAGACGGTCCGAGGTTGTTTGGAAAAGACCGAGATCATTCCGTCGTGGGCTTCTTCTTCGATAATACACAGAAGCTTCTCACCGATAAAGTAGATGAGTGTCGCCGCAGTCGCTTGCAGATACAACCGACTTAGCCACAGTGCAGATACACTCACGGCACCGACGACCGGATAGGTAACTTTGCCCTGTTTGAGATCTTTGTAGGCGGCGACGTAGAGCGGGAGTTCGAGTAGGAGGGAGAGGGGGACCGTGAGGCGAAGTGTGATCGGTGCGACCAAGCGGCCAAATCCGAATACTGCGAGCACACCACCCGCTGCGGCGATTTGCAGGTTGTGCATCTCCTGTTTGGGGCTGACGCGGTACCCACCCATCTCAATGGCGTGCTGGTTGCGTGTCCGGCCGAAGAGTGGATCGACCCGCTCCGCCATCCAGTGTTGATACCTCCGATTGAGTTGGCCTGCTCTCTGCGAAAACGTATCGCGGGTTTCTTGTTGTGGTGATTGCCCAACACTCTCGAGTGTCGTGTCGAGACGATGGGCGAGCTGACCGACGACGGGGACGACGGTCCCCCCGACCCGAGTCGCAAGCCCGTCGAGGTGCTTGGCGAGTCGGATACTCGAACGCGCGATTTGTGAAAATAGGCCCATTGCGATCACATCCGGCGGGAACCAACCCGTCGTGTAGAAGATAACATTTCAACTTCGGCGAGCGGGAAAAACTGAACCGAGAAAATGTCGTGATTTCGACCTGCTCGGGTTTGTGCCAATCGAGGTAGTGCGGTGAACTGCGCGCATGTGGACTGCGAGAGCACGGGGTGCTCGGCTTGGATGTTCGCAGAACTTCAGGGTTGTCTCTTCAGACAGGTTGTGACATTTTACTGGTTGTCAAATGTTTGACGATAGGCGCACGGTGACACATTGAAGACCATCATCGTCGGCGGGGCACAGCTCGGGGACGAAGGAAAAGGTAAGCTCACGGATGTGTTGGCTGCCGAGGCCGATATTTCAATTCGCTGCAGCGGAGGGGCGAACGCAGAGCACACGGTGATGCGCAATGGCCAACCGCTACGATTTCGTGTCCTCCCGCTCGGGATCCTCAGTGGAAACCTCGCGCTCATTTCCCCCAATGTCGTGCTCGGGATCGAGTTGCTCGCGCGCGACATTCGGGCAGCCGAGGCCCTCCTTGGAGACCTCACTGGGCGACTGCTCGTCAGTCCGGATGCCCACCTCGCGCTGCCCCACCACATCCGGCATTCGAAGCAAAAAAATAGTGCGATCGGTACGATCGGTCAGGGCGTCGGGCCTGCCAACGCCGACCGCAAACTCCGGCGTGGGCTGAGCCTCGGGCGCTACCTCCGTGCGCTTCACGGCGACCACGAGCACGACCACGATGATGTTGAGTTGAGCTTATCGCCCTCGATGCGCGAGGATCTCGAACTCATTGGTCGCTACGTCGGGAGTACAAATCGAGCGATCGCCGAGCGGAACCATCGGGACCCCAATACAACGATTTTGATCGAGGGTAGCCAAGGGTTCATGCTCGACAATCTCTTTGGAACCTATCCCTATGTCACCTCGGCATGCCTTTCGTCGGCAGCTTTGCTTCACGGCGCCGGTCTTCCTTGGTCATCGGTTTCCCGTAACATCGGCGTCGTCAAAGCCTACCTTTCCCGTTATTCTCGCGGGCCGTTTGTAACCCGCTGTGCGCCCGAGGACGAGCGGGCACTTCAGCAGCACGGAAATGAGGTTGCGACTCCGCCCGATGTGCGGCTGATCGACTGTGGCTGGTTTGATATCGTCGCCCTGCGGTATGCCCAGCGAATGAACGACTACACCGAGTTGTGTGTCAACAAGCTCGATTGTCTCTCCTACCTCGACGAGATTCCGATCTGCGTCCAGTATCGCTATTGCGGCGAGGTCATGAGCGACCTCTACGAGTGGAGTGAGCTCGATACTGAGAAGCTCGAACCGATCTACGAGCATTTACCTGGATGGCGCAGGGATATCCGCGGTGTCACGCGATTTGATGAATTACCCGTGGCTGCGCAGGGTTATATTCGGTTTATCGAGCGACATGTCGGGGTGCCAGTCCGCTATATCGGCACGGGACCTGGCCGTGAGGACATTATCAATCGAGCGTGCACGTAACGGGTGAAGGCGAGCGAAATGGACCCACGCATTGCCCACGCGATCGCAAGGATCGCCCATCATCACCCAACGCCTTTTTACCTGTACGATGAGACATGTATGCGGGGGCGCGTGGCCTCGGTCCAAGGTGACTTTCGCCCGCACACACTCTTGTTTTACTCGATGAAAGCCAACCCTAACTTGGGGATTGTCGAACGTCTGTCTGAAGTTGTCGATGGGATTGAGGTCGGGTCGGGTGGCGAGCTGTCTGCGATCCTCGGCCGCGGTGTCGCGGCGGACCGGATCATTTTTGTCGGGCCGGCCAAAGGACAATGCGACCTCGAGCGTGCGATCGCGGAGGGCATCTTGGCGATTGTGGTCGAGAGTCCGGGCGAGCTCCGTCTGATCGAGAGCTTGTGCGAAAGGATGCAGCGCGGTGTTCGAGTGATGCTTCGTATCAACCCGAGCTTTTCGCCAGACGGTTTTTTCCTTAACATGACAGGGCGTCCGTCGCAGTTTGGCATCGACGAAGAGCAGGTTCCGGAGCAGATAGCGAGCATCCAAAATTCCATGTATGTGCGTCTGGTCGGGTTTCACTGCTATCTCGGCTCGCGTGAATTGTCCGCGACGAGGTTGATCAACAGCGTTCGTCAGACCCTCGAGGTGTTTGGCTCGCTCGCCGAGCTGCTGCCCACGGACCAGCGGCTCTATTTCGATATCGGGGGGGGGTTCGGCGTGACCTACTTTCCCGACGAAACCCCGCTGGACATTGCTGCCGCCGCGCAGGCGTACCGCACGGAACTCCGTGGGTTGCGGGACCGGCTCGGGAGTCGAGCTCAGGTCATCATCGAGCTCGGAAGTTACTTGGTTGCCGAGTCTGGGTACTATGCCTGCCGCGTTCTCTACGACAAGCGTTCGCGCGGGCAGCGGTTTGTGGTCACCGACGGGGGGATGCACCACAACCTATCGAACAATTCACGCAGCCTGTGGGACCACAAGGACACGCGCGCGCACTTTCCGTTGTCGGTCATTCCACGGGGGCATTTCAATGCACATACACCAAAAGGGAGCGAAGCTGTACGTGTGGTCGGGCCGCTGTGTACCCCGGCGGATGTCGTCTCGCGCAACAAACCGCTCGATGGTGTTGAGCCCGGCGATATCTTGGTCGTCGAGAAGTCGGGCGCCTATGGGCTGACTGACAGTCCTGTACTATTTCTGAGTCACGCCATGCCCGATGAGTACCTGCTCGGTGTCGATGGTCGTGTTCACCTCATTCGCGCGCGTGTAGACGGATCGGAGCTGCTTGCACCCACCGGACTGCTTGGATGTGTACCCGAGGAGAAGGACCCCTATGCATGAGCTGTCCGCAGCTTCGAGACGAGGCCCGACAGTGGGAAGGGGTTGGGGCGTCACGTGAAACTGCCCTATACACTGTGCTTTTGTGTACGTAACGATGAGGTGCTCGTATTGCGGCGGAGTTGCCAGCCAAACGCGGGTCTCTACAATGGCGTAGGTGGCAAGATCGAGCCGGGCGAAACTGCAGAGGGTTGTATTCATCGAGAGATGTTGGAAGAGACAGGTATTGAGCTGGCCCGTACGGGGACGCTGCGCTACGGCGGCGACATTTGGTGGCGCGACGACCCCGATGCACTTCCGGATGGTTGCCATGTCTACCTGCTCGAGATCGATGATCCAGCATTCCAACCGAGGTACCTCGGGCAGGTGATGGCCGAAGGCATTTTGCAGTGGCGGCCGCTCGTTTGGCTCGTCGAGCGGGGCAATTCCGAGGTTGTCAGCAACATTCCGATTTTTCTACCCGTGATGCTACGCAGCGATGTACCCCTCGACATCTACTTCACCTATTCGGGAGACATCATCCAAGGCGTCTCGATTCGAAAATCCAGTGAGCTTGACAGCGTTGAGTAGCCATGTGTTTTGAAATTCGAGATTTTAAACATGTATTTATAAACATGTCCTTTCGGGATTGTCATTGGCGCGATGTTTTCCCCACCTTGCAGGGAAGAAAGTGATACCATCCAGCCGGACCGACGTCCGGGTTTGGCTATTTCGAATTGCGAGCGAAACAACAATGACCACGACTGAAGTACAGCCCCTGGTCAGCGGTCCTGTTCACACACACACCGAATGGGATCCGTTGGAGGAGGTCATTGTCGGACGTGTCGACGGGGCGATGTTCTCGTTTTGGGACCCGGTCGACTCCTTGACGTTTACCGACGAGCAGCGGGCCGACTTTTGCCGCGGGCTCACCCCGGGTTCGCCGTTTCCCAACGAGTATATCGAGGCTGGGCGGCGCCAACTCGATGGGCTTGTTCACATACTCGAGCGCGAAGGTGTCACCGTGCGGCGCCCGGAAGAGGTGCGCTACAACGCCCCGATATCGACACCTGATTGGTGTACTCCCAATGGGCTCAGTAGTGCGAACCCACGCGATCCATTTCTCGTGATCGGCGACGAGATCATTGAGACTCCGATGTGTGTACGCACGCGTTCGTGCGAGAGCGTGGCCTATCGCTCGCTATTCAACGAGTACTTTCAGGCAGGTGCACGGTGGACCGCGGCCCCGCGGCCACGACTCGACGATCCTCTATATGACACGAACTACCAGCGTGCGGCGCACCGCTTTGTCCTGACGGAACACGAGCCCGTGTTCGATGGGGCAGATTTTGTTCGCTGTGGGCGGGATATTTTTGGCCAGCTCAGTCACGTCACCAACCGTCTCGGCGTCGAGTGGTTGCGACGCCATTTGGGCGATGAGTACCGCGTGCATTTGATTGAAAATCGCGACCCCTATGCTGTCCACATCGACACGACATTCATGCCGCTTGCGCCCGGCAAGGTCTTGGTCAACCCCGACTATCTTGATATCGCTCGCCTCCCGTCGATTCTATCGAGTTGGGAGGTTTTGGTTGCGCCCAAGCCTGTGCCATTCCGAACCCACCCGAAGGTGGTGAGTGATTGGATCAGTATGAACACGCTCATGCTTGACGAGACGCGAATCCTCGTGGAGCGTCGGCAAGAACCTCTGCTCACGGCGTTGAAGAATTGGGGGTTCGAGCCCATCCCATTGGCGTTTGAGCACTACTACCCATTTATGGGCGGGATCCATTGCGCGACGCTCGATATCCGCCGACGCGGTGCGTTACAGTCCTACTTTTGAAATCGTACGACATGGCTAAGGAGTCATGTCGAGTGATGGGAAGCAGCGATGAACATACACGATTACGTCATCATCGGCGCAGGTCCGGCCGGGCTGCAGATGGGCTATTTTTTAGGCAAGGCGCAGCGCGACTACGTGGTGCTCGAAGCAGCGAGCACGGCTGGGAGCTTCTTCCTCGAGCAGCCTCGACACCGAACGTTGTTGTCGATCAACAAGCGCTTTAACTACTACCCTGAGGCCGAGTACAACCTGCGCCACGACTGGAATAGCCTACTCACAGACGATTTCTCGCACCTGTTTCGCGAGTATTCACAGGACTTGTTTCCCCACGCAGACGCGATTGTGCGCTACCTCGAGGATTTCGCGGAGCGGTTTGCAATCAACATCGCCTATAATCGTCGTGTCACACAGGTAGCGAGGAGAGGGGACGATGACCTCTTTGTTTTAACCGATGTGACCGGCCAACAGTGGGGCGCTCGCGTGCTGCTCGTTGGGACAGGTCCTGTGCGTCCCCACATTCCGGAGGAGATTGTCGGGATCGAGCTTGCAGAGGGGTACGAGGACCATACGCTCGATCCCACAGCGTACGAGAACCAGCGTGTCTTGATCATCGGTGCCGGGAATTCTGGCTTTGAGGTCGCCAACCACTTGGCGGGTCATGCTGCCGTGATCCACATCGCGCTCGGCGATCGACTTGTTCGGCACGCCTGGCAAACCCACTATGTCGGCGATTTACGGGCGATCAATAACACTGTTCTCGATATGTACCAACTCAAGTCCCTACACGCGACGCTGGCCGCGTGTGTGAAGCGGATCGAGCGTCGACCCGATGGCGCGTTTGAGGTGCACTGCCAAAACAACCTCGCCCACTGGAAACACCCGGGGCGTATTCGCTACGCATTTACCTATGATCGGGTGATTCGCTGCACGGGGTGGAAGTTCGTTGCACCGGAAATCTTTGCCCCCGAAGTCACGCCACAGCTACACGCCAATGGTAAGTACCCTGCGCTGAGCTCCTGTTGGGAGACGAGTGTACCCGACATGTTCTACATCGGGACGGCGATGGGGTGTCTGGACCATAAGTCGGCCTCAAGCTTTATCCACGGCTTTCGTTACAATATCCGTACCCTGTTTC
>CAZUPD010000174.1:0-15717 GCA_964621785.1 uncultured Nannocystaceae bacterium
ACCTCCTGGCAAGTGAACCCACGTTGGGCCAGCGGCAACTCGTAAGCATGCTGGCCCATCGGCTTTTAAAGCCGTAACGACATCATGTACTACAAACAACGCATTCCTTTCTATCAACCCCTTGCCCTCCTCCTTGTGACGGCCTGTTCAATCGAGCCTGCGACGACCGACTCGGATGACACGCAGGCCACGAGCGACACTGCCGACTCTGAGAGTTCGACGACCGACACTCCGACGACCGACGCTCCGACGACACACGTCTTTACTTCGGACAGCGACGACCCGACGACTAGCGACACCTCCGACCCTGGAAGCGCCTGTCCCCACTCGCCCACCTACCACTGTACAGAGGCCCCTGAATGTGATGACAGTTGTGGGGTCGGTACCAGTCGCCAAGATGAAAACGGCTGCCCGCGACCGGACTGTGGCTCGGGATGCCCCGACGGGATGAGATGCTTCGAACCTGCACTCTGGGGTGGCTGTGCATACTCCTACGAGGAATGTACTGAACAGGAGGGCGTTTGTGAATGTGTGATCTCCGATGATTGCGGAGGAGCCTGGTGCGTTCCCGAAGATGCATTTACAACCGTCCCTGGCATTTCGCGTTTTGAGTCAACCTGTGCCCCAAACGACGGCCCCGCGGTACACTTGCGCATCGGCCTAGAGGCGGAAACTTGTAACGCCGACTATGCAGCTCAACAATGGCTCGAGCTCCAACTCTGGCGGCCAGGACCCCTCGCCCCAGGCGTATACCCCATCGATGCTGCAATTTACAACACAAGCGGCGACGACCCTGGCCCGCAAGTCTACGGTATCGTGACAATCGAGAGTTGGGACAACAACGTTGTCAGCGGTTCGTACCTCATCGGGTTTGAAAACGTCGACCTCGCAGGGGATTTTTCACAAACTCCGTATTGCGACCTGCAGCCGATGTGTGGGTAGTATACCGAGACGCCCTCAACGCGCCTGGTGCCTCGGATTTACGCACAATCGGCATGGTGGATCGCGCCGATCAAGCGACATCGATTCCGAGGTCAATCTCTACACCCGCTGCGTTCTTGGGCCTGTGTAGGGAACCTGTATAAGTACCGATTCTAAAAGTCGGCGGCGGGCTGGGCTTGCAGCCCGCCATAGACGCTTGAGCGCCTGTAGATACTCGCTTCGATGACCATAAAAAATTGCTGATACAATCGTTCCAACCTCCTCGTAGTACTCACGGATGGAACCGACCTGACGGGCTCCGACCTGTGCCAGGAGTGGCCACGCTGTCCGATTGACTACCGGTTGTAGCACGGTCGTTGTCAGCAGGTGCTGATGGTCGGCAAACAAAATATCGACCGTCTGCAGGGCCAACAAGGGGCCAGCGATCCGGGTACCAAATCCCGGAAGTAACGCTAGCTGGTCGAAGAAGGCGATCGTATCCCGCTCGAATGGCCCTGGCTCAAAGTTCTCCCACGCAATTTCCCGCCGCCGCTCCCAAATCTCAGACCTCCGCAGGAGCGTATCCGGAAGAGCACAGCTAAACCCGATAATCCGCCCGGAAAACTCCGCAATCCGTACGATTGCATGTTCGATCAGGGCAAGGTACGTCGCCTTGGGAGCGCCGAGTAGAAAACCTCCTGATTCGTCCGCTCCCAATCGCAGCCGGTGCTTGAGCGCAACCATCGCATCGACATCGTTCGGGTGCGCCGCTCGTAGACATAGCCCGTGGTATTTCGTGTTGGACTCATTCATGGGTATCCACCTCATCGTTCGAGTTGGTTTCGAATATCGTCGGTCCGCGCAGCTGTTGCATCACAGCGGCAAAGACACTCAGGCGAGGGCCACAATGGGCCTCCCCGGCTCGCGGCAGCTCGTACCACGGCAAATTGGGGTTTTGGTGGTGGGCCGTGTGTTCGTGAAAATTGAGAAGCCAATAGGCAATGACCGGGTTGCGCCGCAGGGAACGGACATTTTTTTGTGTCGGTGCGCCGAGACGGGTCCGGTAGTGGTAAATGTAAACAAACAGCGAGTATACCCATGCAAATACAACCATGGGGTAGCCACAAGCAAGTAGCCAAGTATCCAGCCCAGCAAACTCAATGACACCTGTGTGTAGCGCGAGGCCGGTGAAAAGCGCGAGCCACGAGTACAACCGCTCGCGTCCGCCCCACCCGCGAAATGCTGGAGATATCCGGCGAGCGACACCAAGCGGAAGGCACAAAAACAGGATGATCGATACGACCGAGTGGATAAAAAACCCCCCGCAAAACACAGCCGCAAACCACAGCATGTGGTACCTGGCCCGAACAAACCACCCGGAGCCCGGCTTGACGACGAAAATGTCGAGAGCCGACGTGTGCCGATCACGGCGATTGTGGCCGTGATGGAAGTAATGAATTTTGCGATATACCGGTAGCGGGACGAGCATACTCAGCAACATCAGCTGACCGATGAGATCATTGAGCCATGGATGGTCGGGTAACAACTTGCGATGTACGGCTTCGTGGCCGACAACGTAGGTCCGGTGAATCCAACAACCGCTGACGACGATGGCGAGTACCTGTACCACGCGTGGAGGCGTGCCAACTCCCGCTGCGAACCCAGCGAGCACCAGTGCAACGACAACTGTTTCGAGCAGGAGTCGAACTGTGTACCAGGTATGAGCGGGATGGCTCCCCCGAGGGATGGCCCGAGTATGATGGATGTTCCGCATGAGTCTATGGCTGTTGCGCCCATTGTCTGACATAGGTCAAATCAACCGAACGTACATCCGGGAACGCTGCAAAATTTGCTTCGGGGTAGCCGTTATCCTGGCTGCGGAGGTGATGGTCGAGGAAGCTGCGGATAAAGCTAGACAATATGGCATGTACTTCCGGACCGTCGGCAACTCCCCCTCCAGGGAAGTTGGCACGGTGTTCGGCCGGTAAAAACATGATATCAAATAGCTCGAGGTGCGTAACGTCGGGTAGCCATACTCGCGTAATATCGTCGCGCTCTCCCATAGAGACCAACGGCTCGTAGAAAAACTCATTGCTGTAGGAGTGGTCGATATACTCCGTTGTCAATGCCAGCAGTGGTACGCGAATCTCCGTGTCAAGAAGGTCGGAAAGCCAATGACTGCCATCGAGATTGACTACCGCCTTCGCGCGTCCATCGATCTGGGCGGCACTCCCGGCCGCGGACGCTCCGTAGGACATCCCAAAGTATGCGAGTCGCGACACATCACTCTGTGCAAGTACATCGGCCAACCTCCCTGTCGCGGTCCCGGCCTCGATGAAGTCGACGACTGCTAGTTTGTCGTCGCGCCACCGGGGTGCCCAAGGACCCAAGTAGCTACCTTCGTCGATCCATCTCTCGGTCTTGGCTTGGTAGCGGATGGCGATGTCGTCACTACCGATGCCGTCGGGCTCGTACGCTGTTGATGCGGCGAGTACTCCCTCCTGGAAGTCGGAGTCGTAAGCGTCTACTTCGCCGTCGAGATACAACACACCGGAAGACTGTCCAGGGTGGCCAATGCTGTACACGAGATAGCCGTGGCTTGCGAGTTCTTCCATCAGAGCTGTGTTTTGCGCAAGCTGGCTCAGGCCACCGTGGGAGTACACGACGACGGGAAATCCGTCCGACTTCGTAGCGACTTCAACACCTTTGTAGCTATGGGTTCGAATGTCGGCGAGTGGGTCGATGAGGGTGGCATCGGGTATAAATGCCGAGATTGCTTCGAGCATCGGCCGACCGACGAGTTCGAGCTCGTCGCCTTCAAAGTAGATTCTGCGTTCGCCATCCGCAACGGTGGCCGGATACCAGACGCGGACAAGCAACCTGCGTCCGTTTTCGTCTTCGCTACGCATGACCGGGTAAACGGTATCAAGGACCTCGAAATCAAGGACTCCGACCGGATACGTTCCTGACGGTTCTGGGTAGTCATACTGCATGTCGGGACCTTCGGTATCGGCCCCCTCTGTATCGGTATCCGCGGTATCGGTACTTTCACTTCCGGTTGTTTCACTCTCGCTCGATGCATCGGTTCCTGTTTCACCACAAGCAGGGATAAAAAGCAGAGCAAGCACCAGACAATATTGAGATTGAGAGTTGTTCATTTTGCTGAGGCCTCACGAGGTAGCATCATCTAAAACTCACGTTGCCGAAGAGGGTCGGTTGGTTCGCAGAAAAATCTGACTCTCTGCGGCCCATCATCGAGCTTCAAGCTCTAGCGGTAAAATATGCCGATCAGTCGGACGCGAAATTTCACATTCAAGACTTCACCCATGAACCGGAAAACGGACCTCCGGCAACTTCCGACCCACAAGTGCCCATCGACTCCTCGTAACGATTTTGCCTGTCCGCACACCAACGACTACAATTGTGCAGAAGCGACGCCTGTGGGATTGGGACCAGTCGCGCCGATGAAAACGGCTGTCCCCCGACATGTTGGGAAGGATGCCCCGAGGGGATGGATTGCCTCGACACCGCCACACTCGAAGGCTGCGTCCCAATCCTTTTAATTGTGATGACCAAGAGCCCTTCGGAGGAGGCGAGCTCGTATGTATCCATCGTTCCGGTTCGTTCTCAGCTGTGTTCTGCGATACCAACCTCGGGTGTAGTAGTTAAAATGGCAACGGAGGATTTGTCGGATTTTTTTAAAATTCCGGTGAACCGGGCGCTGCTAGAGGCAACTCACTCTATGGAAGTTCACCATGAACACACACTCGCTCACTCTTCGACTCACCCTCCCTCTTTGCTTGCTCTTCGCCTGCGGCGATCTCCCTTCTTCGGACGAAGACTTCGACCATCAAAGCGACATAGCCGCCCAACCGGAACAACACGAACGCTTCGATCGCGCGATTGTGGTCGATGGCGAAGTTGTGCTTCACGGCCAAAACGGTGAGCAAAAAACCCTTTCGCTCGCAGTCGACGCATTCGTAACACTCGGATTTCACGCACAGCACACCCTCTTGATCGGGGCTGAACCTCGGGCTCTGCTGCCCGACTCAGAGGACCAAGGAGGCTACGATCTCTACACTGTCGATACCCGTACGGGCAAACTCATACAGCTGACCAGTGGCCAAGAGGTCACGCGGGCAGTGTGGAACTCGCAAACAGGACATGTCCTTGCAGCCACACGGCAGATGGAGATCGTCGACATCGACCCCGCTCATCCCTTCGACCTCGAAGTTGTGGTCGACCATGCGATCACACCTGCCGTTTCTCCCGACGGCCGACGACTCGCATACGGCCGCCTCCCGGACGAATGGTCGCCGGGCGCCCTTCCAGAAAGTATCAGCCTTCACGTGTATGATCTCGATACCGCCGACGACCGTGAACTCACCAGCGGGTTCGACGACATCGAACCTATCTGGACACCAGATTCCCAGAAACTACTGTTCTTGTCCGGTGGCCGTACGGGTGTGCACTCGCTGTGGAGTATCGGCGCAAAAGGTTCCGAACCGCAGCAACTCACCAACCTCGGTCTCGAGACAGTCGACGATCAGTTTATCCCGAGCCCATCGTTCAACACCGAGGTTACCTGGTCCGACGACGGTCAGACATTGTTGTTTGGTGCCCACTATACCGACGAGGGTGAGATCTATACGCTCGACTTTTCGGCGGACCCGACACATCCGAGCCTGCGCGATTATGGCCCCGGAGCCGCCCCACAATGGCAGAACGGAAGTATCACGGTCCTTCGCACTGACGATCCTGAAAAAGTTGTACTGGCATCGATCGATGCGCAAACAGGTCAACGCGTGGAACTCATGTCTGCACAGGGGAACCTTCCGCTCGCCCCACTTGCCGCCGCCGACCACCACAGCCACGAAACTCCGTCCCCCGAGGAGCTCGATGCGATGCTCAACGGCAGCCCGCGGTCAGCGGACTCGAACGTACGTTTTCAATTCCCCATGGACAACTACTACGGGGTCAACTACTTCTACGACAACAATGCATCGAGTGGGTGGAGGCAGGACAAAAACTGCGGAACCCACACCTACGACGGCCACCGGGGGACCGACTTTACGGCTTACTACGGCAACAACCTTTACGCTGCCGCCAGCGGCAGTATCTACCACCGTGTCGATGGCTGTGCAACAACCGGGAGCACAGGCAACTGGTGCGGCAACGGCTTTGGCAACCACGTCCGAATCGACCACGGAGGCGGCTGGAAATCGATCTATGGACACATGACCTATGGAACCGTGACGGGGTGGGGATACAAAACCTGCGGCGACTACCTCGGCGTGTCTGGAAGTTCAGGTAACTCGAGCGGTCCCCACCTCCACTTTGAGGTCATCCGCTACGGCTACCCCTATGACGACCCGTACTCAGGCCCCTGCTCCGGTCCCGAGAGTTATTGGACGAGTAACTGGTACTGTCAGTAATACAACCCGTTCCAGTCGAGCGCCGCCCGTCCAGGCGGCGTCTCGGTTCATCACCCGCTCCCGAGCGAACCATGTGCACCAGACCGGCAACTAACGAGATATGTACATGTTCGCTTGTTCACCTTACCAAAAAAACCTCACGCTCCTCGCTGCGGGTGTTGCCATCGCTATGGCGCTTGCGCCCGTTTCCTCGTACGCATGCAGTACCGGCGAGGAGTTCTTCTACCGTGTAGATGAAACCTATCCCAAGGACGGGGAGGACGCGGTGCCAACAGATGCTGCGATCGCTATCTACGGATCCGCGAACCTCGCCAACACGCTCTCGGTCGTTGTCGAAAACCAAAACGGAGAAGTTGCAGGCGTCCTCAGCGGTAGTGGAACACACTACTTCTGGCGCCCAGACGCTTCACTGCTAGCGAACACGACCTATACCGTTCACATGTGGACCGATGCCGAAAACGCCACGCTTCAAGTTGACGAATCCTTTGCATTTACAACATCCTCGGCCGAAGCAGCCCTCCCACAACCGCCACAGATCAACGTGGAGGTCGAAAAGTGGGAGAAAGTCTACACCGAGTGCATCGAGCAGCCCGAGCCAGGAAGTTGTGACGACTGTGGCAAAGAACAAGTCGTCGAACGGGAGGACCGTATCCGGGTTGTTGTTTCCGTCGACCCACCCCTCGGCCCGTTCGGGCGTTTCTACAGCGCGAGGATCCGTCGGGGCAACAGCGAAGAAGCCGTGGGTGATGGTGCCAACCACGTAAGTAAATGGTGGGATGATGAGGCGACAAACCAGGTTGTACGCGAGGACCTCGGGGTCGTCGGGAGCTGGGATAGCGACGAAGTCTGTGTACGTGCACAGATTTGGGACCCCCGGGACCTCACGTCCGACGCGACAATCGTCTGCGTCCCTGTCGGCGATGCCAACACCCCGTCCGAAGACGACCCGACCGGCGCTCCGTCGACAGGCGGAGAAGACAGCGAGGACGGGTCTTCCACCTCCGATTCAGATGGAGAGGCGGATGCGGACACTGCCGATATCGACAGTTCTGACGTTGGGTGTGGTTGCCACACGCAGTCTTCACCCGCGGGTAGCAGCGCGCTACTCGGATGCCTGGGATGGATTTTCTGGCGCAGGCGCCGATCCGCCTCCGATGCGAGATGAGTAACGGGCACTTGGAGCTCCGAAACTGCGTTCTGCACGTGAAGCTCGGTCCGCGAAAAACCATCGTACAATCCTGGAGTGGCCGACCAAACGACGGATGAACAGCTACTCGACGAGTGGCGTGCTGGCGACCGCAGTTCCGGCAACGTGTTACTGCGGCGCCATTTCGCGGCGATCTTTCGCTTTTTCGCGGGTAAAATTGACTGCCCCGAGGACCTCACGCAGCGCACGTTTCAAGCCTGTGCCGAGTCGCGTGACCGTATCGAAGGACGCGTGCGTCCGTATCTCTTCGGGATTGCACGCTTCCAACTACTGATGTACCTGCGTAGCAATGGCCGATTTAAGCGTCGTTTTAGTCCTCAAGAGCATTCTGTAGCCGCGTCGATCACTTCGCCGAGTCAAGTCGTCGCCAGGCAAGAAAACCAGCAACGCTTGCTTGTCGCCCTACGCGATCTCCCGCTGGATCTCCAGATAACTGTTGAGATGGTCTACTGGGAGGGAATGTCTGTCGCCGAAGTTGCGAGTATCACCGAGGTTCCGCCCGGTACGGTCAAGAGTCGACTCCACCGCGCCCGTCGGTTCCTTCGTCGCAGCCTCGAAGCCGAAGAAGTGGCTGAGGATCAAATGGTGAAAACCTTTCAATCCCTCAACGGCTGGGCCGAAGGGATCCGAAAAGTACACGACGAAAAATCATAGCGAGACACAATCGGTCGACATTCTGAGTGAACCAGAATCCAGGTTGCGGCAACTGGAGTTATCGAAGCGTACCTTCGACTCTACGCACTCTGTTTCAGGATTCACGATGACCCGAACCACTGTACTCACCCCGTTCTTCGTTTGCCTCGCCCTGACCTCCGCCTGTGACACCGACCCAGGATTTGATTCCGCCGGTCTTGAACACGAACAAGACGACGAAATTGCTGACCCACAGTTGCTGGCCGAGGACGAGCAAGATTTTTTGGACGAGGCCGACGCGCTGCCCTCGGAGGACGACATTGACCCCTCGCCCGAGGACGATTGGACAGTCGATGAAGAAATTTCGTCGGATGCCAACGATCCGCTCTGGGCCCTCTCCCATCAACAAAAAATTGATCGAGCCAACGCCATTAAAAGCGTACATGCAACGGATTCTGTGATTAACAACCCAGTGTTATTCGCAGGTATCGCCCAGGCCGAAACTGGCATGGCGCACTGCTACCACGAGTACAGTGGCGTAAAATGCCAGGGTTACTACAGTTCATCCGCCTGTGGTGGTGGCCCGATTCTCGCTGGGGGATACGACGGGTCTTGTAGCCAAGGTGGCCTTGGGATGTTTCAGTTCGACAACGGCACTCAATGGCAGACCCGCAATTTCTGGCTCTACACAGGGATGTGGCCCACAAATCAACCACGACACCACGATGTCGCCGATCTCTATGGCAACATCCGAGCATCGATCGACTTTATCCTGTGGAAGGCGTGGTACTCCAATTACACCCCGTACTTTAGCAACCGGCAAGCGATGTACGATTGGATCAACTCCATTCGGCCCATTGCAGGCGACCCAGACTTCGAGCACTGGCTGGGGTTTTTGGCCTACAACTACAACGGCCAATCACTATACTCGCAGGGGTGGTACAACACAAAGACAAAATACCGAAATGCCACCATTTCGCTCTACAATGATCTCGGGGGCTACAATTTCTGGTATGGAAGCACGCAGTCGTGCTCTCCCGAAGGCGGCCTGTGGTGTGGCGGAAATGGAGTGGTCGGCGATCCCAATACGCTGTATGTGTGCACAGGCGGGACCCTCTCCGTTCAAAGCTATTGCTCCAATGGCTGCTACTACGCACCTCCAGGGTATCAGGACTACTGCTACTGACCAACCCCTGTTTCGGCAGCAGCGTGATATCGATCGACCCTCCTCGAACCAATCACGTGCTGCCGTGACCAAAGCACGACCCGCTTAAAACCGCAAGCGCACTTCAAACTGTGCACTGATCGGTTGCTGGAAACTTGTTTCCACACCAAAGTTCCCGTGTTTGGGGACCAACGTCCGTTGGTAGAACGAGGTCGGTTGCCCCGGGTCTTGGATACGCACATGCAGGAGGTCCTTGAAATCTCCCCCTGCGACAGCCCGCGTATTGGACGAAGTATAGGTCTCACTGACTCGTAAGATCGCCTTGGCATTTGTCAGATTGACCAAACGACCTGAGACCTCGAGTTCGAGCTCCCGTGGCAATGGATAGGCATACCCGAGACTGAGGTTGACGTTGTACACGGGCGGGGTGCGGCCACCGGCGCCACGTGGGAGGAGATAGATACTTGCCCCGTACATGCTGTGGTTCCCCAACAGACTGACGGGAACTCCCGATTGAAACCGTATACTCGATCCGAGCGTCAATCGCCCGGCTTCGCGCAGGTCAAATTGGTAATACCCATCAAACTTAATCTGGTGGGGGAGGTCGTTGAACAACGGGCCAAACGAGTTGCGTACCAACTCCGGAAGGTCGTACTGGGAGCTCGCACCGAGGTTGATCGACCCAGAATTGCGGTCGACCGATCCATCGTAGTTGCCGATCAATCGACTGTAGGTGTAACTCGCCAATAGGATCCAGTTTTTTGCAAGTCGTTTTTGTACGCGAAACGTCCATGCATCATAATTTCGGATCGGACGGTCGAACATCCGGCCCACCCGTGTAAATGCATCGACTAAAAATTGGCAGCGACTGAATTCGCGGCTCAGCTGCGTTCGCGACTCGTCGTCCGGGTCAAGTGCATCGAGCTGGGTTTGCAGATCGTCGCACTGCGCCTGTTGAATCGCAATATCATCGGGCGCCACGTCGTGGCCTGGATTTGCGATGATAAAATTGTTCCCGCCATTTGTCGAGACATCCTCGACCGCCCGACCGAGGCTATTGTGTAGCCACGTCACACCGACGAGTAGATCCTCGACGATCTCTTGATCGTACCCGGCTTGAAACTGTCGATTAAACTGGCCGCGCAAACGCGGGACGACGGTACCGTTTGTGAGCCCGGTCGTGCTCACATTATAGTCGGTACAATACTCCGTCGGCTGACCAAGAACCGACTTCGCTTGATCTTGTCCGTCAATCGTCACCGTCCCACGGCAATCCTGAGCGCGATAGGTGCGAAACACATTCACGAGACCGCCGAAGACACGACTGTTCAGGGTCAGTGGCAACGGGCGGTAGAACCACCCATAACTGGCAAACAACCGGCTCTTCCCTTCGCCGGTCCAGTCGTAGGTCAGTCCAAACCGTGGCGCGACGTTATCCCAAATGAACACTGCGCGCTCCCCATTGAGGTCTCGCATGTCCTGGATTTCCCACCGCACACCACCACTGAGATAGAAGTTCGATAGTAATTGCATGCGATCTTGGAGAAACACGGCATAATTTTGCGTCCCCAAGACAGCGCTGTAACTCGGGACACGCACGCCACCACCAACCGGAGTCGCCAAGGCGCGAAGGTCGTGCTGCTCTTCTCGGGTTCGTCCGTATCCGATCGTCGTGCGAACATCTGGATTGTCGGAGTCAACACGGATAAGGCGATTGTTGTTGACCCGCGTCTGCGGGTTGATTGTGTAGGTATCTGTTTCGGGATCGTAGCAGTACTCGCCACCTCCGATCCCATCGCAATTTTCATAGAAGTCAGCTCGGTTGGCGCCAGAGTACGCAGAAATAAGGTCGCGCGCAATATGTTCGACCGATGTTCCATACTTGAGCTGATGATTGGTGCGGGCAATGTTGAAAAAATGGGTGAGGCTGACGCGTCCTTCGTAACGCCGACTTCGCTCGTGGTTGTACTGACCGATACCACCCGACAACCAGCTACGCGTGGGACAGACCAACCCTCCGAGGTCGGCGCGATTACAGGCTTCCCCGACCCCAGGCACCAACCGAATGGCGCCATCACGGTCCAGAAACTCGTAGAGATTTCGCCCCTGCGCATCGCTTTCTTGGGTGAGAGTCTGGTCGCGCAACGCGGGATTGTCGAGGCGCCACGCCTGCTGGAACCTGGCCTGGAAAAACGACAACCCTGCGTCGATCTCGAGCGAATCACGGGCGACACGACCGAGGTAATTGACCCCAACTTGAGTCGAGTTGCTGAAGGTCGTACCAAAATGGTCGTTGACAATGCCACTGGAGACCCCCGTGGCTCCACCCAGCAATGTCGCGGGGTTCGCCCCAAAAGTCGATGGAGTACTTCCAGAAGCTTGACGGTAGTTCGTCCGGTCGAACCGCGGCCCTCCGCCGCCCGAAAGACTGAGCTGATGTTTCGGATTGACCACCCAATCCAAGCGACCGGAGTAGCTCACACGAAACGACCCTGTACGGAATTGTTGCTCGGCAAAACGCTCTGTCTGGATATAGGTTTCATCGTCGACACAATCGTTTGCACCCGGGTCATAGGCACACCCTGCGAACCCTCCTGAACCGTCTTTATCGACGCGGTGGTAAAATCCCTGGAGGAGTTGATTGACATCTCCACCGGGACTGACACCGAACGAAAAAAACAGTCGGTCCTTGATAATAGGTCCCGTCACAACGACAACAGCATCCGCGCGATGGTTGTTGACGACCGTCGAACGCACAGCAGAGTCGGTCCGCGAGATTCGCCGCGGGGCTGCGAGCCGGGGGGTGTATCGCATCACGACCTGCCCGCGGAGTTTGTTGCTCCCGCTCACCCGACGGGCAGCCACAATCCCACCCGAGGCGCCACCGTACTCCGCATCGTATCCGGCCTCTTTGACTTCGACTGTCGAGATGAACTCCTGCACAATTGTGGCCCCGACTGTGCCGAATGTTGGACTCGTCACATTCGCACCGTCGACCTCGTATTTGCTTTCATCGCCCGCGGTACCGGCGAGTCGAATCCCGGCAGCATCGCGGCCCGCTGTCGGCGCAACATCGACGACATCCGTAAAATCACGACCTGTGCCTCCAGTGGGGATGTCCTTCATCCGGCTGACATCGAGTGTCGTCGATGTCGTTGTATCAGCACGTATTGCCCGCTCTTCAACCACGATCCGCCGACGAAAGGAGTCGTTGGGATCCACCACAAAACCCGCACGATAGCTGGTTCCACGCGGTAAATCCACGATCTTCGTGACCTCGGCCTGACCCGTCAACACTTGAATCGTGTAGACACCCGCGGGCAGATTGCGAAACGCATACAGGCCTTCGCCGTTTGTTCGCGTCTCACGGGTTGACGGCAAACAGGCACATTGCAACAACACAACCGCATCCGCGACCCGCTCGCCAGTTCTCTCATGGGTCACGGCACCGGCGATCGCGGTATTCTCGTCAGCCTGCGCAGTTAAACTTCCCGCAGCCCAAAGCGAGCCCGCGAGCACGCCTATACGAACCTGAGCGTACACAGGATTCCCATAGATGATACCCCAAGTTGTATCACTGAGCGACAGATTTGAAACATCGACGTTTAGCTCGGTTCCATCGAGATCCGAAATGCCCGCTTCCCAATCGCACGTCCCGACTGTTGAAACGCATGGGCATCAGCGAGCCCTGCTGCCGTGAGAACGCCACCGTCGTCATAGAGCGTGTGTTGGAGCGTTCCATTGTCGAGTAGGTCGGCGACCCTACCGAGAATCGTTCCCTGCGATGCGAGCGTGGGCGTCTGATGCATCGATTTCGCAAACATAAACTCCCAAGAAAATGACGCTTTTTTGGCAAAAAGCTCACCCATGGCAAGCGGGTTGTGAACCTCGACGATCGAGACGATCCTCCCCTCGGGCGCAATCATCTTGACCATCGCGGGAAAGTGGTGTTCGGTGGCGTAACAGCAAAAGATATAGTCAACATGCGTGAAACCCAGTTCCGCGATTTGAGCCGCGAGGTCACCACGGTGGTTGATAACATGGTCTGCCCCCATTCGTTTGGTCCAAGCGATGGTCTCGGGGCGCGAGGCCGTACCGATGACTGTCATCTCAGATAGTGTTTTTGCGAGTTGTATGACCAACGAACCCACACCACCCGCGCCGTTGATCACCAACATGGTACGGCCTGACTCGACTTGAAGCTGCTCGTACAGCCCTTCCCACGCGGTCAAGGCGGTCAACGGCATCGCAGCTGCTTGTAGGTGATCGAGGGTTTTTGGTTTGTGCGCAGCGATCCGGGCATCGACTAGTTGAAACGCTGCGTTACTCCCCGGTCGCGTGATGTCGCCCGCATAGTACACATGATCGCCAACCGAAAAACCCGTCACACTCGAACCGACGGCATCGACCACGCCCGAGGCGTCCCAACCGAGCACTTGTCCGGGACGGCGCGCGCGAACCTTGGTGTCAACCGGGTTGACCGACACAGCCTCTACCCGGACGCGGAGATCGTGGGGTGCAGGCTCGGGTATCGGTAAGTCTACGACCTCAAACCGCTCCGTATTTCCCGCGTCCACAACAACTGCCTTCATGTTTGTCTTCATCTTCACTTCCTTTGTTCTCGCGCCCCGCGGGGACTTGGTCATCTCGCCGCCAGAGGTTTGGCATCCGAACTACAGTTGCCGAACCTCTGGGACGGTTCGCCGATTTTAGCGGATCGCGGAACCTGGTTCCGCGCACGCTCAGTGGTTGGACAGTCACCGAGAACTCGTTCAATGGTTCAGGTCCCCGTTGCCGCAACACCAACCGAGTTTACGGCGTTTTGTTCGTATCCATCCGTCGGTGTCGGGTCCACGGCATTCACCTCCGCAACCTCGTGCGGACGCGCGGAGGGTTGCAGTTGTGCTGATCAAAACGCCCGGGGAACGAGCCGACACTCGTCGGCAAACGCTCCAGCCGCCGCCCCCGATCTATATGCCGCTGCACGTTTCTGTGATAGTGGGCCGCCCAGATCTGCGACTGATTGGAGTTGTCCACGTTTTGAACCCACGTCATCACCGCGCGGCCGTCGGGATGCATCGCTATCTGTTGAAAGTACGCGCCGGAGAGGCCGAGGGGCACCGTTTGTTTGAACTCGGTCCCCCACGTCTTGCTCTGTGCGTCCCAATGGTTGAGCCAGATCTCTGAGTGTACATGGACCTGCCTCCACGCCACAATGGCATCACCATTACCGGCGATGTCCATGGCGAGTTCCCACAAAAACCCAGATGGATTTTGTTCCTCGACAAACACTGGTTGTGTCCAACTCTCCTCAGAGGCATCGTAAAACGCGGACAGGACAGAGCGGCCCGAGCCGAGGTCTTGTTGCCAAATCGCGAGGGCGTCGCCGCTGCACCGCGCCATCTCGATCTGGGCGCGTTGGGCGGTGCCAAAGTTGTTATTCTCCCGCAGCTCCGGCTCGCTCCAGGCCTCGTCGAGTACGTTGTAGTGGGCTGTCCAGATATTGGTGCGAATACCATCTTCTTGATGCCAGATCGCGATCGCGTTTCCGAGTTCATCGATTGCAATATCCGGAATATGTGCGTCGTGTGTGCCCATCTCAATCTGTTGTGCGATTCCCCAGGTATCGCTGTCGTGGTCGTAGAAATTTGCCCACACATGGTCGCTGATCAGAAACACAGCCGCGGCGTCCCCCTTGGAATTGACGTCGAGCTGCGGCCATTCAGCTTTTCCCACATCGTTGGGCTCGACTAGGTCGATGATCGTCTTCCACTCTTGGGTCTCGGCATTGTAGGTATTCGAGACGATACTGTCCTGAGAGCCATCATACTGTGTCCAAATTGAGATAGCGTCCCCATTGTCCGCCACGCCGACAACTGCGTCGACCGCGTCTCCGAGCTCACTGGTTTCGATCGGGTAGTTGCTACTCCACATGTCCGTTTGGCCATCAAATGTGCTGGCGTAGGTGTCGGGGTAGATCCCATTGTAGCGCCTGAAAACAAGCACACCGCTACCCGTCGCGTCCATCGCTACTTTCGGATAAAAAGCATTCCCCATCCCCGGAAAGTAGACATCTTCGCTCCACGTATCTCCCTGTTGATCATAATAGGAGGCGTAGACATTCGTCCCGCGATCCCAGGCAATCAGAGCATCTCCATTTTCGCTAATCGCTACGTGGGGATTTCCCGAATCGTACTCTGATTCAACAACGACAGCTTCGGCCCACTCCCAGTTCGAGTCCCCGAGATTGTCGCAAATGCTATCTCCGTCCCCGTCGCCGTCGCCGTCTCCGTCCCCGTCCCCGTCCCCGTCGCCATCTCCGTCCCCGTCGCCATCTCCGTCCCCGTCGCCATCTC
>CAZUPD010000175.1:0-15585 GCA_964621785.1 uncultured Nannocystaceae bacterium
AAGGGTCTCGTGCGCCAGACCGAGGCGCAGATCGATCTTGTGGCCGTGACCACTTTCGGCGAAATAGCGCTTGGCGACTGCGGTGGCCACCGGGTCGATGTCACAGGTGATGAGGCGACCGTCGTCGGGCAGTGCCATGGCCATCGAAAGGGTCGAGTAGCCGCTAAAGGTCCCGATCTCGAGGACCGATGTGGCCCGAGAAAGTTGTACCAACAATTTTAAAAAGGTACCTTCGACCTGCCCAACCTGCATCTGAGGGTAGTCAAGGTCACGCAATGTCTCCTCGCGCAGGCGCGTAAACAAGTCGCTCGCTGGGTGGGTGTGGTCCTCGACGTAGACAGCGACTTCGGGGGGCAGCAGCGTGAGCTCGTGGTCGGTCATCCCGGGGACGCTAGCATGTTTGTCGCACATGAACGTGTTTTTCATTGGGGGATGCGTCACAGAAACAACCTGATTTCACCGCAATTTTAACCTCCTGCAGTTCGAGTACCTCAATTCGTAAATGTTGTGTGTCGGTGACTTGTTTCATTTTGCTGTCACTGTGCGACGATTCACCGTAGTTTCGTAGCCGAATCGATGCGTTTGATTCTATGCGAGAGGCGTGGACACACGCGTTTTGACGCCATCTAGTAATCTCGTCACGCCCGGGGCAAACACATCCGGTTCGGTCAACAGCGACAACGCAAGCACCGGACCGAGGCGAGGCGGCATGTCAAACAAATACCCAGGCTGCGTCCGTACACCGGCCTCAATCAACTCGAGTGCCCAGTCTTGGTCGTCGAGGCCGACCGCCGGCAACCGGATGAGTTGCGTCCATCCGTGCGTCGTGTGCAGTGGCGTTACGGCGGACTCACGCCGTGTACACATATCAATTATCAAGTGTTGATTCGCCTGAATCCGCTGACAGATTGCAGTTCGTGTCGGGCCTGCTGATGCCAACAGCTCCGCCAGCGCCACCTGTACCGGACCGGCGAGGTTGAGGTAGGTATCGGCGATCACTTCGAGTCGCTCCATCGCCGCGGTGACCGTCGCGTGGGGCCCCGCGGCGAGCATCCAACTGAGTTTGACCTGCGGTAGGGCGGCGTATTTTGACAGCCCGCCGAGGGCAAAGGTCA
Source organism: uncultured Nannocystaceae bacterium (assembly GCA_964621785.1). Taxonomy (GTDB): domain Bacteria; phylum Myxococcota_A; class Polyangia; order Nannocystales; family Nannocystaceae; genus JACKDW01. Next base: position 1,116 of record CAZUPD010000175.1, read on the forward strand.
GGCAGCGCGGTGTGGCGAGTGGTTGAGCGACGGTGCGCTGGCCCGTTTTCAGGGTGTAGCCGGAGAAGACCTCGTCGACGATGAGGGCGAGATCATTGGTGGTACACAGATCTTCGAGTGCGTGCAACTCGTCCGGGTCGAGGCTGTGACCGGTCGGATTGTTGGGCGAGATAGCGACGATCGCCCGGGGATCTGGGGCCAGTGCCAGTGCGCTTTGAAGCCCGTGGAGGTCGAGTTGCCAACTTCCGTCGTAGCGCAGCGGGTAGTCGACGCGGGTCACATCGTGGAACTCGCACAGGTGGTGGAGCAGGGGATAGCCCGGGGTCGGGGTGAGGACCGCACTGCCGGGGTCGCACAGGAGCGCGAGCAAAAATCCGTAGGCCTCGCTGGTGCTCGCGGTCAGACAGCAGTGGTCAGGCGGGAGGTCGAGTGAGAAGTGGTCGAGCAGTGCTCGTCGGGCGGACAGGAGCCCGAGGGCTTCAGGCTTGTAAATACATGCAGTTGAGTCGGCGAAGGTGAGCGCGGCCAGGTCGGGGGCAAACCCGACAGCGGTCGGGTTGCTGGGGGTGAGGTCGTAGGTTTTGCAGTTTTGTGCGCATACATCGAGCCAGCGTGTGTGCAGAACGTTTGGGGTCGTCGGCCAAGAGGTGCGCCGGGCAAACACATACTGGAGTATGCCTCAGTCGACCACGTTGCGGTCAGCTCGGTGATGGCTATTTACTTGGACATACAAAAACTCCCGACCGGAGCCGGGAGTTTTGTGCATTCGCGAATCGAACTAGGACGCGCTCGATTGGATCAGTTCGATCAGGCGGGGGACGGCGTCCTCCCACTTGGCGACCAGGCCGTAGTCGGCGACCTGGAAGATCGGTGCCTCTTCGTCCTTGTTGATCGCCACGATCGTCTTGGAGCCCTTCATTCCGGCCAAGTGCTGGATGGCACCTGAGATGGCGACGGCGATGTAGAGCTCGGGGGCGACGATTTTTCCGGTCTGTCCGACCTGGAGATCGGCGGGGACCATGCCGGCGTCGGTGGCTGCACGGCTGGCTCCGAGGGCACCTCCGAGGAGGTCGGTGAGCTGCTCCAAGATCTGGAAGTTCGCTCCCTCGCGCATGCCACGACCGCCGGATACGACCACGCGGGCCTCCGATAGGGCCGGGCGGGCGCTCTCGGTTTTCTCGAGTGAGATCACCTTGACGCCGCGGGTGTCGAGTTTGGTGCCGCCGAGGGCGTTGACCGCTGGCGAACCTCCTGTGGCGGGTGCTTCAAACTCGGTGCCGCGGGCGGTGAATCCGATGACGGCGCCGCTGAGTTTGACGTCGACCAATGCGCGGCCAGAGCTGATCGGGCGGGTGAAGGTATCGCCGGATTTGACGGCCACAACTTCGGAGGCGATCGGTGCGTCGAGCACGGCTGCGGCCCGGGGCAGGGCGCTTCGCAGGGTCGACGATGCCGTCCCGCCAATGACCGTGGCTCCGATGCTGCGGGTCGCGTGGACAATCGCGTCGGCCCATGCCTCGGCGGTAAACGGCTCCAACGCGGCATCGGTCAGGGTGTGGACCGCAGCTGCGTTGTAGCCTGCCGAAGCGACTGCCGCGGCAGCCGATGTGTCGGCGCCGAGGACCAGAAGGTGCAATTCCCCACCGAGTTTGGCGGCGATCTGTTGACCACAGGTGATCCCGGGAAGACTCGACGAACGCAACGCGCCGCCGGTGGTTTCGAGGATGACGAGTACCTTGCTCATAGGACCTTGGCCTCCTTCGCCAACTTCTCGTGGAGTTCTTCGACCGAGCCGACGATCTGTCCCGAGGGGCGGGCAGGCGGCGGGGCGACGGCGACAACCTGCTCGCTACCAGCGCTGCTCACACCAATGTCGCTGAGCTTGAGGACCTTGACCTTTTTGCGTTTGGCCATGGTGATGCCGCGCAACGAAGCCAGGCGCGGGCCCTCTTGGTAGGTGTGGCTGTCCGCGGTGACACCATTTTTGATGGAGGTCGGCAGGACGACGCGAAGGTCGACCGAGACCACGGCGGGCAGGGGCACGAGTTTGTGTTCGACACCGTCGTCGACTTCGCGACCGACATCGAGGGTGCCGGCGTTCTTGTCCCAGGTGACGGTGGCGGCAAACGAAGCCTGCGGGACACCGAGCAATCCGGCGACGCGCTGGGCGACTTGGTTGCCTTCGTTGTCCTGCGACAGTTTGCCGATGATGGCGAGGTCGACCTTCTCGCGCTGACAGACGGCGGCGATCGCTTTGGACACCGCGATGGTGTCGAGCTCGCTGTCGTCCGCGTCGACCACGACGCCACGCTCCGCGCCCATGGCGAGAAATTGTGTGACGTGCTGCCGTTGTTTGGCCGGGCAGATGCTCATGACAATGACTTCGGCCAGACGATCGCGCTTGCCCGCAACTTCGGCGAGGCGCAGCGCAGTCTCGACGGCATACTCGTCGAATGCGTTCGGGACCCACTTGGACGACGAGGTGTCCAGTCCGCCGGCGGCGAACTTAAGGCTCTCGTCCGGATCCGGGATCCGTTTGACAGTTACCAGAATCTTCAACAGGACTCCTCCTGGGGCGGGTGTATCGCGCGTGGTCAAAACGATGTCAATGGCGATTCGGTCGCATGTGCGAAATACCCGCGGTGACTCGCAGGTTCTGCAACATGTCGCGCGCTGTTCGCTACTTGCCGCGGTTCACCGATGTGCGTTAGCGTTCGGTGCGCGCTGCATCGCAAAATCCACCTGAGCTTCCACCAGTTTCCATGGTATTCACCTGCGCGCCGGATGCTCGCACCCAAGTCTCTCATGCCCGTTCAACGTTCGGATCGTTCGCCGATGACGTCATCCACATTCAGGTTCAGTCTCGCGCCTCTGCTCTTTGTCCTGGCTGCCTGTAATCCCGCTTGCACCGCTCCCGAAGCGGAAAAACCGGGCGAGCAAAAGTCTCCGCCGGCCAAGGTCGCAGTGGATTCGGGCGCGGCGAGCAACAACAACACGCTTCAGGTCCCACCCGGCGAGCTTGTGACCGACGTCAAGGGCGTCGACACCTCGCGGCTGACCGAACCGCAAAAAACCACCTTCGATCAGATCATCAACACCGAGCTCAGCGCCTGCGGGAAGTCGCACAGCTTGGCGGTCTCGATCCGCGACGATAAGGACTGCCGCGACTCGCTCAACGTCGCCCAGTTTGTCGCCGACGGTCTGGCCTCGGGGTATTCGGCAGCCGATCTCAAAGAGGCGATTCAAGAACTGATTTTGCCGGCCCTCAAGGTCCGCGAGATCAATGTCGACGGCGCGCCGGTCTACGGCAACGACCGCGCCCCGGTCACGATCGTTGTATTTGCAGATTTTGAGTGTCCCCACTGCCGGGCCGAGGCTCCCAAGTTACGCCAGGTTGTCGATCAATACCGCGGCCGTGTGCGCCTGATCTTCAAGCACTTCCCGTTGCAGATCCATCCGCGGGCCAAGGTCGCCGCCATCGCCACGGCTGCGGCGCAAAAGCAGGGCAAGTTCTGGCAGATGCACGACATTGTGTTTGAGCACCAGACCGCCTTAGAGGACGATGACATCCGCGCCTACGCCAAGCGGATCGGCCTCGACATGCAGAAGTTCGAGGTCGACTTCGCCGACCCGGCGGCCAAAAAGCAGGTTGAGAACGACCGCACCGACGGTGAGAAGCTCGAGATCACCGGCACGCCGGCGGTGTTTGTCAACGGCCGCTACTTCAACGACCTCCTGTTTGGAGGTTCGGTCACCGGTTGGGTCGAAGACGCCCTGCGCCGCTAACCATCGCGACCGACGACCGCGTTACCATCGACCTCCGCCAACCTGTCGGAGGGTCGATGAACAGGCAACAGGATCGTCCAAACCACCGCTACTACCGGACCAACCACGGCGTGTGGACTTCACCTTTCGAGTTTCGCATCACCAGTTGGCGGCGCTTTTGGGCCAGCCGAATGTCGCTGTTTGACCGCTTGCAGGCCCTCTCGCTTGCCCTGGTGCCCAGGCTTATTGGGCGGTTTCGGATGGACACGACGCTGGACTATCACACCGCCGGGCTGACGGAAAACTTCGTTGTTCATACAACAAAAATCAGCAAGTGGGGTGTGACCCTATTCGACAGTCGCGAGGAGTTTACGCTCGACCCCAACGGACGCGATGTCGCGATCTCCGGACGGCGCAAAAACCTGTGGAAGGTCGAGAACTACGACAACGCAACCTGTCGGGTCAACGCAGCAGGGACCGAGGCGACCTACACATTTCCGTGGTTTGGCGGCACGCTGCATCAAGTGGGCAGCGTGCGCGGGTGGGGGGCGCAGATCTTCCACACGGGAGATTGGTTTCACGGCGTCCAAGAATTGCGATCAAACATATAATTTGTATGAACATATATTTTCCTTGCAACAAATGAGTGTCAGGCAGGCCTGTCTGTGGCACCATCCACGAAGTGGCCACATCGCCTCCACAGCTACCTTTTCTGGCGCGGCTGGCTATCTATTTTTTCGTCGTCCTGTTCGCGCTCCAAGCCCCCTTAGGCATGGTGCTCGTGTTCCCGATCGTCGGACCGGTGCTCCACAGACTTGTGCTTGCGGTGTGGAATCCGGTGGTCGTCGCAGTCGGAGGCGTGCTCGGACAAGCGCCCGCCGTCTTTCCCAATCCCAGCGGTGACACAACCTGGAACTACATCCAATTGCTGGTTGCCGTTGTGCTTTCGCTCGGGCTGGGGCTGTCGTTGGCCCGCAGTCGCACACGCGATGCCAGACGTGTGCGCGCCTGGGCGATCGTGGTGCTCCGCTATTTAATTGCTTTTACAATGATTTCCTATGGCTTGGCCAAGGTCTTCCCCCTGCAGTTCGGTGGCGGGATCGACCTGATGAGCCTGTTGCAGACCTACGGCGACAGCTCCCCGATGGGCTTGATGTGGCGGTTCATGGGCTACTCGGTTGCGTACACCGTGTTCACGGGGTCCCTCGAAGTCATCGCCGGTGTGCTGCTGTTCTCGCGTCAGACGTCGACCCTCGGGGCGCTGCTCACCATGGCGGTGATGGGCAATGTCGTCGTCCTCAACTTCAGCTACGACGTGTGTGTCAAACTGTTCTCGACCACGATGGTGGTGATGACCATCTTTGTATTGTCACCGGAATGCTCGCGCCTGTGGAACTTCTTCGTCGCCGGTCGTGCAGTCCCGGCACCGACCCGCGAGCCGACGCTGCCGCCGTGGCTGGCCCGCATCCGGCGGCCGTCTCGATGGGCAATCGTCGTGTTTGTCACGTTCATGGCTTGGGTCAATCACGAGCGAACCAGCATCTACCAACCCGGGCCACTTGATGGCGTGTACCGGGTGGACTCGTTTTTACTCGATGGCGACGAACGGCCACCGTTGCTCGACGACAAGGTGCGCTGGCGAGCGATGACCATCGAGAACAACTTGTATATGGGGATCCAGCAGATGGACGGAAGCCTGCGCGGCACCCGATTTTACCACGATCCCGAGGCGCGGACGTTGACCGGAAGGTTCGCCGGAACCGACGCCGACAAGGTGACCTGGCACTACGAACAGCCCGAGCCGACGCGGATGATTCTCCAGGGGCAGATGCCTGGAGGCGAGGTCGAGATCGTACTCGAGCAGCGCGACATATCCGACTTTGAGTTGACTGGGCGCGGGTTTCACTGGGTCAACGAGTTTCCCCACAATCGCTAAAATTGTAGATGCATTGAGAGACCGGCGAACTCGTGAGGTCTCAGCGCGCAACAGCTTCGCCAAGGCGAGGCCTAGCGATTCACGTGGGAGTCGGTGGGCGGAATTTCCACGCGGGAGATTGTGTTGCGTTGCTCAAAATCGTGCGAGAACATAGTTTTGCATAGACATCAATTGTGTTTGCAAACAAAAGAATGATCCGACCCGACCTGTCTGTGGCACCATTTCGAAATGGATACACCGCCTCCGCTACGGTTTCCTGCGCGTCTGGCCATCTATTTTTTCGTCGCCCTGTTCGTCCTGCAGGGGACGCTCGAGATGGTCATTTGCTTTCCGGTGGTTGGCTATTCCGTGTACATGCTGCTGGTCGAGGCTTGGACCCCGATCGTCGCGGTTGTCGGCGGATTGCTCGGTGTCTCGACCGACGCGCTACCCTACCAGTGCAGCGACACAACTTGGAATTACGCTCAACTACTTGTGGCCGCTGTGTTGTCGCTGGGAATCGGATTGTTGTTGGCACGCAGTAAGCTCGACGCGCGGCGCGTACGCGACTGGGCGATCGTAGTGCTCCGCTATCTTGTTGCACTTACAATGATTTACTACGGCCTCGGCAAGGTCTACCCCGGGCAGTTCGGTGACGGCTTCAGTCTGATCTATCTGCTCCAGACCTATGGCGACAGCTCACCGCAGGGACTCATGTGGCGGTTTATGGCGTTTTCGCGCCCGTACACGATTTTTGGCGGCATGCTCGAAGTCATCGCCGGAGCCCTACTGCTCTCGCGTCGAACAACAACCCTCGGAGCGCTCCTCACCTTGGGGGTGATGGGCAATGTCGCCGCCCTCAACTTGAGCTATGACGTGTGTGTCAAACTGTTTTCGACGGCACTGGTGGTGATGGCCGGATTTATCCTCGCACCGGAGGTTTCACGGCTATGGAACTTCTTCGTCGCCGGGCGTGAGGTCCCCAAGTCGGCACCGGGACCGACCCCGCCGCCGTGGCTGGCCCGCATCCGGCGGCCGTTCAAGCTCGCGTTTGTCGCGATGCTTGCGTACATGGTGTGGGCCGGTCTCGGGGGCAGCGGCGATCGTGGTCCGCTGTACGGGGTGTACCGAGTGGAGTCGTTTGCCGTCGACGGCGTCGAGCGACCACCGCTGCTCGACGATGAACTGCGCTGGCGCACGATGACCATCGAGACCGCGAGGGGGAGGCACGTAATGGGGATTCAACAGATGGACGGAAAAGTGCGCACCACCCGGGTACAGCACGATCCCGAGGCCCGGGCGCTGACCGGAAGGTTCGCCGGGGAGGAGGCCGACAAGGCGACCTGGCACTACGAACAGCCCGAGCCGACGCGGATGATTCTCAAAGGAGAGCTCCCGGAAGGAGAGGTCGAGATTGTGTTCGAGCAGCGCGACCTATCAGAGTTTGAACTGATCAGCCGCGGATTTCACTGGATCAATGACTATCCCTACAACCTTTAAAGTTTGTAGATGCATTGAGAGCCGGCGACGAAGTCGTGCAGGCCACGGCGTGTGATCGCAACACCGAGACACGACAGTAACACCCACACCTGCGCCGTGATCGACAAGCCAAACCACAACGGGTCGTCGTTGCCCGCGGCCAATTGAAATACGGCTGTGTGGGCGAGTTGCCACGGGGCAAACTTGATCGTTGATCGTACAAGTGAACGGGTGAATCCGAGGGGGCTGCCGTTTGGGCCGACGACAAACAGCCCAAATCGGCGCTTGCCCGGGCTCCTGCGCGTCGCGTCGAGGTAGGCAAACGTCACGATCGTCGGCGCGACCAAGGTGCACCATGCGTAAAGATCCCAGCCCGCGGGTGTCGAGGGGGTCCAGTCGATCGCGCGGAGCCCAAGTCCGACCAGTGCAGTGAACACGACCCACCCGGCGATGATGATGAGATCGTTGAGCGACGCGGCGAGTCGTCGCAGGAGGTCGTGCAGACGCGTAGGTCGTCCGGACGTTTGAGAGGTATCGTGTTTCAAGGTGAGCTCATCTCCGGCGACGTCGCCCAGGCACAACCGACCTGGGTTGCCCAGCGATCTCGAGCATCATCCCAATACACCGTGCCTCCATCGGTCACAGAGTCGATCGATCGACCCGAGGTTTCAACTCGAGGGTGGAAACTTGAGGACGGCACATCGGTCGTCGACTTTCGTCACATGAGCGAGCTTGGCATCCGAATCCCGTCGAGAATTTGCAGCCTCACTTCCATGTGCGCGAGAAAAACTCCGGCGAGTCGACTGGACAAAAACCACCCGCTCGAGCGACGTAGACCACCATGGCAGCACCCCGTCCTTGGATCGAAGCGTGGGCCCCCTCAACTCTGTCGAACATCGGCCCGGGTTTTGATTGCCTCGGCATGGCCACCAACGGGCGCGGCGACCGTGTACGTGCGCGCAGGTCGGAGACTCCCGGCGTAGTCCTCTCGCGGATCGAAGGCGACGGTGGCAAGTTGCCCCGCAATGCCTCCAACACCGCGGTCGTTGCAGTCGAAGCCTTGCTCGCGCAGGTTGCCCCCGGACGCAACCTCGGTGTCGAACTCGAGCTGAAAAAAGGATTGCCGCTCGGCAGTGGGTTGGGATCTTCGGGTGCGAGTGCCTGCGCCGCGGTGGTCGCAGCCGATGCTGCGCTCGGACTCGAAGCGAACGAACAGCAGTGGATCAACGCCGCCCGCGAAGGAGAGCGCAGCGCCTGCGGCTCGCCACACCCCGACAACGTCGCCCCCGCGATCATCGGTGGAATGGTCATGATCCCCTCCCTGGAACCGTTGCGGGTGGTTTCCCTACCTGTCCCCGAGAACTTGTGGTTTGCGATCTACACTCCGGGTTGTCACGTGTCGACCGGCGAGGCCCGGAAGGTATTGCCCGAGCGGGTCCGCTTGGCCGACACCGTGCGCCACGCCAGCCGCCTCGCCTTACTTGTACATGCACTTCACCTCGGCGATATCCAATTGTTGGGCGAGGCGATCGTCGACGAGATCGTCGAACCGGTGCGTGCGCGATTGATCCCGGGGTATCTCCAGGCCAAGGTCGCCTGCATCGAAGCCGGAGCGCTCGCCTGTAGCATCAGCGGTTCAGGGCCGACGACCTTCGCCTTGACGCATTCGCGCGAACGTGCCGTGACCATGCTCGACCTCCTCGACGAGGCCTACGCGATGGCGGGCGTCCCCGGGGAGGGAGAGGTTGTGCGCCCGGGGCCCGGGGCCCATGTGGTTTCCGCCCCGCTCCATTGATCGGCTTTGTTTGTACGGGCGTCGCACAGCATCGATGTCGAACCTGTAATCGGCAAGCCTGTCGAAACTTTAAAAATGATGCATGTCGATGCAACAAGATGGCGTTGTTTTGCGCAGGTGTATCGGCAAACATCCTGAGATTGCATGGAATTTCTCGGACCGATTGTTGCTTCTAGAAGTTCAGGTGAAACGCCGCCTCGAAGACGTAAGGGCTGGCCTCGGCCAGCGGATTCGCACCGCCCGATGTGCGATCGGAGTCACGCAGGCCGAGCTCGCGCAGCGGGCCTATGTCTCGCTCGATACCGTCAGTCGGGCTGAACGCGGGAGCCTGTGTCCATCGCTGACCACGATCGTTGCACTTGCAATCGCACTCGAGACGAGTGTCGACACGTTGGTCGGCCTCACCCCGCCGGAGCGTGTACAGGTACGTCCTGCTCTGGTGCGTTTGCAACACGCAGCCACGCAACTCTCCGATGATGAACTCACCACACTCGCGCGAGTGCTCGCACGTGTCCCCGCCCCCGACACTCCCGTCGATCCCCCGAGCGAAATACCGCTCGCGACTCCAGACGGGCCGAGCGAACGACCGTTCCCGCCTCCAGACGAGCATGTCACAGATGTTTCGTAGATTGTATCTGGGCGTGACGCGGGCGCGATGGTGGGTTGTCAATCAATGTAACATCAAGGATACGGGCAAGGATCCCGGCGATGTTTCCACGTGTGTCGCGTGGTGCAGCGAATTGCAACTTCGTGGGCTGGCTTTGCAGCTGTAATTCCCATACTTATACAGAGAATGCAGGAGACTCGGTGTTACGACACTGGCCCGGTTCTTGCTTATCTACGACAGCGGAGGACAACATGAAACATCACCAAATTCTTATCGTCGGCGGAGGTACAGGTGGCATTACCGTTGCGGCGCGTTTGCGTCGGGCGCTGCCCAAGGCGGACATCTGCATCATTGAACCGGCGGACAAGCACTACTACCAGCCGTTGTGGACCCTCGTCGGTGGTGGTGCGGCGCAGCGCGAAACAACCGAGCGTGCCATGGCCGAGGTGATACCTGCCGGGGTCTTGTGGACCCAGGACTTTGTCGAGACGTTTGTCCCCGAAGACAACTACGTCGAAACCCGCAGTGGTACGCGGATAAGCTACGACTACCTGGTGGTCGCACCGGGGATTCAGATCAATTGGCACGCGATCGAGGGTCTGCAACAAGCGATGGGTATCGACGGGGTGTGCAGCAATTACTCCTACGAGTTTGTCGATACAACCTGGCAGGCGATCCAGGCGACCCGTTCGGGGAACGCGATCTTTACCTACCCCAATACACCGATCAAGTGTGGTGGCGCCCCACAAAAGATCATGTGGTTGGCCGAGCATCACTTCGAGCGCACCGGCATTCGCGACCAGGTCAATGTTGTGTTCGCCTCGGCCGGGGCCAAGATCTTTGGGGTTGAGAAATACCGTTTGGCATTGGAGCGCCTAGTCGACAAACGCAAGATCGACACGCGCTATCGGCACAATCTCGTGGCTATCCGCGGAGCCTCGCGCGAGGCGGTGTTTGAAAACCTCGATACGGGTGACGAGGTCATCCTGCCCTACACGATGATTCACGTCACCCCGCCGATGAGTGCACCGAAGTTTATCGCCGACAGTCCATTGGCCAATGCCGCGGGTTGGGTCGATGTCGACAAGGCGACGACCCAACATACGCGCTATCCAAATATTTTTAGTCTCGGAGACGCCAGCGGCCTGCCGACCTCCAAAACTGGTGCTGCGATTCGCAAGCAGGCTCCGGCGTTGGTCCGTAGTTTGCTCGCAGTCATGAACGACAAACCCGCGAATGGACAGTACGATGGATATACATCCTGTCCGCTGGTCACCGGGTACGGGCGGCTGATCCTCGCCGAGTTCGACTACGATGGGAAGCCGGTCGAGACGTTTCCCTTCGATCAGAGCCAAGAGCGTTTGAGCATGTATTTGCTCAAGAAATACGCACTCCCAGCGATGTATTGGCACGGAATGTTGCGCGGGCGTGCCTGACGATTGAGCTTTCTTGGCGGGACGACGGGAGGGGGCAGAGCGTCGCAGGGCTCAGGGCTCGCGGACGCAGTCGAGTGTCAACTCGATGCGCTCCCCACCGTCGACCATTTCAAAATCGCCGGGGGTGATCGATGTAAGATCAAATGTTCCCAGCAGTCCCTCCCACTTGGCCACGGTGTAGCGGTCGCTTTGAGCTGTCAGGGCGATATTTCCCCCATCGGCGAGTAAAATTCCGTACTGTTGCATCGCCTTGGCGACAGTTCTCGCCCCCTCGTTGGGTAGCGTGTCGAGGGGGAAGTCTGCCCGCAGTCGCAACCGCGCTCCGTAGGGGGGCGCGTCGGGGGGTCCGCTGGTCGCCGGTGTTCCGTGGGTGGCCGGATGGACATATTCACCTTCGCGGATGCGGGCGTTCGGGAGGATAAAGCGGATCGCGTGATCGATGTTCCCGGCTGCGACTTCGTCGGCGGTAAACAACAGCGGAGCGATCGGGTAGCCGGCAGCATCCGCGCTCGTGCACTGTTCGCCCCTGCCCTTGGGGCCATATACCCGGTCCATCTCCCAGACTGCCAAGCATCCGCCGTAGAATTGCTCGTCGACGATATTCGCCCGCCACATCTCAAACAGCTGACAGCTCTGCGGGTGGACCACGATCAGGTGACAGTCGCCATCGCTGGTGCACTCGTAGCCCTCTTCGCCCTCGAGTTGTCCACCGGGTGGCACGGGGACGTCGGTTAGATCGCAGTCGGGGGTGTAGAAGTCGCCCGTCGGTTCAAAAGTGCGGAAAGTTGTATTTTCATCCGCCTGGAGGACTTCGATCGAATAGTCGATGCGCATTTCGCCGGTGCCCCAGCCCTGACCATCGAGCCAGGCGATCACAGGATCGGACTCGGTGTCGACCGGCCAATCGCTGATATCCTCGTACCACACCGCACCGTCGGGAAAGTAGTGACCGTCGACCAAACAGTCGTCTTGCGAGGTGTCGGTACCCTCGGTCGGATCCTCGGTCTGCGTCGTCGGATCCTCGGTCGTCATGGTCGGGTCCGTCGAGTCGGTCGGGTCGGTCGTCGGATCGGTCGTCTCACTCGAGGAGCCCGTCGGATCGTCGGTGGTGGGGCCTTCGGTCGTCGGATCCTCGGTCGTGGATTCGGTATCGACGGTGTCACCGGTCGAGGTCGGAGAGGTGGTGGTTGTGGTCGCGGTCGTACCGGTTGCGGTGGCATCACTTTCGGAGCCACAGCCGGTACATGCGAGGCTCAATACAACCCACCATCTCAGACGAATCGATTCAAACATGCCCCACGGTACCTCGAGTTCCCACCTTTCAGCCCGTGTCGGCGGCGAACAACTGCTGTTCAAGTGCGAGCAATTGGCGGAACAATTCCGGCCCGATCGAGAGGCGATCGAGAGCTCTGCGCAATCGACCGCTCCACTGTTTCTCGGGTTGTTCGCCAGCTCTTTGGACCAAGCGATGAACATGCCGCGGGGCCGGCTTCGCTACGTCGGCGAGTCTGTCAAAGTCAGCGACCTCTTCGGGGGCCCGCCGCGACAACCACCACAAAATCCGAGCGACGTCGACCGGACCGTCGGCAGCGACTTCGATGTCGAACACCCGGCATAGCCAAAACACGACGTGTTGGCTGCGGGAGGGCCGTGGCAGCCCGAGGACGGGAAGCCGCCGCAACTCGGGAATCCGCGCGTAGAGCAGTGATTTTTGCCTTGGGGTGACACCTAGCACGAGGCGACCGGCCCGGCCATGGCCACAGATCTGCAGCGCTTTTTGGATTGTGGCCAGCCAAGCGTCGTGGCCGGAAGCTGACGGATCGAGCAGGTGCGCCAGGCCGTGTTCGACCAGGGCAAACACGCAGCGATCGTCGACTTCTGCTGGTAGACGCAACTCCCCGTTGTGAAAACTGGGCGCTTCGTAGGTACGGTCGACGTTGAACCCAAACCCGCGTAGTTGCAGCGGGCCCTCGTCCCGACGATGGCGGTCTTGGCAGATGCGAAGCAGGCTGCGACGACCACAGCCCGGCTCGCCGACGAGCATGACACCTGGCCCTTCGGCAAGCATCGCTTCAAACTCCGCGATCAGTCCCCAATCGGCATAGGGACGCCCAAGGGCCGGCTCAACCGACTTCCATGGGACTTGCAAACGCTCCACCGCCATCGCCAGTTGGTTTCCCAAATGCGAGACGGTCTCGCCCTCGGTGATGAGACCCTCGTTGTAGGTTGCGGAAAAATGCACAAATTGCATGTATGTACCATGACCGAGGAGCTGGAGAATACCGAGCGGTGAGTCGCCGCCCAGGGTCATGGCAAATCGACGGGCCCAGGGACGCAACAGTTGGAGGTCTCGGTCGACCTCGCTGCCGGTTTGCGCGAGGTTGTCCCTCCAGATGGCGCGGGCCTCATCGAACACATCGGGCGAGTGGGGAAATGCGTGAAACAGGTTGTCCAAGACATCCTGGGGGGCCACCGCGAGCAGGGCTCGGGCCATATCCGCCGGTAGCAACACCGCGGGCGGAAGCTCGAACGAAGTCTTGTCGTCGCCCCAGGGCTGCAGCGACCAGGCGTCGCGCAACGCCTGTGCACGTGTTTGGAGCTCGATGCGATAGCCCGCGAGTCGACAGGCGGCCTCGAGCACGGGTGCAGCATCGTAGTCGGCGCGACGCAACAGGTCGCCGGCCGTCGGACAAGCACGCCCGCACAGCGGGTGGATCACTCTAACGTTCGACATGGAAGCCCGAGACACGTGCTGTTTTTAAATTGCAGATACATCCATGGCTCGAGCTTTTACTGAGATGTACGGCCCCGGAGGTCGTCGATACTCGCTTCCCACGATTGCCCGTTGAAGTCGCGGAGCGGAGCATCGGCGAGCGCATCCCGACTGTCGCTGTCGAGGCAGCGGACATTCACACTGTAGCCTGTTGGGTGCGAACGCGGGCGATAAAATGCCTTGATCCCACAGTGACGGCAAAACAGATGACGGGCCGTGCGGGTATTAAAAGTATATGCATGAAGATCCCCCTCGCCGGCCGTGAGCTCAAATTGGTCTGCTTGGACGATCAGGTGGACAAAGCCCGCCATGGTGCAGATCGTGCAGTTACACAGGACGAGCTCGGGCATGCGCGGAAGTTGCACCGTGAAGCGGACGGCCCGACAGTGACAACCTCCATGTAGATGCAAATTAGTCATGGTCGGTTTCTGGATCGCCCGAGGTGAACAGTTGGTCGGGGTCGCGAAATGCTTTAAACTCGAGCACATTGCCGGACGGATCGCGGATAAAAAAGGTGCTTTGCTCCCCCTGCTTGCCGGCAAATCGCACCTGGGGTCGGTGGAGAAACTCGACCCCCGCGGCCGTCAGCGTCTCGCCGAGTTGCTCCCATTGATCCCACGGTAACAGGGCACCGAAGTGACGGACAGGAATGGCTTTGCCGTCGACCGTGTTGGTCGGGTCGGTTTCTGCTTCAGCGCGC
>CAZUPD010000176.1:0-1087 GCA_964621785.1 uncultured Nannocystaceae bacterium
CAGCGGGTCGTAGTGAAGCAACGGGCTCACGCCCCACTCGACGAGTTCGTCCTCCGTTTCGTATTGCGGCGTCGACGAGAAAAACGGCTCGTACTGTTTGACCGGGTTCCCCTTGTTGTCGAGAATCGTGCGGCCTGTACCCACCCAGCGAATGTCTGGACTTGTATCTTCAAATACAAGCTCTCCATTCTGAAACACCAAGTCTCCATTTTGGTCTCGCTTCGGCGCTAGCCCGGGCTCTGCTTGCACCTTCTGCATCACCATCTGGCCCATTCCGCCCGAGTAGCCGTAGGTCTCCTGGTAGGGCGTGTTCGCATTTCCGTGCCGCTCGCGGGCTTTTACGTGTACATACGTCGGCTTCTGTTCATTCTCCCATGCGTGTAGGTCGTAGAACAACTCCGTCGTCGGGTCGTCGAGCGTGTCCCCGTCGTCGTCCCCAACTTTTCCCATCACAGCTGTCTTGATGGGCATACCCAGTGCATCAAAGGCAATCGCTTGCCGGTTGTCGTTCGGGTCCGTGATGAGGACTGGCTGTAGCAGACGATAGTCGTGGCTTGCCGTCACGATGTTGTTGCGCGGGTCGGTTGCGCTCGTCGCTAACAACGCGTGGGCGTCGTAGGTGATGGTCCCGAGGTTGCCAAATGGGTCGCGCACCTCGGTCACGCGGTAGAACTGCGCCGGGTCGAATGTCACCCGCCCGCTCGGCCGCCACCACAAATTATCGAGCAACCGATAGCCTCCCTCCCCTTGGAGGTCGACGCCCGCCAGCTTGGTGTCGAAGGTTGCGTCGAGTAGGTTCTGTGTAAATGCAAACGTGAGCGTCTCGTAGGGCAGCGCCCGTGTACCAAATTCGCCTAGCGGCAGGTTACTCTGCAGATTGTCGCTGTAGTAATATTGGCGGGCTCGCGCGAGCAGGCGGCGCTGGGGCGAGTTGTCGGGTACGGCTTCGTAGGGAATTTCGCTCGTCGCGGCGATGTGTGTGGCCAGCGTCTCGAAGGTGTGTGGGTTGGCAGCGTCTCCCGGCAGCCCGGTGACTTCGTAACCACGTGTCTCGTAGGGTACCCCGAGGCGATAGGCATCGAGGGCA
>CAZUPD010000176.1:1097-15527 GCA_964621785.1 uncultured Nannocystaceae bacterium
TCTGGGTTGTGCGCTGCATCTGTCTCCGAGTACACGATACTCGTCGCCTCTTGCTCATCCGGCAGGTTCGGCGCGCTCACGCGCGGATAGGCCACTGTGACGGTCTTGCGCGGGGTTCCAAACTCGTCGACTTCGAGCACTGCCGTCTGAGACACCCGAGGATCGGCCGGTTCGCGCTCGTAGTGGTACGAGAGCGACTCGCGGTCGTGGACGAAGAACGAGGCATATCGCTGGCCTGCCCGTGGCTGCAGCAACCGCACCGTGAAGTTGGTTTCGGCGACCGTATACGGGTGCTGCTCTTGGTCACTCCCATCGCACGAGAACACCTCCACCCGCAATGCACGACCACGCAGGGCTCGCGCCGCTTCGCGTTTTTCAATCGCGCTAACCCCATCCGGTAAAAGTGTATCTGCAAGGTCGACAGCAATGCCGTCGGGATGTTCGTCAGTTTTGTCGCTGTAGTACTCGTCCGCGTAGCAGCGCGAGAGACTGTCTTCGCCCAGATACACGCCTGTGTGAAACCACGTCTTGGTGACGACGGGCGGTACGTGAAGCACCTCGTCAACGATTTCGTGCCCACTCGGGAACAGCTCGGGGTCGTTATAGTCGTCAAACGACTCCGTATCCTCGACTTCTACCATGCCGAAACCACGAAACTCGCGTTCGGCCCCGTCGAAGTAGCCGTGATGATATTTATATGTCTGTACAAATGTATGGCCGGTGATGTGGTCGCGGGTTTCGGTTCGCTCGATCACATGCACGGGAAACGGAAGCCGCGTTTTCCACGGGCGGCCGGCTGCCCGGTCTTCGAGGTAGTACTTGGTCGAAGGGGCATATCGGACTTTGGTCTCCAGGCCGATGCCATTTTGAACGCCGATCAGGAGGTACGGCTTGCCGGCGGCGAGCAAGTCGACGTAGCGCACGTGGGTTCCCTGTTGACTCGGAGCATCGGTTGTCCATACAAGTGCAGCAGTACCCTTGCCGAGGATGTCGGCGAGCTCGACGTAGGCCATGGTGTCGAGTTGGGGGATGCCGGTGAGCACATATTTGGTTGCGAATGCGTTGCCCGAGAGGTTGCGGTAGATCGCAGCACCCTTGGCACCGATGTAAATGATGTCGGTCGTGCCGGTCCCGTCAATGTCGCCAATGCGCAAACGCCCCGTGTGGAACACGTCTGGACGGTCGAAGTGCGGGGAGCCCCGCATCACAATCTGGCGGCCAAATCGTCCGTAGCCGATGTTGGGCCAGTAGACGGTTTCTCCGTTGCGCACACGGACGATGTCGGAAAGACCATCTCCGGTCATATCGCTGAAATAAATCGCTTGGCGAGGATCTGACCAAATCATCTGAGGTCCGGCACGCTCGCTACGCGACTGTTCGACGATTCGAGGCTCACCAAACCCATCGCGCCCGAGCGACGGGTACCAAGTAAACCGCGCTCCCTCGGCCACGAGAACGTCCGCAAAACCATCGCCGTTGAGGTCGATCAGCTGAACATTCGGGGCATCAAAGTTGATGTTGGGGAGCTGGCGAAACCCACGCTGGGGCTCAAACTTTGGCGCTGCACTGCTACAGGGATCGTAGGTACGTTCATATGACCCGGGTGCGGAGCCTCCAAAGCTGACGAGTGCTCGTTGGCCGTTGCCATCCAAGTCCATGATCCGAGGATTTATCCGCCCAGTCGACGGAAGTTGCGGAAGCTGTACGGGATGGCCAAACTGCCCGTTTCCTTCGGAACGTTTGTATCGCCAATGACCTCCGCGGCTGTAGAGAATCCCGCTAAGCCCCTCGCCGTCAAGGTCGACGAGTTGAAGTCCACCATTCAAACCACCGGGAACGCCATCGAGCTGATCGCGTTCGATACGATGAATCGTTTCGTCAATGACAGCCGCCTGGTAGTCAAACGTCATCGCCGGCATGGTCAGGCTGGTGTACGTCTGGCTATTCGTATCGTACTCGTAGCCTCGCCACACCGCCCCGCGCAGGAGCGTGAGTGCCGGATCTTCGTCGTAGGTGAGCTCGAGTGCCCCCACCAAATAGGGGTCGATCGGCAATGCTGAAAAGTGGTGAATCATCAAGATTCGCCGACACAGCCGACGGGTGCGGATATCGAAGCCCGAGCGGAAGGTCGAGAATGTATCGGGCCGCGCTGGCCAGGTTGTGACTTCTGAACCGTGTTCGTCGTGCTCGCCGTAGTCAAACAGGATTTCAAAACGAAATGTAGCTGCAACATTCGGCGCAGCATTGCCGTAGCGGATCCGCTTGAGGTACCGCTGTGCTTGAGTCGAAACCACGGCCAAGCGGTCGTGTTCTTCTGGCGCCTGCGTGTTGACGTTGTCGAGGTCTTCTTGCTTGTACTCAAACTGCGTGATGTTGCCGCGATCGTCTCGAACCTCGTCGATCAACCACGTCATGATCCGGCCCGGGTGCGCCGGATCGGCGATCCGGCTCGCAGCACTGCGACCAAAAAATGACTGTACATTATTCCTCGACCACGTTCGCCAGTAGGTATCACCGGTGTTGAGGTCGACCCATCGCTCGATCCGCGAGAACGCCCCCTCTACCCGAGGGCGGTAGGCATGCACGCGAAAACCGTTTTCGTCGTGCACCTTGGCGACCCAGTCATTGCCCTGTTGTTCGAGCAAGGGGACGAGGTCTTCGGCTCCCGCGACAATAAATGTATCTGCACGATCATCGTAGGTCGGCAGACCCTTGTCGGTTTTTCGCGTGATGGATGGAACCGAAAGTGACCAGCCTAGCCCGTAGGGGCCATTACCCGCGCCAGTACTGTATCCGAGCGACAGTTCGGGCGTGAGGTCGCGGGCCGGGGACGCGGGAAACGGGATCGACGTCCCGCCGCTACCTGTAAAAGCCACTGCCTCAAATTTCTCGCCGATGGCTGAGATCGCGCCTCCTCCGCGCGGGAGATCGATGGAGGGAACGAGGTCTTCGGAATTCGGAAACGGGCTCTCACCGAAAATCGATGTATCTACACCAATAGAAGATCCTGAAGTTGCCGCCGTGGCAGAGGTCGCACTTGCGCCTGAGCTCCCGCGATTCCCAGCGGCCCCTGTCCGTGGGGCATCGGTAAGAGCTTGTCCCGGGCGGGCCCGAGCCTCGACGCCAAGGCCAAGGCGGCCAGGCGCACGTGTGCGGGGCTGGCCCACCGTGGCGCTTGAGCGGTTGGATGCTTGGCTCTCCGAACTTTGCTCGTCATCAGGTTGGACAAAACGTCTGCGATCGCCGTTCATTGCTCACGCCTCCGCTCTTAGTTGCCCACCGAATATTGTACAAGCACCAAAACATCATCGGGATCTGTGCCTGTCCATCCACTACCCACAGCAAACTTCCAAGTACCCGGTGAGGGATCGTTGACGTCGACAACCTTGTACCAAATCCGATCGATTTGGTTGTCGGGCTGCGCGTCGTAAACATCCCAGGGTTGACCGACGTTGACGGTATCGTTGCCCGGCGAGGTCAGGGTCGGTTGCGTGAGACCAGAGTTGGGCGGCGTGCCACTCCATCGAACAAACAGTACGACCTTCTGGATATTGCGAGGGAGCGGTTCTTGGACCCGTGGGAAACGGTCGTCGGAGAGGTCGAGCTCGAGTTCCGCGGCACCGTCATTCACACCCGCAGCGAGGAAGGTACGCCACGCTTCTGGGAAGTTTGCACGTGCACTGAAAATATGGACTTGCCCAACACCGTGGAGGGCGTCACCACCCGGCCGAGTGACTGTTTTCAGCTGGCTTGCGAGGTCGTTCTCAACCTGCGTACGGAAAGCAGCCCCACCCTCACGAGCCATGTAGCGAATCGTGAGGACAACGTCGGAAATGGTGTCGTAGTCGAACTGTCGCAGGCGAGCCGGCAGCTGCACACGCCAGTAGCTGTCGACGAGGCCTTTACCTTCAAACGGGAGGTAGCGTTCGTCTCGGAAATTCGGTTCAAACAGGCCTGGATCGTCTTCGCCGGTACTGGTGGCCACTGATTGCACCGATGCGTTGAGATCCTGTTCGAGGTCGAGCAAAGGTGAACGTCGGATTTTACCTGTCTCGTAGGTCAGAGTCGCGTTGACGTTCGTATAGGGCCCGGTGACAGCAGGGACGGTGACTCCCACCATCTTGATCCGTCGCAGGTAATGACCTGGGTGGTCGAGGTCAAACAACACCTCGGGCAGGTTGAAGTGACACGAGCCTGTCTCCCGAAGTGCGATCAGTGCTGCGGGGTCGTGTGAGGCCAGCGACACGCGTTTGACCAACTCGTATTCACGACGGTTGCGCTCGTAGTAGGCCGCCTCCATCCGTCGAAGATCGTTGGCCAAGCGCTCACCCGCGAGGAGGCCCTTGCGGCGGTTGTCCCAGTGGCCGAAGGTGATGAAGTTCGCTTCGGGATCCGCGAGTTCATATTGAAAGCAGCGTTCGCTCCGTCGCGCAAGATCGGCAGCGATTTGGTATGCCTGATAGTACAGCTTCGACAGTTCGCTCGACATCCAAGTGTACAGCTCGGTGTTACTGAATTTGGACTGGAGATAGTCGAAAACCTCTTGGGAGTCGGAGATTTGTTTATCGTGATTATCGAGCTCCTTTTGTGCCATTTCGCTACGAATTTGAGCTGCGACTATCTGCCGGTCAATCTGAGTAATATCTTTGTCAGCGAGTTTTATCTGGAGTTCCCAGTCCTCATCTCGGCGTTCATAGGCTGCTTCGGCCCCGAGGACTTGAGCCCTCTGGCCTGCATATTCGCCGAGAAGTCTGGCCGTTTCGCTAATACCAAGTACGATGTTGAAGGCTTGTTGCCCCCCGGTTTTGGCCGTTACGTACGGGGTGGCGGCATATCCTGCTCCTCCGATCTGAAAGTCAGGAATAGCCGCTGCTACACTCGCACCGGCCCTGAGTGCACTACTAGTAAGGCCAAGGGCACCCGAAGCGATCGACCAACCGCGAGCCTTTACTTCCGTTTTACTTCGCCTCTCGAGATTTTGATAATGGGCCAGTCGCTCTGAGGCGACTGCCCGGGCGGCAAAAAGTGCTACTATGGACTCCTTTGATTCTGCAACGTTCTTTTCTCGGATTACTCGAACTTCTTCGAGGAGTTCTATCTCTTGGGTTGCGCGAAGCAGAGCAAGAGCCTCCGCATCTTGCTTTTCAAGAGCCGAGAGAAGCGCATTCCCGAGTCCTTGTACTTGCGCAGCGAAATCCTTGGCAATGCCGAGGTGGATGAGGAAACGGTAGTGCGGTAAAGGGGCGAGGAGATTGCTAATCGCGGTCGAGATGTCGACACCGTGGGCCACAGCCTTTGCCAACAAGCCCGGATCGATGGGGGGCTCGAATAGTGGGAGTTCTCTTCGTATACCTTCGATGTTTAGGCAGTTCCGTAGCTTGAACAGTCGGTCGGCGACGATATCCCAGTAACTGAGAAGTTTCGAGTTGGGGGGAATGCAGAAGTACAGCTCACTCCTCACAAGGTCGAGCGTTTGTGTGCCTAGAGGAAGTGGATCAAGGGGAGGTGGAGGTTTTGGTAGGCCTTTCTTGCTCAACGGTTGTGGACCGGGGTTCGGTTCAACATATTGTAAGATATACTCGTTTGGGTAGGCTTTCTGTTGCTGGTTTTGTGCCAGCTTATCAAGGCCTAGGGTAAACTTGTCCGAGCCCCCGGGGTTCAGATTTTCGATAAGGACAAAGAAATTCGAAAAATCGTCAATAAAACCATTGGGTCCACTAGCATGGCTATAGTCGACGGCGTCGCGCTGGTGAGGCGGCAATTTCCGAGGGCGTTTGCCGAGGATTTGCAGGGCCAAAATGTAGAGCTGTGTAGCCTCGTTGGTGGTCTCGATTGTGTCTTGGCGAAACAGGTCGTCGCCCCAGGCGATGAGGTTATCGAGGTATTTCATGACTGTTGCCCGCATATATGCTTCGGGCCGCATCCGGGCTATCCGGTGGGGACGGAACGGCTCGGTACGCCAATCTTCAACTTGATCTTGAAGCTCCTTTTTCTCGGCGAGGATATCAGGATCATCGCCATCGTAGCTCAACGTGGCAAGGAGGTCAGCAACAGATACCCGGGCCGCGGCCTCCCGGAACGGTTTGATACGCCAGTAGTATCGGCAGTCCGTATTTTCAAGCTCCGTTGGGCTGCGGGTTGGATCAAATAGGTAGTGTAACCATTTCTGTGCATCTGCAAATTGGCGATTATTGATCAGTTGGTCAGCAATCAGCATCGGCGCGTGGAAGAAGAGCTCCCAGTTGTAGACACTGTACGCGCCGCCAAAGCTGAAGTCGATATTCTCGACCGGAAATGGCTGGAGAACCTGATCTGTTGGATCGTAAACCGAAACCAGATCGCGTGAGCCCTGCTGAAAAACGAGTGCCTCGGGAGTACCATCTGAGACTCCAATCGGGTCGAGGAGACCAGAGACACCGTGCCGGCGTACCTGCTCGAGGAATTGACAGGCATAAGCATGGTAATGACCGTGGAATTCGTACTTGGGTGTTCCAGCAGACAGGTCAAGGTTCCAGTCTTGGGTTACGGAGGGTGTTTCGGTACCCAATACCAGGTTGTAGGGGAGGTTGAAGTCTAGGGAAAAGTCGGGCCGATCCGCGTTCTCCGAGTCGAATTGAAGGTAGGGGATGAGGTCTGCGTAAGAGGTCTGAGCCAGCGCGAGGGTATCCCCAACTGTGTCAGTCTTATAGGTTGGACCATTGTGTTGAGTTTGAACAATAATAAATGTCCTGCTTAGGTCCTGAAATGCTTGGGGCCAGCGAGTATCTATATAAGCTAGCTGCCGAGGTGGAAGAGTTTTGAATTCCGATGGCGTGGTCACAATTTTCGGGGAAAATGTGCCCTGGTACCCTTTTCCGAATGAAATTGGCAACTGAAGTCCAAAGAAAAGCGTTGTTGGGTAAAACCCCTGATGCCGTGCGAGAGCGGCAAATGGTGGTGGTGCATGGCTTGACAGAGCGAAATCAAGCCAGCCTTCTTGTACCGCCGGGCCAGGGTCTCCGCGCAGCACGAAATTGCCTGTACAATTATCAAATTTGAAGCCGCTACGATAATAGTATTTAAGGTTCGTGTTGTTATTTTCCTGAGTGAGTATCCCGACGCGAACGCGAAGATCGCCTGCGGTATCCGGGTAGGATGCTAGGAAAATATCCCAGTCACGTGTTGGTGCCGCATTATGGTTATCCTTATAATTGAGAGGCTCGAAACCTTCTGGCAGTCTGTCATTGGTCGCTACTTGAGAGGTTCGGGGACCACTCCAAACACCTTGGAGCCTTTCGGTCCATGCCAGTCGGATATCGCGATATTTTTTTGGAAGACTACCAGGATTATCAGGAGAAGCCTCAATGGCACGCTCCACAGTTTCAGGCCACATCAGCAGTAATCGTCGATTGTTGACAACAGGGAGTACGTCCGAGCTATCAACATCAAAGCTTAACTCCTCCCACGGCGTCCAAGATGCGCGATCGATCCACTCGCGGTAGAATAACTTCGACGGAGCACCGTGGGTACGCCCAAATGTATGTAAGACATCCCGCGTCACTTGGCCCCCATGTCGCTCAACCTCATGGTAGAGCCCGCAGATCTTCAGTCTGGCAATTTCGTTGAGGCCTTCGAGGTAATGAATATAAGCTTGCTCAACGGACGTACTGTCGGCTTCGCTCTGGGCGAGCTCCGCCTCAAGATTCCGGAACAGCTCCGTACGGTCATCCCGAAGCTCCGGGGACAGCCAGTTCTCAGGGTACAGGAAAATCTTTCGATTCGCTTCCCACACACGGTAACGCTTCATCCACTCCCACTCGACAGAGTCACCATCGTCAAACACGAGCTCTCCTTCAAGACGCATCAGAACTCGTTGTATGAACAATTGAACGGCAGAGATTGCCGACTTGAGCCGAGAAGTCTTGGCGCACGCGCTGACCTCGACATCGATGAGAAACCGGCCGAGCAGGTCCTCGCTGTCGTCAAGGTTGTATTTAGCGAGCAGGTACGCAACCAACGCATCCCGTTGCCGCTCACGTAGAACATCGCGGAGAGGCTGCGCGATGCTGGGCCAGACTTCGGAGCTGTACTTGGCTCGCACGAGTGCCTTAATGGTGTCTGCTTGGTCCTTGATACTGGCCGGTAAAACGTGTGTTCCCCAATCGAGGAGCGTAAGGGGATCGATGTCGACCCGTGTGGAGGTACGGAAAACACGTGCAAAGGCTTCGAGCCCCGTCAGGTCGCGAATGATAGCAAAATCATTGGCTTGGAGATCGATGCCGGACTCTGATGCAAGTGCACTGATCTTTTCTTCTTCCCAGCCCGTTGCATTGGCAATTTCCGTGCGAAGCTCCGGGAGCGGTGGTGTCGTTGCGAAAGTCAGCTCAAGAATCCCCACGAGTAACTCAGGCTTTTCGATGACAACATCGCGTAGCCATACAAGACGTACCATCCATAGCCATCGGTCGATGTATATCGGCTTCTCGGGCGCGGTCAGGTCGAGCACAAAGTCAGTTGCAATACTCTCGGTCGTCAGCAACCAAACGAGCAAGTCACCACCTAGATCGAAACGCGCTGTGAGCAGAGCCGCTTTGAGCAGACTGCGGAAGAGCTCCACTCGGTCCTTCACATTCTCACGAGCTAGGAAGACTTTCGGAAATGCTTCTGTCTTTAGAAGCTCGGCATCTGCTTCCGCATCGAACGATGTGGATCCGAAGAAGTCGTCTACGATTAGGAATACGAGTGCCGAAACGTTTACTTCATACGGAAATACCTCGAGTAAGACTTTGGCAGTAGCCGGTTCGAGCGATAGCGGCCCGGAAAGTTGCTGAATCACGGTGTTTTCGAGCGCAGCTCGTCGCAAAAAATCCGCGTACTCTTTAAACAGGAGGGTTGCTCGCTCGTCTGGTCCGAGACTATTTGGATTGGCAAATGCGGTGCCTAAAGCGGTATGCGCAGCAGAGCCCGGTGCGAGAACGTCTGAAAAGTAGAGGTCTCGTGTATCGGCGGCAGCGTTGTCGTCCGCATTTTCAGGGTACTCTTTGCGAATGAAGGCCATCGCATTGACAAGATCGAGTCCCTCGAGTTTGCGTTTCAGGAGAATTTCGATGCGTTCGAGTGGACTGCGATCCTCGGAGGGTAGCTGTGCACCGTGATCAGCCGCTGCTTGCTGGAGACCGAGGATGAGATCGACGAGTACTTGGGCGACATCGGTATCACTCGCTCCAAACGTCTCAGCGTCGGCGTCCTTGAAAATGTATGTGAGCTCCGCGGGAGTAAACGCAGAATCGAGGATGATACGTGCGCGCTCGATGAACGCCCGAACGGGAGCGTTTGGATCTCCGGAGAAGGGGTCTCCAAGCCCGGCTAGGTCGACGACGAGGCGCCTAAGATCTTCGAGGCCAACACGAAGGATACGCGCCATCAAGCCAATTCGGTAGAGTTTGGACAAGCTGGCTAGGTTCAATGTGCTGTCGACAGTGAGTCCAGCGAGTTCAAGAGCAATCGTAACTTCTTCCTCTCGCACTTGGAGGATACTTTGAAGGCTGCCGAGAATATCTCCAAGCGGAGCGGTATCATTGGCCAGGTTATCGTACTCGAACACATCCTCGCGTAAGTTGGGGCGAGCTGTTTTTTCATAGAATGAGGGAACGCCGTCAGCCGATGACGTGTTGTCGAGGTCGCCCCAAAGAGTCAAAATCTCGTATCGTGAACTTCCTGGGACAAGCCGTTGTACACGCACAACTTCTGCGAGCGAGGTTAGCACTGCGGCTGGGACATCGAGTGTGAGGCCCAAGGAACGGAGTGCTGTTTCAAGCTCGTGGATGCTCCATCCGAGGTTGAGCCGCAGGCGGAGGAAGATGTGAAGTTTGGTGAGGGCCGTTTCATCGAACCCGAGGTTGCCGCCATTCTTGAACTGTGCACCAGCGAGTTGGCAGGACTTTTCGTATTCGATTTCAATATCGTTGTAGGTTTCAGTCCGGAGAAGTTCCTGAACTTCGGCGAGCGAGAGACGCGATTTCTCGAGGAATATCTCGACTTCATTGAGGTCCGTGACCCAGTTTCCCTGGTTCGGGAAACCCCACAACTGGTAAGTCGGTGGTGTCCCCTGCCCAAGTCGAAGGATTGTTGCTTGACCAGGCGAGAGACCGAGTACTTCGTTTACCCGTTGCTCATCGAGTTCGCTCGTTTCTGGAAATGGGCTCGAGAATAGATCGAGCAAGTCGATTCGCCGAAGGCCAAGGTGCTCGAGGTACCCGCGAATCTCAGCCATCCACAGGCTAAACGGCAGCAACCAGGGGTGATAGGCTTGGGTGTGGTCCGCGAGGATTTCGTAGGCAACAGGGTCGAGATGCTCCGGGTGTGCGAGGAGGTCGCCGGCACTCCATGTCGTCTGGCGATCATTCTCGACAGGCAAGTTATTTTCGGCGAGAACCGCTTGCTCGAGAATTTCATTGACGATGTCAATTGTCGGGAGCGGAGTCTCTGTATTCTCGCAACTGAGTTCGATCTTGGGGAGTTCCGGGCGACGGCTTGCGGAAGTTAGTTCATTGTAGGCGCCATCCCCATCTCCTGCACGTAGGCGAAGGAATTGCATAATATCGACGAAATACGCCGCGGGTCCGTGGATGGAGTCACAGTGCCGACAATCGCAATAGTCGAGACTTCCGAACAACGTCTCGAGGTCGGGATCCGAGCAACCTGGCGTTGTAAAACCCGACATGCTCGGGAAGTAGAATTCCGGGCGAACTTTCGGCAGGATGGCAAGCGCCATCGACGTTGTTTGGTGGGCTGATTGGTACACACTGTCGAGTGTTTCTTGACTGCCGAGCCCCGAGAGAAAAGACTTGCCGAAACTCGTTGGCCCCATCTTGACGATTTGGTAGGCAGAGGCAATCCCGCCCTCGAGAAGGGTGTTGACAGCCGCGCTGCGACCGAACCTGGGAGCGACAGAAAACACCCGCTGAACACGCTCAAGCTCGGCTTTCAATGTCGCAGCCAGCTCGGGATCGTTGGGCACCCCCTGGGCTTGGTCGAAGAACGCACCGTCGATCACGGTTCGCGTAAAACTGAAGCCGGGGTTCGCCTGTGTAAACGCGAGGATGTCACTCTGGAAAAGACCCGGTGTGAGATGGTGCGCGGTAAATGAAGTTGGGTAAAGATCTTCGACCATCCGCGCGATGGCATTGCCAAACGCGCTCGCACGTTCCGCATCGGTATCCCCTGGGAGTCCTTCGGGTGCTCCTACGATTTGTCCATCGACAATTTTTGTTGTAAATGCAATCCAATCCTGTGCGGTGTAGCGAGCGAGGTCGCGGGGTTCAGACACTTCGTTTTGCGAGCGCTTTTCTTGCAGCAGCTTCACCATGTTCGTATAGGAAGCCGTCGCCGCACCCGCGACGAGCGTGAACTGAATCGTTTCGACAACTGCATCACCGTAGTCGGGCTCACCACGGAGGTAGGCCCAAAACGCCTCATCGTCGTCGGCGAACGCTGCGTATTTCTCGACAAAGTCACGCGGGAGCGAGGCACTTAGACCTGCCGTCGCCATCACAGACCCGAGAACGGTGCTCGTCGGATCGGCTTGGGGAATCGCGCGATCGAGCCGTTTCGCAGCAAATGCCGCGAGGATTGCGGGGATATCGGCTTCGACCGATTCAGGAATAATGTTGTCGGCGACGGCTTTCTGGATGACGGCAGTGATTGTATCATCATCGATTCCGACAAGGGCAGTCGGGCCGAGGGGGAATCCGGCGCGGCCGAGAGCATAGAAGGCTTCGAGCGGCACGCCAATTTCCAGAGTAAGCTGATGGGCGCGTGCGAGAGTGGCGATGATCGACGCTTCAAAGCCGGTCTTGCAGACGAGAAAATCGAGGTCGTCGACAGTGAGCTGGTCGAATGTTTTTCCGTCGAGCAGAGGGGTGAGCCTCTGAGTCATGCTGACGGTCTCGGACGGGCCACGGAGGGGGACATCGCCAACCACAAGGGTGAGAGTCAAGTCGTGGACCGGATTGCAGATAGGTCCCAGGGTCGCAACCGAGGTCCCGTTTTGGATCGCTTCGAGGACAATCGAGATATCTGCCTGATCGGGAAACGACCCGGCGGGGGCGTAGTAGCGTATCAAGAACTCGCCCTTGGCATTTGTCACCTTGGAATCGAGCTCGGTTTGACCGCTCAAAGTGCGTTTGTACAGCTTGACCTCAGCGTTTTCGACAGGTGTTCCGTCAGGTTCAACGAGGCAGCCAGCTACCGCGTACACACACCCTTCGACGGGAGGATCAAAGTCGGCGTCTATCTCGATGATGAGGGTGAATGTGCCGACAAATACGGACTCACAGACAACGATTTCCTGGGCCCCTAAGAAGTAAGGGCCTTGGTATACTTTAAATACCAAAGCCCGGTGCAGGGATCCTCCGGCGAGTTCGACTCGCTGTGCAAGCGTGAGATTGACCGTGAACAGTCCGGTTGCATCCGTCGTCGCGGTAAAAAGAACTTGCCCCGACTCTGGATCACAAATAGCCACACCTAGGTTAGCCAAGTAGTTTGTGTATTGATGTCAATTACCGCACCTCGGATAGCGTAACTCATACTCGCCCCTCCATACCATCTTCGATTGTTGACCGGTAGTTTTGGTATCAGAGAGAGCTGCTTGGCACAAGGACAAAATCTATCGATTTGCAAAATTCTCGAGAGCCGGAAAAGTATGCACAATTTTAGAATAATAAGTATCCTGGCAGGCTGAAGTTGTGCGAAAACTAGCAGCTTGCTGACCGGAATTGAGGCCTTGGTGATTGACGAAATAGCGCGAAGACCTCGAACGCGTCTGGTCTAAGGGGAGTGCAGGATCTGTTGTGATCCGTTCACTCAAATCCAAATTTCAGCAGGCGAATCTTCCCCAATGGTCGATCCACAACTCAGAAGTATCAACGAAACGGCCCTGCGTGAGACATGCCGGTAACACGCGAAGTGGGTTCGCTAGTCGTACGATGTCCAGAAATAGGCCATTGATAAGCAACCCGTACAGCGAACAATCGCAATGGCATGGGTTTCCGCGAGCGAATCCTCGCGGTGGCTCAAGCCCGACTTGTCGCAATCGTCGTCGCAACGTGCTGGCATTCAGACTCAGCTTGGCAGCTGACGTGACCACGGTGGTTCCCCGAGCACCGTGTTCCCCGAACACCGAGCGCCAGCTTCGGTGCCCAAAGTCTTGGTTCGAAATGGACCAGATGCGATTTTTGCAAAACCGAACTTCGCAGGTTTGCCGGGGCCCAACGAGCAGTCCAGGTGTCCGACCGGTTGACCCGGCCCTTGACACCGCTGCGACCAGCACCATCGAGCGCGGATCAGGCCATTTGGTCCGCGAACGACACACACGGCCCGCTGACAGAGTAGCAACCGAGGAACTATCACCTCGCGGGATTCTTCAGCTCAACACCACTGCCGTCTTCGAGAACGATCTCCACAGCTGGGCACTGTGGTCGAGGCGTACTCCCACGGGGCGCAGGCTTGAAAACGATCCCGTGAGCCACGAGGGTATGATGGAGCACCGTGACCGTGGAGTCGTTAGTCGGCTTCCCCGATTCGAACCGTAAAACGCTTCCTGCGCTTGTTCTCGATAACCGCCCGAGTTCACGGGCCGACCAGCACAGGAGTTGGCGCGCGGCCTTGCACTGGGCGGGAGTCATTAAATTGCCTTTACCACACCGACATAAAACAATTGTTTCGTGGGCGACAAGTGTTGTATGTTGGGGCGTAGATCGCGGTGACCGTGCACACGTGCTCCGTTGACCGGAAAGGAACAGATTGATGACTACCAAGTTGGGAACTTTGATCGAGCTCGATAAGGGAACGGGGTTCTTTGCCGCTCGACGCAAACTCCGTAGGGCCGGAGTCCGGAAGGTCAAATTCTACCTGTGTGGGCTTGAAATCACACACCGCCGACTTCGTGGCGCTGGCCTGCTAACTCAAATCACAAAACGGGTAGCTGTTCGGTGCTTGCTCGACGAGTCAGGAGTCGCGGGTGTGTTCCCGCGTCCGTACTGCGAGCTCGGGGCACCAGGGCTGATCGTCAACGGCCATTTTTGCGACCCGGAGTTGCTCGCAGTCTGGTTGTCGGTATGGCCCGAGCTCAAAGCCGAGCTCGATCCGCGCCTCGGAAGATTCGCCTGCGGGGGCCGACAATGACGTCCCTCGATCCGGTGTTGGCGATCGACGAGCACCCGTCGGCCGCCGGCACGCGAGGAACACTCTTCGTGATTGTGCTCGCTTTGTTGGAGCTACGGTTATGAATGCTGCGAAGCGGATGACAACCGACGAGTTTGTATCTCCGTCGGTTCCGCAGTTGCCTACCCCAAAAAACCACAAACGCGGGGACGTACTCCGCAACCGATACGAGCCCCGAGGCGGGTCGGCGAACATCTTCCGAGCACTCGATCGCTTGCTGATGCGGCA
>CAZUPD010000177.1:0-15355 GCA_964621785.1 uncultured Nannocystaceae bacterium
ATTTCCGCGCGCAAGTCGGATGCATCTGCAATTGCATGCTCAAGCTTTTTACGTGTACCATCAAGCGATGTAGCCCGGAACGGGCTCGTCACGCCCTCGATAGCCGCCGTCTGGGCTGGTGACCTCGAAGCTAGGAGAACCCACCCCGACCTCGAGCGTCTGTCGCGGCCCGAGCCCTTTGCTTGGCGATTAAGATTCTCCGCGATTACAAAAAGTTAGTCGCGTAGCTTGCCGAGGATCGCGTCGACGTTTTTCTTGGCGTCGCCGAACAGCATGCGCGTGTTCTCTTTGTAGAACAGCGGATTGTCGACGCCTGCGTAGCCGGTTCCGCGACCGCGTTTCATGACTACCACGGTGCTTGCCTTCCACACTTCGAGCACTGGCATGCCTGCGATCGGGCTGCTCGGGTCGTCGAGGGCCGAGGGATTGACGATGTCGTTGGCACCGATCACGAACACTGCGTCGGTCTCGGGGAAATCCTCGTTGATCTCGTCCATCTCGAGCACGATGTCGTAGGGGACATTGGCCTCGGCGAGCAGCACGTTCATGTGCCCGGGGAGGCGTCCCGCGACCGGGTGGATGGCAAACCGGAAGTTGGCCCCCGACTTGCGCAGGATTTTGGTGACCTCGGACAGCGAGTGCTGGGCTTGGGCCACGGCCATCCCATAGCCCGGGACGACGACGATGTTTTTGGAGCCCTTGAGCAGGGCCACGGCCTCGTCGACGTTGAACTCGGTGATCTCGCCCTCGATCTTCTTGCCCTTGGCTGCCGGGGCTCCACCGTCGCTGCCAAAGCCGCCCAAAATGACGCTGAGGAACGAGCGATTCATGGCCTTACACATAATGTAGGACAGGATTGCGCCGCTCGAGCCGACCAGGGCGCCGGTGATGATCAGCAGGTCGTTGGACAGCATGAAGCCGGCTGCGGCCGCGGCCCATCCCGAGTAGCTGTTGAGCATCGAGACGACCACGGGCATGTCGGCGCCGCCGATGGCCATGACCATGTGGATGCCGATGACGCAGGCGATACCCGTCATGATGAGCAGGGGCATCAGGCCGTCGGGTCCGTGTACAGTCAAGAACTCGTAGCCGAAGTAGACGCAGCCGACCACCATGGCGAGGTTGAGGAGGTGGCGCCCCGGCAACATCAGCGGCTTGCCACCGATCGACCCGCGCAGCTTTAAAAACGCGATGACCGAACCGGTGAAGGTGATGGCCCCGATGAAGATGCCGATGTAGACCTCGACGTTGTGGACCATGTCGGCATGATCGGCGTTGGGGTCGAGGAAGGAGGCGAGGCCGACTAGGACCGCGGCGGCTCCGACGAAGCTGTGCAGGATGGCGACCAGCTCGGGCATCGAGGTCATGGCCACGCGGGCGGCCATGACGGCGCCGATGAGCACACCCGGGAGCACCGAGACCAGCAGCATCATGTAGCCGCTGTCGGAGACGTTGGCTTGGTTGGCTGTGTTGGTACCGAGCATGGTCGCGACAATCGCGATGGCCATCCCGATGATTCCAAACAGGTTGCCGCGGCGGGCGGTCTCCTGCTGGCTCAGGCCGGAGAGGGAGAGGATGAACAGAACGCTGGCGGCGATGTAGAGAACCGTTGTGAGGCTGTAAGGCATGTCGGGCTCCTCCTACCGGCGAAACATTTTCAGCATCCGCTGGGTGACCAAAAATCCCCCGGCGATGTTGATGGTGGCGATGAACACCGCGACGGCGCCCAAAATCGTTGCATATGAACTTGTGTCGCCCGAGATCTGCAACATGCCGCCGATGATGATGATGCCGCTGATGGCGTTGGTGACCGACATCAACGGGGTGTGCAGGGCCGGGGCGACATTCCAGATGACCTGGTAGCCGACGAAGCAGGCGAGCACAAACACGGTGAGGTGGGCCAAAAACTCGTTGTCGGGCTGGGCGATGCCGATGCCGACCAGGGCGGCGGCGGCCAGGACCATCGAGAAACTGACCGAGCTGCCTTTTTCTTCAGGTTTGGCGATGGCCGCAGCGACGGGTGCCGGTTCGGGTTTGGGCTCAGGTTTTTTCGGCGGCGAGGGGTCGGCGATTTTTGGCGGCGGCCACATCAGCTCGCCGTCTTTGAGGACCAGGGCCCCACGGACGACCACGTCTTCGAGGTTGATACCGTACTTCTCGGCCCGCCCCATGTCGTCGAGCAGGTGGCACAGGTTGCTGCCGTAGAGCTGGCTCGACTGCGACGCCATCCGGCTCGGGAGATCGGTGTAGCCCAGGATGACAACACCATTTGTATGTACATAACGCTCGCCGGGCTTGGTGAGCTCGCAGTTACCACCCTGTTCGGCAGCTAAGTCGACGACCACCGAACCGGGGGCCATGGCCTCGACCATTTCGGTGGTGATGAGAATCGGCGCCCGCTTGCCGGGGATGAGCGCGGTCGTGACGATGATGTCGACTTCCTTGGCCTGCTCTAAAAACAGGGCCATCTCGGCCTCGATAAAGGCCTTGCTCATCACCTTGGCGTAGCCGCCTTCGCCGGTGCCGTCCTCTTCGAATTCGAGCTCTAAGAACTCGGCACCCATGCTCTCGACCTGCTCCTTGACCACCGGACGGGTGTCGAAGGAACGGACGATGGCGCCTAAGCCCTTGGCGGCGCCGATGGCTGCAAGCCCGGCGACACCTGCCCCGATGACCAGGACCTTGGCGGGTGGCATTTTGCCGGCGGCCGTGATCTGGCCGGTGAACATGCGACCGAAGTTGACGGCGGCTTCGATGACCGCCCGGTAGCCGGCGATGTTGGCCATCGACGAAAGAGCGTCGAGTTTTTGTGCCCGGCTGATCCGCGGGACCTTGTCCATGGCGAGGACGTCGACCTTGCGGGCGCCGAGCTTCTCGACCAATTCCTTGTTTTGGCCCGGCCAAATAAAGCTGATCAGATGGAGGCCGGCACGCATGCGATCGACTTCGGCCCCGGTCGGTGGCCGCACTTTCATGGCGATGTCGGCCTGTTGCCAGATGGCATCGGCCGAATCGACCACGGTGCAGCCGGCTTCGCGATAGGCGTCGTCGGTAAATGCGGCCAAGGCTCCCGCCTGGCTCTCGACAAGTACCTCGAACCCGTATTTTTGCAGGCGGGCGACCGTTTTAGGCGTCGCCGCCACCCTGCACTCACCCGGGTGGATTTCCTTGGGGATCCCGATTTTCATGGTTTTCCTGGGGACGCCATAGGGCCATTTGGCCGCGGATGGACGCGCAGCGAGGAATAACACGACAGCGCGGGATTGGGGAGTCATCCGGCAACCGCTGGGGATTTCGTCGGCGCGCCGCCACGCTTGCCGAGCTCTCCGGTATCGGGTGTCGCAATGGCATCACGCGGGGATTCGAACCGCGATGCGTTCGATCCTTCGCGACGCGCGAGAAAAGCCACGGTCGTTGCGTGCGTGGCACGTTCGCGAAAGTTGGTCCGCAGTTCTGGGATCCTTCGCGAAGCGCGAGAAAAGCCACGGTCGTTGCATGCGTGGCACGTTCGCGAAAGTTGGTCCGCGCGGCTCTGGTTGTGGGAGGCTTCGGGCCATGCCTGGGACCGACGACAACGCCCCTCTGACGCACTTCGATGCCGGAGGCGCGGCGCACATGGTTGCGATCACGCAAAAGCCGGAGAGCCCGCGAATGGCTGTGGCCTGTGCCCGAGTACGAATGTCTCAGGCTACGTTTGAGCGGGTTTCGGCTGGTCGGATCGGCAAGGGCGATGTCCTCGGAGTCGCGCGCTTGGCCGGAATCGGCGGATCGAAGCAGACCTCGACCCTGATCCCGCTGTGTCATCCGGTACGGGTGACGGCGGTCGATATCGGGTTTGAGCTACTCGCCGATCTCCCGGGGGTCGCTGTGACGGCCACGGTGCACGCGTTTGATCGCACAGGTCCGGAGATGGAGGCGATGCAGGCGGCGACGACCGCCGCCCTGACGATCTACGACATGTGCAAGGCGATCGACCGTTCGATGGCGGTCGAGTCGGTGGTGTTGCTCGAAAAGGCCGGCGGAAAGTCGGGGCATTGGCGACGCGAGTGAGCTAGTTCACCCGTGGTGATCATCCGATCCGTCTCGGTGACCGCGTTTGCAGGCCGAGGCAGCCGCTCCCAAGAATCAGTGTGGATACAACGAGTGTGGTTGGCGCCAGCGCGAAGCTGGGCCAAGTGTGTGAAGATACAAGGAGCTCCGCAGGTTACGTACCTGCGGGGTCACTGGCAAAAAACTGCGCCAGTAGCTGGGCCAGGGTTCCGCGGGCTGCTTCGCTGCGCTGTTGCACCTCGATGTGCGACAAGCCTTCTTGGCTGGCGGCATTGGTCACCACACCCACCGCACACAGGGGGAGTTGGTGGGCGGTCACAGCAATCGCTTCGTAGGTCGTCGACATGCCGACGATATCGCCACCGAGCATGCGCAGTGCTTTGGTTTCGGCGGGGGACTCGTACTGTGGCCCGCGTGCGTGTGCATATACAGCTTCGTCGAGGGGGCCGCCGAGCGCTGGGATCGTACTTGCAATTGCATGGATTCGGGCGCGCAGGCGCCTGCTGTAGATCTCACTGCAATCGATAAACGTGGGCCCGCGCAACGGGGTCGGGCCAAACAGCGCCATCTGGTCACACAGCGCGACCAATTGGCCGGCGTGGTAGTCGGGGTTGAGCGCTCCGACAGCACAGGTCAGGGCGACCCCGCGGGCACCGGCTGCGATGACGCCCTCGAGTGCGGCGGTACACACCTGGATCGGGATGCCTTCGTAGGGGTGCAAGCGTCCGGTCTGGACACAGACGTGTGAAGGACCGATCTTGCCGTAGACCAGTGATTGACCGTGCCCGGCGACATTGGGGACCGGCAATCCGAGGTCGGCGAGGCCGATGGTGGCGAGGATCTGCAGGCCGAGGCTGCCCTCATCCTCGCCGACTAGCCCGCGCCCCATTCCGGATCCACACACCAGCATCCAATCGACGGGTTTGCCCGAAAGCCAGGAGGTGACGTTGCGGTGGACTGCTTCAAGGTCGGTTGGCGTGTGCACGGTCGGTAGTTATCCGCTGGATCGCAGGAAGATCAAGCGAACGGATGTGTGCTGTCTCGCCACGTCCCGGATCGGTACACTCGATGTGTGTACATGAAAAATGCAGGCTACGTGGTCCTGCGGCAACCGTATGCGCATGGTCGAGTCAGCTGTTGAGCAGCACGTAGATCAGACCGATGCCGATACCGATGGTGATACCGATGGCGATTGCGACCATGGTGGCAATCTTGGGTCGGCCCTCCTCGGGTTCATCCTTGTGCGGCGTCGCGGTCTGGCCGTCGGCGAGGGACTCGTCGTCGCCGCGTAGGTTGACGGGCTGATGGCGCGGGGGAATTTGTCCGCCGAGGCGGTGGGAGACTTCTTTGAGGATCTCCGACAACTCTTCGAGGGTCGGGCGGACATCGGGACGGCGGCTCATCATCCGCCGGCAGACGTCGGACAACTGCTCGTCGAAGTTGCGAATTTCGAGTTTGAGCTCGGGACGCTCGGCCTTGAGGTGGCGACGGACGACGGCCGTGTAGTGGTCGTCTTGGCCCGACTTGCGAAACGGCGGATGTCCGCTGCACATGTGGTACAGCGAACAGCCGAGGGCGTAGACATCGGCCCGCGAGTCGACCTCTTTGCCGAGTGCCTGCTCCGGGGCGAGGTAGTCCGGTGTGCCTACAAATACCCCGGTGGCGGTGATCGACAGGTCCTCCTGCAGGGCCTTGGCCAGGCCGAAGTCGGTGACCTTGAGCATGCTGGAACTGACGACCAGGTTGGAGGGTTTGACATCGCGGTGGACGACGCCGACGCGCTGGGTCTCGATGAGTCCGATGGCGGCTTGGCGGATGGCCTCGGCGGCGTCACCCGGGTGCAGCGGACCGCGTTTTTTCAGGGCGATGCCGATGTCCTCACCGTCGAGGAACTCCATCGCCATGTAGGGCCGACCCTCGTATTCGCCGATGACGTAGATCTGGACGACGTTGGGGTGGTTCATGGCCGCGAGGGCCCGACCTTCCCGCAAAAATCGTTGTTTAAACTCCTCGGATTCTCGGTGTTTACGACCGAGGATCTTGATGGCGACGCGGCGTCCGAGCTTTTTGTCGACGCCTTCGTACACCTCGCCCATGGCTCCCTTTCCGAGGAGCCCTTTGACCGAAAAATCTCCGATCGTTTCGGGGATCGGCATTGACCTGAAGCTATCACGGCCGTGGAGATGTGGGACAGGATTCGCCGAATTTGCGGCCCTGTGCGATGCGCGGCTGTGTGGTCGGCGAAGTTGGGAACGCGTATGGTGCGCAAGTCCAGCTACATTTGCGGAGCGGGGTTTTCAAATCGCGTGTGGTGTTTGACGAAGGTCAGATTCACGGTGCCGATTGGGCCATTGCGCTGTTTGCCGATGATGATCTCGGCCTTGTTTTCGACCTCGCGCCGCTGTTCCTCCGTCGCTTCAGTCGTGAGGTAGCGCTCAGCTCGGAAGATAAACATGATCACGTCGGCATCCTGCTCGATCGCCCCGGACTCGCGCAGATCGGACAGCATCGGCCGGTGGTCGGAACGGCTGTCGACCGCGCGATTGAGCTGGCTCAGTGCGATCACTGGCATCTCTAACTCCTTGGCCATGGCCTTGAGGCCACGCGAGATTTCACTGATCTCCTGTTCGCGCGAGGAGTAGTTCGAGCGTCCCCCGCGGGCGAGCTGCAGGTAGTCGACCATGATCATCCCGATCTGGCCGTCGCGATCGAAGATGTTGTTGTCTTCGCGAAACCGGCGGGCGCGGCCGCGGATCTCCAAAATCGAAGGTGCCGCCTGGTCGTCGACATACAATTTTGCCTGGGCGATCCGGTCGGCTGCACGGGTGAGTCGGATCCAGTCGTCCTCTTCGAAGGAGCCTGTGCGGACCTTGGAGTAGTCGACGCGGGCTTCGGAACACAAGATACGTTCGATCAACTGCGTCGCGCCCATCTCCAAACTGAAAAACAACACGGGGTGGGTTACCGGGCGTTGGTCGAGCGGCACGTGGGTGTAGCGCTCGGGCAGGATACATGCCTGTTGGGCCACGTTGAGGGCAAACGCGGTCTTCCCCATCGAAGGTCGGGCCGCCAGGATCACCAAGTCGCCGGGTTGCAGCCCACCGGTCATATCGTCGAGTTTGAGGAAGTTGGTCGGGACGCCGGTGATGTTGGAGTCGAGTTTGCTGCGTTCGGTGATCCCCTTGAACACCTCCATCACCAGCTCGCGGGCGCCGACGTAGGTCGAGCGGCGGCCGCTGGCGTTGATCGCCATGACCTTCTTTTCGGATTCGTCGATGAACTCGTCCGGGTTTTCGAGGTCTTGCATCCCGTCTTCGGCGATCTCGCGGGCGGTGATCACCAGGTTGCGGATGTTGGCGAGTTTGCGGATCTGCTCGGCGTGGTGGGCGATGTTGTGGCTGGTCGCGTAGCGGTCGCTGAGGCGGTTGAGGACCTCGATGCCGCCGACTAGTTTCATGTCGCCGACGGCTCGCAGCTGCATCTCCAGGGTGACGACGTCGATCGGTTCTTTGCGTTCGGCCAGCGTCAGCATGGCTTTGTAGATGGCTTGGTGGCGGGGGACGTAAAAGTCGTCCTCGCGTACGACATCTTGGATGTCGAACAGTGCCGACTCACCCCGGAGCAGCACGCCTCCCAAGACGGCAGCTTCGGCTTCTTGGTTGTGCGGCAGCGGTCGACTCATGCGGAGTAGATATCTCGAGTGTGGCGCGGGCTACAAGCGCAACTGGCCGACCACCGTCGATCGCTCCGAATGCGTGTGTTTCGTTGCCGAGAAAAACGAAAAACGGCCGTCCGAAGACGACCGTTTGTATCAACAACTAACACGCGGTGGTGCGAGCTAAATGCCGATGACGTTGACCTTGAGCTCGACCGAGATATCGGCAGAGAAGCGGACATTGACTTGGAATGAACCCTCGGACTTGATCGGCTCGGTGAGTTGGATGAGCTTGCGGTCGAGGTCGATGTTTTGTGCCGCGAGTGCCTCGGCGATGTCCTTGCTGGTGACCGACCCGAACAGGCGACCGTCTTTGCCCTTTTTTCGCGGGACTGAAACGGCCACACCCTCGAGTGCAGTCGCCTGCTTTTTTTGCTCGGCGACCAGCGCGGCTTGGCGTTTGGCGATGAGTCGTCGCTGGTGCTCTAACTCGGAGAGGTTGCCCCGGGTCGCCGTGAGGGCGAGGCCGCGGGGAAGCAGGTAGTTGCGGCCGTAGCCGGGCTTGACCTGGACGATTTCACCGGCGCGACCTAAGCGGTCGATATCCTGGGTGAGAATGACTTTGAGTTGTGCCATGGGTCGAACCTCCTACTGCACCGTGTAGGGCAGCAGGGCCAACATCCGGGCGCGTTTGATAGCGCGGGTGATGTTGCGTTGCTGCCGGGCGTTGACCCCGGAGATCCGGGACGGGACGATCTTGCCGCGGTCGGTCAAGAATGCCTTGAGAAGTTGCGGGTTTTTGTAGTCGATGACCAGCGTCTTGTCGTTGGCCAACATCGACGCACGGTTGCGACGGTTTGGGCGTTCTTCGGACATGATTAGTTGGCCTCCTGATTGTCGGTGTCGGTCTTGGCACTCGCCTCGACGTCGGCCTCAGTTGTTTCGTCGGCGTTGTCGTCGTCCGAACCGTCGTCGTCGGTCTCTTCGGCGACGGGCTCGGGCTCGGGCTCGGGCGGCGGTTCAGACACGGCGTCGAGCAGATCCTCGGTGATCTCCGACGGGCGGGCCGTCGGGTCGACATCGTCGTCGATCTTGACGGTGTAGTAGCGGATGACCGAGTCGGTGATGCTGAGATTGCGCTCGAACTCGCGGACGACTTCGGAGCCGCCGAGAAATTGCCAGTACATGTAAATTCCGGTCTTGTTGCGTTTGACCGGATAGGCGAGGGTGCGAAGCCCCCAGTTTTCGATTTTGAGTAGGCGCGAGCCCTGCGTCTTGAACACACCATCGATCTTGCGGATCAGCTCCAAGATCATTGGCTTGTTGACGTTGGGGCGCAGGATCATGACGGTTTCGTACTCGCGTTGGGTGCCGCGGCGGGTACCGACCGAATGAACCTGTCCCAGTTCGATTGCTTCGGACATGAAAAACTCCTCGTGGACGTTTTTGGGTTGGCCCCCCGACGCGCGGGGAGCAAGGAGAGAGGGGCTCTAGTAGCGGAGTCCGAGGCCGTGCGCAAGTCCGGCGAGCCAGGTATTCGATCAAAGAAATTCAAGTGCTTACATACGAGGCAACCGCTGGGCCTTCAAAGTTGTTGGCGTACAGATCCCGTTCGCGGCGTCTTCGGCGTTTCGCCTTTTTCTCGATGGCAGCGGCGACGTCCGGGCGACAGACTTTCACGAAGTTGGGCCGGACCTGCCGACGAGAGTCAGGGCAACGGCACGCGATCCGGCTCGACAAACACCGCCCGCGCTTCGTCGCTAAAAAGTAGCTCGCGCGAGTAGTGGTGGAGCAGCACCGGACGCGTCCAGTCGAGTAACTCTGGAGCCGAAGCGACAAACGTCTCCCAGTGCTCCGGTCGTTGGCAGGCGGCGAGACGGTCGGCCATCACCCGGAGCATCGCCACGGTGATGGTGTCGTGATAGCCGCTGGTGTTGCGTTGAACCGGACAAGGTCGGGGGCAAAGCGTTGCAACGCGCCATCAAGTCCGTGCTGCAGCAAGTCACACCAGGTGGTGCGGACGGTTTGGGAGATCACAGGCTTGAAACCGGCGAAACAGTTCCCAGTTGTTTAAAAGCCAAGCCCCGCACAAAGCGGGGCGCTTGGCACACGGGATTGTTGAATCTACATGCGTTGGAGATCGGTGTTGTACTTGATGATCTCAGCGTCGGGCAGGGCTTCTTTGAGCAGGGGCTCGACTTTTTTCGCCTTGCCGACCACGACGATGACCGGGACCGCGTGGATGTACTTGGAGGCGACCGCTTTGATGTCGGCTTTTTGGACTGCCCGGACCTCGTCACGGTAGGTGCGCCAGTAGTCGTTGCTCAGCCCGTAGGTGAGGATCGTGCGGACCTTGCGGGCGATTTGGTTGGGCGTCTCGATTTCTAGCGGGAACGAACCGGCGGTCTGGGTGACGGCGTCGGTGAACTCGGTATCGGTCGGGTCCTCGTTGCGGATCCGTTTGATGTGCTCGAAGATCGCCCGCATCATGTCGGCCGTCTTTTTGGTCTTGGTCTTGGTCCAGATCCGCCAGGTACCCGGTGCTTGCCCGGGTTGGATCGTGGAGTAGATCCCGTAGGTCAGGCCGCGTTCCTCCCGGATGTCGAGGAACAAGCGTCCGGTCGAGCCTCCTCCGAGGATCGTCGATGCGAGGTCAAACTTGACCCAATCGGGACTGCGGCGGGCGAGGGCGAGGTTGCCGACGCGGATTTCGGCCTGGGCCGAGGCCGGTCGGTCGACTAGGTGTACCTGCAACTTTGCCGCGCCCTTGTACTGTTTGAACTTGTTGAGCGGATTGGGCGGGATCTGGGCGTCGTCGGCAAATTTCTTCCACTTGCCAAACGTCTTGCTGCTGCCGATCAACTTGCCGGCCTCGTCGACCGTGACGTCGCCGGCGAGGATGATGAACGCGTTGTTGGCCTTGTAGAAGTCGTTGTGAAACTTCTTGACCCCCTCGAGGGTGATCCCATCGATCTGGGCCTCGGTCGCCAGCGGGCGGCCGTAGGGGTGGCCTTCGGGATAGGCGACCATCCCAAACAGGGTGTCGGCCAGTGTCCCTGAATCGGACTTGGCGGCCTTGAGCGAGGTTTTGGCCCGTTTCTTGAGCTTGTCCAGCGAGTCGGCTGGGAACTTCGGGTTCATGACCTCGTCGGCCATGAGGGTGAGGGCCAACTCGAGGTCGCGCTTGAGCACGCGGGTGCTCACGGTGGTGTTATGGACGCTGGCCCCGGCGCTGATGCTGCCGCCGACCTGCTCGATGGCCTCGTCGATCTTGCTCTTGGACCGTTTGGTTGTGCCTTCACCCAACATGTCGGCGGTCATCTCGGCGAGGAACTCATCGTCCATCGACCCGGCGTTGATCACCAGTTGGGCACTGACCAGCGGGACCTCGTGGTTTTCGACCACGTACACGCGCAGGCCGTTGTTCTCGAGCATAAAGCTCTGGATCTCGGGGAACTGCACCGGCTTGGCCGCGGTCGGGGGCGGTGGATCTTGGTACACGCGCTTGGGCGGCTCGGGCGCGGGCGCGGGCGCGGGCGCGGGTGCGGGCTCGGGCGGCTGGGTCGGCTGTTCGGTTTTACAGCCGCTGAAAAACACCGCGGCGCCGAGGGACAAAAGGCACAGACCGGATTTGATTCGTTGCATCTGCATGGTGATCACGTCCTTTCGTGCAACTGCTTAGAGCCCACCCATGGTCGGCATGGCGCCGCCGCCCGGTTGGATCTCGAGGGAGAGGAGGTTGTCGTTGAGATAGGTGTTGGCGACCCGCTTGATGTCGGCCGGGGTCACGGCTTGGTAGCGCTGCAACTCGGTGAGCACGTATTTGGGATCGTTGTGGAACAGGGCCCCCGAGGCGATGGCCATGGCCCGACCTTGGTTGGTGGCCAGGGTCGACACGGTCTGCATCAGTTGGGCGTTGATCGCTTTTTGTAGCTCGTTCTTTTTGATGCCCTTTTTCTGGACCTTTTTGACCTCGTCCCGAATCACCTGGGTGATGTCGTCGATCTTGGTGTCGGCGAGGGGGACGGCTTGGACAAACACCAGGCCTGCGTCGCGCAGGGCGAAGTTGGTTCCGCCGGCAAATGCGACCAACTTCTTTTCGTCCTGCAGGATCTTGGGGATCCGGGCCGAGTCACCGACTAGCAGGATGTTGCCGAGGAGGTCGAGCGCATGGCGGTCGGCGTGCTTGTCCCCGACCGTGTGCCAGCCGTAGAGATACAGCGCCTGCTGGGCCAACGGGTCTTGGACCGTCTTCTTGAGCGGTTTTTTGGGGTCGAGGTTGTTGGGTCGCAGGGCCGGCCGCGGCTGACCTTTGGGGATGTCGCCGAAGTACTGGTTGACCTTTTGCTGGACCTCGGCAAACGAGAGGTCGCCGACCATCACCAGCACCGCGTTGTCGGGCGCGTAGTACTGGTTGAAGAACTGCTGGACGTACTCGACGCCGACCGAGTTGAGATCCTCGAGGCTGCCGATCGGTGCGTGGTCGTAGCCGGTGCCCTGCCAAGCCTCGGCCAACCAATCTTGGATCGCGGCCGAGTAGGGGACATTGTCCACCCGCATCGCCTTTTCTTCTTTGACGGCGTTGCGTTGGTTCTCGAAGTTGTCGGCGGTGATCTCGAGCGAGCGCAGGCGGTCGGACTCGAGCCACAGCCCGAGGTCGAGGTACTGGCTCGGGAGGTTGTTGTAGTAGATGGTTTGGTCGAAGCTGGTGCCCGCGTTGTTGTTGCCGCCGACGCGTTGGACAAACGTCAGGTGGCCCATGGGCGGCACGTTTTTCGACCCCTCGAACATCATGTGCTCGAACAGGTGGGCAAAACCGGTCTTGCCCTGGACCTCGTTGCGCGACCCGACATCGTAGATCAGCGTCATATTGAAGGAGGGGGTCGAGTGGTCCTCGACCACGTACACCCGCAACCCATTTTGCAGGGTGAACTCCTGGATCGGAAGGTCGAAGGTGATCCCCGAATCGCCCTTCTTTTTTTTCTTTTTGGCCTTGGGGGCATCATCGCCGGCGGTGGCGGTGATGGGGGTTGTCATGACGCCGGCTCCCACGGCCATGGCCAGGGCTCCTGTGCATATCAAACGACGCAGACTTCGATGCGACATCGCGTAGCTTTCTCCTCATTGGTC
The DNA here is from genome assembly GCA_964621785.1 of uncultured Nannocystaceae bacterium. Lineage (GTDB taxonomy): Bacteria > Myxococcota_A > Polyangia > Nannocystales > Nannocystaceae > JACKDW01. The sequence goes on from CAZUPD010000177.1 coordinate 12,836, forward strand.
CTGGGTCCAGGACAGGGTGCGCGGACCCTATCACAATTCGATTTCGATACTGGACCGTGTAGGAGGAGGACTCGTTGGCCGGGTCGGGAGTTTCCTCGGGGTCTGTGATCTGAACGGTGTGTCGCCGGCGCCACCCCTCGGACGATCTCGCCGGGCGTCAGTGAGGTCTCCCGCTCGCGCCCGCCAGTTTCCACGCGCGCCCCGAGCAGCGTTTCGCTAGACCCGAATCCTGCGGAATTTCGCTAGATAAACGCAGATGGCGGCCGGCAGACCGGAGCTTCGGGCGTGTTGACACGCGGGCGTGGCAATCCTATAAACCGCGCCGTTGACGGGCGCTTGCGGGCGCCACAGGCCAACAATGGGGCGTCGGCAAGTGGTAAGCCATCGGTTTTTGGTACCGACATTCGTAGGTTCGATCCCTACCGCCCCAGTTCTCAGTTCTCTGCGCAAAGTCCGGTAACTCCCGGATCCTCGGACTTGCTCACATGCGGCTTGGGCTCCTGCCTCCCGCTACACACCGGGGGAGGGAGAACGACGCTTGAACAAGACCCTGACCATCTTCAGTGGGAACGCCAACCCGCCGTTGGCCGAGGAGATTTGCAAGCACGTCGGCATCACTCCCGGCAAGGCCAAGGTCTCGCGGTTCGCCGATGGTGAGATCTTCGTCGAAATCGGCGAGAACGTTCGCGGGGTCAACTGCTTTATTGTTCAGTCGACCTGCGCGCCGACCAACGACTCGCTGATGGAGTTGTTGATCATGATCGACGCCCTCAAGCGGGCCTCGGCCGGGAGCATCGTCGCGATCTTGCCGTACTTCGGATACGCCCGACAGGACCGTAAGTCCAAGCCGCGGACCCCGATCTCCGCCAAATTGGTGGCCGACTTGTTGACCGCTGCAGGGGCGACCCGGGTGTTGTCGGTCGACCTCCACGCCGGCCAGATTCAGGGATTTTTCAACATTCCGTTTGACCATCTCTACGCCAGCCCGGTTTACCGCGACATCCTGCGCTCCGAGTTCAAAGGCTCGGACACGGTTGTGGTTTCCCCAGATGCCGGTGGTGTCGAGCGGGCCCGGATCTACTCCAAGATCCTCGGTTGCACCCTGGCGATCATCGACAAGCGACGCGAGGCCGCCAACGTCAGCCAGGTCCACCACCTGATCGGCGACGTCGAGGGCAAGCGGGCCATCTTGGTCGACGACATCATCGATACCGCGGGTACGCTGTGCAACGCTGCCAAAGCGGTCAAGGCCCGCGGCGCCGTCGAGGTCTACGCGGCGGCGACCCACGGCGTGCTCTCGGGCCCCGCGATCGAGCGGATCAACAAGTCCGAGCTCACCAAAGTCTGGGTCACCAACACCATTCCCCAATCCGAGAAGGTGGCCAACTGCGACCGCCTCGAAATCGTCAGCCTAGGCCCACTGTTGGCCGAGGCCATTCGCCGCATCCACCACGGAGATTCGATCTCGAGTCTGTTTATTTGAGTTCACGAGCGTGACACACGGCCGAGATATCGGTCATCGATGGTCCGCGAGCGTCTGTCCGTCAACGGCGGCGAGCCCCGAATTCTCGCGGGCACCCACCCGTTGGCAACAACCAAAAAGAAGCAACATGAAAAATCAACAACGAGACATCACGGTGCAACTGCGCAGCGAGACGGGTAAAGGCGCCGCACGTCGGATCCGTCGCGGCGGTCTGATCCCCGGGGTCGTGTACGGCAAGGGTGGGGAACATGTGTGTGTACAACTCGACCCGACCACGTTTCGCCGGGCCCTCGACCCGGCGCGCAAGCTCAACACCTTTTTCAAGCTGACAATCGAAGGCGACAAACCGGTGACCGAGGCGGCGATCATCGCCGACCACCAGGTCGATGCGGTCAAAGATGCGGTGATTCACGTCGACTTTTTGCGGGTCGACCCGCAAAAAGAAATCGTCACCAAAATCCCGATCAACTACTCGGGGCGTTCGGTCGGTGTGCTCGCCGGTGGCAAGCTCAAGACCTTTTTGCGGTTTGCCAAAATCGCCGCCCGCCCGGGTGACATTCCCGAGTCCCTCGAAGTCGACATCACCCCGCTCGCGGCCAACGACACCCTGCGGATCAAAGACGTCTCGATCGAGAACGTCCGCATCCTCGAAAACCCCAGCCAACCCCTGGCATATGTCGCTCCCCCCAAGGCCAAAAAGGTCGAGGAAGGCGACGACAAGAAAAAGAAGAAGAAGTAGTCGCCTCCAACACGCGCTTAGGTTTGTGGATGGACAATGGTCGACACCTCCCCATGGCTTGTGGTCGGACTCGGCAACCCCGGGCCCGGCTATGCGAGCAACCGGCACAACGTCGGGTTTATGGCTGTCGAGGCGTTTGCCGATCAGTTTGTGCCCGCACCGGTGTGGGGCGAACAGTTCAAGGCTCAATCCACTTCGATCCGGTTTTCCGGCCAGCGGGTGGTCGTCCTCAAACCGCAAACCTTTATGAACCGCAGTGGTCAAAGTGTGGCCGCTGCGGCGCGTTATTTTCGTATTC
>CAZUPD010000178.1:0-15042 GCA_964621785.1 uncultured Nannocystaceae bacterium
TCAATCACGTCAGGCGGTTGTAGCGACTCCGAGTCCACCGAGGAAGTCGACAGCGAGTTACCCGAAGAGCTTGTGCAAAATATCATTGATTACGAAATGCTCGCCGACCGTTGGGAAATTACCTGCGAGCAGGCCTGTAAGTACGCCTATCACGAGACAGACTTTGGATCGTATATCACCGACGCAAATGACTGTAGTTTTTCATTGGGCACGGAGGGAACAACTCCTGAGGAAATCGTAGGATCCGTCCAATGCACTCTGACGACCATACCGACCTGCGAGGGTCGCCGGCCGATTGGCCATATCGAAGCCCGCACAAATGCATGGGGCTCAGCCGCATATTTCGCAAACTGTGCCCACCTCGAAGCAGCTTCGGTGATCGCATTCGAGCAACTCGCAACGCTGCTGCATCGCTGGGGCGCTCCCGAGGAACTCGTCAACCGCTGCTGGCAAGCTGCCGCGGATGAAGTCGATCACGCTCGGCGCATCACTGCACTCGCAAATTCCCTCGGGGCGACCGTACCCAAAGTCGAAGTCTCCGCTTGCTCGCCGACCCTCCTCGAGGTCGCGTTCGACAATGCGGTCGAAGGATGTGTCCTCGAGACCTGGGCCGCGCTACGTGCCCATTGGGTCGCACAGCATGGCAAAACACCGGAGATTCGCGAGCTCTACGCCAAAATCGCCGACGATGAAACTCGCCACGCCCAGCTCTCATGGGACCTGCACGAGTGGTTGTTCGAACAGCTCGCCCCACTCGAACGCGCGCGTGTGGAAACGGCACGCCAGCGCGCGCTCGACAACCTGCCACAGCTCGCCCACAAACAGTCACAGCATATTCCCGCAGTCCTAGGAATGCCCGATTCGTATGCCCAAATCGAGCTTGCAGCCCGGTTTGTCCATGGCCTTGTCGGAGTCCCCACCGCCGCCTAACTGCGGTTGGCCCGAGCTGCGCAGCCGTTCTTTGGCGAACTCAGAGTCCAGGGCGATCAGCGCTGGTGACCGATGGACGTCAACGAAACACGTTCAGTGAATGCACGCCCCGCCTCGCTCGATCTGTCCAACCTGATGCGGCGAACCATCACCCGGGTTGAAGCAACCTGGTAGTGAGATGACTTCAACTTCACGGATAGGTAAAGTAGTGTGCGCCCTCTTGCTCATGAGCTGTGGCGGGGACGACGATAGCGGGGCGACGTCGAGCGAATCGAGTGCGAGCGAAACAACCGTAGCACCCACGACCAGTTCACCAGGCGAAACGGCGGAGCCCGGAACAACCGAGACAGGGACGGATACACAAACGGAGTCGACGGATCCACAGCCGACGACATCGGGGACAGGGACCACCGAGACCGAGACCGAAACCGAAACCGAAACCGAAACCGAAACCTCGGGCGAAAACTTACCACCCCTGTGTAACAGCTCGGGCGATTGTTCTGCGGACGCGGGAAGATGTCTTCGCAAACCATGTGAGGTGGTCGATGAGCCAGGTTGTGGTGAATTTCGCTGCTACAGCACCTGCTCAGATCCACTCGATACAAATCTCGGCGGGTCGGCATTTTGGATTTGTGCCGATTCAGCCGCCTGTTGCGGCGGGTATCCGTGTATGAATGGGCATTGCACGGAGGAAGCGAGTACGACATAGTGGCCTCGTTCTGAACAACGCACTCAAATTCGCACAAGGAAAGGTCACGTCGCCGGTGAACCTTCGGGGCCACTGAGGCAACGTTCTTTTTATGGCGACCGCAAAACGATACCTGATTCTGATCTTTTCGATTTTGCACCTCAGCTGCGGTGGAGACGATGGTGAGACCGCCGCGTCAGCATCGAGTATGTCGGGGGATACCGAGATGACCGAGGAGTTACCCGCGTTGTGCCAGAGCTCGAGCGATTGCGGCAATCAAGGTAACTGCCTCAACAAACCATGTGACATGGTCGATGAGCCAGGGTGTGGGGAGTTTCGCTGCTACGACGAATGTGCGGATCCACTCGATACAAGTGTCGGCGGCTCAGCGTCGTGGGGCTGTGCCGACAACGCTGCTTGCTGCGGTGGCCTTTCGTGTATGAATGGCACGTGTACAGAGGAAGCTGGGACCACCTAATCGGTGCAGGTTGCCCGGAATACCCCGGACGTAGCCTGTACTCGATTACGGAGTCGAGACACAGGCGCCAACGTGCTCGAGGCCGGGTAGTTCGTCGCCAGGATCGAACCAGGGTACACATTCGACTTCGCCACCACCGAGGTCGTGCATCGCGTCTGCGTAGGCATCGAGGCAAGCCTGATTGGGGTTGGGATCTTCGAGATCACAAAACGGCGCACAACAGCTGTAGGAGTCCATACAGTTGGGGACGAGAGGCTCGTCGCCGCAGAAGTTTCCGGGCGTACAGGAGTTGCTGAACTTGCATGGACTGCCAGCATGAGCGCCGTTGAGGCTGGCATCGTTGCAGACAAAGCCGCCTTCGCTGCCGGGGATGCAGACATCCTCGGGGTGGTTACAACTCGGCGCGAGTGGGTCGCAGGCACTCAGGCACAGGGCCACTGCTCCATCGTGTGAGATGTTACAGACGGTTTGTTCGGGACACGATGGTGGATCGCCAGAGCACATCTCTTGGCACGTGCCCAATCCTTGTTCGTCGAGGAACCAGCACATCGTACCAATCTCGCAATTGTCTATCCCGTCGTAGGGGTAATCTCCGGACATGCACGGCTCGCCGGCTTGGGCCGGATGTTCGGGGATGTCGACACACCTGGTTCCAGTTGGCGCATCACCCCCGTCGTCGGCCCAAGGCACGCATTTCTTTTCCGGGGGGCAATCTTGCTCCGTCACCGAGCAATTGACGGGGAGTCCGACGTCGGGGCCTGGCACGAATGGAGTGTCCGTCGTGGACTCGGTCGTCGTCGGATCCGTGGTTGTCGGATCCGTGGTCGGCTCGGAGTCAGAGTCACTCCCCGAGGGATCGGTGCTGCTGGTTGTTGGCACGACCGTCGTCGGCCCGGCTGAGTCGCTCGTCGTCGTGGACTCGGTCGTCATGTCGCCACTTGAACCTCCTTCGGAACCGCCAGGGACGGGACCGCACGCGACGGTGAGTGCCAAAAGCAACGGGTAAAAAGCCGTCGCGTTTCGTGAGTAGGTGGCGAAAGTCATCGATGATAATCCAATTCATAGGACCCGTTGTGTACCGGCCCTTGTCTTGAAGTTGCTTCCTACCCGATCCTGGTTCACAAATATTTTTGCCGCTGTCGGCCAGCGCAGGCGCTTTTATATAGACCTCGATAACGACGGTAGTCGCCATACAAAACCGCGCAGAGCCGATTCCACATTTTTCGCCTTTCGAAAAACAAGATGGTTTCGCGCCCGAATCGTCCCGAACGCACCGACCAGCCGATACACCGTCAACTATTAAAAATGCCGAACCCCGGTCTGGGGTTCGGCAACCTCAGTAGCGAGGACGTAACATGCTCATCAAAACAACCAAACTACTTGTAACTTTTTCTTTTCTCACGATGACACTCCTTTCGCTGCCCAGCACTGCAGCGGCAGCAACGGCAATGTGTTCCAGCGAGCTCGGGTCGTGCGAAGTCAGTAACGACAACGGGGATTTCGTCTTTTGTGAATGCGAAGGCGGGGACCAACTCGGCGGTACCGGCGGTTCAGAGTGGGACGGACTGTCCGAGAACGAGCTCCACGAAATCTGCCTCAACGAGCTCGCATCCTGCGATATAGGCGAGACCACGACCGGCGGCGAGACCGAGGGCCAAACCACCACAGTCGGCGAAACCGAAGGTTCTGGCGGAGAGACGGATCCGACGACGGAAGGCGAGACAGACCCGACAACCGGTGAATCCGAGAGCCATACAACAGTCGGGGAGCCGACCAAGGGTGATACCGAGGATCCAACTGGTGATACCGTGGATCCCGGTGAAAGCGAGTCAGAAGGCACGACAACCACCAATGGTGATACCGACGGTTCGGACTCGTTCGGCACGGACACAACTGGAGGTGATAGCAACGGACAAACGAGCACAGGTACAAACGAAACGTCCAGCGGTGACCCGGAGACGGGAATCGGCGAAACCGGCGATGAAGATTCCGATGGCGACGCGGGAAACAACGACGACAAAATGGGTTGTTCGATCGCCATGACCCCCAAAAGCGCAGGCTTTTTGAGTCTCGGTCTGTTACTCGCAGTGACCGGAATTCGCCGGCGACGCGAGTAGCGGTTAAAGTTTCTCGCGTTCCGTGCCGTCTCGCCTCAAGCGTCACCGACTCCAAAGACCCGTAGTTGTCTGCCTCTCGCCTGTCACCTGACAGACAATCACAAGGCGACACTGCGGGTCATTGCCGTTGGCGAAGTCAAAGTACATCAACAACATGCCCTGATAGCTCGTCACCAAGGGTCGATAGACCGAGGACGTCGATACACGAGAGACAACGATCATGACTACCGAAACCGAAATCGAAACCGAGACGCAATCCTGGATGTGGGCCGGAGCAACCCTGACAGTCATTGTCCAATGGCTCGGCAACCCATCCGCTGTCGTTGTTGTATGTACAATCGTAGCGGTGCTCGCTATTGCCGCCGCCCTCGTGAGTCGACGGTCCTATCCCCTCGCGCTTGTTTCACTACTCGTCGCAGTAGGGCTTATTCCCTTCACCGGAATAATGCTTATACAACTCCTCCTCGTAGCGTTGATCGTATTTGCCAGCGCGCTCGTACTCTCACGGCGACTCGCCTTTGTGGTCGCCCTCGCTGCGACCGCGGCCTGTGCCGGAGCGACTGCCCTCACGGTCACGACTGTTGAGACCATACAGGTAACGCTCACAGTGTTTACGCTGAGCTGTCTTTGCGTGCAACTCGTTACGTCCACCCGTCAACACCCGAACACCCCACAGATCCACTACTCCGACGCAGAGTCGCGGGAAGTTGCAGGCCCAACCCGTGTCGAGCTCAATCGGATCAAGGGCGAACTCGATCGCGCGACCAGCTTGTTGCGGGAGGCGGAGCGGTCGCGGCAAGATACCGAGTCCAAGCTACTCGAGGCGTTTCGGATCAAAGAGGCATTTCTCGCCACGATGAGTCATGAATTGCGGACACCACTCAACCAGATCATCGGTTACAGCGAGTTGCTCATTGAGGAAGTCGAGGACACCGACCCAACGGAACTTCGTGGCGATGTTTCGCGGATCCAGGAAGCTGCAAAGAACCTGTTTGACATCATCGCCAATGTCCTCGAGCAGTCTCAGATCGAATCGGGCGCACTGACAACAAATCCCGAACCGATCGAAGTCGATGAGCTCGTCGAGCGACTGTTGTATCCGTTCGCAACCCAAGCCCGCAGTCGGAATAACACGTTGCGACTTCGGTGTCCCAATGATATTGGTGTCATCGTCAGCGATATCGACAAACTCCAAACCATCCTCAAAAACCTGCTTAGCAATGCATGTAAATTTACCCAAAACGGTACGATTCGTCTGAGTGTCGAACGCATCGTCGAGCAAGACAAACCGATCTATGCGTTTGTTGTGAGCGACACGGGGATCGGTATCGAACCGTCCGAAATGGAGAGGCTGTTTCGACCGTTTGAGCAGGCTGATCCATCAACAACTCGGCGGTTCGATGGCGCTGGTCTCGGCCTCGCTGTCAGCCGCAACCTCGCTGTCATCCTCGGCGGCACGCTCACAGCCGAGAGTCAGCCCGGAAAAGGCTCGCGGTTTGAACTGCGTATTCCCCAAGACTGGGAGTCCGTCGACGATGCGGACCTTATCGTCCGCTCGTTTTTGATGGCACCACAAGCAATCGCTGCACAGAGTGGGAGTCGCAAACGGGCCTGAGTGCACGATTTCGGTGCGTCTTCGGACGCGAGTCGAACTCGCATTTTATAAAAAATTGCTGTGAACCCAAACCTGCCTATCGGCACCATCACAAGTATGAAGAACATACCACAACTGTTTAGCATCATTTTGTTCATTGGAAGCGCGGCATGCAATCCGTCCACGTCCGAGACAGAGGCGTCGACGAGCAACGCTACCACCGAGTCGGGTGACCCGAGCGCGAGCAGTACAAGTGACTCCGAAACACAGAGCCCTTCGGGGACGGAGACCACGGTCGAAACGGACACGGCTGATCCTTCGGACACGCAGACCACAGACCCTTCGGACACGCAAACCGATTCACAAACCACCGACCCTTCGGACACGCAAACCGATTCACTAACCACCGACCCTTCCGCCACGGAAACCGAGGGAATGCAAGGGTTGTGCCTCGACGCCTGCGAACATGCCGCTTCTTGCACAGACATTACAATCGAGGAGTGTGTGGCCGGTTGCGAGGTCGAGCGACCACCCTCGGAGGCATCGGAGGAATGCCGAGGTGCCTATGACAAGTATCTCGAATGTCTGATCGACGCGACCTGCGATGAGCTCGAAGGTGACGAGTGTGAACCGGTCTTTGAAGAAGCTCTGCTCGCATGCTCAGAATGTTGGCTCCATGGTGAGACCTTGGATACAACTTGCTATTACGCCTACACCTGTGGCGAAGTGGCCGAATGGTTGATGGATTGTATCGATGGGTCCTGTACCTGCTATGAGAACAACATGGAGGTCGGCGGGTGTGCTGCGCAGGCGATGTGTGAACCCCCCGACGATCAGTTAGCCCTGATGAATGAATGCTGTGGGTTTGGTCTTTGAACCCCGAGCGACCATCGTGCAATGGATCGAAGTCGCCACATTTGCGGCTTCGACCCTAGCTCCTTGACTTTATCAATATTTATGAGCGTCGAGGTGCAATATCCCGCCAATAGGTCACATCAGGTGGTGGCGAGGTATCCGTACCAGAGCTACCCGTTGTTACACTATCTTGTCCTTCAGAGTCGTCGTAGCAGGCCCCAGGGCTCAACCCGAGGACACAGATACCGGCGATGGCCGCCGCTGATTGTCGCATTTTTTTCCCGTGTTTCATCTACATGTGCTCTGTCAAAACCTGCTAGGATTTTAGCAGCTCCGAGGTTGTTTGTTCAGGGCACGAGGGATGAGCGGGATATTGTTGGGCTAGGTGGGATGTAGGGCGAAATCACTGGAGGACCAAGCGTCCAATCCGTGCGCAGTCAGTCATACTCGAAGGACATGTTGCGGCGCTACTTCTGCACAAGCCAGTCTTCGACCTCGGCCAGCGCCTTTTTGCCGCGCACACCTTGCTTCAAAAACCCTGCCTTGGCCTGTTCGGCGAGCTCGCGTGTCTCCGGTGTTGGACCGATCGCTCTGGCCAAAGTAAACCGACCGCGTGCGAGCGACACGACATCTTCCGGGTCACTCGCCCGCACGTCGAGTGCTCGTTGTGCTAGCTCGATTGCCTGTTCATGTTTCCCGCGGCGTAGCGCAACTTCGGCGAGACCCACCAGCGGACGGTAAAGCTCGCGGTGTGTCTTGCCAAACACCGACTCGCGGATCTCCAACGTGCGTTGGTAGTGTTGCTCGGCCGCGGCGAGGTCATTGACTGCATATGCAACCTCTCCGAGCTCGCAGCTCGTCATCGCCATGAACGGGTGTTCTTCCCCCAACGTTGGTAGGGCCTGCGCACGGTTTTCCTCGTAGACGCTACGTGCTTCGTCATACCTGCCCATCCCACTCAGGCAGTAGGCCCGATTGTGCCGCAGCAGCAGGTACTCAAACGCATCCGGCTCGAGATGTGCGGCTTGGATATCGAGGGCGCGTTCGAGATGTTCAATCCCTTCATTGTCGCGGCCTGCTTCACACAGCGTATACCCCAGACTGTTGAGACTCGCAGCCAAGCGCGGACTCTCGCTGCCAAACGCCGGCTCCACCAGTTCGACCATGTGCTGCATGACCCCGATCGACTGTTCCATTTCACCACGTGCTGCGAGTACGATCCCGTATTGGCGATAGATTTCTGTGAGTGCCGGATGGTTATCACCAAAGGTTGTCTTCCCCGCTCGAACCGCGTATTCGATTTCTTCCGTCGCGCCATCGAGATCCCCTGACCTTCCAATGATCGAACTCAATACGGTATGGATCGAAATCGCTTCCCACGAATTGGGGCCATACGCTGCTTTTGCCGCTCGGGCTGCCTCTTGCATCGGTTCGATTGCCTCGCCAAATCGCCCCTGTGTCTCGAGCACCCGACCGACCGCGACACGGTTGAGATAGGTATGCTCATCTGTCACCCCCACCCGCTGTGCAACGGCGTCTGCGGATGCTGTCCAGACATTTGCCTCACCGATACGTGCTGGATCGAAGGCGAGTTCGTTTGCCAACAGGTTTGCCGCGTCACGGGCCACGCGGTCATGGTCGCTGGCAATCGCATGATGCCATGCGGCCGCGTACTCCTCCTCGGCTGTCTTCGTTTCCATCACCGCTGCGTAGAGGTCACCATGTTGTAGGTGAGCTTCGGCGAGTACCGGGACGTACCCCACCGACTTCGCACGCTCCACGACCTGTGCCGCCAATTCCATCACATCACGTGGCCGCCCTGAATTGCGTATCGCCTTGATTTTTGCTAGCTCTCCACGGATCTCTTGTACAACCGCTGCGACCTCGGTATCGCGTGGTGCTGCTGTTCGCTCGGACATCAATACCTCTCCGTCACAGCTCGCTACCGGCGTGAGCGCTGCCGTTGCTCGAATCGCACGTTGGATCGCGTCACTTCCTCCGGTTTGGAGCGCGTCGACGAATGCATCGAGTTCGATCTCCCGCTCGTGGAGACAAGCGAGACGACGACCCGCGAGTTCATCTGAAGTCCTCCCGCGCACACGGGCATCTTCGCAGGCTCCCTGTGCCTCACGCCGGATCTCAGTTGCATAGGCATCGAGTTGAGTGTAGACATGTTCCCAAGTGGTTTGTGCATACAGGGTATCTGTCCCCAAGATGGTCTCACGCAAGGCATCTACACGACTTTCGTTCCAACCCGTAGCGAAGATCCCATCCATTCCCCGGCACTGCTGTGCGGCTACCTCCGGCGAGCGGAACAAGCTCCCAACAATCACCGCTCCCGTTACCAGTGAACCGATCCCAACCCACCGTCGCCAGCGCTCCTGCGGATTGTAAGCTAGGCTCGAAAGTAGGGACTCCATGCCTGGATAGCGCTGTGCGGGCCCCACGGCTAACGCCCGTCGAAGTACCCGGCGCAGGTGTGCTGTCAGATGTCGCTGGTTGGCCGGAAGTACAACCTCCCCCACTGCGACTTGGTCCCGTAACTCGCGTACAGACCCTCCAGGAAATGGCCGCTGGCCGACCAGGGCCTCCCACAGCGAAACTGCAAACGAAAACATATCACTTGCGACCGAGCCGGCTGGATGATGATACCGCTCAGGTGCCATATAGGCAGGCGTTCCCGTCAGTGGAGGCATCGTCACCTCGGGTGCGCCATCATGGGTGATTGCAAGCTCATCGGTCGCTTCGGACTCAAATTGCGACAACCCAAAGTCGAGCACGCGGGCATGCCCACTGCTGTCGACTAGGACGTTATCTGGTTTGAAGTCGCGATGAAACACGCCTGCCGCGTGGGCAGCTGCAAGGCCCCGGCCTGCCTCCTGAAAAACCCGCAGGATTTCCCGGCGCGACCGCGGGTGCAAGACCAGCCACTGGCGCAACGTCAGGCCTTCAACGTATTCCATGATGATACACAAAGATTCCTGTTGATGCTCCCCTGGGAGCTCCTGGATATCGTAGACTGTGACGATATTCGGATGCCGAAGTTTGGCGAGCAGTCGCGCCTCCTGGACGATGAGCGCTTCTCCATCCGTGTTGGCGTGGCGGTGGAGAATTTTCTTGATCGCAACTTTGCGATCGAGCTCCGCGTCGTAGGCCAAGAACACTTCGCCACACCCACCAGCCCCGAGCTGCTCGAGGATTACGTAGCGCTCCGACGCTCCCGTGGGTCCCGGTCGCTCGACCCGAGCGAATGCGGAAGTGAGAGCTTCTTGAACCGTTGCGTCCGACTTCCTCGAACGTCGCCCGCTCTTTTTTGAGCCTGGCCCGGCGATGACGATCGACTCTTCGCCGCTATCTATCAGCGAGATATTCTGTACCATAATGTGGCAGTTGCCGCTGCATCCGAGGCGTTCGCCGACTGCCGGGCCGGAACGCAAAAAGGTCGCAGCCTTCCACACATCAAGACTCGGCTTGCCCACGTGGGCACTGTCTGTCACTCCTCAGACGAGGCAATCACGCCACAGGCCACGCGATTTGCCGGGTCGATTCCGTGCACAATGACCGCCTGTCCGACGGGGTTGAGCTCCGACGCACCGTCGGACAACACCCACTCGTCTGTCGACAAGGTCAGCTGGCCGACGCCATCGGCATCGCACTCGACGACACCCACGTCCCCCGCGTGGTGTGGGGCCTGTTCCCCGACCTGACCGTGCTCGCCGACCTCGAGCGGATCCCAGTGGCCCAGTGCCTCCTGACCGTCTGGGCCACAACTCGTGCCTGCGTGGATGTGGAATCCGTGACTCCCCTCCGGACAGTCGGTCAATTCCACTCGCACCATCACTTCACCATTTTGGTCCTCGCTGAATCGAGCTGTGCCTGCGATACCGGCCGCCGGGTTGGCCGAAAGTGTCGTGGCCTGCATTTCGATCGTCCCGTCGGCCGCAACGATCCCACACCCGACGCGCTGACTGGCATCGAGGCCGTGGAGGATCATCGCCTGACCAATGGGATTGGTGTCCTCACCCGCAGCCAGCGTCCACTCGTCGGTTGTGATCGTCAAGGTGCCCGAGCCATCGTCTGCGCAGGTGAGCACACCGACGTCTCCAGCATGGTGGGGTGCCTCCTCGCCGACTTGACCGTGCACACCGGCCCCGAGAGGATCCCAGTGCATCAATGCTTCGGACCCGTCCTCACCGCAACTCATCCCCGCATGTATATGCAAGCCATGCTCGCCAGCAGGGCAACCCGTGACATCAAAGCTGAAGGTGACGGAATCGCCATTGTCGGTGAAAGTGCCCATCCCGACGAGGTCCCTGGCGGGGTTTGAGATCTGTGTGCTTTCGCGCAATTCGACCTGTGCCTCCACCCCCTCCGCCTCGGAGCCCCCGGAGCATGCAGTCAACAGGATGGTGAACAAAACCGATACGAGGCGTGAGCGATTCATTGAAGTTCCTGTGTAGTTATGGGTTTGCGTGCCTGAATCGGCATCCACTCGCTAGGTTGCCGCAATCGTCGCGGAGGTTCACGACAGCAGTCACGTTCGCACCACGCAGAGCGATTTCCCCCTTCGCTACGAAGGTGAACCGAACCACCACGACTGGCAACTTCCTCGGTACCACCTGTCAGTGCGAGCACCGACTTCGGTTCCGCGCTCTTGAAGATGACCGTTTCGACACCTCGATATGACTCCAAAAATCCCACCACCTACCCGTTGGTACACTCGACGCACCGTGAAGTCGGCGAAGACGTTGACCCTTCCCGTCGCACTCGTGGTGACGACAATTCTTGGACCCGGTGCGTGTCGGGACGATTCGTCGACGAGCGACGCGAGCACCAGCGACACCAACACCAGCGACACCAGCGACACCGGCTCGTCCGCGGCGTACTGTGCCGACATCGAATCGATGGTGGTTTGCGAGTCCGAGCCAGGCTGCGGCTGGGACGAAACGTTTTGTACCAACACCTGCCACCTGATCACCGATATGGCCGAATGTGAGGCGATCGACCGCTGCGTGTGGGAAACCGAGGGCACAGAAGGCGCTCTGTGCCACGAGCCTTTTACGTGATAGCGTCCCCTGTGGTCCGGTCGGACCGCGCCTCCACTCTATGAAACGCATGCGCCGCGTACCTCGTCGGCGCTCGCTTAATTGCGTATACAAACCAATCATAGGGATACAATTCCCTACTCGATTGTCGGCGGCAGTGAACCGGAGCGAATGTTCGGCAACATTCAAAGCGTGAGTACGAATCTCGACACGACACGGGTGCTCAAATTGGTTCACTCCTCGGCTCGCCAAGGAGTCGCATCGACCTCCAAGCACAAATCTGGTCTCGATCATGCGATTGTACAGGCTGGGGATCACATCACACAAAGTCCGGCGATGATGTCCGCGTTCGCCCGGGTGCAAAACCGACTCAACCTCCAGCCGGCGCCGATCGGCCATCGATACGCGATCATCCGCTCCCTCGGGGCGGGAGGATGTGGACAGGTTTTCCTGGCATATGACGCGGAGCTCGACCGAAAGGTGGCCCTCAAGAAAATCCTGCGTCCTCATCGCGATCAGGACATCCTGGTCCACGAAGCGCGGTTGCTGGCAAAACTCCGTCACCCCAATATCGTCACCGTATATGATATCCAGGTACTCCCGTCACTGACGGGACGGATTTCGCAGTACATCATTATGGAGTATATCGAGGGGTGTTCGCTGCGAGCATGGCTTGGTCAAAAGAAGCGGTCACGTTCGGAAATCCTGCGGGTTCTCGGTGAAGCCGGACAGGGGCTTGCAGCAGCCCACGCGGCAGGTATCATTCACCGCGACTTCAAACCGGAAAACGTACTCGTCGATCGCGAAGGGCGAGCCCGGGTCCTCGACTTTGGGCTTTCGCAAACACAAGAGATTTCGGCTGCGAGCGAGCTACACGAAACCCGAGATGACGATGCAACGACCACATTGACCCAAATTACGGGGACACCTGCTTATATGGCGCCCGAGCGTTACTTCAACTCCGAAGGCTCTGTCGCCAGCGACATTTTTTCCTTCGGTGTTACGCTGTGGGAGGCGCTTGCTGGGCAACGCCCATTCTCTGCGAAAACCATTCCCGAACTGCAGTTCCAGATCATCAGCGGTCAATGTAGTGAGGTCCCCACTGTCATCCCCCGCCACATTGCCCAGGTTTTACGCCGTTGCCTCGCCAACGCCCCTGAAGCGCGCTTCCCTGCGATGGAGCCGGTTCTCGAGGCACTCGCACGCGATCCGTGGCCGCGGCGACGTCGCTGGGTTGCCGGCTTGCTTCTGGCAATCTGTGCTGGCGTAACAGGGAGTCTTCTGGGACCAAACGCCCACGCCAACGCTCCGTGTGCGGGTATCGAAGACCAGTTTGCAACCTGGAACGACGAACAGGCGACCACGCTTCGCGCGACCATACTCGCCAGCGACACTCCCTATGCAAACGATACCTGGGAGCGACTCGATACAAAACTCGATCACTACGCCGACACGATCCGCGAATCGGCAAAAGATGCATGTGAAGCAGGTCTCCACTATCAGCGCACATCGAATGTGCTCGCTGACCGTCGGCTAGCGTGCCTTCATGCACGCGAAATTGATCTCAACGCATTTATCGATTCGCTCGCTACCGGTGACACGACCGCAGTCGAACATGCCGTGCAAGCCTTCGAAGCACTGACTCCCATTTCCCGGTGTGATGCGGACGTTCTCCTCGCAGATCGAACGACGTTGCCGGACCCGGGAATCGCTGCCGATGTCGAAGTTCTTCGCACCGATTTGGCGCGCGTCAAAGCCATGGGCTACGCCGGGCGTGCGCGCGAAGTTCTCGATCTCGCTGACACGGCCATCTCCCGCGCCGAATCCCTTGAATATGCACCGGTCATTGCCGAAGCACACCTTCGCAGGGGTCACCTGTTTGAGGCCATGGCGGAATTTGAACGCGCCGAGCCGGACTATCAAGCCGCGTGGTGGACGGCACTCGGCAGCGAACACGATACCGTCGCGCGGGAGGCCGCAAACCATCTGGCGAGTATGCTCTCGACCGACCCTACCCGTGCAAACGAAGCCCGCACCTGGAGCGACAATGGCGAAGCGGTGGCGACGAGAATGGGAATCGACGATGGGCATCGCTCCTATCGCTTGCGTACGCTCGCCCGCCTCGCCGAGAACGAAGGCAACTTCGAACAAGCCGTCAAAAACCTCCAAGAAGCGACACAATCGGCACGATCTGCATATGGACCCGACGCTTGGAGAGCTGTGATTCCACTCAACCACCTCAGCTATGCACTCATGAATCTCGGTGATATCGAAGCGGCAACACAAGCATCGGATCAGGCGATTGCCAGAGGTCGCGCAGCTCTCGGTGATGAGCACCCAGACCTTTCCGAAATCTACCGCCAGCGCAGCAATCTCTCGTCTGTGAAGGGTGAGTACCAAGCGGCCCAAGCAGCATCCCGACGCGCGGTCGAAATCGTTGAAGCTGCATACGGTTCCAAGAGCCGTCGCCTCGCACCAAGCCTATACGCCCTCGGGACAGCCCTGTGTGAACTCGGTGAGGAAGAGGAAGGACTACGCCAGTTCGACCGTGGACTCGAGATCCTCGTCCCGTCACTCGGGCGTGAGCACGTGCATGTGTTGTTCACCTACCACAACCGCGCCGATTGCCTCCGCAGTCTCAAACGCTACGACGAAGCCCAGCAGATCTACGATGAGAACCTCGAGATATCGCAGCGCCAACTCGGCGACGATCATACAATGGTCGCGACCACGCACATCGGTCTCGGGGAACTCGCCCTACTCGCCAATGAAGCAACTCGTGCAAGGCAGCACTTTCAGCGAGCTCTCGAGATCCGCGAGGCCAAGTCAGGCTCGGACCACAAAAGCCTCATACCGGCACTCGTCGGACTCGCCGAAGTCGACCTTATGCAGGGCAATACTGTACAGGCCCGGAACTATGCCGAGCGCGCACAACACCTGCAAGAACAAGCAAGAAACGACATCGCGGCACTGGCACGCCCGCGATTTGCCCTCGCCCGCGCGCTGGTGGATGTGCCAGGACAGCGCACCGAGGCGCTGGAGTTGGCAACCATGGCTCGTCAAGGTTATGAGAGCAGAATGCCACGGCACAACGACCAAGTAAAAAATGTATCAGCATGGATCGCGACTCATACACGTGGCAGGTCTGAGACCAGCGTGACCAGTACGTCCGGACCCGACACCACAATTGATACCGACCCGACGTTGGACGAAACCTCGGGTGACACCGATGCCGACACCGATGCCGACGCATGATCCGTCGCCACCGCAAGACGCAATCACCTCCTGGCAAGTGAACCCACGTTGGGCCAGCGGCAACTCGTAAGCATGCTGGC
>CAZUPD010000179.1:0-15037 GCA_964621785.1 uncultured Nannocystaceae bacterium
AAGATGCTCTTGATGTACTCCATCCATTTGCCAGGGCGAAACAGGCTGGCTCCGAGGGCGACCGCGAAAAACAGGGTCCCCATCCCGAGGGCGTAGGTGAACAACAGCGAGCCGCCATAGACCACGCCTCCTCCCTGGGCAGATGATTTGGCAATGTACGCCAGCAGCGAGAGCAACACAGGACCGGTACACGGCGCCGAAATAAAGCCGCTGACAAGGCCCATCAAAAAGGCGCCAACCGGACCTGCACCACCGACGCCACTGAGTTTTTGTTGCAAGCCGTGGGGTAGTTGCAGATCAAAGGCGCCGAACATGCTGGCGGCGAGTGCGAGCAAGAGTCCGGCGATCGGCAAAACGACGACAGGATCCGCCAACCAGGCGCCGAATTGTGTGCCGGTGAGGGCCACGACGACTCCGAGAGTCGTGTAGAGCACCGCCATCCCGAGGACGTATGCCGTCGCCAAAAACAAAGCCTTCGCCCGCGAGACCCCCTGGGCACCAAAGACCGCAACCGTGACCGGAATCAACGGGTAGACACAGGGCGTGAGGTCGACCAGTACACCCTGCCCAAAGGCCCAGGCGTAGGTGCTGAGGCTGCCCGATTCGAATGCGGGGTCCGGGGCGAGGGCGAGGAGGGCGGTGAGTAGTGGCATCAGTCCTGTCCGGTTGGGGTGGGCGAGAGCCCGCTCGTTCAAACGCGTAAGTCGGCCGCGATGTCACATCGAACTGTCACCGTTGGGACTTTGTTTCGAATGCTTGCAACCCTGCGCGAAGGATCTCAATACAGCGGTGGAGGCGTTTTACGCCAAGTACGTAGGCGATTCGTACCTGGTTGTTGCCGGTGTTGGGCGTGGCGTAAAACCCGTTGGCCGGGGCCATCATGACAGTTTCACCGTCGAGGTCGAAGTCGCGGAGCAAAAATATACAAAACGCCTCGGCGTCTTCGACCGGGAGATCGGCGACCAAATAGAACGCGCCGTCAGGAGTGGGGCAGGAAACTCCCGGGATGGTGCGCAGACCCGCGACCAACGCGTCGCGGCGTTGGCGATACTCTGCAACCATGTCCTGCATGACTTCTTTGGGGGTCGATAACGCAGCCATCGCCGCGACTTGGTCCACCGTCGGCGGCGACAGCCGAGCTTGGGCAAACTTCAGACAAGCGGCATAGAGAGCGGGGTTGCGGGTCACGAGGTTGCCAACCCGGGCACCACACGCGGAGTAGCGTTTGGATACCGAGTCGATGACGACCGCATGCTCGTCCATGCCGGCGACCCCGAGGATCGACGCTGCAACGTGTTGCCCCGAGTCCGGCTGTTTGGGGTAGATAAACTCGCGGTAGACCTCGTCGACGAGCAAGAAGACATCGCGTGCGCGACAGACTTCGGCGATTGCAACCAGGTCCTCGTGGCGCAGGACTGCGCCGGTGGGATTGCCAGGGGTGGGGATGACGACCGCACGTGTCCGCGGACCAATGGCCGCTGCGACGCGCTCGGCAGGGATCGCAAAGCGTTCACTCGCCAGGGTCGTCAGCGGTTTGACGCCCACACTGAGCATGTGGGCAAAGCCGCCGTAGTTTGTGTAATAGGGTTCGGCGACCACGATCTCGTCGCCGACATCACAGGTCGCAGCGATTGTGAACAACAGGGCTTCGGAACCACCGACCGTCACCAAGACTTGGTCCGGAGTGATCTCCGACTGGTCGCGAACAATCGCCGGATTGTTGTAGTACGCAGCAAGCGCCACTCGGTACTCGGCAAACCCCTGACTCGGGCTATAGGCGACCGTGCGATGATCGAAGTTGCGGTACGCGTCGAGCATTGGAGCAACGGTCGGTAAGTCCGGTTGTCCGATATTGAGGTGGTAAACGTGTACCCCGCGCGAGCGGGCCTGATCGGCAAAAGGGGTGAGTCGCCTGATCGGAGATGCGGGCGCTTGCACCCCGCGGTTCGAGAGAGTGGGCATGGGGTCCTCGTGGCCGGCCGCAGCGTGCGGGAATTGCTTGATCACATCAAGCGTGCGAACCGCGTCAACGCGAGATTCCCGAGCAAAAAATCGCTACTCACCGCGCCGTGAATTCTGTACATATGTCTAGTGTTCTCGGGGTTTGATCTTGATCTCGCCGGCGCGGTTCTCAACAACCGATACAACCTGGTCAAGCTGATTGGGCGCGGAGGATCCGCTTCGGTGTATCAGAGCACGGATCGTAGGTTGAGTTGTGAGGTCGCCGTCAAAGTTCTCGATCCCCGGCTAGCGAGCACCGCGGCCAGGCGTAGGCGGTTTCATCAGGAAGCGATTTTAGGGGCGAACTTGCGCCACGAAAACCTCATTCCTGTGACTGATATCGGAACGGATTGTGGGCCGACTGGAGATCTGTGGGTGTATTTGGTGATGCCGCTGGTTGATGGGGTGACCTTGCGGGAGGTGGTATTCGCCGGCGATTTGCATTGGGTTCGGTGTGTCGAGCTCGGGCTGCAAATCTTCCACGGCCTCGCCGAACTTCATCGCCACGGCGCGCTGCACCGCGACCTCAAGCTCACCAACTGTATGGTCACTCGTCGCAGTGACGGCACGGATTGGGTGCGCCTGCTCGATTTTGGGTTGGCCAAGACGCTTGCGCAGTCGTCATTTGTCCATCCGCTCGACACATCTACGGGGGTCGTCGGGACATGCGGCTACATGGCACCCGAGCGGATCATGCACCTCGAGGCAGACGAACGGGCCGACATCTACGCGGTCGGGGTCATGCTCTACGAATTGCTGACCCGTCGCCAGCCCTACGAAGGAACCGAGTTTGAGGTCCTCAGTGGACATGTTGCCGGCGGTGCGATCGAGCCGATTGCGCGAAGCCCCGGACGTCGTATCCCGGCGTCCGTCAATGCATTTGTGATGCAGTGTCTCGCCGTGCAGCCCAGCGAGCGCCCGTCCAGTGCATATGCATGTATCTCCGAACTCGAAACCATTCTCGCCTATGATGGCTTTGGCCAGCGAACGCCCGCTGCCTATGCCGAAGCGGGGATCTGTGCGGTGCGGGCAGGGCTAGACGCATGGTCGCGTCAGGACTACGCCCAGGCAATTGCATGTGCACTTGATGCCCGGCAGGTCGATCCCGACTGGGGCCCACTCGTGGACGTGTTGACGCGTTTGCGAGGGGACGACGTTGGGGCGGCACCCGTCCATCGACTTCGCCGCCGTCCACACTCCCGCGAAGCCACCTAAAATGCGGCCGAGACCTGCAGTCCGAGCCCGTTTTTCCACGGGCCGACCCGGACCCCGGAGACCCGCTTGCGGGCGGATAAAAAGCGTTCGAGGTGGCGTTGGTGCAACCCGAGCATCACTGCATCGAACACCAGTAAAAACCCGCCTTGTAGCACGATCGACTGCCCCCAGCCGATCGCCCGCGGGTTTTGGTAGGTCTCCCCGAGGTCCCAGGTGAGGGCGCCGGCCGTGAGATAGGCGAAGTCGATCCCGAGGTTGATGGCGAATACCTGTTGTGATTTCCGGGATCGTTGTATCGACATATTAATCGGCGTCGCGGACGGAACTTCGCGGTTGCTGTTGACCCAGCCGATGATGCCGAGGGTGACGTTCACGGTGTTCCACAGCGCGTTCATCTGGTGGAAATAACGCCAGCTCGAGTCCGTTGGACTTACCAGCCACAGGGTTGTACCGGCGGTGAGGTTGGCAAAGCCCCAGGTTGTGAGTGCGATCATTCCTCTGCGGTGGATGCTGACCCGTTTTTGCGAAAATTCCGCCGCCTTCGGATCAGGGGCAAAACCTGTTCCTAGAAGGAGTACGAGCATGAGGGTCAGCATGCGCACGACGGTTCACAGTATGCATGAGGCAGCACTGTGCTTTGGTCCACAGCCCGCAACCAACTCACTTTGCAGCGATTTCTTGACTCGGTCCTTGGGCCTGCAGCGTTTGCGAGGTGGATCACGTGCATTGCCTGAGAAATCGGGGATGATCGGTGACGTCGGCACTTGTTAGCACAGCCTGCGGTTTTCGCGTTACGCTCGCGTGCCGCAGTTTGTCGGATGGATTCTCGACGTGCGGACAACATTCTTTTATTGTCCCCGCCGGTTTTAGGAGAGCCCTTGTCGATCAGCAACAACGCCTCGAGTGTGCCCGGCCTCAGTCCAACGTCGTTGCCTGCACAAGAGGTGTCCCGCGAGCGCGCTGCTCCCTACGAGATCATCGAACGCATCTGGCTGGTCATTTGGATAGGTTTTACCGGGGTTGCGCTGATCCTCTACGCCCAGGGGCGCGGCAGCTTTGACATCTTGCGCAACTCCCTCGGGCTGTTGGTCGGCATCCTTGTCATTCCGCGGATCACCCGTCCACTTGGGCAGCGGGCAGTCGACATCGGCCGTACGATCATCAACCCGATCGCCAACATGTTGTCCTACGAGTGGGCGGTGATGGTGGTCTCGGTTGTGCTCTCGCGCTCCTACGAGATCGAGATGTTGAAGATCGACCATTGGTTGTTTGGCGGCAACCCGTCCGAATGGGTCCAAGCGTTGCACCACCCCTGGCTCACGGAGTACCTCCAGATCGCCTATGTGAGTTACTTCCCGGTTTTATTGGGGGTGGCGATCATGTTGGTCGTCCGCGGGAAGAGCCAGGTGTTGTTGCGCTACTGCCTGGCCATGACCCTGGCGATCTTATCGACGCATTTGCTGTACATCCTGGTGCCGGTTCGCTCGCCGTTTTTGCTTGTCGACCAACAGCCCTACAGCGACTGGATCGGCTACGACTTCCCGCTCAAGGGGGTTTGGGTGGCCGAGGCGTTGCGGGAAAAACTCCTCACCACCACGGCTGGGCGCTACGACTGTTTCCCGAGTGGGCACACCATGCACACCATGCTGGCGGTCTACTTCTCGTGGTACCTCAGCCGGCCGATCGCCTGGATCGTCACGTTACTCGGATGCTCGATCATCTTTTCCACGCTTTACCTGCGCTACCACTATGGTATCGACCTGATTGTCGGCGCCCCGTTGGCGGTGCTGTGGATCTGGGTGGCCAACCGATTGGCTCGCGGCAGTTCCACGGATCCCGAGCGGGCATCCTCCTAGCGGAGTTGTCGACCTTGGATCGCACATGAACGACACACGACCTGCTTCGAACGCCCTTCATCACCAGATCGTCCACATCGTCTACACCTTTATCGGGATGTCGGGATGGCGTTTGCGTCACCTCAACCTCCTGTGGGTCGTCGGCGGCGTCGCCAGTCTTGGGTTCTACGCCTACCTATTCGGCTTCGACATGCTGGGTGTCTCCGTCGAGGGGGCGGTTGTTGGTAATACAACTGCTCACATCGGCTTCTACCTGTTTACGGTCGTCTTTTACTACTTCGGACTCATCGCGTTTTTCGGTGCCGGCATGCATCGGCGCATGTGCGAGTCGATGGGCGAAGAAAAGGCTTTCCGCACGTTTCAGACCCTGCTGGCCCTGATGTTCATCAACCAGGGACTCGGTGTCGGGGCCATGAGCTCGCTTCAGGTGCCGGGGTGGGAATTCCCGCTGAGCCATTGGCAGGCCCTGGCTGTCGGCGGTGTCCTGACGGCCATCGGCATCATTATCAAGGTGTGGGCAACCGTGCTCACGACCATCGACATCTACTACCTCAAGGACCTGTTTGTCGGCCATCCCGTGACCGGTTTTGTCGAGAAGGGTCCCTACAAGTTCCTCTCCAACCCGATGTACGGCGTCGGCCAGTTCCACGCCTACGGCATCGCCGTGTTGTTTGAGTCGACGACCGGTGTGTTGGCGGCCGCCATCTGCCACGTTTTGATCTACACGTTTTACTACGTCATTGAACGTCCGTTTGTGGTTCGCACCTATCTCAGTGGTGCCAACAAAACCGGCTGATGGCTGAGGCTGCGACAACGTCGGCGTGGGCTCGGTGGGTGGCGCGTGTGGTCATGCGTCGCCCATTGGCAATTATTGTATTTGCACTGACCGTCGGCATCATCGCGTTTGCGTTTGTCCAAAAGCTCACCATCAATCAGCAGCTGCGCGCCCTGTTGCCCGACGACTTTCCCAGTGTCGTCCACTTGGAGCAGTTGGAGCAGCGGATCGTCAACCCGACCGACCTCTACCTCACGATTCGCAGCCCGTCGCGCGAAGCCAACATCGCCTACGGGAAACAACTCGCAGCCGAACTGCGCAAGCGCGAGGACATCCGCTACGTCATCTTTCATCAAGACCCGGCGTATTTTCGCGACAACCTACTGCTCTACGCCGATCTTCACGATCTGCTCGACCTGCGCAAGCGGGTGATCGACGGGATTCAAGAACAGGTTCGGCGCGAGACCAGCATGTTTGGCGACGACGACGATGACGGGTCGTCTCCGACGGCACTCGACGAGCTTAGCGAAGACAAGATCCGCGAGCGCTACAACCTCGATACCAAGTTCAGCGAGTACTACGAGACCGACGAAGGGCGACTTGTCGTCGTCCGTGCACGGCCCACCCGGCCGCATATCGACTTTGCATTTACAACTCGGATCGTCGGCGAAGTCGAAACGTTGGTCCGCGACCTCAAACCGGAAACGTTTCATCCGGATATCGAGGTCAAGGTCGCCGGGAGTTATGTCGACCACGCCCACTCGATCGAGAACGGGGTCGTCGGCGGCACGGCTATCAGCCTGGTCTTACTGATCCTGATCCTCGCGCTGTACTTTCGCGGTGCCCGGGCGATCCCGATGGTGTTGGTCCCACTGATTCTCGCGGCACTGGTCGCCCTGGCGATCGCCCAGCAGGCCTACGGCGAGCTCAACCTGGTCAGCGCCTTCATGTTCGCGGTGCTGTTGGGGTTGGGGATCGACTTTATGGTCCACATCCTGGCCCGCTACCGCGACGAGCGGGTCCGCCGCGGGCTCGAGCAACAAGATGCACTTGCAAGGGCTTTGTCGACCACCGGGATGTCGACCCTCACCGGTGCCCTGAGTACCGCACTAGCGTTTGCCGTGTTGAGTGTGGTCGATTTTCGCGGGATTTCGCAATTTGGTGTGATCGCCAGTATCGGGGTGTTGCTGACCTATGTCGGGGCGATCTTCGTGATGCCCGCGATGGCGGTTTTGATCGAACGTGTGCGCCCGTGGACGCCCAAACCCGGTGCCGCAACGCAATCGATCGAGGAAGAAAGTGTAGATACAAAAGCGGAGTCACCCAAGGGCTTTCGCCCGCTGGTGACGATCACCGCCCTCGTGTTGATCGTCGGAGCCACGGTCGCCGGCGCCTTTGTCGGGCAAAACGTCGAGTTTGAGTACGACCTCAACGAGATCGACGCGCAGCCGGATCCGCTGACCGACGAACAGATGGCGCGCAAAGAGCAGTATCGCCGGGCTGTCGGATCGGCATCGACGACTGCACCGGCAGTGGCGCTGACCAACGACCTCGACCAGAGCCGCGAGGCCTACCGCCAGTTGCGGGCACTACTCGACATGAGCCCCAAGGCGTTCACCGCGTTTACGGGGCTCCCATCGTTGCGTCCGACCCATGCTCCTGGCGACGACGACCCGTTTTTAGCCCACGCGGGTGGGGTGGGGTCGGCCAACCTCGGGCTCGATGAAGACGACGATCCGAAACAACCTGTCCCTGAAGACAAAATCGACGGCAATGGCGAGGACGAAGACGACGAATTTGACGACGACAGCATGTACGAGGAGGAGCCGCGGTTTGTCGAGCTCGCCACCCGGGCCGAACAGCTCAAAAAACTCGATCCCGAGGTCGCCGAGCAGCTGCGGGCGTACGGCCCTGAGCGCCTGCAGATCATGCACGACCGGATCATTGATGTTGCATCGATCCACGCATTTGTCCCCGAGCACCAAGAGCTCAAACTCGAAGTGATTCGAGACATTCGCAAGTGGATCGACCGAAAACGTGGAGCCTTCAAGGGTGAGGCCGAAAAACAACTCGCCGAGTGGGAGCCGTACCTCAAGGTCGACAAACCGATCACGATCGCCGGTTTGCCCGAATGGGTGCGTGTACAATTTCAAGATGCCCACGGCGAGTTGGGCAAGTTTGTCGTGATCTGGTCGCGCGGGACCAAGGCCGACTACCGCGAGTCACAGTACATCTACCGCGGGTTTATTTCGCTGCAGACAAGCTCCGGTGAGGTACCCGTGGCGGCTGATTACTTCGTCATCACCGAGGTGTTCGACACCCTCAAGGCCGACGGCCCGGTCGTCGTCGGACTCGCGCTCATCGCCTTGGTCGTGAGTGTGACGGTGCTGTTTCGCAGTATCGCCGCCCCGGTGGTCGTACTGCTAACGGTTGTATGCGCACTTATATGGCTCACCGGGATCATGGCGATCCAGGGGTGGAAGTTTCACTTCCTCAACATCATTGCGCTGCCGCTTCTGATCGGTATGGGCCAGGATGATGCGATTCACCTGTTGCATCGAAACCACGAACTGCGCTCCATTCGCGGGGCGTTGTATAAGACGGGTGGGGTACTCGTTTTCACCACAGTGACCACACAGATCGGGTTTGGCGGGATGCTTGTCGTCAACCATCCGGGGCTGTCATCGCTGGGCTGGGTTGCTGTCGTCGGGATGCTACTGTGTCTGATTGCCTCGGTGACGATCGTGCCTGCGCTGCTCAGCGCCGGAGAGTTGCTCCGTTTGCGGTTTGGCCAAAGTCGAAAAGTTTCCCCATTGGGGAAAAACTCCGCATCCCGATAAAAACCTAAGTTCGCGTTTTGATCGCGGTGGTAGAACATCAACTGTTGAGCCCAGCAACCATACTTCTGGTGGAGGACAGTCCCGAGGACGTCGAGGCGACGCGACGTGTACTCGCACGGCTCGGGCATTCCGAGCAGCTCAAGCATTTTTGGGACGGCGAAACAGCGCTCGACTATCTGCGTAAGCAAGCCGATCGTCCAAAGCTGATCCTCCTCGACCTCAACCTCCCGGGGACGGAGGGGCGTGACGTGTTGTCGGCGATCAAGCTCGATCCAAATCTGCGGACGATTCCCGTGGTTGTGCTGACGTCCTCGGACGAACCGAACGATATCGACGCCTGCTACGCCCGAGGTGCCAACAGCTACATTCGCAAACCGGGACACCTCGAGGGATATTCAGCCACGATCAAACAGCTCCACGATTACTGGCTCAACACAGTTTCGTTGCCAATGCCGCCCGCGTAGTCACCTCGGATCGACACTTGGAGTGTGTCCGATGTAGTCTGGCGCAACCATGGCGCGCGAGATCCGGTTTCAACTCAACGGCGAACACGTAGCGGTGGACGGACTTTCGCCGACGACGACCCTGCTCAACTACCTCCGAGGCGTGCGCGGACTGACCGGGACCAAGGAAGGTTGTGCGGAGGGGGATTGCGGCGCCTGTACGGTGGTGTTCGTCGAACGCGGAGGACCGACCGGGCCGGGTTTTCGCGCGGTCAACTCGTGCCTCGTATTGCTGCCGCTGTGCCACGGCAAAGAGGTGTGGTCCGTCGAAGCCCTGCGCGGCAGCGAGTATCACCCGGTCCAACAGGCACTCGTGCGCGCGCTCGGTTCACAGTGTGGCTACTGTACTCCGGGTGTGATCATGTCGATGTTCGAGGCCTGCTACCGCCGGGACCTCGACGCACCGTGGAAGCTCGATGACCAAATGTGTGGGAATCTATGTAGATGCACAGGGTATCGACCGATCCGCGACGCGACCCAGGCGATCGCTGGGACATGTCCTCCCGGTCGGTTTTTAGAGGTGCTCCAGCAGCCTCCCAGCACCCCCGACCCCGGTCTCGACTACCACGCCGGCGAGCAGCATTTCGCCGTGCCGACCACATTTGATGAACTGTTTGAGGTGTTGCGACGTCGGCCCGACACGCGTTTGATCTGTGGCGCCACCGATCTCGGGCTCGATGTGACTAAAAAACATGTCGCCTTTCCCTCGCTGGTGTCGCTTCAAGGGATCGACGCGTTGGCCCAGCTCGAGGTCACGGGGGGCGTGCTTCAGATCGGTGCGGCGGTCAACCTCGCGGATCTCGAATCTGTATGTACACAAACATGCCCACCGGTCGCGCGGATCCTGCGGTTTTTTGGCGCCCGTCAGATCAAAAACCGGGCGACGGTCGGGGGAAACCTGTGCAATGCCTCGCCGATCGGGGACCTCGCCCCGGTGTTTCTGGCCCTCGGGGCAACTGTGGTGGCGCGCTCGCACGAAGGTACCCGCGAGATTCCGATATCTGGGTTTTTCACCGGCTACCGGACCACGGTGTTGCGCCCCGGTGAAATCCTGGCGCGCGTCGATTGTCCGCTGCCGCCGAAGACGGCCCGCGTCGGCGCGTACAAAGTCTCTCGTCGGCGGGAACTCGACATCAGTGCCGTCGCCGCGGGGATGTATGTCGAACTCGACGACGACAACAACATCGCGGTCGCGCGGATCGGATTTGGTGGGATGGCGGCGACACCTGCCAGGGCGGCACACGTCGAGGCGCTTCTCCTCGGACAACCGTGGTCGCAGGCAACCTGTGACCGGGCCGCGGCGGCGATCGACCTCGACTTCACGCCGCTCGATGACCACCGAGGGAGCGCCTGGTATCGCCGGACAGTGGCCGAGAATCTCGTCCGCGGTTTCTATGTAGATACACTCGATATCCCGCAACCGACCCTACCGGATCGACCGGTCGGAACACTGCGCCGCCTCGGAGGTCAGCCGTGAACAAGCCCATGCCCGTTCCCCCAAGTCCCCTCCATCAGCCGGCCCCCCACGAGAGCGGGTATCGCCACACCTCGGGTGAGGCCCGCTATGTCGATGATTTGCCGACATTGGCCGGGACACTTGTGTGTACAATTTTTACCTCGGAAATCGCCCGCGGTAAGCTCGTGAACCTCGATGTCGCCGCCGCACGTGCCTGTCCTGGAATCGCCGCAGTGCTGACAGCAGCCGAGATTCCCGGGAGCAACCGCATCGGCCCGATTTTCCACGACGAGCCGCTACTTGCCCGAGACCAGGTCGACTACGTCGGGCAGCCGCTGGCCCTCGTGGTCGGAGAGAGTCCCGAAGCGTGCCGTGCCGCAGCGGCCACGATCCAAGCCAAGTACGAGGAACACAAGGCGATCCTCAGCATCGAACAGGCGATCGAAGCAAACTCATTTCATGGCGAGCCCCATACGATTGCCCGCGGCGATGTTGTGTCGGCACTCGCTGCTGCCAAACATGTTCTCGAGGGCACGTTTCGCAGTGGAGCACAGGACCATTTTTACCTCGAAACCCAGGCCGCGTTGGCAGTGCCGCTCGAAGATGGTAATCTGCATGTATATTCATCGACGCAGCACCCCACCGAGATCCAGCATATGGTGGCCAAGACCCTCGGGATCGGGCAGCAGCGGGTCGTATGCGAAGTGCCGCGGATGGGTGGTGGCTTTGGCGGGAAAGAGTCTCAAGCGACAGGTGTTGCCGTGCTCGCGGCTGTGGCGGCGACGCTTACCAAGCGCCCGGTGAAGGTGTGGCTCAACCGCGAACAGGACATGTTGATCACGGGCAAGCGCCACCCGTTTTTCACCCGCTACCGCGCGGGGTTCGACACCGACGGCAAACTCCTCGCACTCGATATCGAAATCTCGAGCGATGGCGGTTTTAGTTCAGACCTGTCCTTGCCTGTCCTCGACCGCGCACTGTTTCACCTCGACAACAGCTACTACATTCCCAACCTGCGATTTGTCGGACGTGTATGTCAAACTAATTTTGCGTCCAATACAGCCTTTCGCGGTTTCGGGGGGCCCCAGGGAATGTTGGCGACGGAGATGGTGATCGACCGTCTGTGCGAACAACTCGGGCGCGATCCGGCGGAGGTCCGGGTTCGCAACTTCTATGGCGACCCGCCCAACAACCGCACGCCCTACGGGCAAGAGGTCCGAGACTGTCGACTGCAGCGGATCGCGGAGGAGCTGTTGACGACCAGCGAATACAACAACCGCCGTACCGCGATCGAAGCCTTCAACCGCACGTCCACGTGGCGAAAGCGGGGGATCGGGTTTGCCCCCGTGAAGTTTGGGATCTCGTTCACCAAGAGCGTCCTGAACCAGGCAGGGGCGTTGGTACTTGTGTATGCAGATGGTTCGCTTCAACTCAACCACGGCGGGACGGAAATGGGGCAGGGGCTGCACACCAAGATGTTGGCGGTGTGCTGCCACGAGCTCGGTGTGCGGCCCGAGCAGGTCCGAGTGATGCAGACGGCGACCGACAAGGTGCCCAATACGTCAGCGACAGCGGCCTCGAGCGGGTCGGATCTCAACGGTCAGGCCGTTCGTCAGGCGTGTGCGACGATCCGTGAGCGACTGCGCAAGGTGGCGGCCGGGATGCTCGAGTGCGACGATCTGGAAGTTGTATTTGCACAGGGGACGGTGCGGGCAAGTAACGGGCGCAGCGCGAGTTTTGCCGAGGTGACCGCACAGGCCTATCTCGAGCAGGTGAGCCTGTCGGCGACGGGCTACTACCGTACCCCTGGAATTCACTACGATCACACAACGGGCCAAGGAGAGCCATTTTACTATTTCGCGTACGGGGCTTCGGTGTGCGAGATCGAAGTCGACGGAGCGACGGGCGAGCACCGACTTGTGCGGGTCGATATCCTCCACGATGTCGGATCGTCGCTCGTGCCGACGATCGATGTCGGCCAGGTCGAGGGGGGATTTGTCCAGGGCGTTGGCTGGCTGACGTGTGAGCAGATGATCCACGACTCGAATGGGCGGCCTCTGACCCTCGGACCGTCGACCTACAAGATTCCCGCGATCGGGGACGTGCCGACCGATATGCGGGTGAAGCTGCTCGAGCGAGCCGCCCAGCCAGGGGTGATTCACGGGAGCAAGGCGGTTGGCGAACCGCCGCTGATGCTGGCGATCGGAGTGGTCCACGCACTGCGTCACGCGATCTATGGATTTGGAAAACGAGTGGTTGAACTGAAGATCCCGGCGACACCGGAGGCGATCCTGCGGGCGGTCGAGCACCAGCGCACGGGTGTATACCCGTCCTGATCCAGATGCTCGAGCACGGGTTCCCGTCCTGGTCCAGATGCTTGCGGTCGAGCACGGGTGCGCGCCCATCCTGTTTCATGTGCTCATGCGGTGCTTCCCGCCCTGTTTCATGTGCTCGTGCGGGTGCCTGCTCACGCATCCTGGTTCGACAGCCTCATCCGTGTTTGTGTGACGACAGACCGGACGAGCTGTCACGTGACACAATCGCCGCGCGGATGTGGTCGGCCGAAGCATTCGTTGCAATAGCAATCATTTTGATGCGGTGTGGCGACCAAGAGCCCTGTGATGCTGCGGTACGTACATGCGCGCCTGGGTTTCTGCGCGAGGACACGAGGCCCGGCTGTTGCGAAATCCTCGTGGGGCTAGTGCGCGACATGTGATGCCCGAGCTTTGGGGCGTTAGGTTGGTCGGGTGTTGACAACCCCGAAATTCGAATCGATCGACGCAGAGGTACAAAGAACAGTGTCTAGCCATCGATCCTGTGAAGCGTGTGAAAACGGTCGCGACTGAATCGCGCGAATCGTGGCGCACGCGCAACAACGGCCCATGACAGGCGCGGGTGTGGGCGATAGACTGCCGAACCGTCCGCACGTGTCGGGCCAACCCGTTACCAACAGTGAGAGCGTCTCCCCATGACCGTACAGTTAAAGCTGGGCAATGCCACCATCCAAGTCGATCACTCCAACCCCCGCGTGCTGATCGGCCGTGACGAAAATACCTGTGAACTCGCAGCCCCGGACCCGAGCATTTCCCGGCGCCACGCCGAGGTCTATCTCGAAAGTGGCAGCGTGTACCTGCGCGACCTCGGCTCCTCCAACGGATGTTGGGTCGACGGTGCGCCAGTCGGTCAACGACCTGTGCAGCTACAACCAAATATGCAGGTCTTTATCGGCCACGCACCGCTGGGTGTCGAATGGGTCGGAGGCGGTGCCCAGGGGGCCACGGTCATGGGTGCTGTTCCCCCCGAAATCAAGGCGTTGATGGAGGCCAGGCGGGCACAACTCTCTTCGGGCGGGGCGGTGGCTGTACAACCAGTTGCCCAGCGCGCCGCACCGCAGCCACAACAGACATTCGCGCCCTCGGGCTCACCAGCCGCCCAGGCCCAGGCCAACGCCGTCCAAGCAGCGTCCTCGAGCGGTGCCGGAAAACTCGGTGTCGGCGGAACCCTGGCCCCAATGCCATCCGACCTGTCGTACCGCCGCCAAGGTTCCAACAACAACGGCGTACTGCTGATCGCCCTCAAAGGTGACACGTTTGCGAACGACTCCGATTTAGAGGGCTATCTCGAGTTCACCGCGACCGATAAAGAAACCGTGGCATCGATTTTCATCGAGTTGGTCGAGAAGCACAAAAAGGGGCCAAAAAAAGGTCACGTGTGGGATCGTCACCTGGTCCGTCAAGGACCGTGGCGCACGGCCAAAGGCGATGTGTTGCCGATGCCGTTCAAGTTGCGGATCCCCCCGGGGACGTCGATCTCCGGCCCGGATTGTCACTGGATGCTGCGCGGCTATGTCGACATCGATTGGGCACTGGACATTGAAGCAACCTGTCCGATCAACATTCGCAACCGAGATATCGAAAAGATCCGCGACGCGTTGGGGGCACTCGACTACCGCGTGGTCAACCTCGATTCCAAACCACTCGGGCAAAGTTTCAAGGGCAAGTTCCAACCCCCGACACACCTGCGCAAGCAGGTCGGAATCACCGATATCAACCTCTTGATCGAGTACTTGGGGACCAACCTCAAGATGACGCTAGAGGTCGAGAAGACCAAGTTGTTCAAGTTCGACAAGAAAAACGAGTTTGTCTACGACATCAACAAACTACGTGCAGCGTCGAATCAAGAGCTCAGTCATCACTTCCAAGAAGAGATCAACAAGCTCATGAACAAGTAGTTCGCGGGTTATTTTGGCCGTGAGACCGGCCCTGAAAGGCTGGCAGTAGTGACTACAGCTGGCGCCTTCCAGGACTCGGTTCACGGCCAAAATCCCTCCGCGAATCGGCCAAAATCCCTCCGCGAATCGTCTTGGGTATTTTGGGCGTGAGAGCGGCCCT
>CAZUPD010000180.1:0-15005 GCA_964621785.1 uncultured Nannocystaceae bacterium
TTTCGTGCAGGTGTTGGCCGTGCCATCGACCGAGCCGAGGGACTTGTCCCTGACGCGCTCGCGCAGGCGAGGGCGCTTCACGAGGCCGTCTTCACCGGCGAGCTGCGCGACCTCTACGTCGCTTTGTCGGCGCGTTCAGGCGACCGCCTCCTGCTGCGTTGGATGGTCAAAGACCCCGCGCTGCAGGCGGTTCCGTGGGAGGCGCTGTGCCGTCCGAACTCGAGTCACGGCTTTCTCGCCAGTACTGCCGACGTTCTCGTCGCCCGGGGGGTGCACTCCATCAAACCCTGGCATCCGCGCGAGCTCCGGCGTGGACTCGTCGTGCTTCCGGTGTTGGCAATTCCCGATCGGACTCTGCTCGCCGGCCTCGAGCTCGCCCTGCATGAACACATCGCATCGGGTGCGCTCGAACTGCTCCCGGCGATCGAGGGGCCCGCCACCCGCAACCCGTACCTGTTTGAACGCCTGCGCTCCGGGCGATGCCCCCACGTCCTGCATTTTCTCGGTCACGGCGGCTTTGATGCCCAGCAAAACCCCGTGCTCCGCCTCGCCGACGACGACTACGGGGATCCCTCGCTGTTGCCGGTCGAAGTGTTTGCAGAAGAACTTCGGGCCAGCTTTGACGCCATGCGTGTGATCTACCTGCAAGCGTGTTCGGGGGCTGAGCCCGGGGTCTTTGCCAGTGCGGCCGAGCACCTCGCGCGTGCGGGGGTCGACGCTGTGGTCGCCCACCTGTGGCCAGTGCGGGCCGAGGTTGCCAGGGCTGCCGCACGCGACTTCTACACCCATTTAGTCGGTGCCCGAAGCGGGAGTGGAGACATTGGCGCGAGTGTCCAGGCGTCGCGCCGCACCCTGCTTGCGAGCAGTGCCGACGGGTTTTCACCGGTGCTGTACCTCAGTGGCACCAACACGCAGATCTTCGACCTCGAGGATCGTCGCCTCCGCCCACCCAAGCCCACGGTTGCGGCCCCGAAACCATCGAGTCAACTTCCGCCGGCGCTGGCCTCCCTCCTGCGCGGTTCGTTTTCACTTGTGTTGGGACACTCGTGGGACGACCAGGCGACTGCCGAGATCCGCAAGCGGCTGCGCAAGGAGTTTTTGCGGATCCTACAACGCAACCCCGAAGCCGAGGCGACCACCCCGTTGTTTTCACTCGCGCAGCGCCACGCCTTGGTCACCGGGCGACGCAAACTCGACCGCCTGTTTTTGCGGGTCGTCAAGGCCGTACGCGCGGACGAAGGGCCGATGTTGATCGACACGCTCGCCCGCCATCTGCGGCCGGGCGTGCACACCACACTTTTGTGGCTTCCCTTCCTCGAACACGCGCTCGCCCGCCACCACCCGCGCGCACCGATTTACACGATTCAACCCGGGCCCGGGGACGACGAGCATCGGATGATCGTCGCCCGTGTCGCCGGCGAAGACGAGTGGGAAGAAGTCGACGAACTGCCGCCGCTCAACCTCCAGCAGGCGTTTGTGATTCTGCGTCTGTACGGCGGATCCTCGCCCGAAGAGTTGGTGATCCGGCCGCAGCTCACCGAAGACGACTACATCCAGGGCAACGAGGAGCTGCGCTACATCATCCCGCCCGAGTGGAACAGCCAAGTCATGGGATGGCAGCGCACCCAGCCGGCCCTTTGCGTCGGTCTCTCGGCACTCGATTGGCGTCACCGTATGCTCCTGCGCTGGCTCTACGACCAACGTCCACCACCCGACGGAAGCGTCGCATTGCTCGCCGAGGACCAAGATGAACGCGCACTGTGGGCGACACGCGGCGCCGGCCTTCCGGGTGGCAACAGCATCGCCGTCGTCCAACAACCGGCATCGGTCCTGGTCCAGGCGCTGGAGGACTCGCAGCCGTGACGAGCATGTGGGGCGGCAAGTTAGGCGACAACCCGTTTCCAGGGCCGCAGCCCTATCGCGCCGCCGATCGTGATCGTTTCTACGGCCGCGAAGCCGTCGCCAGCGAGCTCACCAACATGATCCTCGCCCACCGCTCGGTCGCCGTATTCGGCCCCTCCGGTGCCGGGAAATCCTCACTCATGCAGGCGGCCGTGCTCCCGGAGCTCGACGAAGAGTACGACTTTCGCGTGGCCGCCGTCGATGCCTGGCCCGCGGGCGAAGCACCCGTCGGTTGGTTGCTCGAGGTCCTCTACAAAAACCTCAAGCTCACCCCGCCGGGAGAACCACTCGGCGTCATCGAGTCCGTCGACTCTGTCGTCGAGCAGGCGTTCCAGAGGTCGGAGCGCCCCGTGCTGATCGTCCTCGACCAGATCGAACAACTGCTGTTCACCCAGCGCGACCCCGCCGAAGTGACCCACGTGTTCGACTGGCTCGACTGCTTTGCCAGCAAGCCCCTACGCGGGTTGCACCTTGTACTGGCATTGCGCGAGGACTACCTCGGCCGCTTCCGCGACCGTGCCCGCGGGCGCCACCGACTGCTCGAACACAACTTCCGCCTCGGACCGATGACCGTCGGCGAGATCACAGGCGCAGTCATTGCCGCGGCAGCCGACGCCGAGCCTCCGCAGGAATGGTCGCACGAGGCGACGCGAAACTTGATGCTACAAGTACGCGAGCCCGACCAGAGCGAACGCGACGAAGCCGAGGTCCAAACCGCCTTTGCTCAGATCGTGTGTCGGGCATTGTTTTCCCACCGAGTCGCCACAGGCATCGTCGATGACGGAGCCGTCGAGGCCGAACCGATTCTACAAAACTACCTCGCCGGCGCCCTCGCGGATCTTGGCGAGTTGCGCGGCCCCGCCGAGCAATTGTTAGAGGAGCACCTGATCGCCGACGACGGCACCCGCACGCTGCTCACCGAAGAGGCCGCACGCGCAAGTGGGGTCGCCGAAGACGGAGACCTCGATACCATCCTGACCGACCTAGAGAGCGCCGCGATCCTCCGAGCCGAGCGGCACCGAAGCACCCGCTACTTTGAGTTAGGCCACGACTGGCTGGCAAAGAAGGTGTTCGACCGCAAGCGGGAACGGATCTCGCGGGTCGAGGAAGAGGCACGCGAGCGGGCTGCGCAGGAGGCCCTCGAGAGTGCACGAGCAGAGGCGAGACGAGCCCGAGTCGTGGTCTCGATCGTCACGGTGTTCGGCCTCCTCGCCGCCGGATTAGGGGTGACAGCGTGGTTGCAGCGAGAAGCCGCGATCGATGCCCAAAGCGAAAGCGACCGCCGCCAAACCAAAGCTGAAGAAGCAACGGAAGTCGCGGAACAAGCCCAAGTCGACGCAGAAACAGCCCGGACCCAATCCGAGCAGGCGAGGACAAGAGCCGAAAAGAGCGACAAAGAAAACGAACGTTCCGTCCGCCAGATGTTCGAGGTCTCGCTGCGCCCACTGACGGATTACTTGGTCGCACAACAGGAGTCCGCCGGAGTTGTGGTCGTCGACGAGCGCTGGACACCGCTGATGGAGCGCGACAATAAAACAGTGGTCGCCGCCAGCTTGGGAGAGAGTTTCCGGGCCGTGGTCGCCGGCCACGAGGCGGTACTCAGCGAGACAGGGCAAGGTCGTTCACTGTTCTTAGAAATCACAATC
Source organism: uncultured Nannocystaceae bacterium (assembly GCA_964621785.1). GTDB lineage: Bacteria > Myxococcota_A > Polyangia > Nannocystales > Nannocystaceae > JACKDW01. Next base: position 3,549 of record CAZUPD010000180.1, read on the forward strand.
CCGTGGCTCCTCGCCGACCAGGCCCGGCGAACGATCGCCATTGTCCCGCGAGAGTCGCCAACGTCAAAAACGTCCCGCCGACTCGAGAAACTCAAACGCAGCCTGCTCCGGTTGTCGTTTGAGGTCGAGATTGTCGAGTCGCTTCTGGACGCGGAGGCGATGACCGATGTCGGGGTGATCATCCTTGACGATCACTACACCGCCTTTCAAACAGGGTTGCTCCTCGACCGTAGCGACATACTGTTTCCAACAGATGAAGTCGCAGAGCTCAACCGTCTGCTGCAGTCCGGAGTCGGTGTACTTGCAATCGGCCGCGGTCGAACCTGGCTGGAGCGTCCACCCAGCGAGGAGGAGGCCGCACCAACACTCGAGAATTACCCAATGAACACAGCACTGGCGAGCCTCGGAGTCAGCTGGTCGGACGCCGAGGTCACCGCCGAGGAGCTCGCAAAGCGAGATGTCCCGGCAATCGTGCGCTTCGAGAACGCGTTCGGAGCAAGCGTGAACCTGTTCACAAGCAACGGAGAGAGGACCGAGTACTACACGACGTTAGCCACCGACGAGGCGAGAGAGCTGCGAACCACGGTGGGACGCCGCTGGGTGTTCCGAGCCGTCGCCGAGGAGCGAGAGCTAGGCGCACTGGTGATCGAGGATGCCGACCAAACAGTACGGATCGGGGCGGTCGTGGCAAAGACCAAGAATAAGGTGAAGCGTCCAGCGAAGCATACGACACCAGAAGTCGAGCAGCAGCCGGAAAGCAAGACAGTCAAGCTGCCCGAGAAGCTGTCGAGTGAGGAGCTGAATGCGGGACGAAACGAGGCGAAACGAATCGCAAAAGAGTGTGGGACAAAGCTCGAGACGCTGATGTCCGAGATCGCCGTGAAGGTGACGGTGGCGGGAGATGGGACGGTGAAGAAGGTTGTGGTGCTGCCCCCGGCGAAGGGGACGGCAGAGGCGGTGTGTGTGGTGAAACGGGTTTCGAAGTTGACGTTTCCGCGGAGTCGGAAGGGGGGGGAGGCTACTTGGAAGTTGCGGCTTTATTGAGTGGTGTTTTTGGTGGGTTAGTAGAGGAATACGGCTCCGGAGTCGAATGCGAGCCCCTCGTTTACTTCGGGGGCACCGATTGCTAAAGTACTAGCGTCTGCAGAAATGGAAACGGAAGATCCAAAAAAGTCGTCTCCTGCTGTATGGGAAGATTTGAGGTAGGCGAACTGTTTCCACGTTTTGCCTGTACGTGAAAAAAAGTAAGCCGCTCCCGCCAAAACGAGAGAATTGTCGCCTTGGTCCCCATTGATTCCAATCGAGTTGCTGCGTTCTCCGGTAGCGCCAACCACTAGACTGTCGCCATCTCCCGATAGCGTTACGCTAGCTCCGAAGGAGTCACCTGCGTCGGCGTTGGAAGCTTGTAGGTATTGCTGCTTCCAATCGTCGCCCTCCCGCGCAAACAAGTACACGGTTCCAGGTGCCGAACTATTTGTATCGAAGTTTAAATCTCCGGGGGCACCGATGGCGAGGATATTGCCATCGTTCGACAGCGCTACGCTCGTCCCAAAAGAGTCGTACATGCGTGGGTAGGAGGCTTTTACATAGGCGTGCCTCGTCCATATTTCGCCTTCCCGGGTGTAGACGTAAACGGCTCCCGACTCTTTCAAAAGATTGTTCGCCTCGCTCCCATTGATTCCCCCGGCCTTACTGTCTTCCCCAGGGGCGCCAACCGCGAGGGTGTTGCCATCCTCTGACAGCGCTATGCTATCACCGAAGAAGTCATTTATGTCCGTGCCTTCAACGAAGTGTTGAAGTTCCCATGTGTTCTTCTCTTTTGTGAATATATATACTATCGGCCCCTCCACATTGGCTCTGACGGCAAGAGTGTTGCCATCTCCCGATAATGCTACCGTCGTTCCGAAATTTGTAGGTGGTATAACACCTGTGCCAGTGTTTGTCGTGGTGACAGAGTTATGCTCCCATGTGCTCCCAGCTTGTGAAAAGATGTAGACTGCTCCCGTTTCGACCATGACGCCGTCCTCGACCAGGGTGTTCTTAAAAGGAGCACCGACGGCGAGGATGTTGCCATCTTCCGATAACGCTACACTACTTCCAAATCTATCCTCTGCGTTTGTGTCGGGGGACTTGATATAATCTTCTTCCCAATAGTTAAATTCCAAATGCTTCCTCACGTAGACGGCGCCCGAATCGGCGGCGATACCACTGTCCTCGTTATTAACACCCGTAGCGTTGCCGTCATCTCCAGGGGCGCCAACCGCTAGAATACTGCCATCTCCCGATAGTGCAATGCTACGCCCAAAGTCGTCTCCCACTCCCGTGTCGTAGTTGTAGCTACTGAAATACCCGATCGCCGAATCCAAGTATCCACTGGCCTCGACTTCGGCCGACTCGACACAAGTCTCCGAGTTGCCCTTCGAGTGACACGCTAGGAATTTGTAGCTTGCATTCACCCGAAAGGGAAGTGGCACCGTCAGTGCAAATGGGTAGCTATGTGTGTCGATTTTTCCTCCGAGCTGTACAAAGTCCTCTCCCAGATCAGCTCGCTCGTAAAGCTCGTACCACTCCGCATCGCGCACCTGCTCCCACTGTAGGTAGAAGGATTTTGTATGCACCAGCACAAACTCCGGTGCCGAGAGTAGGCATGTAGACGTACATCCATCGTTATCCTCGGAATTGCCATCGTCGCAACTCTCACCCACTTCGACTAGTTGATTTCCACACGACGCTTGAGGGCCGAAACCGCCACACAAGCCATCCTCGCACTGCAACCGAGGCCCGCACTCTGAATCGTCCGTACAAGGCAGTCCCTGCACAAACTCTCCTGCGAAGCAGGCCGCTAAGGTCATTGCCAGGCAAGACCAAAGTGTGAATTTTCTGCGATAACAGCTCATTTTGTTGCGAGCTCTCCAAAATCCGCGATGTTTAAAAGACATAGACAGCTCCACTTCTGGGCCGACTGTCATCGACTTGCTCACCTTCTACTGATGTGGCAGCACTTCCTTCGCCTGGGGCACCAATTGCAAGATTTTTCCCGTCATTCGATAAAGCGACCCGGGTGCCAAATTCATAGTAAGGGGCTGTGACAGGCCCTTTGACAAAAACTTGTTGGGCCCAGCCCCCTGCGGCTCGCACGAACAGGTACGCCGCACCCGACTGTCTGGCTAAGTTGTTCTTCTGTTCTGGGTTGATGCCTACCGCCATGCTGTTTTCAAACGGGGCGCCGATAGCAAGGGTATTGCCATCTTCCGATAGCGCGATACTCTCCCCAAAACCGTCCCAGTCATCATTCGTGTTGGGGGAGTTGATACGTTTTTGCAGACTCCAAAACTCGTCCTCACCCCGAATAAAAACGTGTACAGCACTTGCTTGGACATCACTCGAGTCTTCATCGGAGCCAATGGCAAGGGTGTGGCCGTCCCCCGACAAAGCTACCGTCGTGCTGACGAATTGAGCTGGATGCGCTTCGACAACGTCGTGCAGCATCCATTGGTTGTCCTCCCACCCATAGATGTACACAGTACCGGGCGTATCGAATTCACTTGCGCCGACAGCGAGGGTGTTGCCATCGCTTGAGAGCGCCACGCCGATCCCCCTCTGGCTTATGTCCGTGGCAGGGGGAGTGAGGTGGTCTTCCTGGAGTGCCCATAACCCATTCGCTCGCTTAAATGTGTACACCGCTCCAGTCTTGTCTTCGAGCTGAACACCGACGGAGATTGTATTACCATCTCCTGAGAGCGCCAGGCTACTTTGCCTCACCATGTTGGAGGTATTGTGATGACCTTGTTCGGTCCACGTATCGTCTACTCGTGAAAAGATGTAGACAGCTCCTGCATTGGTGAGGGCCGCGAGGGTGTTGCCATCTTCTGAGAGCGCCACGTGAGTTCCGAAGCGTCCGTCCGTAAAAATGTTCGAGGCTTTTACATAGGCTTGGTGTAGCCATCGTTGATCCGTTTGCGTAAACACGTAGACAGCTCCTGAATCGACGACTGAGTTGTCGTTTTGATCATTCCCATTACTGTCTTCCCATGGTGCTCCAACTGCGAGGGTCATACCGTCTCCCGAGAGCGCCACGCTTTCACCGAAGTAATCACGGGTATCCGTATTCGACGCCTTAAAATACCCAATTGCCTCCGCCAAGTTTCCCGTAACATTCACTACCGACTCCGCAGGCTCCTTCCCCGATCGATACGCCACCAGCTTATAACTCGCATCCACCCGAAAATGCAGCGGAACCGTCTGCGAGTACGAGTTCGCATCTTTGTCAATCTTCCCCCCAACTTGCACAAACTCCGCGTCTTCATCCACGCGCTCGTACAACTCGTACCATTCCACTCCACGCACCGGTTGCCAGTGAAACTTGAATTGCTTCACCTGCTCAAAGCTCAACTCTAGCGTCGGTACCTCGGGTGAGTACGTGCACTCCGATGTGCACTCGTCGATCTCACTCGTGTTGCCATCGTCGCACTCCTCGCCAGCCTCGACCTCACCGTTACCGCAAACAGGCGGGAACCTGCACTCAGCCGTACATTCAACACCATCCACTGAGTTACCATCGCAGTCCTCGTCGCCCTCGACCTTGTAATTCCCACAAACCGCAGTGGACCCCTTGCCGCCGCAAAACCCGTTCAGACACAGCAATTCCGGCCCACACTCCGAATCCACATCACACGGCAACCCCTGAACAAACTCCCCACCAAAACAACTTCCCGCAAGCGAAACACAAAGTCCCAACGCAAGCCATTTTTGAGAACCTACCTGCATCGGAACCTCCTTCGTTTCAGGACTCTGTTACAAGCAACACACATGACCAAACACCCCACTTAAAACACCAACCGAAAACCACCCAAAGTCGGCGAAACCGCAACCTGCTTCCCACGCGAACCCTTCAACTTCCGCTGCCGAACCCCCGCGACGATCAGCAACGACGCGCCTGCAGCCGTCAACGCCCCACCGACAATGCCCGTCGCCCAGGCCGCCCGGTTTTGGTTGATCCCCTTTGCCAACTGCTGGCTGTAGAAATCCTCATCCTCGACCATCCCCATCGACGTGGCCAGTCCCTCAGCATCGAGCTGGCTCCCCCGCACCAAAAATGCCGTCATCGCGCCCAGCGTCGCAACACCCGTCCCGGTCATGGACCCTCCGACACCGAAGTATATCTTCTGAATTTTCCGCTGATGCTTTGCCTCGGCCTCGGCCAGCGCCTGCTGATTGAGTCGGATCTGCTCCTCCCGGATCTCCTGCTCACGCTGCGCCTTTGCTTCGGCCTCGGCCTTCGCCAGTGCATCGAGTTCGCCTTGTATGCTGCTCAGCTCCGACTCGATATCCGGCCGCGTCATGTCGTCGGCTGCGAGGCCCTCTAGCTGTGCCACGAGGTACTGCTTTGATTTGCGCAGGTGCTCGGGGTTCTTATCATCTGCATATGCTTTGTGGTACGCGTGTGCGAGCTGGACGCGAAGGCCGGCCTCTCTTTCGGGCATCAGCAGGAGGACTTGCTCCCACGCCTCGGCCGCGCCGAGGTAGTCTTGTTGGTCGTACAACGCCCCCGCCCGGGCGTAGAAGTCACGGCCCGTCATCAACCGCGCCTGCTTGAGCGTCGGCTCTGCCTCGCACTGTTCGTCGTCGGCGACCTCGGATGCGTCAGACGGGCTGTCCCCCTGATTCGCTTGGGCCTGCGGGCTGACGACAGTAGCTGTGACAAGCACCGCATTGACGACCGGAACGAGTAGCAGTGAACTCGACCTTCGTTTGTTGTCACTCATGTGCATGCACTGCTCCTTGTTCGTTATCAGCTACTCGACAGCTTGTGTCAATCGATAATGCTGCGGGCGCAGATCGTGCGCGTTTTCGTCAATGGTGAGAGGCGACCTCCAGCTCGGGGCACCCGGGTACAAGACGTCCTGCCGGCCAACTTTCCAAGCGAACTCTATTTTACTGCTGTGTGGTTTTGCACTTCACTCACCAACGGTGGGGCCTTCAGGCCAGCCTCCCCAGTTGCGGTTGACCTCCGGTGCCAAGCCCCATCTCACCGATCCCGAGACGGGGAAGTCGCCGAGGTCGAGTTGTTTATCGGCGTCTTCGAGAGCCGTCTGCCTCGCTGATGTCTTGCGGTAGTACGCCACAAATTTCTGATAGTCTCCCGGGAGACGGGAACCGGAATCATGTTTGTGCTTGATGTCCGACTCCGGTGCCGCTCCCGTGCTTCAGTTACCATACTTTACCGTCTTCAGGCCAGCCTTTCCAGGCTCCGATGATCTTAACTGGAAACCCGGGTTCCACACATCGCTTCTTTATATCATAACGTATGAACTCATCCCCTCGGAAGAAGTAGGCTTTTTCCCCATTTGGCCACACAACTGCGCCGTTAATTTGGGTCCAGTGGCTCGGCCAACCTGGCCAGTTACCGATGATTTTGCGTGGGTATCCTGGATCGACACGGTGCGTGTTGCTATCGTAGCGGATGTACTCGTCATAGCTGAAGAAGTAAACTTTTCCATTCGGCCACATAGCGGCTGCAAAGGGGTGCCAGTCTTCACTGGGCCAATTACCCCAGTTGCCAACTACCTTTCGCGGATAACCAGGGTCGACGCTACTGTTGTTGGTAACTGTAATACGGAGGTAGTCGCCCTTCCCGTTGAAGAAGTAGGCTTTACCACTTGGATAGACGACTGCCGCACCTGGACTATCCCAGTCACTCGGCCAACCAGTCCAGACATCATGGATCCGCTTTGGATAATAGGGGTCCACTCGGAAGTTGGAGACATTGTAGCGTAGGTACTCGGAGCCGCGAAAGAAGTAGATATGCTTACCGGTTGGCCAGACAGCACCAGCATCCGGTCCTAAACGGGCCCAAATACCAGTTGGCGTGCTTGGCGGAGGCGGCGGCGGCGGCGGAGGATCCACCCACACTCTGTACTCCAGCTCAAATTCGAACTTCAGGTAGGGCTTGAAAGATTGTCTTGCGTCGTCTTCAGGGTTGTCCGCTACGAATGAAGCCTCCCATCTACCTCCATACCGCATGCCGGCAAAGACCTTCGTCTCGCTTTTATCCGAGTACCACCCTGAGATGTCAATCAGCTCAGTTCGGCCTTCATGCTGGATAAACACAGCTCCCGGTAGACCCGTCGAATCGCCCCACGAGACTTTTAGACTGACGACTGACATCGGCGGGCTCCGGTAACTAATCCACTTTTCCCAGAGAAGTTCGTGTCGGACGTAGGGTAGGTTGTCAGTGATAGTAGTGCGCTTCATTACGTATGGCATGACTCATCTTTCTTTGTAGCCAAGCCCGACAGGGCGGGCGAAGTTGTGTCAAATCTTTCAGGCTCGACAACCGAACAGTGCAGCAGTATCTCGAGCGCTCGAGAGCGTACCGCTAACCCCCATTTCACGAAAAGAGGTATCTCGTGTCTCTACTGCACCCAAGGCTTGAGACCTCGGGCCCGCAACCTATACGTCCGCCCCGGGCCCAAAGAGATTGCGCCAACCCGAGAGAAACTTGAAAAATTAAACATCGACGTCGATTCGAATCCCTCACGCCACCTGCTGGACTCACACGACGTATCTATCAAATTCCACGTCGATCAACGTATACAGGACAAACCATATGACCCAGCAAAAACCCTATCAGGTCGTAGTCGCGCCCCATTCAGATCATCTCTCAACCCTGACAGCGATCAACGACGCTATCCAAACCGTGCACAACAACGGCGGCGGCACCGTACAATTCTGCCCGGGAGTGTACACACTCGAGCGTGAGATTCGCTGTCTCAGCAATGTGCGGATCAGAGGCGCGGGGATGAACGCGACCGTGATTCGGCGTGAGCTTCGACGGCTTCCCGATGGGTCGCTTGACCCACACGATATTGGCGATCTCATTCACGCGAGCTCCCAACACCAAAACGACCTCTTCGAGGGCATTCAGATTGAAGACCTCACACTCGATGTCAATCAATTCGAGAACTCGTCGACGCCGTCTAATCTACTGCCTCACGTAACATCGGGCGTCGACAACCGCGCGATGAGGGGCTCCGGTGTCATGTTTTGGGGAGTCAAAGACTCCGCGATGCGGCGGGTCAGAGTGCGCAACGCGGGGACGTGGGGCGTCAATCTCGGGCACTGGGATGGTGCCAACGAAACGCTCGTCAATCACAATATCGTGTTCGAGGATATGCGATTCGAGAGCCTGTCAGATACGAGTACGTATGAGCATCTGCTGCTGCACAACGCGAAGGATGTCACCGTGAGTCGGTGTCGTTTTGAGCACGCGCAAAGCGGCATCGCTATCGGGCTTTACCAACATCTGTCCAATATCCTCATCGACAATAGCTCCGTGACGCGGTGCAAGGTGGGCGCCTACTACTGTGTCTCGGCCGATAACGTCACGTTTCGCCATGTCGCGTTTGTCGAGAACACGCGGGCGGTTCAGGGCGCAAACCAGAGCGATAACGGTGCATTTTGTCGGAGAACCTGCCGGAACTTGCTGTGGGATGATTGCAGATTCACGAAAAATGGCGATGGGCTCCAGCTCGGGGCGGTCACCCACGCGACGGTTCGATGTTGTGTGTTCGAGGAGACAGCCAACGTCGCGCTCTCGGTCGATGCCGGAAATCAACCTGTATCCGCGCAGCCCAAGTACTGGGCGATCGAGGGGTGTACGTTCAGAAACAACAACCAAAGCGACTCCTACCACGCGATCCACCCGGGAATCCTGCTTCAGGTTATCGGCGGAAGTCACTACGGGACCATTCAAGGGTGTACCTTTGTCGATACGCAGATCAACACAACACAGACGCACAGCGTGGTGCTCAGTGGCAACGCCGAGTGGGACAAGCTTGTGTTGATCAACAACGCGATGCACACCTACGCGCGTTCGGGATCGAACCCGCCGAGTAGTCTGTATCTCATCGACGGTGCCACGCTCGGAAATGGGGTCCAGTTTGTTGCGAACCGGCACATCCAACATGAATGAGGCGAGGAATCGCCGCGGATCTCATCGCGCATTTAGGAGCATTAATAGCGCGCTGACGAGTAGTCGATGTCCCAATTTCTCGCAACCCCGCAATCCCGTTCGCAGTGGGTTGAATGAAATCGCCAGAAGTCACTAGCCCGGACTTCTCACCAAGTCTTCGGCTGCGGCTTGCAAATGCACGCAACCATTGAACGTGCTCCGCGTTCACTCGTCAACGCACCTCCAGTGCGCCTTCCTCGTTCACTTGTCCGCGCGTCCAATGGTTACGCACCTTTGCAAGCCTCGCTTCGAAGTCTTGGTGAGAAGTCCGGGCTAGCATCGGCCGAGATAACTGGGCTATACTTACCACCGATACTGAGCATCGCGCCGATGATGGGTGCGATATACAAACAACAATGGAGACACATGATGCGAATGCTGGATGTAACAACAATGACTGTACCCGCGGATCCGAAGGGGGAGTACGATTCGACAGAGGCGTTTGAAGAGGCGATCAATCACCCCGATGGGCTTACCGTGTATGTACCTCCCGGCGTCTACAAAATCGGGAGACCGTTGCGTTTTTTGCCGAAGATCCCCGCGGGGTATAACCGAGGCGCGGGGCTGCGCCTCGTCGGAGAAGGCAGCCATCGGACGTTTTTGCAGTACTACGGACCGCGGTGCGGGCGGGCGACGCTCGAGATCGACGCGGCTCGAAGCTACTCATTTTCCGATGAGGGGTTGCTCGAGGGGTTCACGCTCGAAGTCGGAGCCCCGCCCACGAAGACGCGAGATTCGAACAACGACAATACGCAGACCGACGAGAACGCACCTTCTGATGATGTGGCGACTGGGAGCCTGGGCGTGCCACTCCCAGGCTCCGAATTCGAAGATGTCGAAGGCGTGCACCACGGTCTCCATATTCGCCATGCGTGGAATTGGAAGATCCGCAATGTTCGGGTGCGCCTACATCCAGGACACGGGATTCTAAGTGCCATCCCAGATCGCTGGGCGTCCCAGTCGAATTGCCAGCGTGAAGGCAACACGATCTATGGAAGCTCGTTGCACACCGTCCTACGACCGCGGGATTTGGTGCGTGGACTCGGGTTGACGGATCCTGTCATCGTCACCGACGTCCGAACGAACGAGGTGACCGTTGACACAACCGATACGGCCACGGCGACCGGAGTACTCGAGATTCGAGGCAATCCCGACGGCATCCAATCGATTGTCTCGATGGACCAATGTGTGATCGAGGACAATCGGGGGTGGGGGATTTATACGAACCTCGATTCTGGCTTGATTCTCGATTGTTGTCTGACCTACGTACAAGAAAATGGTCTCGGTGGTGTACGAGTCAACCACGCGTTTCGCTTCTTCCGTGGCGCCATTGCAAGCAATGGACACGCGGTACCCGAAGGCTACGACACCGCCGGTTTGATGATCTCCCAGGATCGTGGTCAGGGCCATATTGTGCGCGTTGAAATCGTTGAATTCGACGGTAACGAAGGCTGTAACCTGTGGGTCAAGTCGGGACGCAGCATCCAAATCATTCAAAGCAGGTTTGTCTCACATCCATACAAGCGTGCATTGCCATGGGAAGAGACGAATACTCCAGAGGAACGACTGATTCCCGCAGTCGGTGTGCGTCTCGCCCCGCGGGGGAGCGAGCCCGGTGCTGTTGTCGCGCTGCGCCTCGACCAGTGTTTCTGGAAGACAAACATCGTCCAACTCAGTGAGAACAAAGCAGCACCCTATACCGGAATCACGATCGAAGGAAACCAGTGTGGCGGTGTCGAGGTCATCGACTCACACTGGTTGGACGACTACCTGTTCATCCAAGGAGCCCACCGCAAAATGGCGAGCGAGGTCACCTTTAAGGATATGATACGCGTGACAAGTCGTGGGTGCCGAAGTATGGGCAAGATCGCATCCGCAATGACGGTCGTCTACAATCCAGAAACAACCACGGTGCTCAACACGACAAATCAACAGATCCAGTGGAAGGTGAACAATTGGGCCGGGTTCTGGGATGGTGGATGGCCACACGAGCAACTGTACCACATCAATGTTACGATTCCGATTGAGAACGTCGCAGTTGGTCAAGTGTTGATCTTGACGTTCCGAAACCACAATGGCGCCGACCTCCGAGTCCTGAGTTTTGCCGGAACGGGAACTCGAGATACGATTTGCTTCGGATTCGATGCTGTACTCGGTGGCTTTGAGACCCCAGCGGGGAAACCCGAGCTCGGAACAATACTGCAAGTATGGGCGCAGCTCGGTACGGGTGGCGGTCAGTCGTGTACACAACCGGTTATTCAACCCGGTGCTCGGCTGACGGTGGCAGCTCGCTAAACTTTGGGCAATACCTCGGTGCTCGTTTCGGGGGGCAGTCGCTGCTGGCCACGGCCCGAGGTGCTGCTTGACCGTCTCGAAAGACTCAAAGCTCCCACCAAAAGCAAACCGCCCCACACGGAGCGGCCCGCCGACCCAGCCGGTCACCC
>CAZUPD010000181.1:0-14898 GCA_964621785.1 uncultured Nannocystaceae bacterium
GGTGCACGAGCTTCGGCTCATCCAAGTCGGTGATATACCACCCCGCGACGACGAGCCCTCCGTTTCCATCCGCGGCGATTCCCTGATAGGAGGACTCGGTTTGGTCGTACGATTGGGGGAGTCGGTAGCGTTCGACGAGCAGTCCGTTGGAGTACTCGAGCAGATGCGCACACGTGAGAGATTCGTCCTCGTTGACGAGGTTTGAAACGGTGGTTTCGCCGGCAAGGACAACGCGACTGCCACTCACTGCCACTCCGCGTGGGCGATTGAGAGAACCGAAAGGTTCACTGTTCTCGCCAATATACGTGCTGTGGTAGCTCGCCTGCCCGAGGCTCGTGCGATCGCTCATGGCATAGACCCACAGGTACCCGTCGGAGTAATCGTGGTCTTGATCTTGGTCGTAGAAATTCCGCCACCCCGAAACGTACACCGCACCCTTGGCCTCATCGACAGCCACTCCCGAGAAGTCGGCGTCGGGCAAGTGCACGTTCCACACTGTGTCGCCGAACACATCGACCTTCGCCATCCACGCGCCTGTGTTCATTGACCAGCCGACGACGTACATGTTGTTGTTGGCATCGACGGCCATATCGCGGGGTCGAAACCGGCAGACCTGGCCGTTGCAAAATACTTGCTTCTGCATCTTGATGTGTTGCAGGGTCGGCTCCCAGCGGTACAGCCAGACGGTTGGGTCGAAGCCATCGAACACTGCGATCGCGGCAACCACGCTATCGTCGACATCGCCGTCTCCCTTCAGCACATCGATCGCGCTCGCCGATGACGGCCCCGGCCCTGGGTGTTGCCACTCTGCATCGAGCACACCGCCGACGTGAATATCGAGCTCACACGGTCGCGTCTGCGTTGCCAGAGCACCGGTTTGGGACCATGCCCGCAGCTCGAACGTGTAATCCGCGTCGAACGAATCACTTGTGATCGCCCACTCCCACGGAAACTCGGGGTCGTCGACCTGGTGGACAACACCTTCATCCTCGTGGGTCACAATCAGTTGAGTATGCACCGATCCGAGAACGTCGGCATCGACGAGCAGCGGCCCTGCACGTTCCATGAAGTCCGGGACTTCGAACGACGCGATCACGGGCGGGTCACCCAGATCGAATGCTTGGGTATCGGCCTCGGTCGACTCAGATGTCCCTTCGGTCGCCCCCGCCGAGGACGTCCCGGAGGTGGGCTCTGGTTGGGGCCAGGCGGTACTCGACGCGTCGACGCTCCCAGAGCCGTCGCTGTAGCCCGTCGTTTGGCCCTCGAGCCAGTCCTCGCGGACAGAGTCCACGCAGCCAGAGGTCCACACCAGGAGCGCGAGCAGGGCCAATGGGGAGTGCTTCGGGGTCATGGTTCGGTGGAGGTTGATTGCGCGCGACGGTATCGTATTCGCAAGGTTCAATCCATCAAAAACGCGAGGCGAAGTGGATGCCTGCGAACGTGGGGGACGCAACTGGTTGCACACTCAAACGCCGTTGTTGTCGGCGATCAACGACTAGCATCACAACGCCGGTCACCAACGCGACACCGCCGACGACCCCGGTAGCGATCGTTGCTCCCTCAAGTAATTTGGCCTCGCGGTAGTACTGGGGCTCGTCTGCGATCGGCTCGCCCTCGCGGTAGGGACGCAACTTGGTCTGCAGGAGGATAGCAGATGTTGCAGAGGCAACGAGTGACCCACCACCGAGCGCTGTGAGAACCCAACCGGCCGTCGAGATAGGCCGAGGACGCGCGACCGAATCGGCAGACTCTGGATTGACCTCGCTTGCCTCGGCTGTCGCATCTTCCGGGCGGCGGACCTGCTCGCTGCGAGCGGGACGACTGGCGATTCGCCGCGTACACGATGCTCCCGAGAGGGCGAGCTTGTGGTTGACCTCCGTGTATTGACGAACAAGTGGAGCCGCGGGTGTTTCGGTCGATGTCAGATACCACTCGAGTGCTTCCCGACCCGCGCACAACGACTCCGCCGAGGACGTACCCCGGAAGTGTTCGAGCCACACGTTGACGGCTCGAAACACAAGCAGGTCACGGCGATGCCCGCCACGGTCGTCGCGGTGTGCTAGGCGGTACAAGCCCTCCGCCGCGCGTACATGGTCGCCAGTGCGATACGCAGCAACGGCGGCCTCGTACATTGCTTGAGAGGTATGAGCGCTGGGCTCCGCGGAGGTTGCCGCCGCGACGATAAACGCTTGTATGATCATGGAATGCTCCCGTGGTGAACGATCTTACCGCTGGTGTCGACCGTGTCGAACGTGCGACGTTTGAGGGCGTCGTGGACACATCGACGGTGAAACGCGGAGGTGGTGCGGTCCGGATATTTGAGATCAGTCAGGTGTCCTTTGATAAGGCGATAGGTCACAGTTTGCGGGGGCACAGCACACAGCGAAAGTTCGTCGCGTAAAGCTTCGAGTGCACGCTCCCTCTCACGCTTGTTCGGCAGCAGATCGACAGTCGATTTTGTCCTCGGCGGCTTGGTCGTGCGTGCGAGGTGCCTCGATTCGGATATGGGCGTGGCCCGGTCGTGTTGGGCCTCGGCGGGTGTTGACAGCAGTTCGGCCGAAGGTGAGGGGGGACGTTCGATCGGATACGAGTGTGTGGTTGAGGGGGCCGAAGCCGTTGTCGGGGCAGTCGGTGGAGGTGAGTCCGTTGTCGGTGGCGGCTGTTTCGAGGACGGGGGTAAAGCCGTCGGCGGTGGAGCAGTCGGCGGCGGGCCCATTGTCGAAGGAGGCGAGAGTGTCGTTGAGGTCGAAGCCGGCGGGGCAGTCGTTGGAGGAGAGTCCATTGTCGTTGGAGGCGAACCCGACTGAAGTTCGGCGCGGTTGGGTGAACTCGGGAGGGCCGACACGATTCGGTCGCTGCCGTGTTTGAGCGAGACAACCGACGGTTCAGGTGGCTGCATCGGGGAAAGTCGGTTCGTGAAGACCCATAGGATTCCAACCGTGAGGATGCCCAGTGTATAAGCAACTAGATGACCTCGCGCGAGGCGTCCTGAGTGGAGCGATGGTTGTGGCGTGGCAGGAGAGGTTTGAGTCGGGTGGGGCACCTTCGCCGAACTGGGAGTCGGCTGTGCAACGTGATTTGCGTCGGAGGTCGGTTGCGGCACGCGACCTGCGTGTGGATGGGGACGCTCCGACGGAGTGTCGCCAGTGCGACGATTTGCGTTGGGGTTCGGTTGCGGCACGCGACCTGCGAGCGGACGGGGATGCTCCGACGGAGTTTCGCCATTGCGACGATTTGCGTTTGAGTTCGGTTGCGGAACGCGACCTGCGTGCGGGTGGGGATGCTCCGACGGAGTTTCGCCATTGCGACGATTTGCGTTGGAGTTCGGTTGCGGAACGCGACCTGCGTGCGGACCAGGATGAGCTTCGCCATTGCGACGATATGCGTTGGGGTTCGGTTGCGGAACGTGCGGATGGGGATGCTCCGACGGTGCCTCGCCAGTGCGACTCTCAACCGAGATGCATGCGGCGTCTTCCTCGGCTTCGGCAGCCTCGTCGGCGATCATTTCATCGCGGATCAGTTCCAGGTTTTCCAGCACAGCCCCGACTGAAGGTCGCATCGCGGGATCGGGGTCGAGCATCGACAACACCAGCGCGAGTAGGTCACGGGATTTGATCCGGGCTCGGGCCTCTTTGGCCGCGGGGTGATCGGGCGCGAGGCGTGTAAACAGTCGGTGGGCAATCGCACCGATGCTATAGACATCAAGCTCGATGTCAGGCTCGATGTCGACAGCTTCGGGAGCGCGATAGCTAGGTGTCCCGAGGTACCTGCGGTCGATGGGTTCGGTGAAGTAGCGCCGCGCGGGCGGTGTGATGTAGTGGCGATCGGCACAGTTGTAATAGACATGGGTCCGTTTGCTCGAGCCGAGGTCGAGGATCGTCAACTCGAGGGTTCGCTTGTCAATACAAATATTTCCCGGTTTGAGATCGCGGTGGAGGACGCCCTGGTCGTGCAGGGACTCTACCGCCCGGCAAATCTGGATGCACCAAACGAGGGCTTGCATCGTCGAGTGACCGGGGTTGTCGAGCAGGTATGCGTGAAAGCTCCCACCCTCGTGGAAGTCGCTGGAGAAGTACAGCTGGCCGTCGATTTCACCATAGTGATAGGCACGGACAAGGTGGGGACAATCGAGGGTGGAGAGGAGCATAAACTCGTCCTGAAACCGCATACGAGCGACGTCATCGGTGTCCGCACGCAGGACTTTCAAGGCATAGGCTTTGCCATTCGGACGATAGATGGCTTTGTAGACATCCCCGAATTTGCCCCGGGCGAGGTGGACGAGCAGTTCGAAGTCGCCGAGAAAAGTGCCGAGTGGATGAGGAGACTTCACGGGATGAGCCTACCGCGGTCGAGGAAGTTGCGCGAGTGGGGTGGGACTCCGCGATCGACGCAGTGCGATCTGATGTACGCACACGGATCGTTGGAGTGGCTCGTGCGCGTAGGGCTGGAAGCCGGACGCCGGGTATTTCCAAGGAAGCGTTGGTGGTCCATGGACACCTGTGCGTTGAGGATTCGTACCTTGGATTTGTATAATCATCCAATCGTTGTTGGTCCTCGGCGGGCGTGTTTATGGCACATGTTGACGTTTTCGCTCGCTGTGAAATGTTTTGGTACGCGGTAGCAAAACCGCGGTACTCTCATCACCTGAACCGGACATGTGTAAACTCCAGCACCTTGAAAATCTGCTCCTCGACACGCACTCCAACTGCATCCAGCTTCGTTGGAGCTTAGAAACGCTCCCGGAGGGCCATCGGCTCCTCGCCGAAATCTCGGACTTCTACCAGCAAACACTCATCACGTTCGTTCAACGGGCGATTGGCGAGATGAATCGGCGACCACGGTTTCTAAAGCCGTTGTTACTACTACTACGTCACGCCCATCCCGAGCGATACTCGGACATCGAAACAGTGGCAGATCTTTGGGGCATCGACCTAAATCTCACAACCGAGCCCGAGCCGGAGTCGGTTGTGCAACAACCGTCGGGCCCCTCGAGCTCGGGCCAGCATCCGAGGGGCAAGACGATGTCCTCCCCAGATGTCGCAGTGCTCATCGCCTTGCGTGAGGAATTCCGAGTCTTTCGTGATGTTCTTGCAACCCATCTGAACGCCGAACGCGACTGGAAGTACGGTGGTTTCCTCTATCGTTTTCAGGTCCCGGGACCTTCCGCGCCGTACACCGGTATCGTGCTTTACATCGACGACATGGGCCCCGAGGAGGCAACTCTTGCAGCTACGAGGCTGCTCGACCACAAACCGAAGGTGCTCGTCAACCTCGGAATTGCAGGTTCGCTGACCGACGACTTGCTCCTCGGCGATGTCGCGGTAGCGAATCAGGTCGATGCCTACTTGTCGAAGGCGAAGGCCGTTCCGGATGGTGAGGGAGACCAGGTCGAATTCAATTTGCCGAAGGCGAAGGCCGTGCCGGGTGGATGGAAGTTTGAGTTTGCCGGCCAGGCGTATCGGGGGGCACATCAGCTTATTGCAGATGCAAGCAACCTAGAGTTCGCCCATCCCGAGGTCTTCGACGCTTGGCAGTCGTCCTGTACGGCAGCGCTCGTGACGTTGGTACCTGATGCGTCAAAACGCGGAGTTAACATCAGTGCAAACCGTTTGCGCACAGCACCCGTGCCAATGATAACCCATCTCGCGTCGGGGCCCGCAGTTGCAGCATCCGATGTGTTTGCCCAGTGGGTGCGTTCCCGGGATCGCAAGCTTGGGGCACTCGAGATGGAGGCGGCGGGGATGATGCTGGCCGCACACAAGCGAGCCGTACCTGCACAGACGCTGGTGCTTCGCGGAATTTCGGATTTCTGCGACAGCAAAAAGTCGGCGTTCGACCGCGAGGGGACGGGGGCGTTTCGCAAGCTCGCTATGGGGAATGCGGTACGTCTGTTACTAGCGATGATGGAGGCTGGGCTGCTGCCACGTGGGTGAATAATTGTCACCGAATTGTGTAAGTGTTATAATCAGATGTGAGTATTTAGATGCCAGCTACAGACAAGAAGACCGCTTTGGAAGACCTCTTCATTCGTTATCTCAAGGAGACTGAGATCGAGTGGTTGCTTAATCTGGTTCCAGGTGGTGATCGTGTTCTGGCCGAGATTCCAAATTTTAGGCTTCTTTCGAAACAGGACTTGAGCCGTCAGGTAATACTTCAGCTAGCGAGAAAACCAAGTCTCCAGCGTCCTTTTTTCGAAAAGTTGTCAGAGCAACACAGCGAGATGAAGGCGGCAGTTACTCGGATAGCCAGTCTTTGGTTGGGCCCGCGTGAGTCGAGAAATGCGGAGATCGACGGTCGTATCTCCCCCTCAACGGAGCTCGATATTAAGCTGTTTCAATTTTTCACCAGCGAGTTTAGTCAGTCAACGCTTCATCGATTTATTTCTCAGGGGGAGAACGGAATCGAGTTGCTGGCCGCGATGAGCTCACCGAACTCCCCGAAAGTAGAGCACCTTGCGGAACAGTATTTACTCCAGCTCAAGGCAAGTTGCGGATTTGATGAAAAGTTTTTTGCTCGGCTACTGAGGCAACGCCCGAAGGCTGAATCGAGGATTCAATGGATCGCTCGGGCTTTTGGAGTTGAACTTTGCGGTGGGGTGCATCGCAAATACGACGACACCTCGCATGACCATGGGGACGCTCTCGATACGCTGCGGAAGCTTTTGGTCGTAGAACTGACCGCTGTTAGCGCAGAAACCCGTATCGCGTTGGCTCTAGCACTTGGTACAGAACTTAAGGTGAGAGCGCGAGTCTCAGCCGAAAGTCTCGCCGGGATTTTTAGCGAGTGCGATCTGCTGAGAGCATTGAAGGCGATCAACAACGTCGATCTAGATCACGGAGGCCTGAAAGGCTTGATGTGTATCGTCTTGCCGTATTGTTTCCGACCTGAGGCGGGTCGCCCGTTGCCGGGGCATCCTGGGATTCTGGAAGTACCCGTAGCCACTGCCACGATGCTGGAAGTTGCCCGTGCTTACGCCGATCGGCGTGCATGTGCTTTCGACATCGGTGGTGACGACGACATTCCGCAGATTCGCAGCAAGTACGAACTGGGCCCGCTTCCGGATCTCGGACCTGATCCCGATGGTACTAAATCGGCTGAGGTGATAGAAGAGCATCTCGCCACCCGGTTCAAGGTCGATCGTTCACACCTACTCTGGCGGGAGGAGCTCCGTGGAAGATTGAAGTGGTTTGTCGATCCAAACAACCGAGATCGGCGAAGTGCATTTTACGTGGTCGAGGCACCGACGCAGTCATGCGGTTGGCTCGTTGCTGTCCCGCAGCTTCGCAGCCATTATCCGGCATTGCATTTTCTCATGTTGTCGACCGATGACATCGAGAGGTTTCGCTATGAGACGAGTCTGAAAGGGCCGCTTGGTGCGATGCTCGTCCGGTATAAGAACAAGTAGATCATGCACTCAACGACTCCCGATTTTCTCGATATTGAGCCAAACTCGAGTTTGGTCCTCGAACTTCCCGGCAAGACTCCCTGCGCACACGTGTTCGAGCGGCAGATGATCTGTGCTGTGAACACAGCCCTCGCAGCTGGTCGCCCACTCCTCGTACGCGGGGAGCCGGGAACCGGAAAGACCCAATTTGCGCGGGCGAGTGCCAAGGCGCTTGGACGGGCGTTCATCTCCCATGTTCTCGATGTTCACAGCGAACCCCGTGACCTGTTTTGGTGGCTCGACGCCGTCGAGCGACTTGCGGAAGCACAGCTTATGGGAGCGGTTGGTCGTGAACCTGATTCTGGTGGAAGGCGCGAAGCTCCAGCTGTCCGGGCACGAAAGCAGTTGGCCCTCGAACAGTTTGTCCAGCCAGGCCCACTTTGGTGGGCTTTTGACTGGAGGACGGCAAGTCAGCAAGCGGGTCGTGCCAATTGCCAGCCCCCCCCCGCATGTATCGACGGCGGCAATCCTGGAAACGGCTGCGTATTGCTCCTTGACGAGATTGACAAGGCAGATACGTCGGTTCCCAACGGATTGCTCGAGGCGCTTGGGCATGGGTGCTTTCCAACTCCGTTTGGGCGCGTCGACATGGAAAAACCACCGCTTGTTATCATCACGACCAACGAAGAACGCGAGTTGCCGGATGCCTTCTTACGCCGGTGTCTGGTACTCCATCTCGAGTTAGAGCGTAATCCCGCTGACCTCGTCGATTGGCTCGTCGAGCGCGGTCAGTACCATTTTGGCAGAGAGGCTCGAGGGCTCAAGGGCGAGCCGCGTGCGCGACAGATGTCCGAGTCGGTCTTGCGACGGGTCGCGGACGACCTCGTCGAAGAGCGATTTGAGTTGCTCGGACGGCACCTTTCTGCCCCGGGACAAGCCGAGTATCTCGACATCCTGCGAGCCCTAGACGAGATCGCTAGACGGCGCAAGATTCCACCAGAGGACCTTGAAAGGATGCAACTGGAACTCCTCGACGAAGTTAAGGAGTTTGCCCTCAAAAAGCATCCGCCGGAGCGGGGCGGGTGAGCGCGGTGAGGCGAACCAAACTGCGTTGGGTCGGTGTTGGTGTCGGCCCTCGTCCGTCGGCGACGGGGTTCGGCGACTTGTTACGAGCCTACGATCGGCTCGGGCCTTCGCAGTTGCCGATGGTGGCGAGACTTCTTGGATATACGTGCAAAACCCCTGCTCCCGAGGTTCCTCTTCCAAGTTTTCCGACCAAAGCACCAGGGGATGAGATTGATATAGAGATCACCGAAGGTGAACCCGGACCTCCGCCTGTTCGTCGGCTTCCCGGGGAACTTGACCCAGCATGTTTCTTGCGGGTGAAGAGTTGTGTAGACCGACAGCCAAACTACGATGTTCCCCGCGACTTTGGGCCACCACTCAAGCTCGAAGATGTGACTGGGAACAACCGTGGGCAGGCGTTTAGCCGGCGTCGCGGCCCGCCACTAGCCATCTGGGCTCGGATCGGGGCTCACCTCCGGCACGCTCTTGGCGCACAGTGCGAGGGAAAAGAACTGGATGTTCGCTTGCTTGTCGACAGTTGGGGTCGGGGTGTATTGCTCCAACGGCTCCCGCGGCGCAAGCGTCGCGTGTGGCCAGCACGGATCATCGTGGTCGTCGATCGCTCACAGCGATTGATTCCTTTTTGGCAGGATCAGCAGCAAGTCGTTTCGCGGCTTCGGGATGAGGTTGGCTTGCTTCGTGTTGAAGAGCACACGCAGATTGAAGGACCATTTGCGACGACTTTTGTCACTCGGGGCCGCAAGACCCACCCTCTGCGGCAGTTGCGTGGAGGTGGTCCTGTCATTGCCCTCAGCGACCTCGGACTTTACGCGCGCGATGCTGGACGCTCGCGGCGAGCTTGGCAGCGCTATGCCCGGGTCATGTCGCGTGCAGGGCATCAGCTCACGGCGTTGGTTCCGGTGCCGACGTGGCGATGGCAACCGGAAGTGACGCGAATCTGGAGTGCATACACCTGGGAGCGTGCAACGCGCGGGACGCGAACGTCGGGAGCTCAAAGGCGGATGCAACAAAGTCAGATGCAGGCAAGGAAGATCCTCGAGCTCGCATCGCTTTCGTCACGGGTCGAGCCCGGTTTGTTGCGGGAATTGCGTCTGTTATTTCCTGGGGCCGACGTTGGGGCGGAAGCCGATGCTTGGAACCACCCCGATGTTTTTGGTTCAACTTGTGTGGGATTGAGTTTCCGAAATTCTGATATCCAACTTCAGTTTCGCAAGCAGTTTTCGGAGTATCCCGAACCAATGCGTACTGCGGCTGTCCGACTGATCTTAGCTTATCATCGTCAACTCGATCGGGAGATTTTCGGTGAAGACATACTTCATGCACGAGAGATGAGCTCCAAGGTTGAAGTGCCAAATGAAGTATGGTCAACGATTCGTCAACGTATCCTTGCAATTGCTGCGATGCTGCGCGAGCCCGAGGTCACCCTTCAACTACGCCAGAGTTACCTCGATTGGCTAGCAAGACTTGTGCCCCGGCTAGCGAGGGGAGTGTGGAACGATAGCGAGGTCGGGGATGCGTTAGTTCAATGCTACACCGAAGTTCGGCGAGACCGTGGGCTTGAGTTACCAAATGGCGTGAGCCCACGGCGGCTGGCGGAGTTTGAAGTTAACCCTCGCCCGCCACAGACTTGGAATGTCGGTCAGGTAGGTGGCAGTCTGGTGCTTGAGCGTCCGCGGTGGACTGATATGACTTCGCGGAGTTTTTTCGCTACAGTGACGAGTTCGAACCTGGAGGTGATTTTTTTGAATAGCGGGAAGTCCATGTCGAGCAGACTTAGCCCCAAGACGGCTTGCAGGATACCTCTCGGTGAATTTCGAGTGGGCACCGAGATTGTTGTGTCTACAGACTTTACAACGTTGACTCTTGAGGGTATTGGCCCTCCGAAGTGGGCAAGTGCAATGTGGCGGGATGCTCGCGGACTATGGGCAAAGGTTGAATACAGCGAACATGAGTTGTGCTGGCATCCGCCCATCGGTGACGCTTCCACAACCGATGGAACTTGGCTGGCCATCGTCCCACCACCTTGGGCAACAGTGATGGGCCACGATGCCAATGGCCTATGGGCTCGTATCCAAGTCGGATCCGCAAGTGCCACGTTGCGCTGGATACCCCCAGGAAGCTTTCTCATGGGTTCACCGGAATATGAGGACGGCCGATACAACGACGAAGGACCGCAGCACCACGTTGAGCTGACCGCAGGCTACTGGTTGCTAGATACTCCGTGCACCCAAGAACTCTGGCGAGCTGTCATGGACAACAATCCAAGCCAATTCAAATGTATGAATCACCCGGTTGAGAGCGTAAATTGGAATCAAGCTGCGGAGTTTTGCCAGCGGCTGCAGGCTCAGTTGCTTGTCGCAGGTGACGGTACACGCGGAACGTTTCGTCTCCCGACTGAAGCAGAGTGGGAGTACGCGTGCCGGGCGGGAGCGACGACGCCGACGTACACAGGCGGAAGCGAGCGCGAACAGCTTGAGCAGCTCGCTTGGTACGACGACAATAGTGAGGGAACTACCCAGCCAGTAGCGGCGAAAAGGCCAAATGAGTGGGGGCTCTACGACATGCTCGGGAATGTGTGGGAGTGGTGTGCGGACTTGTATGCTGCATATAATGCAGTACCTGTAGTAAATCCGGAAGGTCCGGGTGAAGGTTCGTACCGAGTCATCCGAGGTGGTTCTTGGGGCACTCCTGCACGCCACGTACGTGCTGCTTGCCGCCGCAGGAACAGGCCTGACAACCGCCTTGTACACCTCGGATTTCGATTCGCTACTGACTGTACGATCGCTCCGGAATGAACTAAACGATGGGTCCCGAGCCCACGAGCACGGGTTAGCCCACGGAAAGCGTTCGTCACTGGCGATTTGAGCAGTGCAAACGACGATTCGACATTTCGGCTGAACCATCGGATACTACCTCGCGGTGAGAGTCAAAAGGGCACGACGACGATGGTCCGGACCAAACGTAGCTACTAGAGTTGACTGCGTAACCGGTGCGATACCGGCGGATCGGTATCCCAGACGTCAGATTTCCAGAGTCTGTCTGAGGTAGCAAGGGCAGCAAGTATGAACGACGGACATTTGCGCTTCCCACTCACTGCTGGTCGTCCACCGCCGTGGGCATGTGCTTGGGGAGTGGATAGGTGCGGAACTTGGGTTGGTTGCGGGGTCGCCAGCGTGGTTCAGAAGATGCGCTGGATTCCGCCGGGAACATTCATGATGGGGTCGCCGGAGTCGGAAGTTGGTCGGGATGCTGACGAAACGCAGCACAGGGTGCTACTTAGCGAAGGGTTTTGGCTGGCCGACACTCCGTGTACGCAGGAGCTTTGGGAAGTGGTGATGGGGGACAATCCCAGCTATTTTCGTAGCCCGATGCGTCCTGTTGAAACTGTCAGTTGGCAAGATGTATGCGAGTTTTTACGCCGGCTCGAAACACATGTAGCGCTGACGGAGGAAGACAGCGGGCGAGAGTTTTGTCTACCGAGCGAGGCGCAGTGGGAGTACGCTTGTCGGGCTGAGACAACGGCGGCGACCTATGCGGGGGAACTGACGCTACTTGGAGCAAACCATGCACCTCAACTCGATGAGATAGCCTGGTATGGGGGGAATAGTGGCCAAGAGTTTGAGCTCGATAATGGATACGACTCCTCGGATTGGCCCGAAAAACAATATGGACATTCACGGGCAGGGAGTCATCCAGTGAAAGGGAAGCGGGGGAATGCATGGGGCCTATACGATATGCTCGGCAATGTATGGGAGTGGTGTGCTGACTGGCATGCTGCATATGCTGTCGCAACTGCAGTAAATCCGAGGGGTCCTGTTGAGGGAACGAGGCGAGTTCTCCGTGGTGGTTCCTGGGACTACCTTGCACGCGATGTTCGTGCTGCTCGTCGTAACAGCTGTTGGCCTGACTTTCATTACGTTCACCTCGGATTTCGGTTTGCTCGAGGTCCTGTGCGTGGTGAGTTGAGCGCTTCCGGAGGAACGGCTTTTGTCTAGATCTCATTCACACGTTACCCCTCAACCAACGGAACACACGTCGGAAACACAATCACATCCTTTTCCCAATCTTGATCCACCCCATGTGTCTCCTTCAAACTCCCCGACTGATAAAAAATCACATCGCGGTCGAGCCCGGGCAACGGGGCGATGTTCTCTCGCACCTCGTTGCCCATCCCATCGTCGAGAAACACCGACTCATTTGCACATGCAAATCCCGGGCGGTCGAGCGTGGTGGTGATTTCGTAGGACTCCGCGTAGGCATCGGGATCGCCTGTCAACAACTTACAAAAAATGTCTGCGTCCCCTTGGTCGCAGCCGAACGATTCGTTCCATGTGCAGATTTCGCGGCAAAACAGTTGCGGCACATTGGAGAGGTCGAACTGGCATTGTGAATTGCACAGCACCTGGTCGAACCCGGTTTCGCCGTCGCAGCGCTCGCCGTATTCGGACTGCACAATCCCGTCACCGCAGCGGGGCATCAGCATCGAGCAGTCCGTTGCGCAACCTCCGTACTCCCCGCTGTTGATCCCGTCGTCACAGGCTTCGACGCCCTCGTTGCGGATCCCGTCGCCGCACACGTTGGGCTGGCAGGTGTTGAGGCAGCTGTCGGTGTGGACGTTGTTGCCGTCGTCACAGCCCTCGACGCCATCCCAGGTCACACCATCGCCACAGCAGGCCGCCTCGCAGGTGCTCAGGCAGGTGTCGGTGTCGATGTCGTTGCCATCGTCGCAAGCCTCGACCCCGGCGTGGACAAAGCCATCGCCACACGCTGCGAGGGTGCAGTTGTCGAGGCAGCTGTCGGTCTGGATGTCGTTGCCATCATCACAAGCCTCCGGAGGCTCGACGATGCCATTGCCACAGACGTGTGAGAAGGTTGAGGAGCTGCCATCACTGTCGCTTGTGGTCGGCTCGGGGCCGCTGGTCGCGGGGGAGCTTTCGCTGGAACCGAAGGTGACGTCGGTTTCCGGGACGTGACACACGACATTGGCTAGACAGAAACATGTTACCAATCCACGGGCTGCTAGGGAAGGGAGAGCGAACCCAGTAGAACGAGGCAATAAATCGCCTGCCGAACCCTGCGCTCGCTTTCGATAGTGGGATGAACGACCAATCCTTGGCATACCATACTCCTACGATTGGGGTACTCCTGACCGGGTTGCTAGATGCACATTCCCTCCACACACGAACCTGATTGCGTACAGTCTGCATCAGACTCACAGACCGGTAAACATTGACCGTTGTCGGGGTAGCATACAAGTCCATCCGGACATGTCTGGTCGGCTTCCGTGCACGGCACGACACAATAAACTCCCCCCTCGCACTTTTGGCCTTCCTCACAAGGGCACTCCTGCGAACACTGCCGAATATTTGTCCGTGCAATGGCAAAGCAGAGTTCACCCGCACAATCGCTTTGTTGTTCACAGAGGTCGCCGACGTCACCCTTGCAGGCGACCAGTAGTAACGCAAACAGGAGGGCTGCGCGCATAGCCTACACCTAACACATTTGTTCGATATCGCCAAGGTCAACGGCGATTCCAAAGAAACAGGCCCCCACCAATCGCCACGCCAAGGCCCGCGCCGATGACCCGTCGGTCCTGCCACCACGGTCGTCCCGAGTCGTCACCATCGTCTCCAGGCGGAAGAACGATGTTCTCAAAGTCAAACGGGAGTCGCCCACCAGGTTGGACACCAGGAGCCGGAGTCGTAGGCGGCTCGAGCGTACCCGGGTTACTCGCAAGTTTCAGCCCACCGATCTGTTTTCCCGCGCCACGCTTGACGAGCTCATCCTTGAGGTCGCGCCCGTTGGGCAACTTCTCGCCAGGGGGTACATCGGCCAACACGACAAACTGCCGATCCGGATGCTCGAGCAACAACATCCGCATTTCATCGAGCAGCTCGCACAGTTGCTTGTTAGCAGGACCCTGGAACGCAGCCCACGACTTGCGGACGTAGGCACAAAGGAGAGAGTGGCGAAGATACCAGAATTGGCGAGCAGCAAGCTCATCGAGAACAAGCCGAGTTTGCAAGTCATAGATATTCGAGAGACAACGAGGATTGCCGAGATTCGCCTCGCCCGGCGAAATCACACACCCCTGTTTGGGACTGCGGTTCGGATGCCAGGTCTTCGGCCCCGCTTGCCCCGGGTCACCCATATCCCGACCATGCAGTTTCCCATTGTAGTGCTTGTAGTGCCCCTCTTCGAACCAACATTGCCACGAGCCCAGCACGCAGCCGAGCGCAGACAGATACAAGTCTTCCGGGGTCCGACTCGAGGTGGGCCGGTTGACAAGAGCTTGCTGCCCCTTGTGACAGAAATCCGACCAAACTGCATGAAGTGCCGGAACACTCACCTTGAAGAGGTGAGGGCTGTTGTCAAGATTCGATACCCAGTCCCAAGCAACCGCCGCAAGCCGAGTCGTATTCATAAGA
>CAZUPD010000182.1:0-1582 GCA_964621785.1 uncultured Nannocystaceae bacterium
GGGGCAGGTGCCACAGCAAAACGTTCGACCCCCAGCGGTCCACGAGCTCGAGCAACAGGTCTTGGAGCTCGCCTGGTTGTAGTGCAGGTGCACCGGAGTCGTGGTCGAGTCAATCTGCCAGTCGTGCCTAGGGAGCCCGTTGAACATGTGGGCGAGCATGCGAGCGATTGCGCAGGCCACCTACGCGCGGGATTTTTCACCATTTGCATGCATCGGGTGGGAGTTGTAGTGGTACAATCTGGCGTGCGGTGAAAGGCGTGACAGTCGGCACCAAAAACGACATCGGCGCCGCGGAGTACCAGCAAGTACTCGCGCTTCGCTCGTTTGAGTTGCTCAAGCTACTTCTGTTGCTGTTTTTTTGCGTTTACCTCATCACCGGAGTGGTGACGGCAAAGTATGCCAGCTACGAGCATCCACTCGGCAAGGTCACGCTGGCCACGACCATGTTTTGCGCGGCAGGAATTTTGCTGGCCGGCCGGATACTTGTGTGGTGGCGGCGCATTGGACCAAAGTACTCGTTCGTCGCGTTGACCGGACTATTTGCGCTGTTGGCGACAACCGCGATGATGCGGCTGTACTTCACCCGAGATCCGCTGGTTGGGATCGCGCCAGTCGTCCTGTTTTTGGTGTTCTCCTATGTCCTGCTGTCGCGTTTTTGGCTACTTGTTGGAATCGCGTATACGTTTGCCGTGTGGTCGGTTGTGGTCGTGCAGCTGCCCTACGAGACCGGATGGGTGCGGATTGGATTTGGACTGTCAGCAGCGGCGATCATGGCGACCGTCTTTCAGGGGGCTCGACTACGTACAATTCGTCAGGAGCTCAACAAGACACGGGCACTCGAGAATGCGCTTGCCGAGGCCCGTGCTGCCCGTCACGCCGAGGGGCAGGCGAGGGCGGCAGCCGAGGCAGCCAGCCGGGTCAAGTCAGATTTTCTCGCTCACGTGAGTCATGAGATTCGTACACCGCTCAATGCAGTGATCGGGATGACACGCCTGTTGCTCGAGACACAACTCGATTGTGAACAGCAGGGGTATGCCGAGACTGTCCGGGATTCGGGGACCG
Organism: uncultured Nannocystaceae bacterium; assembly: GCA_964621785.1. Classification (GTDB taxonomy): domain Bacteria; phylum Myxococcota_A; class Polyangia; order Nannocystales; family Nannocystaceae; genus JACKDW01. Next base: position 1,063 of record CAZUPD010000182.1, read on the forward strand.
GTCTCTTGGCGATCATCAATGACCTGCTCGACTTGTCAAAAATCGAGGCCGGGAAACTGGACTTAGAGGACCTCGATCTGGATGTCGGTGCCCTCGTTAAAAGCGTCGTCGATATGTTGCGAAGTCAGGCTGAGGGGCGAGGGTTATGCCTGTCAAGTTGTGTCGCAAAAGATATTCCTCGAGCGCTACGCGGCGATCGGGGGAGGTTGCGTCAGATACTCGTGAATTTGGTGGGCAACGCGATTCGATTTACAGAGTCTGGCAAGGTCGAGGTCACCGTCGAACGCGAGAGCAGGCGCGTCAGTGCCGGTGCGGAGGTGAGCCCGATGCTTCTTTTCAAGGTTCGCGATACGGGTATTGGCATTTCGGATGAGGTTCGCGCAAAACTGTTTCGACCGTTTGTTCAGGCCGATGCTTCGATTGCAAGAAGGTATGGTGGGGCGGGGCTCGGACTGGCTATCTGCCATCAGCTGACATCGCTGATGGGGGGAGAGCTCGGGGTCGAGAGTGTTGCCAATAA
>CAZUPD010000182.1:1592-8187 GCA_964621785.1 uncultured Nannocystaceae bacterium
ATAAGGGGTCGACGTTTTGGTTTCGCGTCCCGATGGTACTCGGAAGCCGAGGGTCGAGCCAGCGCCATCCGGCCGCGACCGCGGCGAAACCCGAGACACTGCGTGCTCCCCGGGAGGGCCTAGAGCTGCTCGTGGTTGAGGATCATGCCGTCAACCGTCGGCTCGCCGAGATTGTTTTGCGGCGAATGGGCTATCTCGTTACCTTGGTCACCGATGGCAGGCAGGGGCTCGACGCCGTGGCGAGGCATGACTTTGCGGCGGTGTTGATGGATATACAAATGCCAGTTATGGGAGGAATCGAGGCAACACAGGCGATTCGCGCACAGGAGTTGCAGCTCGGGCGACCGCGTACGCCGATTATTGCGATGACGGCAAATGCAATGGTGTCAGAGCGGGAACGCTGCCTCGCGTCGGGGATGGATGGCTACTTGACCAAGCCCATCGATGTGCCTGCCCTCGCCGCCGAGCTGACACGGCAGATCGTCGCATGGGCGCGATAGTGGTTCCACAAAATACGAACTAAAAAAATTTCCGTGGGAGCGTCACATCACCGAAGTGCTGCATCTACCCCCACGATGAAACGCAAGTCCCTCCTTCTCCCCGCCTTGGCCCTTTTTGGGATCACCCTTGGATTCACGCTTGTCAGCGATGCCCGTGCACAAAAGCCAACGGGTACTGCGAAACCGCGCCGCTCAGTGCCGAATGCCTCAGGTGTGATGGCGGCGATCAAGAACATGCAGCGGCCGGTCTCGCAGGACAGTCAAAAGCGCCTCGGGAGATTGCAGCAAGCCGCCAAGCCCGAGGCCACGTTGACCTCGCCAAACGGGCAACCTTCGACCTTTCACAGCGCCAATCAGGTCGCGCAGATGCTCGACGTACCGCCCAGCTCGATTGCAATCAATACATACAAGCTTGATGCGTCTCGTCCTGTGCGCCTCATGCCCGATGGGGCCCGCTTCTTTTGGATGTTTTACTATCCGACCCGCGTCGGCCCGTTCGGTTCGGGGAACTCACTCCGCAACACCAAAAAACCACCAGCCAACCACTATAATGACGAGAAAGAGAGCTTCGTCTATCTCGGGCTGGGGCCGCTCGATCCGAGCAAACGCTATTTCGTCGAGTGCGACGTCACCCATGACAAAACGATGTATCTATCCTGGTACGCGGGAAACCTTGAAAGTAGTGTCACAGCCAAACAGAGCACGCAGGGGAAGCGTGATCGGCAAACGATCTCGCTGACTGTCTCCAATACAGATAGTGCGGCACTATACCTTTACCCGAGCGATTCCACCTACGGGTGGAGCAATGTCAATGTTCATGGCTGTGCGGTACGACAGATCAATACCTGACCCGAAGGTGACGGCTACCCAACGTCGACAGTTGAAAACGAGGCTCACAGTGCGACGCGTTCATGATATGAGCGCGTTTTGCTGTTTGGTTTGGCCTGAGCGGGGAGGCTGTGCCTTGATCGAAAAAATTAACAAAATCTGGTGATGGGATGTCACATCGTTGGAATGCCGTATCTACCCCCACGATGAAACGCAAAGCCCTCACTCGTATACTTCCTGCCTTGGCCCTTTGTGGGATCGCCCTTGCACTGGCGCGCGTCAACAACGCCAGTGCAAAAAAACCGACGAGTACTGCGAAACCGAGCGAATCCGCGGCCAAGCCCATCGATGTGGGGGGCCTCCCCAACCTGCAGCGACCAATTTCGCAGGCCAACAAACAGCGCCTGGCAAGGTTTGAACAAACCCACACATCCGCCCTTCGGCTCAAGCAAGCAAGAAGTCCAACCAGCCACAGTAGCAAGGGACAAATCGCGGCGAAGTATGGTTTGCCAGCCGAGTCGATTGGCAAACCATACAGGATTGACGGAACTCATCCATATCGCTACATGGATTCATCCTTTGTCTATTGGGTTTTCTACAATGCGGTCGACGTCGCCCCGTTCGACCTCGGAAGTCGGTTGGACAACAAGTTGAAGGATAGCCACGTCCGGATCAGGCTGGCCAACCTCGATCCGAGTCAAGGCTATTTGGTCGAGTGCGCGAAACATTCGTATCACCCGATGTATCTCTCCTGGCCTTCAAGGAATCTCGAGACGAGCACCCCCCGTGGCCTGCAAACGATCTCGATGGTTATCAACAGTGCATCCGAAGCTATCTTATATCTTCATATGGGTGAGCATGGCGACGCTCCAGACCACGCGCGGATCGACTCCTGTGAAGTCAGGCAGTTCACCCCTCCGCCGGGTCCTCGGTGAGAAGGTGCGCCTTTTTGACCCTCATTGCGCACACAGGCGCAACAAAGTCCTCCTCACCGACGTGCGGGGTTCCATGCATTCCGAGGCGGTTCAGTCCGTTGAGGAGCTGCGAGAGCACCCGCTCGGTGTCCGCTCGTCGGAGGAGTTCGGCGTTCTCCTTGCCTTCTTATCCGTCGCCGAGAAAAGTCACCGAAATCCTTGTTCCGGGTGGTAAAATACGATTGTGTCCGATCATGATCTGGCGCACGACCTTGACGAGCTCGTGCGGCTCGCGGTCGTGAACGCGTCAATCCCGTTCTTCGTCGCTGACGAGGCCGGACGGATCGTGATGGCGAATCGAAGTGCCGAAGAGCTTCTCGGTTACGACGTCGGCGAACTCAACGGGAAAAGCGTTTCGACCCTGATCCCCGAGCGACTGCGGGAGCGGCATGACGGCCACGTCCGGCAATTCACCGCGAACCCCCAGAATCGACGGATGGGTGTCGGTCTCGATCTCGTCGCGCTCGCCAAGGACGGCTCTCAAGTCGCGGTAGAGGTCGCACTCGGCTCGTTCAAGTCACCGGAAGGGCTCTCGATCGTCGGTTCGATTGCCGATATCCGCGAGCGCAAGCGCCGGGAGAACGAGCTCCTCAAAGAGCTCGAGAAGAATCTGATCCTCCTGCGCAACGGCGGCGATGGAATTCATATCCTCGACCTCAACGGAGATGTGCGGGAGGCCAACACGGCATTTTGCCGGATGCTCGGGTGCGAGCGAGATGAGGTCGTCGGCATGAACGTCGCTCGCTGGGACGCGATGTTCGAAAAGGAGAAACTCGTCCCACTGATCCGCCAGCAGTACGAGGGCGGGGCTCGGGTCGAGTTTGAGACGGTCCACCGCCGCAAGGACGGCACCACATTCCAGGTCGAAGTCAGCGGCGCGCCTGTCGAGATGATGGGTGAACCGCTCATGGTCTACTCGTCTCGTGACATCACCCGACGCAAGAAGGACGCCGAACTCCTCCGACGGACGGCGGACACCGAGCGGGCGCTCTCGCAGATTCTCAACGGGCTGAACCGACCGTACGCAAGCCTAGAGGAGATGCTCGACGAGTTTCTCGAGAACCTGCTCTCGGTCGAATGGCTCAAGATCGGGAAGAAGGGCGCTGTCTTTCTCGTGGAGAGCCCTGAGACGCTCCACCTCGTCGCCCAGAAAAACCTGAATGTTCCCCTGCTCAGTATCTGCGCAAAGGTGCCGTTTGGCAGGTGTTTGTGTGGCCGAGCGGCGCAGGAGCAGAAGCTCCTCCACTTCCCTTGTGTCGACGAGCGGCATGAGAACCGCTTCGAAGGGATGCAGCCCCACGGTCACTACAATGCACCGCTGGTCTACGAGGGCGAGACCCTGGGCGTGTTTGTTGTGTACGTCCCCGAACATTTCAAGCTCGACGACATCGACCTGCGGTTCCTCGAAAACGCTTCGAGCGCGTTGACCGGTGCACTCGTCCGCAAGCGCGCCGAGCAATCGCTATCCCACAAGAACCGCGAACTCGAGAAGTTCAATGCGTTCAAGTCGGCGATGGTCGCCAATGTCTCTCACGAATACAAAAGTCCGCTGAACATCATCGTCGGATACACCGAGATGATGCTCGAGGGGACAATGGGTGACCTCAACGAGGAGCAGCAGGAGGCGCTCTCGTTGATCCTCAACACGGCGCATCGGGTCAATCGCATGGTCGAGCAGATGCTCGACCTGTCCCAAGTCGAAGCCGGGAGGATGAAGATCGATCCGCAAGCGATCGATCCGCGGGCCCTCATCGAAGAGTCCCTGGCCACACATTCGATCTCCGCGCGCAAGCAGGGCATCCACATCACGCTCGACCTCGATGACGGGCCTCCCTCCGTTTGGGCGGATTCCGACAAGCTCGTCCAAGTGCTCGGCAACCTGCTGAGCAACGCCGTCAAGTACACGCCCTTTGGTGGCTCGGTGATCGTCCGCCTCGTCCGTGACGGCGCGTTCGCGCGTTGCTCGGTGGAAGACTCGGGCCCCGGCTTGCCCGACGGCTACGACGAGAAGATTTTCGAGAAGTACGAGCGCTTCGTCGACAAGAGCGGTCCCCGAGGGACAGGACTCGGCCTCGTCATCGCCAAGGAGATCGTCGAGCTGCACGGCGGACGCATCTGGGTCGAGAGCGAGCCACAAAGGGGCGCGAAGTTTTTCTTCACAGTTCCGGTCGACGCGCCCGCGAAGTCGTAGGCCTCAAAGAGATGAACACGAGGACGGTTCGCCTCGCTACGGCTTGGTACCGCTATCATGCTGTCTACGATGGGCCGATCTCAGTGTGCAAGAATCGACTCGCCTAGTATTGACCACAGTTGCGTCGCGGGTCGAAGACGAGCAGCTCCAATCGTTCTTCGAGCAGAATCAATGGTGGTAATTGCTCACGACCCACGGTGGGTGTTCCCGCGGGTCGCTGTCGCCCTCTTTGGGCGAGCTGACTAGTATTGGTCGAGCAGGTACTCGATCAGGTCTGTGCTGGTCACCAGGCCGACCAGATGTTGATCTTCATCGACAACTGGAAGGGAGTGGAACTTCCCCTCACGCAGCGCCGCGGCTGCCTCGCGTACCGTCCTGCGGGAGTCGATCGTGCGCAGTTCCTTGGTCATGACGTCCTCGATCTTGAACTGGTGATCGAGCATTGCATCGACTTGGCGCTGATCGGCACCATACACCGTGAGGGTGAGCCGAACCATATCCGTCGCACTGATCATGCCGACGAGCTTGGTGCCGCTGACCACGGGGACGTGGTGGATCGATTGCTCAGCTAGGATTTTGCGGACCTCGCTCAGCTTCTGACTGACGTTCACCGTCGTCACTTGAGCGGTCATAATTTTCTTGACACTCTCGTTGCGCTTCATCGTCGGCGACACTACGCGCTCCGGCGTCACCAGGAAAGTACAGACAATGCGTTTATCCTCACAGCGTATGACAGAACACGCAAAAATATTTTGCACGTGGGAAACTTTCCCCGTTGTTTGTTGAACACAACAGGCCGCGGAGCCGTGGAGCGTCCTCGGGTGGATGCGACGAGATGAGTCACAAACAGCTCGACTTCCACGGGCCGTTGCAGGCATTCATCTGGGAGAACTCGTAGGTCCCGAACTGGCCGCTGGGATAGCTGTTATCGGCTACTGTGAAGTTGGCGATCTGCGAGTTGTCCGAAAGATCGGTAATGGTGATTTCAGTTTGTGTTTGCTCGTAGACGATCTCGACCTCGTACTCGCGACCGCTGATCCAGCCTTGGTCATAGGTTTCACTCGGCCCGAGCAAAACCGCAACATCGGTCGTATCTTGGACACATCCCAAGTCTTCCTCATCTAGGGTATCGATCACGTCAACCTTCTTGACCGCGATTCCGCGTTCACCAACACAGTTCCCAACGTTTTGTGGCTCACGCTTCCAGTGAAGCAGATAAAATTGGTTCTGGTTTTGCCAACCCCAGATAAACCCGATCCAGTCATCGTCGCCGCCGTCGTTTGTTACCCCAAATTCCCCGATAATGCGCACCTGTTCGTGGATTGTCGGGCACAGATACACCGTGGGGTCCGAGTTCGAGATTGTACACACCTCGGTGCCATCCATCGAAACCGTGTGTGCCGATGGTACGTCGAAGAGCCCTACTGCCGTACATTCGGCATCCATCCCATCGAGTAGCCAGTCTTTATCTGTCAGATGGACTGTCACCTCGTCCGTGCCCATGTTACTCGACCCATCCATCACCGCGACCGAGTAGGTCGTCACATTGGTCGGATTGGCCAGCGGCTCCGCACTCATCGGGTCATTGAGGCTTTGCGCAGGCGTCCACGCATAAGCATAGTTCCCATCTCCACCGGTGACCGTCACCGTGAGTGGCGTTTCGACATTAAAAATCGTATCGATACACTCCGCCATCTCGAGACACATCACCAACGTATTGTCGCCATCATTGCAATCCCCGCCTGGATCGACCCCTTCTGGAGGCTCGAGCGCACCCCATCCGTCCATATCCGCGTCGAGCATACACGCGTCTGCGCTCTCGTTCTCGGCCGCCCCCGGAAATGCGTTGGAATCGGAGTCGAGGCAGTCATCGGAGTTTTCGACAAAGCCTTCGGGCTGCTCACAGGCTTCGATAGTAGAGGCGGGATTGCCGTATCCATCCTCGTCACTGTCTTCATACCAAGTAAAAGGATCACAGTCGGTATCCGAGCCTGTGGTTGGATCATCGGTTGTATCGGTCGGGTCGGTTGTATCGGTTGGATCATCGGTTGGATCATCGGTTGTATCGGTTGTATCGGTTGTATCGGTTGTATCGGTTGTAT
>CAZUPD010000182.1:8197-14735 GCA_964621785.1 uncultured Nannocystaceae bacterium
GCTCGTCCGTCGACCCATCAGTGGAAACATCGGATCCAGCGGTCGTCTGCGTACCGGCTGTCGGGTCGGTTTGGGATCCGGTTGTGGTCTCGGTCGTTTGGGATCCCGCGTTCGTATCAGTTGTCGATGGGTCCGTGGTGTTGGCCTGACACGACTCGTCATGCTGCATCGAAATAAAACCATCATCGACACACAAAGCCGCGCATCCTCCGACACCGAAGGTCAAACCCAAGGCACACATCACCCGTACAAGCACCCTTACGTTCCCCATCACCGACAGCAGAGTAGCACGCGTGAGACACTTGTCCCGCAGTACCGCCTCGACTTACAACTCAAGCCGCATGCAAGCCGCTTGACCGAAACAGGCCTGAAAACCGGATTGAGGGTCCCGCAGCTGTTGCGACCGACTACGATCTTTCTACGTGCAGCCACGCAAGACAGTCGCTCATCCGCGGTGACGTGCAACATCGATTGAATATCGCAATCTAGGCGTAACGGTGGCTGCGAGGCGGGCGAGGACGCTATCGGGAGACGACGGTGAATGTGGAGCTGTTGCGAGTGGCAACTTGAAGAGGATGGGAACCCAGGCCGTCGAGGCCTTGACGACGTCGAGGCAAACGGGCAGCAAGCAGCGACACACTCGTCGCGGCGTGCAGCTGCACGCCGCGGGTCGCGACGTTCGTGGCTACACGCGTGAGCCTAACTCTCTATATCGGTCATCAGGTTCTGCTCGAGGTCACCCCATGACAGGGCATAGCTATTTTTCCCATACAGGATGATCCAATCCCCAGCGTCTGAAATCGCAACATGTTGGATCGTCAACCCTTGGCTAGAGATTCGCTGGCACATCTGCGACAGGGGTTGCGCGAGCTCCGGGATAAGGGACATCTTCGGCTGGTTGTTCCCCGACACCACGACCCATCCAAACCGTGACAACACGACACTACGCAGGCCGTGTTTCTTTTCGCTCTCCAGTACGTCGGTGAGCCCGCCATAGCCTTCGCCCCATTGCGCTTGCAGATCGGCCTCGTACTCGGATAGGTGGCCGTATGTACATGCATCCTTGCCATGCACAATCACAAACGGAAACTTGTAGTAATTCTGATTCGTCACTGGGTCCTTAAGTGAGCACAGAGGGGCACATGAGACATGCTGCACCGAGAGAGGACTACCAGCAACGATGGTATTGAATTCACTCACGAGGTCGGCGAAAGCGGGGCTACGGGATAGCCTTCCGATCCCGAGCTGCCCCTCGTCAGCGGTTTCGAGAACTTGGAGAAAGTATTCGTTGTGCGACCCCTTGTAGACTTGTGAGTAGTCGCGGATAAATGCGAGGGTTTGGGGTGCCCAGGCCGCATGTGAGCGTACGTCTTGACTCGCTTTATCAACCCCACCGAGCACAACCCAGCCTGGCCCGGAGTCGAAGGTGAGTCGGCGAATCGTGGTGCCAGAGCTTCGCAGGTCTTTGAGTTCCTGGACGAGGGTCGGGTATCTGCGGTGATAGTCGGGGTCCAAGGTGGCGCTATGAGAACGACGTGGGATGACGACCGCGTCGCTGGGCACGATGAACTGGCGATTGACTGTCGAGGCCTCTTCATGTCCATTCGACTCACCAAAGCGCCGCGGAGTCGTCGCATCTGCGACAACGTACTTCGCGCCTTCGGCATGTTCGAGTACAGCCATTCCTGACTCTCGCTCGGCCCACCCAATCACGTCATAGCCGTGTCCTGGAGCATAGGTCCATCTAAGGTCGAGGTTTTCAATGAGGTGTGCGAGGATACCGGCTAGGAGGTAACGTTTTGAGTCACAATCGGCGAAGCGATGTACGAGGCAGCCTGCGGGGGTTAAGATGCCACCGTATTCTCGGGACTTATCTTCGTGTATGGGTGCGCCATAGGGAATCCAGCCGACGAAGCTCATCGCTAGCTCCACGCGCTCAAGCGGGGTGTCAGTTTGGTAGGAGTCGAGTATCCCCACCAGGTACTCGGCGATATCTTTGCAGTACGCCGCATGGTCGGCGATGAGCCGGTCGACCTTGAGCTGGCACCACGGTTGATGGTCCGGTGGCTTGAGCCAGTCCCCGCTGAAAACGTAGTACGGAGCCAGTGCCATGAGCTCCTGTTTGAGCGTCTTTTGCTCCTCGCGTGTGATGGCGTGACTCTCTTGCCAGCGGGTGCGGATTTCTTTGGGCAGGCCATGCCGTTGGATCAGCTCGAACAACCTCGCCTTCTCCCACCTGAACTCGGCCGTTTGTTGGTTACCTTTGTGATCCTTGAACTGATAGGTGACAACAACCTGGTCCGATTGTGTGTCGACCACCAAAGAATCGTTCAGGCCCCCGCCAGCTTTGGGATCGGGGTAGACAACCGGGAGCTCCAAGTTCGTTGTCGAAACATCGCTCGTTTCTGTGTCGGTCGTGGTCTGTGTGAGTGGGTCTTTCGCCATTGACATGATGAACTTCACCTCTTGTTTGTCGTATGCGCGCGCAGCTGCGACGAGCATCGATTTCGATAAATGTGCGCAGTGCAACCGTGACTTGCACGACGCACCAGTCGGATGCTAACACCACGGATATATATGGTCTACAAGCCTTTGAAGTGTCGTTACCGGGTGGCCAGCCGGTTCAGTCCATCGCGCTCGTCAGGCATCTCGTACCAACTACATACGAAAGGGCGTTGCGATCGAAACGGTGGGCTGACAACTCTCGCCGCATCTGCTACGCCGCGACATGGAAGAAGGGAAAAATCATCATGCACACAAACCACGGGCGAACGGATCGCGCAAGCTGGGAGCAACGCTACGTCGACGGTGAAATACCGTGGGATACCGGCAAACCGGACGACCACCTGCGCCGCGCGATCGCGGAGTATGGTGTCAGGCCCAGCAAGGTGCTGGAGATCGGGTGTGGTACCGGAACAAACGCGATCTGGCTGGCCGGGCAGGGGTTTGTCGTGACCGGGCTGGACCTTTCGCCAACCGCGATCGCCCAGGCCGAAACAAAAGTTGCGGCGGCGGGAGTGCAGTGTCGTTTCTTCACCGCCGACTTCCTGAAGGAGCAGGTTCCGGGTGCTCCGTTCGACTTCGTGTTCGACCGGGGTTGCTTTCACATCTTCGGCGAGGTCGAGGAGCGTCTACACTTTGCCACACAGGTGAGTAGAAAACTCGCGCCCGAAGGGCTCTGGTGCAGCCTCATCGGGTCGACCGACGGGCCCCCCCGTGACCACGGGCCTCCACGCCGCAGCGCCGCCGAGATCGTGGCGAGCGTCGAGCCGAGTTTCGAGATCCTCGAGTTAAGGTCAACCGCATTCGATGAAGATCGTCATCGCCACGCCAGAGCGTGGCTGCTTGTCGCCCGGCGGAGGAGTGTGCCGGCATGACATGATTCGGCGGTCATTCGGGCCTCGACCGACAGTCCCGCGGCGCTGGGCAACACCGGTTCCCGTCAAAGTAGGTGGGCCGGGCTCGGACCGTTCGACGGATCGTTAGCAAGGCCGAAGCTCATCTGTCGAGCAGAATTCGAATTCGGCATATCCGGCGTTGATAAAATCTGTGCACGCATCCCCGCAAAATCGGAGCGAATCATCGACGTGGGACCACCCACTTTGGATGTCACACTCGGCTGGGTCGAGTGGGTCTATCGGCGTTGCGTCGATCAAAATCGTAATCTCTATATTGGGAATCGTCGTGAAGCCATGGATGGTACACGCGAGTTCGCGGCCCACCGTCTCGCCCAAGATATCGACGAGCTCGGCTTCGGTGCTGGCCCTGTAGTAGGCCTCGTCGCCTTCGGGGTTGGGTACGCCGCCAACCTCGGCGAGGGCACCGAGCTGGACGTGGGGATTGAGGTCGCCGCTCCATTCGTCCCGAATATCGACCCCGACGACGTAGGTCGGCACTCCGAGTTGGTTCCATGCATCTGCAACAGTACCGACACTGGCCCCGTCGTAGTCAATCAATTCGATGTCCGACTCCGCATCTTGCCGGCATACCGGGGAGCCATCGGTCACCAACACAACGACGGCATCGCTCGAGTCGACATGGGCGTAGGCAACACCCAACGCGGCAGTCGTTGGCGTACCCCCTTTGAGGTCGTCAGCATTGCCCTCGGGTATCGTCTCGAGCAGGACTTCGGCTTGCATGACATCCACCGGAACTTCTGGAGCCTCGCTGACCAGACAGGCATCGGGCCCGAGCACAGCGACTGCCTCCGCGCTGGGCAGGAGCGTCGCTCCGAGTTTGAAATGGCTGTCGTAACGCGTAACAAAATCCGTGACTGCTCGATGTAGACTCGACCAGCGGCTGCGCTTGGCTGTGGCCGCCTGCATCGGGTCATCGTCGACAAAACCATCATCGTCGGCATCATCACCATCGTGATCCCAATGGTTGTTGGGGTCGACCATGCTGCCACTCTTATCGAGGACGAGCATGACCTCAACGCCACGCGGAAGAATCTCGTCATACATGCAACAGATATTCTCGCCGACGCACACACCGTCGATACACGATTGGTTGAAGGCACATTGTGAGTCGTCTGTGCACTGATGACTCGCCGTCGTCTCCGAGTCATCATCCGCGGTATCCGGTCCCGCAGTCGTAACGTCGACACCCGTGCTCGACGACGTCCCCACGCTTTCGCTACTCGAGGTCTCACCTGTGCTCGCAGACGTGGAACTTGTGGACGGCGATGGGCCGCAGGCTATCGCTACCAAACTCCCACTGATTACCAGAGCTTCGATGTATCGCATGATGCACCTCCCACTCGTATTGTACGACTGGTGACATGGGACGTTCTCTCAAATCGCGTTTGGAGCTCAACACAAGGCGCGATCTGTTTGCAGAATCTTTCTGTCCATTGGTCATCGCTGTCCCGGAAGCGCGAGCGATCCCGGACATGACCATTTGGCTCCCGGGTCCATGCCAGGCTTGTCGCCAGCGGTGGAAAATGAACCTGATCCCCTTTTCCTCGATCAGTTTGCCTGGTAGCCATAGCGCCGTGGGACCCGACCATCGCCGAGCCGGAAGCGAAACGCGTCCGCAAAACCCCGGTCGGATTGCGGCCGAGGTTTGTCTCTTTGGGCTGGTAATCCGTGTGCAGGAGCGCGATCGAGATCGAGCCCCCGGCGTTGCGATAGACGATGTGGCAGGGCCCAACCTGTGATGATATGGTCGGAATCCTAGTTGTACTGATACTGTCGTGGATCCTGCTGCGCTGGGTCGCCGCTCAACCGATCACGGCATTGGGCATCCTGCCGACTCCCCGCCGAATACTGGAATTCACGGTCGGCTTCGTGGTGATGGCCGTATTCGCCGCGATCAACTTCGTCGGGCAGGCACACTTCCAGGAGATCGGTTACGCCCTCAATCCGGACTATGGGTTTCGTGAATTGCTCACTGGCAGCTGGTGGATCACCAGGGCGGTGCTCTTCGAAGAACTGGTGTTCCGCGGTGCCATTTTGTTGCTCCTCATCAAATACGTCGGCGTGGTCAGGGCCTGCGTGCTGGGTGCGCTGGCCTTCGGCATCTATCACTGGTTCAGCTACGGGCTCCTGGGTGGCCGTCTGGTTGTGATGATCTACGTCCTACTGGTGACCGGCAGTGCCGGCTGGATGTTCTCTTATGCATTCGCCCGAACCCGATCTCTGTATACCCCATTGGGCCTGCACCTGGGTTGGAACGTGGTGGCCGTGGTGGTCTTCTCAACCGGTCCTATCGGCGCACAACTGTTGATGCCGCAGGGTACGGCCGCGGACATCGGTGGCTGGGCCACGCTGTTGTTCTTCGTATTACAGGCGGTTGTCCTGCCGGGTCTGGTGACTTGGTATCTGCTCAAGAGGTATCGACCCAGAGTCGACGTTGGTGACCTCGACCCGTGACCTCCCGGCTTGGCGCCGACTCGAGAAGGTCCCGCCATCGGATCTGTCGAAGATCTGCCCGAGTTTCACTGGGTGCGGACACACTCACAGACACGACGGGATCGAGCACAGATTCCCTTGTTCCCGGGAAGTTTGTAATATTTGATCTAGTACTAAACTGAGCATCTCGCTCGAATGCGCTAGGCAGTCGCGTATTTGGGCGCTACGATTCGCGCGAAATTTGCTCATATCGCATGGGCGATACCGCGGCTTCGATGAAGTCGTCCCTTTGAGAAGGAAACAATCCCGATGATGAACTTTGGAATCTTTTTGCTCGTTGTCGCCGTCGCCGCGTTGGCCATCGGCTTCGTCCAGCAACGAAAAATGAAGGGCATCCTCAATGCCCCGTTCAAAAAAACCGGTGACGTCGCCAAAAACCCCCAGGCTGGTGATGCCAAGGGAACTATCAGTTGTGAGGGGGCCATTTCCGCCGAGCAACCGCTGACCGCTCCCTGCTCCGGACGACCCTGCATCTACTACGAGATCGAGGTCAAACAAGCTTGGGAAAAGCATGTCTCGACCGAAAACGGAACCAAAAAACAGACTGGGAAGGTCACCGCCCACGAAGAGAAACAGGGCAGCGTGTTTCGACTCGATGATGGCTCGGGTCCAGTCGCGGTGAACGC
>CAZUPD010000183.1:0-14687 GCA_964621785.1 uncultured Nannocystaceae bacterium
GCTAGGACACCCTAGCTGCCAGTATTTTGATGGAGGCGCCGGGAGTTGAACCCGGGTCCGAAAGTCCGCACCTGCGACTTCTACGTGTGTAGTCGATGGATTTTGGGTTTAAGAACGATCCCTGCCCATCGACAGGCCGTCGTCATCCCGATCCCCTAAATCTCGCGGACCGGGTCGGGGCTCCCCGGTCCACCAGCTCCCGTGAATGACACCTCAGGCTCTACTGGAGCACCTCGAGACTGAAGCGTCGCAGTTTCTTAGGCTGCGATGGCCATACGGCCGTAGTTACCGTCGTTGGCAACTGTGTTTTCCCGTTCATTTTGGCGTGGCGAATGGGAACCACGACACGCGATCTACAGATTTGAAACCCTCGTCGAAGCCTGTCACCCCCTGTGGTTTGGCCTGTGGGCCAGACCAACGAGTATGCACGTTCGACTTCAGTGGTGCAACCCCGTTGTCCCGGCCGTTGGGCCTGTGCAACTTGTCGGCCGGTCAGTTGCTCGACTCCCGCAGCTGCGGACCCCAGGATGCCGGCGTCGCCGCAGCGAACACCGCATGCGTGCAAGCATCGAAGTTTCAAGCGCGTCGGTGTTCCCGTCGAGGTCTGGAGCTCAGCAGGGTATCGACCATCTCGTATGATGGTGGACGTTCGGTCGTGGCCTTGCGAGCTGAAGTCGCCACCGACTCGATCGCCTCGTCGTCGTTCGAAGAGAGGTCTTGAAGCGCACCTTGCCACCTGTTCGGTGGTTGCCTCGCCGTCAGTGACTGCACGGCATAGTTGGCTACGCGACCGTGTGTGTCCCACTTTTGCTGACGAAGTTCGCTCCCCGGAGGTTGGGGAACTGGCTTGCAGATGCATGAGCTGAACCGGGGTATCTCACCAGTCTGCGGTGGCGCACTGCGAGCAAAATCGCGGTTTGCTGAGGTACAACTTCGCCCATGAGCAAAACCGACTGGGTATTTGGCGTCGACGAAGCTGGCCGCGGGCCCTTGCTCGGGCCGATGGCGATGGCGGTTGTCGGGGTCGATCGTCGGGCCGCTGCGGCGCTTGCCGACCTCGGGGTCCAGGATAGCAAGCGCTTTGGTTCGAGTGCTAAGGCCAAGGCTCAGCGGCGCGAGCTCGCTGAAAAAATTATTGCATGCACAAATATTTCACGGTGTACGTTGGTCCCGGTGGGGATCATCGACCACTATACGTTTCAGGGGCAACTCAACGGACTCGAGCGCCAGGTTGCACGCGATCTCCTCGATGCTGCCGGCGCGCCTGTGCGGGCCGAGATCATCTGCGATGGCGCGCGGATGTTTGCTCCGCTGACGAAGGTGTTTCCCAACTTGCGGGCGGTCAACGACGGCGAGTCGGAACACGTCGCGGTTGCAGCCGCCTCGATTTTGGCCAAACACGCCCGGGACGAGGCATTCGCGGCGATCTGTGCGGGGTATCAGGCCGAGTTTGGCGAGATCCGTGGCGGTGGATATATCAATGCTGCTACACGTAAATTTGTTGATGCCTACTGCCAGCGCTACGGCGATGTGCCTCCGCAGACGCGGCGCAGTTGGGGAGCACAAAAACGCAAGTCGACCCAGCTCGGGCTTGTGTAGTGACGGGCCTCGGAGCTCGGATTTCGTGTGGCAGGTCGGGAGTCGACCCCGTTCGGCTCCAAGGCTCGTTGGAGCACCGCCACGGAGCGTATATCATGCTCCTACATGTAAATTGACGTCTCCTCGCACCCTGGTGATGTGGCCGCGACGAATCGCCTCGTTTTAAGCACTCGTCTTTGCCGCCCGTTCCTCGGCTTCTCCGGTGTTGGCCCGTTCGATCAGCGCGTCGAGTCGGGCGATGGCGGTGGTCTCGAGGCGGAGGATTTCGGCCCGCGGTGCGGCGACGCGGTGGTGCTCGTGGAGCTCGCGGACGCGGAGAACTTCACGGTCGAGGCTGCGGACGAACGCTCGCCAGGCTTCGGCGATGGGCACCAATGCTTGGCGAAATTCCTGGCGGGCTGCGGTCTCCCCCTTGGCGATGGCATCGCCACGCTCGTGGAGGACCGTGCGGGAAAATCCGGCGGCGTCGAGGCTGGCGAGGTAGCCCCGCGCCCACGGGATGAGTTGCTCGCCGAGGACTTGGGTGACAGCCGGTGTGTCGGTCTTTCGCGACATGTCGTGGACGACACCTTGTAACCCCCGCAAAAGATTGTCACGCAACACGGCGTTGAGGTAGGTCGTGTCCTGGTCGGTGGGCTCGCGCGTGGCTCCCGAACCAGATTTGAGGAGCCCGAGGGCGAGACCTTCGCGGACGAGGAGGTCGTCGTGGCCGATGACAACCTCGTGCAGACGATCGGCAAAACGACGCAGTGCAAGTTGCTCGCTCGCGTCGTCGTGACTGGTATCGCCGCTGGCCTCGGCGAGCGTCTCGAGTATTTTTGTTGCATCGACAACGGACTGTCGGGCGGACTTGAGGGCATCGGCCAGTCTACGGGCGGTCAGGTTGCGTTTGAGCGTGCGCGCCTGTTTAAAAAACACCGACTCCAGGGTTTGCTCGATGGCGGCGAATGGATCTTCTCCACCTGAGTCGGTACCGCTGCGGTGGGCGAGGGCGTCGGTGGCACACACCGGGATGATGTCGACCAAGACCTCTCCGAGTTGCTCCTGCAAGTACTCACACAGCTCTTCGCGCTCGTCGTCGTCGAGGGTATCGACTTTGTTGAGGACGCCTAACACCCGGCGGCCGTCGGCTTGCAGGGCGTGGAGGAGGCCGGCTTCGGACCCCGACCCGCCGCGGGTCGCCGAAAAGATCCAGATGACCGCGTCGGCCTCGTCGATGAACTGCCGAGCCACGGTCTCGTGGAAGCCGTCGAGGGCGTTGAGGCCGGGCGTATCGACGACCGCCGCATCACCCATGTGGACCCCCGAGCGTTCGATCTCGATGTGACGGATCTTGGCCGCCTCGACGTCGTCGAGACCGTGGAGAAACGGCTGGATCTGGTCGCGGGGCAAGGTTGAAATCTGGCCGTCGCGGTAGTGGATCCGGGCGATCCCACCGGGTCCGCGGCGGAATACGTTGATCGTGCTGGTCGTTGGCAATACACCCATTGGGGCGATCGCTTCGCCGAGCAGGGCGTTGACGAAGGTGCTCTTCCCCGAGGAAAACTCACCCATCACGGCGAGGGTGAGTGGCCGTGCGAGGCGCTCGCGGGCCGAGATGACATTGGCGAGGGCGTCCTGAATTCCCGCGAGGCTGACCCCGAGGACATTATTGGGAATGCTCGCCAGGGTTTCGGTGGCGGCGGTCAGCCAATCTTCGAGTCGCGAGCCCGGCGGCGGTCCGGCGAGGTCGGTCAGACGCTCACGGGCCTGGGCGAGTTCCGGGGCCTGGGAGAGGGCTTGGACGAGGGCTTCTTGGGCGTAGTCGTTGAGACCTTTGTACAGGCAATATTCGGCTTCGGCGAGCGCGCGTTGACTGCGGAGGATTCGCAGGCGCAGGGTTGGATTGCGCAGGGGCGAGACCTCGTCGGGGCCAAAGGTACCGCCGACATCGGGTTGTTTGCGGTAGCGCGGGGGTGGACCGGCCAAAAAATCGGCGTCGAGCGGGGGCTTGTTTTGGGCAAACCGCAGGCGCGTGGCGGCAAGTCGGAGTTCTTCGGGGACCGCATCGGCTTCGCGCAGGTAGTCGACTACCGGCTCGATGTCGCTGGCCGACAGGTACTCGGCCCGTAGCGCGATGTGGGCGAGTTCGTGGAGGTAGCGCTCGCGCTGGCCTTCGGGGGCACAGCGGACCGCCTGTTTGAGGGCTTCGATGACCGCGGTTCGGGTTCCAGTGCTGGGTTGTGAGGCCCGGGCCCGCCATGACGCGAGTTCGGCGAGGGCCCACAGGCGTTGACGCGACCAGTCCGACGGGTCGGCTTGGAGGTGCTTGAGCGCGCGGGCCTGTGTATCACCAACTTGCCCGAGGGACAGGCCGACGCGGACCCGTGCCTCGAGCCACGCGGGGTCGTCGGGCAGTTGTCCGAGCAGGGCGAGGGCACGTTCGGCCTCGCCTTTGGCGGCGTAGGTTTTGGCCAACCACGAGGTGGCCAGTTGACTGGTGCTGGTGGCCCGGGGGTCGTCCTCGCCGGGTTCCTGCTCGTCGATCATGGTCGTGAGCCAGGCCGCGGCTTCGTCGAGGTGATCTTCGGCGAGCAGGACACCGGCACCTTCGAGGATGAGGTGACGACGTAATGTTGCACCTGCACCTTCTGGCAAGGCGACGCGGCAGCGGTGTAGCTCTAGCAGGGCGCGTTCGTGGCGACCGAGGCGGATGTTGGCCATGGTCGTTAACAGGTGGATATAAAATTGGGCTTCGTCGCGCCCCCGGGGATGGATCTCTTTGACGCTGCGTTGCCCGCGGCGCAGGGCGTCGAGGGCCCGTTCGGGATCTCCTTGTAACAGCAACTTTGTTGCCGTCAGGAGGGGGAGATGCAGAGGCTTTTTGCGTTGTTTCCCCGCTTTCTCGCAGGCGTTGTGGAGCTCGCCGATCGCCTGGTTGTCGATCAATGCCTGTGCACACAGTGTCAGGGCCGTGGCGAGATCGACAAATTGGTTGTCTGGATAGTCGCGCTGGAGGGCCGCGAGGGTCTGACGCGCAGCTCGAGGGTCACCGGTCAACCGCAGGTCACGGGCGCGGTCGAGGGATTCGCGGAGAGCTTCGGGGACCGAGGATTGCCCAGAGACACCTTCGGTGATCAGGGTGCCGACGCGACGGCCCCATCGTCCGAGTACGGAGCCCATCGAGCGCCACGTCGAGGGATTGCCGGAGGTTTCGTTGTCGTCAGAGGGTTCGCCGTCGGGGTCCGGAGGTGTGTCTGCCATCGACTGCTCCTGCGTGGAAGGTGTCTATGCAAATTGAAGGGCGTGCAGCCGGTCGGCGACTTCGGTCAGCTGCGCTTGGAGTTGTTGGAGCTCACGCATCGAAGCCTCGCGCCGCTGCTCCACGCTTAGGTTGGAGTCGCCACCGAGGCATCCGCTGGCCCGCCGCAACACCGCCGCGAGTTGCTCGGCGAGTTGGCTGTTGGCCAGGATCAGGTGTTCTTCGACTGCTTGGGTGTAGTGGTCGACGGCGGCTTCGAGTGCCTGCGTCAGCCCTTGAAGGTCGCGCTCGAGGGTTTTGGGGATGGCTTTGGAGGCAGCTGCCCGCAGGTTGCGGATCGACTTCTCGCGCAGGGCCATGGTGGTGAGTGGCCCGGCGGTGGTCACCAGCATGCCGGTGAAGAAGTTGCCGAAGTACATGATGAGCGTACCGATGACGCTGACGGTCAACATCCCGGCTTCGATCGCGACCGAGGGCGGCGCGAGGCGGACGTCGGAGCCGCGAAACTTGAACCCGAGCATGGCTTGGGCGAGCAGGCCGCGGGCCTGTTCGCCGTGGGTGCGCAGGATCTGTTGGGTCAACGAGTCGAGTGCGTCCTGAAGCCGCTGACCTTCGGCGTAGGTGAAGTGCATCATCGAATCGTGGATCGCCGCCGGCAAAACGTCGGCGACATGGCGCAGATCGTCGCGCTCTAGTTGGGTGAACGCCTCGGATTCGAGTTGCTCGCGGTATTCGCTGACGCGCTCGTGGGATGCATTTAAGATGACCTTTCGACCGTCTTTGAGAACCTGTCGCAGACTTTCGAGGTCGAGTTTTTGTTGCGCCAAGGCCTGCTCGATGTCGGCAATTTCCTTGGCGAGTTGGTCGGCATCGAGGGTGAGTGCACGGGCTTGAATGGTCGCGTTTTGCCCGAGCAGTTGGGTGTAGCGCAGCAACGCCGCGCGGGTGCGTCGCGGCAGGAGAGTTTCGCTACGCCCGGCAAGTCCGGCGAGGTAGTCGCGCAGGCGGTTGACGCCGTCGACACCCGGGGCGTCTTCCTGCTTGAGTGCCGCGCGGGCGTTGGTCTCGAAGATTTTGGGCGAGCCTGGAAATAGCCCCGCAAGTTCGTCGCGCACATGGTTGACGACGGTTTCGCGTTCGTCGGCGCCGACCAAGTCGATGCGGTTGAGGACGAGCAGGACTTCGGCTCCGGACTGGTCGGGGTCGAATCCGCCGACGGCAATGGCCGCGTCACGCAAAAACCCGAGTTCGGTGCGGTTGAGCGCTTGGGTGGCGTCGAGCACCAGCAGCAGGATATCGCTGCGACCCAATTGACCCCGACTTTGCAAACCGCGGGCGGTCTGGATGTCGTTGATCCCGGGGGTGTCGAGCAGTTCGACGTGGTCGGGAAACGGGTAGTTCTTTGTATCAACAACGAGTTCGAGGTCGCCGAAGCGTTCCTTTTTGCCGCGGACGAGCGGCTTGAAGTCGGCTTCTTCGACCGCGGTTCGGGTACCGTCGGCGGTTACTTGGTAAATGCCCGGGGTTTCACCGCTACACACGCGGATGATGGTGCCGGTGGTCGGCGTGACACCGACGGGCAAACCGGGCGTCTGGAGCAGGGCGTTGATGAGGCTCGACTTGCCGTGTTTGATCTCGCCCAGGACGGTGATTCGCAGGCGCTTGGCGTCGAGTCGGCGATTGGTTTCGCTGACGAGCTGGTGGCCGACCAAGGACAGGCCGAGCTGGTCGGAGATGGCCGAGAGTTGTTCGGCAGACTGTTCGAGGATCGCTTGGTGTTCCACGTCGAGGTCCGATCTTCGTTGCTGGTACAATCAGTGCTAGAGGAGGCCGAGCCGACGGGTCAGGCGTTGATCGCAACGCGCAAGTGGCCAGGCGGTCCGGGGGACCCCGAGGGTTTGTGCCTCGTCAGCGGGTTCGGCCTCGGACGCGGCAGTTTCGGCTTCGGTCGGTTCGGTTTTGGCCTCGGTGTCGTGTGCGTCGGCCTGTTCGTCCGAAGGTACTTGACCGCCGGGGTGCATACGGGCGGTCACCAGGGTTTGTTGCGTACGCATCCTTGCGACAACCCGTGTATGTTCAAAATCTTCGAGGGCGATCCGTCGCTCGCCGAAGGCGGGAAATGCCGGGGCGTATTTTGCATTGCTCGCTGTGGTGGCGGCGAGGGCCATGAGCGAGGCTTCGAGATCACCGGCGGCGAGCATCCCGGCGCGGTCGGCCGAAAAAGCGGCGACTTTGGTCCACGGGGCCATGATTCTGGCGATTAAGCGGAGACTGCGCTCGCGCACGGTGACCAGGCGTGAGGTGAACAGAATTCCGTGCCCACACTGGAGGTGGCCGAGGGCCGCGCCCAACAAAAATCGTCGTTCGGCCGGGCTGTGGCCGAGTAGCGCGTCGGGGTCGACCGCCAGCCAGTTACACGACCCCCGGGTGTTGCCCAAGGGGGTGACGACTGGCCAATTCCCCGATGTTCGGGCCTCTGGCGACAACAGCCGCAGACCGGGGACATCGGCGTGGAGCATCCGGGCGAGTACTACGATTTCGCGCAAAACCCCGGAGAGGCGATGGCCCTTGGGGTACAGCAACTCTCCCGAGGCCATGAGCTCGTCGGCGAGTTGCAACCACCGAAGCTCTAAAGAGCGCATCGCCGTCTGAGCCACCGCCGAGTTGCGAAACCAGCTTCCGCGACGCAAGTCGACACCGTAGGCATAGCACCCTCGGGCCATGTCCTGTTCGTAGGCTGTCAGTTGCCGGCGTTGGACAAATTGTTCGAGGTCCAAGGGTGCATTCACGGCGGCGATTGTAGCAGGCCACTGCCGGATCTGCCGGCTCGGAAGGCGGTGCGTACGAGTGGGGTCGCGGTGGCCCTCGGCGTTTCCGCACCGAAGAAACTCGCGTCCTACTTGCAGGACTCGCCGGTTGTCGGTATGCCCGGCTTCGAACGTGTCCCTGCCGAAACTCAACCGGAACGCACTGCCGCCGGTCATTGTCCCGCAACACCTGTGGACGCGAAGTCGCAGACCAGCCGCCGGTCGAGCGTTTCACTTTGCGATCCCACTCGCATTGGTTGCGATCGGGTGGT
This sequence comes from uncultured Nannocystaceae bacterium, assembly GCA_964621785.1. Taxonomy (GTDB): domain Bacteria; phylum Myxococcota_A; class Polyangia; order Nannocystales; family Nannocystaceae; genus JACKDW01. Next base: position 7,920 of record CAZUPD010000183.1, read on the forward strand.
TCAGCGGATCTTCGCCGACACGGATGTCGATGATCGGCTTGGCTTTGGTCGCGTTTGTGTTGATCCCTTCGGTGGTCAACGCCCAGCTCGAAAAGCGATCCCAGGCGATCGCGGTCGCCACTCGCAGCGAGGCCAAACGTCTTAAAAAGACGCTTTTCAAGGACATGCTCGTGCGGCTGTTTGCGCCCGAAGCCTGGAGCACGCTGCAAAAAGCACAGGTTTATCTCAAACTCAACGACGGGCGCGCAGCCGCCAAATGGTTTGCCGAAACCGCCAAGTTGTGCCGGGCACCCGACGCCGTGATGTTGGTGAGTGCCCAAGCCCATGCCCATGTGGTCGCCGGCGATCGCAAAAAGGCCCGCGAGCTGTTGCGAAAGCTCTCCAAGGCCAAGCTGATGGGCCCGCGCGACCAGCTCGACCTCGGCATTGTGTTGCTCTCGAGTGACCTCAAGCGCAACCGCCAGGCGATTGCGTACATCGAGGCGGCGCAAAAGATCATCGGTGATCACCCGCGCGTCATCGCTGCCCTCGCCCTCGGACTGCAACGTGCCGAGCGGATCGACGAAGCCTCCGAGATGCTGGAAAAAGCCCAGATCTGCCTGCAAGACGATGACGATCCTGTGGTCGAAACGCTTGTCAAACGGGCGCGTCAAGGTCTGCGTCGCTACATCGAGGCCCAACTTCGACGCGAGCGACGAGCGCGTTCGCGGCGGACGACGATCGTCGTCACCAGTGAGCACGCTGTCACCGTATCGGGCGAGATCGGCGGTGGCCAAGGAGGGGGCCCGCCCGTACCCGACGATCCGAGCCAAGCGGAGGCGTTGCGGGCACGCGGTTGGGTTGCCGGCACGCCCGAGCCCGTACCCGAGGTCGAACCGGAGCCTGAATCCAAGTCCGAGCCCGAGGTCGAAACCGAGGCGAGTTCGTCGGGAACCGGGTTTGAGATCGACATGTCCGAGGGCGATCCCGAGGCCGCAGAAGCGAGTGCAGATACACATATCTCCACGGCAAAACCCGTCCCCGAAGGTGCACGCGACGAGCCCGAGGACAGCGACGAGGTCGCAGAGTCCTCCTCCGAGCAACCTCCGGGAGACGAGGTCCCGGCCGCGACGGAGGCGAGTGAAGCTTCGAACACCGCCGAGGTATCCGATGATGCGCATGCAACATCTTTGTCTGGCGTTCCCGTTCCGCGCAGCGAGTTCCCAGGTTTGACGATCCCCCGACTTGTGCCTGCTGGGGTCGTGTCCAACGGGCAAACGGAGACGAGCGGTCCCAAGTTGCAATCGGCCACACACGTGGTCGACGCCGGCGAGGGATTTTTTAAGGCGACCCAATCCGAATTGGGTGACCGGCTCAAACCACCACCGATCTCCGAGGTTTCCGAGCGCGGTGCCCGATTGTTCCGGGCAACCCCGCTTCCAGAAACGCCGGAGACGACCCCCGAACCTGAGGGCGGCGAAAAATCCGACGCCCGAGCGGTGCGTCCAGGCCGGGGCCTCGGGGCTGCGTTTGGTGTCGTTCCCCCCAAATCCAGCGAGCCCAGCGGGGCACACAACGGCGGTTAATCAGCGAGACCTAGCGAGCAGTCTCCGACCTCGCTGGTTGCATGCTCGCTGTCGAACTCGGTAAGCGAACCAGGCTGTTTCATCTTGCACATACACTTGATTGTTTTTGTGCCTCGATCTCGCCACGTGACATCGAGTCATCCCGGGTTGGGGACGCCCCACGTCAAAAAACTTGCTGTTACATCAACGCCGGCGATCTCCTCAAACCGGTCGTGTACCCAGTGCCAGGCCATGGCACCCCCCGGGACATCGCTGTGGGGTGTATCGTTGAGGATGGCAAAGAAGTCGGCGTAGAACGCAAATCCATAGGTGGTTTGAAACTCGAGCAAAAAACATAGTCCGGCCCAGGCGTCCCAGTTGTCGTACGCGATGGGTTGACCGCCCTCGCAGGCCAGTGCATTTGCATGGATCGGTAGACCTAGGGCTTCGAGGGCATGGATCGAAAAAATGTTGGGCCACGACTCGAGCGAGTTTTCCTGATACCACCACAGGCCATTGACAAACGTGAAATCGTGGCCGAGTTCGTGGGCAAATCCCCACACATCGACGCCCGGCTCGCCCGCGTTGGAGATCCGGTTGCCATAACCGGCATCGACTAGGACCGTATCCATGCGCACGGGATTGCCAGCCAACATGTAACCGATACCCATGATGTTGGGGTCGGGAAAAAATCGGATTCGCTGGCCGTGTTGGGGAACCGCTCCGCGCAGGTCAGCATGGTGGTCGTACATCGCGTCGATCAGCGACGTCGCATCCTGCAGGAGGTTGGCATCTTGGGCGGCGGTCACCGTCGGTAGGGTGATGGTTGTGTGGGTCCCGCGGACTTCGACCCAACCAGATGTAATTGCATCAAAGTCGGTCTGGGCAGCGTCGGCGACATCGATCGTCGGTACGGTATGGCCATCGCTGGTCACAGTCACCTGCTTCGACCCTGAGGCGTTGCGCCGGGTCTCGTAGGTCTCGCCGAGGTCGTTGCTAGGCAGGGCTCCGAGGAACACAATCCCGTCCTTGTCGGCGGTAAACACCACCTCGTCGCCGGCGACACAGGTCAGCGCCGGGTCTTTGTAGTGCAGGCCGATCCGGGCGACCAGGTCGCCGATGACACAGGGCCCGTGATCGATGGTGTTCCCGGCGTTGTCGTTGACATACCAGGACCCGGATTCGCTGATGAGAGCCTGCTGACCCTGTTGTAGATACAAGCCTGTGTTGACCCAATTTTGTGCGGCCGGGACCTCGAAGGTGACTTCGCCGTAGGGGCTCACGGGGTCGACCGCGACACAGGTCCACTCATCGTCGGAGCAGTCGACCGGTACATCGTCGGTATCGGTGCCGGTATCAGTCTCCGAGTCAGTCTCGAAGTCGGTCGTGTCGTCGGTGGTCGTGTCGTCGGTGGTCGCGTCGTCGGTGGTCGTGTCGTCGGTGGTCGAAGTTGTTGTATCTACAGTGTCCGTTGCGCCCGTGTCCTCGGTCGTTTCGCTTGTCGAGGTCGATCCGAGGGTCGCTGCCGTCTCTGAATCGGTTTCGCTGGTTTCCTCGTCTCCTCCTGTACAGTTGATGGCACACAGGGCGAACAGGGCGAGTCCGAGACGGTTCATGGCGCGAGCCTACAGCGCTTGGGGTCGGTGGCCCAATCGGTCAGGCTTGCACGCCGTGCACGATAGACACCGATTGGCGACCTGGGGTTTGCTGTTTTCGGATGCAATAAGGCCACGCAAGATTCCCCGCGTGGCCTCTGTGCGACGATGTGACGTCAGGCGAAGGCGGCGATGTACACCAGCCACGACTCCTGGTTTTCGACCTCGGTGACCTCGACATACTCGCCGCTGCCGCCTAGGACATCGGAATCCTCGTCGGAGTCTTCCTCGTCCTCGACCTCTTCCCAGTACACGCGGACCTGGGAAAATCCGGCTTCTTCCATGACCTCGCGGACCTCGGCGATCGACCACAGGCGCCAGTCGTAGGTGAAGGCTTTGCGCAGCTCGGACCCGTCGTCGAACACGAAGTGGATGTGGCACAGGGTCGAGTGGTCGATCGGGTTGTACTTTTCTTGCTCCCACACGTAGGTGAATCCGTCGTAGTCGCGTTCGTCCTCGACTGGCTGGATCGCCTCCATGCCACCGTAGAGCTCGACCACAAACATGCCGTCGTCCTTGACGCCTTTGCGTGCGACCTTGAAGTACTCGAGCAGATCTTTGCGGGTCTGGAACACGCAGTAGCTGAAGTTCATCGCCACCGTCATGTCGACCGCGTCGTACTCGTTGCAGCGCACGTCGCCGCAGACCAAGCGGATGCGCGTGGAGACATCTTCGCCCGCCGCTTCGACGTTGTGTTCGCGGCCCCAGTCCAAGGTCTCGCGGTTGAGGTCGATGCCCAAGGCGGTGCGGTTTTTGTCGCTGTTGCACCACACGCTCGAGAAATGGGCGGTGCCGCAAAAATCCTCGCGCAGGGAAAGTGCCTTGCGCCCGCGGTGGCGCTCGAAGATCGACTCAAAAAACTCGATGTCAGCTTCGGGCGCCTGAACCGTTTGCTGATACAACAGATGTCGGTTGGCGCGTTGCGCCATGGTGCGCTTGTGCTTGTCTTTTTTGCCCTTGTGTTTCCGCTTGTGCTTGCCCATGTGTACCTCGTGTATCAGCAATTATTTTTCGGCGGCGATGTACGTCCACCAAACTTCCTGGTTTTCGACAAACGTCGGCTCGTAGAACTTCCCCGTGCCCTCGCCGTGTTTGTCGGTCTTTTCCCAGTAGAAGTGGACCTTGGAAAACCCGGCTTCGGTCAGCAGCTCGCAGAGCTCGGGGACCGTCCACAGGCGCCAGTCGTAGGTGAAGGCATTTTTGATGCGCGAGTCGTCGGGGAACAAAAAGTGGATGTGGCAGCGCAGCGAGTGGTCGATGATGTTGAACCGCGACTGCTCCCAGCGGTAGACAAAGTCGCCGTGGTTGTGGTCGGTGAAGTCCTCACCCATGGTCTCGGTACCGCCCAACAGGTCGATCAAGAACACGCCGTCGCGGTCGAGCCCACGGTGGACTGCCTCGAAATAGCCACGCAGGTCGGCCCGGGTTTTGAACACGCTGTAGCTGAAGTTGAGGGCGGTGCAGATGTCGGCCAAAAATCCGCCCGCCGCCGGGTCGCGCACGTCCGCCTGTTGTAGTTCGATGCGCGAGGCAAAGACTTCACCCGCCGGCTCGATTCGGTTGTGCCGCCCCCAGGCCATGGTATCGCCGCACAGGTCGATACCGAGGGCACAGCGCCCCGGATCGCTCTTGACCCACGACAGGCACAGGGCTGCGGTACCGCAAAAATCTTCGCGCAGGCGCATCGGTGTATATCCACGGATTCGTTGATAGACCCAGTTCATCAGGTCGACGTCGCGTTCGGTGTCCTGCACCGAGCGCTCGTACAACTCGTGACGGTCGGCCTTGCTGGCCAGGGTCTTGCGCTTGCGTTTTTTCTTGCCGGATTTGTCCCGGCCCTTGGCGGCGTGTTTGGGCATGGCGAGAAGTCGCCGAAAGGTACGCGCACGCGCGGGCGTGGGCAATACACGTAGCCGGGACTTCTCACCAAGTCTTCGGCTGCGGCCGCCGTCGCAGACCTTTCGAGTGAGATCGAAGTCGCGGCAGTCTCGACACTCAAACGCCAGGTCCGTGAGGTCCGTGAGACAGGGAAGACGGCCGTAAGTCGAGGAAGACTCAGATGGTCCGGGTGTTAGCGCTGGAGATATTGCGACAACCCGTCGTAGGCCTCGGTCACGTTGCGGGTGACCTCGGTCGCGGCCTTGTATTTCTCGGGGTTTTGGGCAAACCGGTCGGGGTGATACTTGCGCAGCAACTTGCGATAGGCCTTGCGGACTTCTTCGAAACTCGCGCCCGGCTCGAGCTCTAAGGTCTTGTACCAGCGTCGGCGTTGTTCTTCGGGTGACGGTCCTCCGGGACGCGTTTGGTTTACGCGGTCGTTGACCGATTCGTAGGCCTGCCGCGCCCGGCGACCGGCACGGGCACCGACCGTCTGTTTGAGCTCCTCGTCGAGGGCTCGGCGCTCCTCTTCGGTCAGCTCGTCGAGTGGGTCGGAGCGCAGGGCAGACGCAAAGTCACTCAAGTTGGCGCGCGCCACATTCCAAAGTCGCTTTGTCAGACTCACATCATCACCTCATCTATATGGTTGCCCGCGCTTCGGACTCGCAATTGGTTGTAGCACTCCGCGGCGAGATTAGACGTCTCGGACGGTTTCTACAGGTCGATATATTCCGGTTCTTCGGCAGGTTTGGGCGGTGGCGGGATCGGTGTCGTGGGCTCGGGCGAAGGTGCATCGTCTTCTTCGAGCTCGGCGAGTTCTTCGGCGGTCAGGTCGCGGGTGCGGATCCGCGGACCCTCGGCGACCGGCCGTTTGCCGTGGCGACGACTGCTTTGCTGGCTGACGATGTCGGCGACACGCAGGGCCATCTCGGCACTGAGGACCTCAAACTCGACCCCCATCCCCATCGGGTTGTCCGAGTGGTAGACGATCTTGCCCGGGGCTTCGATAATCACTGGCTCGTCGAGCAGGACGGTGAAGTTGAGGTCGACCTTGGTGCCAAGTGGGAGCGACTCGGTGGTGTTGAGGAACACACCGGTCTCACTGATGTTCGAGACGTAGGTCAGGGTTCCCGCGTCGACCTTGCGAAACTCGCGGTTGATGGTGAAGCGGTCTCCACGGCGGCGTTCAGCGGTCACAGCAACAGGCACCTTTGTCGATGTCGCCGCTCGAGTATTCGGGCGGCGCGCATCTTACTTACTCGTTTTACCGCAGTATTCAAACCGTTCGATATGGAAATCCCGGCGACCCTTGATCTCGATTCCGCGTTGGATGCGTTTGACCATGTTGTCGACCGCCTTGATTTCGGGGCCGTTCATGAGCTCGGCGACCGCAGGGCTGGTCTGAATCAGGATCTTGTCGCCCTGAAGGTGGGGCGCTTCACGCCTGATTTCGCGCAGAATCTCGTAGCACATCGTGCTCGGGCTTTTGGTGTAGCCCTTGCCATTACACGACTCGCACGAACTGGTCAGCATCCGCCCGAGGCTTTCGCGGGTGCGTTTGCGGCTCATCTCGACCAGACCCATTTCGCTGATCTTGGTGATGTGGGCCTTGGCCCGGTCGCGGCGCAGGGACTCTTGGAGTTTGCGGTAGACCTTGCGGCGGTTGGACTCGCGGTCCATGTCGATGAAGT
>CAZUPD010000184.1:0-14666 GCA_964621785.1 uncultured Nannocystaceae bacterium
GGTTGCGGTTGCGGTTGCGGTTGCGGTTGCGGTTGCGGTTGCGGACTTGGAGGTTGTACCTGCACGCGCGGCCGCGGCTGCGGACTTGCGGTCGTAGACTCCGGCTGTTGCAACTGCGACTGCGATTGGAAATCGGAATCCGGTCGCAAACCCGGCTGTGGCTCGGACTCCACAGGCTGTTCGAACGAACCTGTCGGAGGGGACTCACTCCCGTTCGAGCCCCCATCCGTCGCCACCGGCGTTTGAACAGCCGCAACCATCAGGGTCGAGGCCAGACACCCACGCATCACCGCCGTCACCAGCATCCCAGGTCATCGTCGCCCAAACCCAGGGGGGCCGGCAACCCGGTCCGGATCTACTCGATCACCACGTCGTTGATCAGTTGCACATTCATCCCCCCGGGATAGCCGTAGGACACGTTGGTGGTCGTAATCGACGTTTCTGGCGTCCCCCAGCCCCAAACCCACAAGCCGAAGGGCCCGTCGCTGATGATTTCGTGACGCCCGGTCGAGCAGTTACCAACATCCTCAAAATCACCCGTGATCAGATCGAGGCGAGTGTATTCGTAATCTTCGCCAACCGGCGTCCAACCATCCAAGGCACCCGCACAGTCGAGCTCGACATCGCGGAATGAACCATTGAAGGTCTTTCGCACGACGACGATGTTGGTCTCGGGGTAGGTCGGGTCGGCAAAAAACACATAGTAGTTGCCGTACTGGTCGGGCGAGTAGTTGAGCACAAAGTCGGGGTCGCCATAGCCCTCGGGCCCGGGCACCCACGCATTTCCACTCATCAGGTTGAACAGCAAAAACGGATGGTCTTCGTCCTGACTCTCGACCGTAAACGCGGCCCCTGTGATCCATTCGGCAACCTCTCCCTGATTGACGCTCGGCGGTCCACCGACGTCATCGGACCAGGTCAGTTGTGTCCCATCGACCACCCCGACCAGTCGCCAAAACGAATCCTCGCCATTGCGCGGCCGATGCATCACACCGACATACTCACTGCCCAAGGCGCGGATCGGGGGAATCATCTGCTCGCCGTGATCGCACCACATCTCGCCGTAGGGCACGCGCATGCACTCGTGTCCGCCCATCACACCGATTGGTTTGTCGGCCGTGACGACGGAACCGGTGAGCTCTTCGAACTGTGAAATCTGTGCATGTTCACCGGCATTGATCGTGAACTGAACGGTCTGACCTGCCGACGCCGACGGAATCCCGCCACCACCGACCAAATCGGCCACCGGTGTCAGCGTCACTTGGGTATTGTCCTCCATTGCAATTACATTGAATGAAGGGGCCCGCGGAGCCTGGTCGTAGACATCGTAGGCATTGACAGCGATGTAATTGTCGTCCCACACAGATGTCGGCAACAGCAGCGAAGCCCCCGTCACCGCCACCGTACCGCCGCCGTAGGGATTGATCTGAAAGGCCACCACAGGCACGTCGGTGGTAATGTGAAACGAGTCGCCGATCCCGGTGCCATCGACCATCGGAACGTCGGGCACAGCCGAGGGATAGGGGCACTTTTCATCGCCATTGGGGCCGGCGAGGAACAACACCGCGACCTCGCCGGGCGGGAGTCCCCCAACATCATCATAGGGGTCATAGGTCAGGTTGGGCCCGGTGCCCTGGGGAATGAATGCAATATCACCGACCGCGATGTCCTGACCGCCAAAGTCGACCTCGATATGTGCAGGAGAATCCCAGGTGTTGGCCACAAAGGCGGCAAAACACGGCTCTTCTTCGAGGCTGTACATCAGGGTCGAGTAGTACTCGCACCCCACCGAGCTGCGCTTTTCCTCGGCCGCCAAGCAGGGGTCGACACAGTCGAGGGTATTCGGATCACAACCCTCGTTGCCCTCGCAATCGTCGATCACCATGTCGTTGCAATCGAGTACCTGCGTGAGATCGGGTGAGCACTTGAGCGGGCACCCACCGGTATCGGTCGTATCCGTGTCCGTCGGATCCGTGTCTGTGTCCGTCGTACTTTCACTATCCGTCGGACCGGCCGTCGGATCGGTATCCGTCGGGTCGGTCGTGTCCAGGGTCTCACCCGCGGTTTGTGTACCGGTGCCAGCGGTATCGCTGGTCTCGCCAACCGTGTCCGTCGTCTCCGAGGTCGAATCGGTTGTCGTTTGGGTCGTCTGGGTGACATTGCCAGTCTGGGAGTCGGTCTCGGTATCCCCTCCCCCCCCACCACAGGCGGTGGCGACAACGAGTGGACAGGTGAGTAAGAAAAGCGAAGATGCGCGGGTCATGAGTGAGCTCCAAGTAGATGTCGACGGATTCTACCGGCAACAAGCTCCAAGGAGCAGGGCGAAATGGACATGTCGTAAAGGAAGGCCACTACGCGGCAAACGTGTGTCTTTTGCGAGACTCAACGGCAACAACCGCTCGAAACATTAGGGGTCCACGCCCCCCAAAATTAGCGTTCCTACGAGCGTCTGTGCCCATCTGCAATGGCTTCAAATGTTGTGCATACATGCCTTAATTTGTCTGTTTCCCTAGAAACGATTCGCGCATCGCTCTGGCCCAGACCTGTGAGCTCAATTATATTTGCACCTACAATTTTTGAATTAACTCTTCGCGCACTGCGGACATTTTTGCGGGCCACGACACCGCGTTGGCGATTCGTGACCTAGAAAGGGCGATCCATATTGACCTGTTCGACCCGCGTTCGTTCCATGGCCTGACAAGCCGGTGCTCAACCCACAGCGTCCGCACAAGCCGTGACCCGAGGCATGCCGGGTGTCTCGCATTATTTTGTTCGACCCGTGTCGAGAAAAATCGCTTAGGCCGGTCGCTCAAACACCATTGCCGACCCCATGCCGCCCGCAGCACATGCTGAGATCAGGCCGAACTGCTCTCCTTTGCGTGCGAGCAGATCCAAACATTGTAGGATCAACCTTCCTCCGGTCGCGCCGAAGGGATGGCCCAAACTGATGCTCCCACCCCATAGATTGACCAACGTGGGATCGATCTCGCCGACTGCTTGGCTGCGGCCTAACTTTTCGCGGCAGTAGGTCGCCGACGCCAGTCCGTGGATATTGGCCAGTACCTGGGCGGCAAATGCCTCGTGCATTTCGATGACACCGATGTCCTTGAGCGAAAGACCCGTGCGGGCGAGCACGCTGGCCACTGCGCTGACTGGACCCATCAACAGGTGCTCAAACGGGTCGATCGCGGCGTACCGGTAGTCGCGTAAAATCCCGAGAATTGGCCAGCCCTCGGCGCGTGCGACCTCCTCGGCTGCGAGTACAAGTGCCGATGCCCCGTCGGTCAGTGGCGAGGCATTACCTGCGGTCACCGAGCCGTATTTGCGGTCAAACACCGGGCGCAACTTGGCCAACTTCTCCGGCGCACTGTCGGCGCGCGGGTGGTTGTCTCGCTCGACGACTTTGACGCCCTTGTTCCCCGGTACAGGTGTCGCCGTGACATGCTTTGCCAGTGTTCCATCTTCCCAGGCAGCGATTGCGCGGGCGTGACTCTGGGCGGCGAAGCTATCCTGGTCTTTTCTTGCAATTGCAAATGCTTTGGCCATCTTTTCGGCCGCCTGTCCCATGGTTTCACCGGTCGACGGCTCGGCGATGGCCGGGGCGACTGGCATCAAATCCTTGGGCCGCACCGCTGCAAACGCCTTGAGCCGGGCCGCGGGCGTACGGGCCTTGCTCGCGGCAAACAGCGCGTCGCGAAACTCCCGGCCATATAAGATCGGCACATCGCTGAGCACCTCGGCACCTCCGGCAACAATGACATCGGCCTGCCCAAGTGCGATCTGGTCCGCCGCATTGGTCACAGCCTGGTTGGCCGAAACACACGCACGCGTCACCGTATAGGCGGGCGTCGTTCGCGGGAAGTTGGCCGCAAGCCCGATCTCGCGGGCGATGTTGGGCGCACCGACCGGAGCGGAGACGATGCCAAAGATCAGTTGATCGACCTGTTGCGGACGCACGCCGGAACGCAGCAGCGCTTCGCGGGCTGCAACGGCACCGAGGTCGACGGCCGAACAGCGACGCAGCTTGCCACCGGCTTTGCAAAAAGGTGTACGTGCACCGGCCACGACGGCGACTGAACGGATACGGGGAGAGGCTGGCTGATTCATGGGGAAGTCCGAGTGATGAGTTGTCTGGTGCGACGCGGGATTGTGCAGTTTGCGAAGGTCACAGATTCGACCTGCGAGGCGATGCGTCGAGACGCTCCAAAGGGCTATTCGCTGGGGTCGAGGCTGTGAAACGGTTTACCGTCGGACACGAGTTGGTCGAGGAGTTCGGGTGGTTTGTAGGCCGCCCCGTGATCGACCGCCAACGTGCGCAGACGCTGTTGGATGTTGCCAAGGCCGATGTTGTCGAAATGGGAAAACGGGCCCCCGCGCATCGGCGGATAGCCAAAGCCAAACACCGCCCCGATATCGCCGTCGCGCGGACAGGCGAGGATCCCCTCCTGAAGACAGTGGATCGCTTCGATCGCGGCGATCATGGTCAAGCGCTCGCCGAGCACCTCGGGATCGACCTTCTTGGCCTTGGCCCGCCCCGGGAAAAATGTATAAACATCTTTGTCGACCGACTTTTTCCCTTTCTTTCCCGGAGGGTATAGGTAGAAGCCGCGCCCAGACTTGCGTCCGAGTCGGTCTTGGTCGAGAAACACGGACACCGAGTCGGGCACCGTGATCCGTTTGGGGAACGCTTTGGACAGGGTCTTTGCGACCTTGGCACCGACATCGATCCCGACTTCGTCGAGCAGTGTAATCGGTCCAACGGGCCAGCCGACTTTGCGCGCGCCGAGGTCGACCTCTTCGATGCTGTAGCCCTGGGAGATCAACTCGAGGGCGGCCATGAGGTAAAAGCCGAGTACACGTGTGGTGTAAAAGCCAGGTCCGTCGTTGACCACAATCGGGGTCTTGCCGATGGTGGTGGCAAACGTCAGGCACGTGGCCAAGGTCTGTGCCGAAGTCTCCGGGGTGCGGATGATCTCGAGCAGCGGCATCTTGGTGACCGGCGAGAAAAAGTGCAGCCCGATAAACCGATCGCGGCGCTTGATCTCGGCCCCGACATCGGCCAGGGGAAGCGCCGATGTGTTGGTCGCCAGGATCGTATCGGGCCCGACGATCTGTTCTAGCTCGGCGAACACTTTTTGCTTGAGACCCAAAATCTCCGGCACAGCCTCGATGATGAGGTCCATGGTTTGAAACCCGGCGAGGGTGAGGCCGCCGCTCACGCGGGACTGGGCACCGAACACATGTTTGCGCCCGACACTGCGGGTCCGTCGACGAAAGTGCTTGTGCACATGTCCGAGCGCGCGGGCCAGTGGCTCGCCTGCGATATCCCGGATGCGGGCTTCGATCCCCTTGTCGGCGGCAACCACCGCGATGTCGGCCCCCATAAACCCACCGCCGACGAGGCCGAGCCGCGAGATATTTGTACCTTCAATGATGGTGCCTTCGCTGTCCTTTGCGACCTGTTTCTTGAGTGCGTTGGAGCGGCGAAACAGGGATACCAGAGCCTTGGAGGTGTCGCCCAGTGCGAGCTCGGCAAACGCCGAGGGCTCTAAGGCCAACGCTTTGTCGAGTGGGAGGTCGATCCCGCGGGAAATCAGATCGAGGGCGACCAACGGGGCCGGATACAGGCCCATCGTCTTGCTCAGAACGGACTTCCGCGCCTGGCGAAACACGAGCGCCCGACCGGCTCGGTTGCCCTCTAAAAGGGTGCGATCGACCGAGTCTTGGGGTTTGCTGCGACGCTTCAATGCGCCCTGCGAAAGTTGAACGGCCGCTGCCCGGGCGGCTGCTTCGAGTGCTTCCGGCCCGACGACCGCGTCGACCAACCCGAGTTTTTTGGCCTTGCGCGGACGCACGTTGCGACCGGTGAGAATCAGGTCGAGGGCTTCTCGCAGCCCGATGAGCCGCGGCAGACGGGCCGTACCACCACCCCCCGGAAACAGACCGAGCTGAACTTCGGGCAAGCCGAGAATGGTTTTGGGCGAGTCGCTCGCAATCCGGTAGTGGCAGGCGAGTGCGAGTTCGGTCCCGGCCCCGAGGCAACTTCCGTGGATCGCGGCGACGACCGGGACCTTGGAGTTGGCCAAACGGTTGAGGATTTGGTGACCCTCGCGCGAGAATGCCTCGATCTTTGCCGCCGTATCAGCATGGGCAAACACGTCGACATCGGCGCCAGCGATAAAGTTGTCGCGCTTGCCCGAGCACAACACAATCCCACTCAGGCCATCGGTGGCCTCGAGCGTGTCCATGATCTCGGCGATCTTTGCAAACGAGTCCGGCGCGATCGCGTTGACCTTTTCGCCGGGGCGGTCGATGGTGATCGTCGCCAGCCGCGGCGACGAGTCGGGGGGATCGATCGAGACGTCAAACATGTCGGCGCAACATACTTGGACCAGGCCGCAGGTGCAACACATCCTGCGAACTGGTGCGAGCGTCTTTGGGCCGTTCACCTGGGGGTCAAACGCGAGAGTGCAGGCTGCTCGCTGACAACTCGTTGCAGGATCACAGGACCCTGTCTCGGCGCGTCGCGGTTTACGGCTCGTCGCGCAGTTCGGTTTGCGTATTTTCTTGATTGTACAATTAAGAGCACCCCACGGCACACAGTCGACCACCCGACGAAGCATCCCTTGGCTGCCATTGCGCACGCGCAGGTAGATGATCGAACGCACTGCGAGATCCGTCTGGGCATCGCCGGCAATGCGCCTGAGCGAGGCACCTGCAGCCCCGTTCTGGTATAGATCCGGTCAGTGACTTCGCGTCGGCAACTTCTCACGCTCGCCAGTGGCGGCCTGTGTGCATTGGCCACGGGTCGGGCGGCCGGTGCCCAGCCTCCCGAAGAGCTTGCGCCCGAGCTCCGGAGCATCCTCGACAGTTTCGAACACGCCCCGCTGTCGGTGCTACACATCGATCTTCCGCAACTGCAGTACGCCGGCAACTGGAATCCGCGGCCGGGGGCGATGCGGGAGTTGGCCACCGAGCTGCGGCTGCGCACCCGCCTCGAACCCCTGCGCGAACCCTCGGTCGTCTCGCTCGACAGTCCATCACTGTTTCAAACTCCTTGGCTATACATCGCTGGCCAGGGTGGATTTCCACCCCCGGGCGAGGCGGGCGAGGCCCAGTTGCGGCGATTTGTCGACCTTGGCGGCATGCTGGTGTTTGACGATGCGGACGGTGGGACCGACCGCGGGTTTGAACGCGATGTCCGGGCCCTGCTCGGGCGCATCCTCCCAGGGGCCAGTGTCATGCCGGTGTCCCGCGAACACGTGCTGTACCGGGCGTTTTATTTGGTCGGCACACCGGTCGGGCGCACCCAGATCCACAGCGATATCCTCGGCGTCCAAGAAGAAGGTCGGCTCGAGGTGTTGCTGTTTCGCAACGACCTCGGGGGTGCCCTCGCCCGCGGCCAAGACGGTCGGCACCTGCATCCCTGCGTCCCCGGGGGCGCGCTCCAACGCGAGTGGGCGATTCGATTTGCCACCAACATCCTGCTCTACGCCACCTGTACCGACTACAAATCCGATCCGGCCCATGTCGAGACGCTGCTGCGCGAGCACGGTCGCTAGTCATGTACATGCATAAACTTTGCAAAGGTACATCCACATGGGGGGTCCGATGACGGAACGGTGGAGTCTGGTCGCCGGCTACCACCCCGACTGGCTGTGGCTCGTAGCCGTCGCAGCGTGCCTGGGGTTTGTCGTGTATGAGTCGTTTTCGGGCTACCGACGAAGTCAACTTCCCCGGCATCTGCGCGGTGTTTTGCTCGGGTTGCGTGTACTTGCACTGCTCGCCATCCTCGCGATTGCCCTCGAGCTAACCGTGCGGATCGAGACAACTTCACAGTCGGGACCGCGGGTCGTCGTACTCGTCGATCAGTCGGCGTCGATGGGCCTTGCCGACGGTGTGTCCGAAAACACTGCACCGATCCCACGAAATGTGCGGATACAACAGTATTGGGCTGCCAGCACCGACGTCCGGGCCGAGTGGGAGCGGGATGGGCTCGAGGTGCAAACACTCGGATTTGCCGACGACCTCCGCGAACTGCCGGCTGGCGAAAACGGTGAGCTCGTTGCCGATACAAATGGTCGCTCGTCCAATCTCACACGGGCGCTGACCGAGCTCTCCGGGAACCGCGATCCGCGGCCACTGTCGGCTGTGGTCGTCCTGTCCGACGGGCTCCACGCCCCAGATCCGGCAAGCGTCGCCCCACTTCAGGCAGTCGCCGAGCAACTCGGTGTCCCGGTGACCACGGTGTGGGCCGGTGCCCCAAACCTGCGGGATGTCAGCGTAGCCGAGGTCCGTGCGGGCGAGTTTGCGTTTGTCGAAAACAAGACCGAGTTCGAGGTCGATGTCATCGCCCACGGCTACTCCGGCGAGTCGGCCAAGGTCGTGCTGCAACGCGACGGCGAGCTGCTGCACTCGACCTCGGTGACCCTCCCGGGCGATGGCGTGTCGCTCCCGCTGCGGTTTGAGGTCGCGCCCGATCGCGTGGGTCAGTTCGTGTTTGAAATCGCGATCGCACCGCTCGAGGGTGAAGCGACCGAAGAAAACAATCGCCGGGCCTTTATCGTCAAGGTTCTGCGCGACAAGGTCCGAGTGCTGCATGTGGCCGGACGACCAGATTGGGATGTCCGAGCCCTGCGCACGCTTTTGCGTCGCGATCCCAATGTCGAGCTGTTGAGTTACTACATTCTGCGCGGGGTCGATGACAGTCAACGCGAAAGTCTGACGGCTCCGTTGAGCCTGATCGCGTTTCCGACAGACGAACTGTTTGAGTCACAACTCGACAGCTTCGACCTAGTGGTCCTCCACAACTTCGACGCCGCGAATCACCAAGTCGGGCAATACCTCGGCAATATCGCCCGCTATGTCCGCGAGGGCGGGTCGTTGGTGGCGATCGGCGGCGACCTCGGTCTGGCGACCGGCGAGTACAACAATTCCCAGCTCAACGCTCTGGTTCCGGTCGACCTGCGCAAAGCGACAGGTTTGCAGACAACCGCGTTTCGTCCCCGCCTGACCGAGGCCGGACAACACCATCCGCTGACCGGATGGCTGCGCGAGTACAATCTCGACGATTGGCAGCGCCTCCCCCAACTGCGCAACCACAATCCGGTGGTCTTGGCCCGCGACGCCGACAGTTTGCGCACCGCCGTACTGCTGCGTCACCCCGAAGATCAAACACCGCTGCTGACGGTCGCCGAACCGGCCAAGGGCCGAGTCGTTGTATTGGCAACGGGTGAGAGCTGGCGCCTGGGATTTGCCCCCGACCTGCCGCTAGTCGAAGGTTCGCGGCCGTACGATCTGTTGTGGCTGCGGATGATTCGCTGGCTGCTGCGCGATGCCAACTCCGACCGTCTGCAACTCGAAACCAGCCGCCCGAGTTACCGCACTGGCGAAACTGTGACCCTACGGGCGAGCGCGCTGACAACATCGTACCGCCCGCGTGCCGATGTCGACCTCGGCTGGGACATCCGCCCGCTGGACACCGAACCCAGTTTTGATGCCGACACGGACAAAGCCCGTTCGGCGGCGCCAAAAGTCGCTGGCGGCACCTGGGTGACCGATAGCCTCGGACGCGCGAGTGTGGAGGTGCCCAACCTTCAACCGGGAGCCTACGAGGCGCGGGCATGGGTGGCCGAGACAAACCCGGACCGCGAAGAGCATGCCGATACAAATAAATCGCCCGGGGAGACCGAGCCGTTCGACGCGCGCAGGGTGTTTCTCGTCGGCCGCGACGATCGTGAACTCTCGCGCACCGATGCCGACCCCGGTGGCCAACTGCTCGAGCAACTCGCCGAGAATACGGGAGGTGCCGCCCTGCTCGCCCGCGACGGCGAACAGCTCCCACGCGACTTGCCACAGGCCGAGGACACGCGGTCCGTTGCCGATCGTCAACAGGTTCACGGCCGCCGCGAAGTCCCGCTGTGGGACGGATGGCTCGCACTGATGTTGGTGGTCGCAAGTCTGTCCGGCGAATGGCTGCTGCGGCGACGCTCCGGCCTCGCCTAGCCGCGTTTTCGGTTCGACCGAGACGCACCTCGGCAACACAACTCGCCAGCGACCGTGTGAGCGAGGATCGATCGCCGACAGCCGACGCGTGTGGACGCTTTCGGGTATCGTGTCGGCGATGTCGAGACACGATTCGGACGACACTCCCAAGCCCCCCCAAGAATCGGTCGAAGCCGCCGATACGGACTCCGAGGACACGGAAGCGGACGATCGGGACGCCCCGCCGCCCCGGGTCTCGCGGCATATACAACCTCTCGGACCGCGCGTCCTCGTCCGGATTCTCAAAAGCCCCGATCGCCTCGAGTCCGGCCTATACCTCCCGGCCGGGTCCAAGGACGACAACGCCGAGGCACTGTTGGGCGAAGTCATCGAAGTCGCCCGCACCATGCCCAAAACCTCGGGGTTTGTCGGCGGCGAAGAGGACGAGGACGAACCACACGCCAGCTTGGGCGCCAACGTCAGCGGAATCCCGGTCGGTTCCCAGATCCTGTTTTCCAAGGAAAAGGGCGTCACCGTGCCCTGGGACGACACGCTCCGGTTGTTGTCGGTGCGCTACATCCTCGCCATCGTCGACACCATCACCCAGGACAAGTTGCAGTGAAGCAGCCTACGTTCCCTCGCAATCGCTCCCGCTGGTTGCTCGGCAGCAGCCTTATTGCACTTACATGTGTCTCGGGATCGGCCCGGGCTCAAGAACCGCTCGCGGTCGATCGCGCGACCTCCGATGGTGTCGACCGCTTGGTCCACGACTTCTCGGGCGAAGGGGATGCAAGCAGCCTCGAGCTCAACCCCGCCCTGTTGCAGGCGGCCCCCGGCCTCGACATGGTGTGGATGGGCTACCGCTCGCTGTCTCCCTACACCCGCGGAACCGGCTTCGGCGGGTTCATGAGCATCAATACCGGATTCGGTGTCGCCGCTGGTTTTGGTCTGCAAGTCGTGCGCCCGCAGTTTACCCACGGAGTGGTCGACATCGATCCCGACGGCAACCCCAACTTCACCAAGTTGAGTTTTGGCCTCGCCTCGGGCGACGGCAAAGTCGGGGCGGTCGGGATTGGCGTACACGGTGTGTTCGGCTCTGGCTATTGGCTGCGCCCGCCCGACCTCGATATCGGCCTGCTGATCCGGATGCGCCGTTGGGCTTCACTCGGCGGCACCCTGCGGTTTGGTCCCGCGGACCTCGGGCAAGGGCCTTCGCACAGTGGCCGTCCCGAGCTCAACCTGTTCGGCGAATTGTCGATCCGTCCCTTGGGCACCCGGATGCTCGAGCTCGCCGGGGGTGTGCGTGCACGTTTCACGGCCGCGGGTGTCGTGCGTCCGCTCGAGGCACTCGAAAACCTCGGCGTGTTTCCCCGCGGGCGCTTGGCCCTGCGGTTTCAGGGTATCGAACTCGCCGGCGAAGTCGAACAGGTCCGCGTGGGTGTCCTCGACGAAAACACCCTGGCAGTCACCTCCTACAGCAAGGCCATCCGCGGCTCTGTATCGATGGGTGTCGCTTGGGACATGGCCAAAGTGAGTGGTGGGATCCATGCCGGCCTCTCACCCAGCGGGATCGACGGTTTTGGACTCGCCGCGAGGTTTAGCACCGCCCGCCAAGGTCGTGTGTTCTGGCCGCGACTGATCGGGGCCGAGCGGATCGACCTGTCCAACCTCACCAGCGAACGCGATCTGATCGAGGTGCTCGAGCGACTCGAGCGGGCCGAAGCCGCCGGCAAGCGCAGTGTCTTGGTCGTCGACGCCCGCAGTACCGACCTCGGGTGGGCGAGCTTGCAAGAAGTCCGTCAGGCGCTGGTCCGCGTACGCAATGCCGGCGGCCATGTGTTTGCCTATCTCGAACAGGCCGGGATCAAGGACTACTACCTCGCCAGTGTCGCCGAAGAAATCTACATCCACCCGGCCGGCTCGCTGGAGACGTATGGGTTGTCGGCGACCAAGCTCTATTTCAAAGGTGCGCTCGACAAGCTCGGTGTACGGGTCGAGGCCCTCCATATCGACGAGTACAAAAGTGCCCACGAACCGTTTACCCGGACGTCGCAAAGCAAGCCCGATCGCGAACAAAACCTTGCCATTTTAACTGGTATCTACAACCAAGTTTTGGCGGATATCGCCACCGGGCGTCAAAAAACACCGGATGCGGTCGCAGCTGCCATCGACGACGCGCCCTACACCCCCGAGCGTGCGGTGTCCTCGGGACTCGCCGACGAGGTTGTCTACCGCGACGAACTGCTCGAGAAGGTCGGCGAAAACCTCGGCGCCCGGGTCTCATTCATGAAGTTTGGCGAGACCGGCCACAGCCAAGAAACCTGGTCGCGGACCCCCTACATCGCGGTGGTATTAGTTGAAGGTACAATTATCGATGGCAAGAGCCGTCACATCCCGTTCCTCAACATCCAATTTACCGGGGGCGATACGATTGCCGAAACCCTGCAACAGGTGCGCGACGATCCGAACTGCGAGGGCATCGTGTTGCGGGTCAACAGCGGCGGCGGGTCGGCACTGGCCTCGGACATCATCTGGCGCGAGGTCGATCGCACGCGCAAGGCGTTTGCTGAGCGCCCGCGTAAAAACCCGCCGATCGTGGTGTCGATGGGGGATGTCGCCGGCTCCGGTGGCTACTACGTGGCGATGGGAGCTCGCGATATCTATGCCCAACCAACCACCATCACCGGTTCGATCGGTGTCGTGTCGATGAGTTTCGATATCTCGGGCTTGCTCGCCAAACTCGGGATTTCGACCGCCACACTCAAGCAGGGCAAAAACGCCGACATCGGCAGCATCTACCAGCCGATGACCGCCGACCAACGCACCCGCCAACAGGCGTCGATGCAGGCGACCTACAACCGGTTTTTGGACATCGTCGCCGAAGCTCGCAAGCTCCCGCGTGAACGCGTCCACGAGCTCGGCCGCGGTCATGTCTACACCGGGCGCGATGCTGCAGCTCTCAAGCTGGTCGACCACATGGGCGGGCTACACGAAGCCATCGCCGAGTTGCGCACGCGCAGCAAGGTGCCCAAACGCCTCGAGCTCGACATCGAAGTCTTGCCGCACAAGCGCACACTTCTCGACCTCATCCTCGAAAATGTCGGCTCGCCATTTGGCTATCAAGGAATCAAAAATCGGGTCCAAGCGCGGCGCGAAGCCAAGGCGCAAAAAGTCCCCCTGGCCCTTCAGGCAGCAGTGTCTCGACTCCCGCTGTCGATGTTGTTTTTGCCCCAAGCTCTGCCGTCCACGATCATGACCGGGGAAATTGTCATCGAATAACAACCCGGTTCGCCGGCCCAGTGCTACCAATTTCCTGGGGTACCCAAGCGTACGCCGCTGGGTCCTCGCAGGTTTTACTGTCCTCATGTCCATGTCCTGTTCTCACCCGCGCCCGGTTGCTGTCGTCGAGCCGAGCGTTGCCGACGTACCGACGTCCTCACGGACGTTTCAACCAGCGCTCTTGGCCGAACCGATCCCCGGCGATCCACTGCGGGTCACCATCGACCGACTCGCAAACGGCCTCACGGTCTACATCAGTCCCGATCACAGCCAGCCCCGGGTCGAAGCCTGGGTCGTGATCCGGGCGGGCGGGCGCCACGACCCCGGCACCTCCACCGGTCTGGCCCACTACCTCGAACACATGATGTTCAAAGGCACCGACCGCCTGGGCACCATCAACTTCGAAGCCGAGCAAACATCAATCGCCGCGGTCCGAGATTTGTATAAGCAATTATCTCAGGCTCCGTCCGAGCGACGTTCCGGCATCCTGCGTGAGATCGACCGCCAAACCCAGGCGATGGCCGCCTACGCGATCCCCAACGAATTTGACCGTCTCTACGCCGGCCTTGGGATCCTCGATCTCAATGCTTATACAAGCCAAGAAGAGACCGCCTACAGTGCCGATGTGCCCGCTTCGCGGCTCGACACGTGGGCCCAGGTCGAAGGTCAGCGGTTTGTGCACCCCGTGTTCCGCCTGTTTTTGCCCGAGCTCGAAGCGGTATACGAAGAGAAAAATATTTCCCTCGACGATCCCGACGAGCGGGTCTACGACGCGATGATGGCAGGGCTATTCCCCGCCCATCCGTACGGAACGCAGACGATCATCGGCCATGCCAAGCATCTCAAGACGCCGGCCTATGGCGATATGGAGGCATTTTTTCACCGCTACTATGTGCCCAACAACGCCGCCATCATGCTCGCGGGCGATGTTGATCGTACACAGATCATCCCGGTGCTCGAGCAGGCGTTTCGGGCGTGGCAACCCAAGCCGCTGGCGAGTGAAGTCACAGCCTCGCTGCGTGGTCCCGACGGGCGTCGCGAAACGTCGCTCGTCGCCGAGGGAGAACAATCGGTCACCCTGGCCTGGCGGACCGTGCCAGTGGGACATCCCGATGAGCTCGCGCTGGTGGCCCTCGACCGCCTCGTCGACCATCGTTCGCGGGGATTGTTGCACGACAAACTCTTGCTGCCACAGCGGCTCCCAGATGCATCGTCGTCATCCGAACTGTTGTGCGAAGGTGGCTACTGGTCGCTTCAGGGCATCGCCCGCGACGGTCAAACGCTCGCCGAAGTCGAGGAGCTCCTACTCGAGGTCGTCCGCGACCTTCAACAGGGAACCTTTTCCGCCGCGGATCTCGACGCGGTCCTGTTGCACGCCCAGATCGACCACAAGCTGGCTCTCG
>CAZUPD010000185.1:0-14281 GCA_964621785.1 uncultured Nannocystaceae bacterium
GGCGCCGAGAAAGCCCGACAGGACCGTGACCGGGAGACGTTGATCCGAGTGACGTATGGTGTTCATGAACGTGCTGTCGTAGCCACGTATCATCGACAGCAGCTTAATGCAACTGAGTTGCAAGTAAGTAATCGCTCCATGGTCTTCCCGACGGACGCCGACGCGTACGAGGTTGGATGACGACCTAGCTGGTGCTGGTCGCGACATGGGCGTTGACCTGTCTGATCGGTCCGGCGTGTATCTGTCGTCACGATCGAGCCGAGGGACGATATAGTTGCAATTAAATTGCAAGAAGCTCTTGCGTGTGATAGAAGACGAGTCTTAGGCTTTTTGGGCGATGAAGGACGTCATCCAAAACCCCGCCTCGTGGGACGCCGTCGCGGTTGCCTACGACGATGGTGCCCGCGCGCGACTCGAGCCCTTTTCCGCCGCCGCGATCGAGTGGGCGGGGCTCGAACCCCAGGACGACGTACTTGATGTTGCCTCCGGGCCTGGCACGACGACCTTCTTGGTCGCCCCGCACGTTCGCTCGGTCCATGCGATCGACTTCTCACCGGGCATGATCGAGGTGCTGCAGATGCGTGCCCGGGCTTCCAACATCACAGCTGCGGTCGGTGACGGTCAGGCGTTGGCGTTCCCAGCAGATCGTTTCGCAGCTGCCTTCTCGATGTTCGGCCTCGTGTTTTTCCCCGACCCGGTCGCCGGTCTGCGTGAGCTGCTCCGTGTTGTGCGCCCCGGTGGACAGGTCTTCATCTCGTGCTGGGTACCGTTTGCGGAGTCGCCGATGATGCAGGTCTTCGGCGAGGCGATGCGGATTGCCAATCCACCCGACCCAGAAGCCCCGCCGGGGCCCCCGCTGGCCTGGGACACGGAGGACTTGCTCGCGGGCGGCCTGCGCGAGGCTGGATTTGTCGACGTTGAAGTACGCAAACTGGCTAACGAGCAAGAAGTTCGTGATGGAGACCATTTTTGGGCCGAAGCTTCTGGCAACGTCGCGGTCGCGCATCTGCGCAGGCACAAAGGTGAGGCCTGGCCCGGCATCGAGGCCAAGGTCCTCGCCTACTTGCGACCTCGTCTGCAAGGCGGTGTGAAGCTCGCTATGCCGGGTCTGCTCGGACGCGGCGTCAAGCCGGCGTAGCCCGCCCCTCACCTACGAACATGCGCCTGTGATACCGAACGTCGCGTGCACCTGTACGATCACACAGGTTACGAAGGACATTCGCCTCGACCGGCCGCGCCGCCTACCATGGGGCTCGTGTCTCGGTACGCGAAACACTTGCTTGCGGCGCTCGCTGCCCTCTGGATTGGTTGCACAAAGCTCGAGCGTGGTCCCGTCGGTCATGCCGAAGACGCAAGTCCCACCCCCGAGCCGACCCGGATCGAGGGACGCGTCCTCCTTCCCGAAGGCGAAGGGCCGCGCGGCGTCGAGGTGCAGGCGCACGCCAACGGGACGGTGCTGTGGGCGCGACTCGATGCCGACGGACGCTTCACGATCTCTCCCCAGACGTGGCCGGTGCACGTCTCGGTGGTCGCAGCGAGTACCGAGGTCGCCGGCCTCGATGTCGCGCAGGCAGGCGAGGTCGAACTCGACGCCCGAGCCTCACTGCGCGCCCATCGTGTCCGGCTCGTGCCGGCGAAGGCCGAAGCCGAGGGCGGTGTCCGGGTCGGGGTTTGGACCGGTGAGGTACCGCGTGGTCCGAAAGGGTCGCTGCCATCCCTCGGTTCTGCACAGTTCCCCGATCGCCGACTCCCGAGTGAGTCTGAGTGGCTCTTGCCTCTCGAAGCTTCGGTCACGTTTCTGGTCGAGCGTCCGGCAGACCATGCACGCGGTCGTGAATGGAAGAGCGGAGCACAACAACTGTTCGGGCCGTACGAGGTCACCGCGCTTCCTGAGGCCTTGGTGATCGACTGATGGTTGTTTCGTCCGTCTTGCAATTCGATTGCAAAAGCAAGTCCGGCGTGCTAACTCGCACCCACGATGCGGATTCGATTCACACTTGTTTCCATCGCTCTGTTCATGCTCGGAGCCTGTGACTCCCCTGGCCAAGAGGGTGATCCGTGCTCTGCAGATAGCGACTGCGACGAAGGCCTTGTGTGCCACGATCACGATCACGAGCACGAGCACGACCACGACGAGGCGGAAGAAGGCGAGGAGGCTGGCGTTTGTGAGCCGGAAGATGCCCACGATCACGACGATCATGAGTAACTGAGACATGACATCCGGTCATCGGGAAACGATCCCCGTCAATATCATCTCGGGTCCCCTAGGCGTCGGTAAAACGACGGCGATCAATCACTTGCTCTCGCATCGGCCCGAACGCGAGACCTGGGCGGTGCTCGTGAATGAGTACGGCCTAGTCGGGCTCGACGGAGCCCTGATCGCGGACTCCACGAAGCCAGGTGGTGTCGCCGTCAAAGAAGTTGCGGGCGGATGCATCTGCTGCAGCGCCGGATTCATCTTCGAGATGTCCCTGGTTCTCCTCTTGCAAAAGCGGCCCGATCGCCTGCTCATCGAACCCACGGGATTGGCGAATGTCTCGGGAATCCTCGATACATTGGGGCAACCGGGAATCCGGGAGTCGGTCGAGATTCGGTCCGTGATCTGCCTACTCGATCCCGCGACCTATCGCCGGGATGCGAGGCAAGTTGAAGTACAGGACCAGATCGAAGCTGCAGACATTGTGTTGGCGAGCCGGGCGGACCTCGCCGATGATGACCAGCTCGATGGGTTTTTGACATGGGCGCGGGGCCTGTTCCCGCACAAACGCTTTGTCGGTCGCGCGGTGCATGGCCAGCTCCCGATCGAGTTGCTGGACCTTGTTCGAGAACACGACACGTCTGCGGTCCGCGGCGAGCACACGCACGGCGAGTATCACTCACACGATGGCGAGCACCAGCATGAGCACGCATCACTCGCACCGACCGAGCAAGCGCCTCCAGAGGAGTTGGTTTGCAGCGCGACGCGACCGCTCCTCGCCCGGCATCATCACGCTAAGCTAGCGTCGTCACTTGGGTGGGTCTGTTGGGAGGGATGGATCTTCGACGCCCGGACCACGCACCTGTGGTTGCGTGAACTTGCAGCATCGGAGGCGGTTCGACGGGTCAAGGCGGTGTTGCGGACCAACGAGGGGTGGTGGGCATTCAACCTGGTCGACGGGTCCGAGGAGATGTGGCCCACCGGACATCGCCGGGACTCACGGATCGAACTTGTGGTGCAGGGCGAGTTGTCGGCGCATCCAGAGACGATCGAGCAGCGTCTTCGGGCGTGCCTCGTTTTCGCGGATGGGGGTCCGGCGAGGACACGAGCGCCGGTGACCGACTGAACGAGCACAGCGAGTACGCGAAGACTTGCAAATACATGCACTCGTGGACGGCGCGTCTGCGTTCACTCGGTATCGACGTCGAGCGTCATCAGCCGGGTGAAAAACTCGGTTCCACCCATACGTCCTTCAAACACCTCGTTCATCAGACGCAGTACCGGCATGTCGGCGCCCGTACGGTCGAGGTAGTGGACGATCCAGCGGGCTCCGAGGATGCCCTCGATGTAGGCTCCGGCCTCGGCTCCGGCTTCGCTCGGAGGCACGCCGGCGGCGAGTCGGCTGCCAACCGCGAGTTCGGGACGTCCGTCGTCGGCCATCGCTGCCAGCAGGTCGCCGGTGCCTGCGAGTCCGTGAAAGGTCTCGAGTCTGGCGCCGAGGCGGACGCCCAACTTGCTGGCCTCGCGCAGTCCTCGGTTCACCAGCATCGCCAGGGTCGATGGGTGCAGGCCGTTGTGCCGAGCATAGCCGATTGCGAGTGAGAGCAGCCCGACGATGGTCGAGGCAAACTCGACCCCGAGCACATCATCCGTTGCATATACTTGGAAATTGTTGCTGCTCAGGGCTTCGCGCACCGCTGACTGGACCTCGGGAAACCGCGAGCCGATGATCGCCGCCGCTGGTTTCCCGGCTTGTAAGGCGCGCGCGACCACGGGGCCGGCGAGGGCACCGATCCGGCGACAGGGGGTTTCGCGGCGCAGGACTTGGGTGAGCGACAACAGCTCGTCGCCGACGATCCCACGGCTGATGTGGACCAGCAGGTGACTGCCGTCGAGCTCACTGGCCAGGGCTTGGGCGACACCGGTGACGTACACCGAAGGGATCGCGAAGATGATGAGCTCCGCCTGTGCCGCCTCGGCAAGCTCGGTGGTGACGACGATCGATTCGGTCGCCTCGCGCTGGGGTCGACGACTCCACAACAGCACTTGCTTGCCGGTGCGTGCCGCGGCCGCGGCCAGTCCCCAGCCAAAGTCTCCCCCACCTAAAATCGCGATGTCAGCAGTCACGAGTATGCTCCGGTCCTTCGTTGTCGATACAATGATTTTGTGGCGGTTACACGCCCGCGAACGCGGCGATTTCCCGGGCCGCGCGGGCGGTGTGCTCGCGCGCGAGGTCTTCGGCCCACGGCACGAGTCGGTTTTGGTAAAACAGCAACAGGTTGGGGTCTTCGATGCTCAGACTGTCGCCGTCGTCGCGGACGACCGTCGACGAGTGATACCCCTGCCAGGCGCTGACGGCTGTGTCGAGCAGGCCCGATGGGGTCTGGCAGCGCAGCGAGGGGTCGACGCGGACACGGCCCTCGCTTTCGAGCTCGAGTAATTTCTTGCGTGCATGTGCAATTTCTTCGACGAGTTGTGCCCGCGGTATCTCGACTTCGCCGCGCAGGCGCTGACGGTTGAACAGGTCGCGGCCCGGTGTTTCAGCGACAAAATGGCGATACAACACATGCGCCACCAGTTGGGTCCACATGATCACGGTCTGGCGCTGGTAGACCTCGGTCAAGTATTCGCCGAGCTCGCGCGTGTAGCCCATATCGCGGGTCGGATCGACCGAGGCCACACCCCCGCGGCGGACATAGGTCCCGGGATCGATCGAGCGTCCGCCGGGGACCAGCGAGCGCCCGTCGTCGCCGACTAGGTTGCAAAACGGATCGATCGGATCCGCAAACCGGATGACGCAGGCACTTTGGAGACCCTGGAGTTTGCTTGTAAATGCAAGCATGCGGTCGAGCCGCGAAGATTCGTCGTCGGTGATGATGTAGCGGGCCTTGCCCGCGCCCTTGAGGTGGTCGGCGATCAGGGTCTCGGCCTCCAACACCAGCGCGTAGTTGATGGTGACCGGGACAAAGAACACCGGCCGGGGGACGCCGCGAACCTGGTTGCGGGCAAACGCTTCGACAGCCGTACCGGCCAAGCCGAGCTTGAGCCGACGTTCGACCATGCCGGAACGCGAGCGCGTGCCTCCGGGGAAAAACAGCGAGTGGTAGCCGCGCTCGAGCATCATGCACGAGTAGGTCTTGAGGACATCTTTGTAGATACTCGCCGAGATCCGCCGGTCGACCCGGTAGGCCCCGAGGTTGTGCATAAAAAAGCTGAGCACCGGATTGGAAAACAGGTTCTTGCCGGCGCCGTAGACCACCGGTGGCAACCCTTCGCGCACGAGTGTGTAGCCGAGGGCGACCGAGTCGAGGTTGGAGCTGTGGGTCGGGACGAGGACCAGTGTGCCGATCTGGGCCAGGCCCCGGAGTTTGGCGATGTCCCCCTCGGCCAACAGCCGCTCGTCGAGCATATTCCATTGTAGTTGCAATAACTCTCGCGGGAGGGCCCGCGGATTCATCACCCCGGTGAGCAGGCCGGGGACGATGTGCTGGGTCATGCGGTACACCCGGACATCGAAGTTGCCGGCGATATCGCCGGCCATATCACCGACGATGCTCGCAAGCTCCGCGGTCAGCTCACCCTCGGACAACTTCCCGAGCCGGCGCGAGAGCTTGCGCCAGCGGTCGAGCTCAAATGCAGTCTCATCGTCTTTTTGCCCGGCCAGCCGACGGGTTTCACTGTTGGCGGCGTCGTTGAGGATGTACTCGAGGTGGGCTCGGGTGGTGGCGTGGCGGTCGACGACCCGGGCGGCGACATCGGCGATGACCTGTTGACGTTCGCCATTGAAGTGAAAGATCCGCGGGTCACCCGGCCGCTCCGCCTGCGGAAACAGGTTTGGCACACGAAGGGGCCGCGCCTTGAGGAGGCGGGAGACGATCGACTTGATACGCATGACAGGCCCCAGGATACGCGTCTACGGCCTCGAAGGTGGACTTTCTGCCCGCGCCGGCTCACGCACCGACCAACCAGGATTCACGGCTGGGCCGGGTTCGCGCTCGTTCACGCGTACAGGACATGGCCTCCAGTCGCACGCACGGGTGCAACGAAGTACATGGCAATCATCGAGCAGTGGCGAGAAGGCTCCGGTGGATTCGCACGGTGGTGCTCGCATGGACTGTTTTGCCAGCGTTGCCGGACTGCTGACGGACGCGAACAATTGTTCGCATCATTCGCACGGCCGCGAATCACTCGCAGTACAGCGAGTAGTTGATGTTGGTAAACCCGGGATCGCAGATACACGAAGGTTTGCCGCCCACGGGCGTGCAGGTGCCGTGGCTGTTACAGAAGAATCCCTCGCATGGGTCGAGTGGGTTGTAACAGTATCCGCCCTTGGTCTCGCACGTCGCCTCGGGATCGTTGCAGTCGTTGACTTCGTTGCAAAGACCTCCGGCGTAACCTCGGGGGGCCTGCTTCTCGCGTTCTCCCCCGCCGTAACAGGCGAGTGAAAAGCCGAGGATGAGGCCGAGGGTTGCGACTGCAACACGCTTCGCCGACCAGGGGCCGCGCGCGCGACTCGGATGGATGTCGCTCGAGGTCTGCACCGACGGCGAACGTATCACATCTGTTGTTGCACCCTGTAGAAATCGATCCGGCCGGCTGGTGGAAACAAGTGTCGGGGGCGCAGGTCCCCATCCGCAGTGTTCGGTGTACAGACATCCAGGTGATTGTTTCCCGATACATTGTCAAACCCGGTGAGAACTTGGTAGCGTCGGGGCGTGTCCACCCCCGTGTATTTTAGGCACCAAAACATCGGTCGCCGGCTGACAGCAGTCCTCACCGGTCTGGCCCTGATGGGTCTCCCGACCCAGACTTTTGCCGCGCCACCGGTTGCGATGTTGGTCGCGCCCGAGGATCCCGTCACCGAAGCCGAGGCGAAAAAGGCCCGCTCTGATGCTCAGGACCGGGCCCGCAGCCTCATGCAATCCGACGAGCCCGACCGCGCCGCCGAGATGCTCGAGCAGTGGGCCTACGACAAAGGCGATCCGCTGTTGTTCCTCGATGCCGCCGAGGCCCACAAACTCCACGGCGAACGCGACCGCGATACCGAGGCCGCCAAACGCGGGATCGAGATGGCGAAGATCAGCCTCGATATCCTCTACTTTTTTCAGGGTGATCGCGTCGATCCCAAATGGCAGGTGATTTCGGTTTCGGAAGTCACACCGGCGATCCGGCGGGCGGAGGATCTGATCGAGTCATCGGAGCGGTTGGTCCAAGAGATCGAAGATGAAAACACCGAGCCCGAGGCCTTGCCCGAGCCCGAAAAAAAGAAAAAGCCAGCCGGCACCGGTCTGATCGTCGCCGGCTCGGCCCTGACCGCGGTCGGACTTGCGGGAGTGGGGTTGTTGGGGTTTGGCGCGGCCAAGGGGGCGAGCGTGCAAAACAAGGTCGACATGCCCGAGGTCTACGGCGACGAATTTGACGACCTCGATGCCGAGGGCAAAAAGGCCAACATTTTCGCCTTCGTCGGCATCGGCATGTCGGTTGTCGGTCTGGCCGCGGGCACCACGTTGTTGGTCCTGGGGGTCAAAAAACGCAAAAAGTCCAAACAGGCAGATGACGTCGCCCTGCGCATTGCCCCGAGTTTCGGCGGCATGACGATCTCGGGAAGGTTCTGATGATGAAACGATTTACTTGTATCCGCACCTTCACCCTGGCAGCTACCGTCGGACTCCTCGGCACACTCGCAGTGCCCCAGACGGCCCACGCCTGCGACAAAGACCTGTGTATCACCTCGGGCGACGGTGCCAACTGGAAGGCCGGAGCCTCGATGTCGGCCAAGCAAGTCAAAAAAGAGCGCAAGAAAAACCGCAAGCGCAAGTCGTCGAGCGTCAGTTTTACGATCGACGGAGCACGGGGTAGCGTGTTTGTCGACGGTCATTACCGCGGGACCGCACCCGTCAAAGAACTCGACCTCAAACCGGGCAAGCACGATATCCAAGTCCGAGACGGCAGTGATGTGCTGGCCGAGGGTGTGCTGACGGTGCCGCGAAAGTCGACGGATATTCAGATCACTGTGTCGAGCTGAGTCGCGGGCGTCTGATTTGTAAGTACACAGACGCAACGTGCCCACCGTTTCGTCGGTGGCTACCCGAGTAACGCAAGTTGCCGAGGGGGCTCTGGACGTTCGTCCCACGGAAGGGCGGGCAAGTCGGTCCCCGCCTCCTGCAGCCGGTGATACAACTCGCGAACCGTGACCGGAGAGCTGTCTTCGATCGGGCAGTGGACAAAGAAGTACACCTGCACGCCGTCGCGCAGCCACTGCTGGACGGTCGGGATCCAAGCCGCCAACCATCGCGTGTTCTCGCCAGGCGTCGGATGGCTGATCAGGCGGACCATCACAAACGGAGCGGTGACCGCAATCTCGAGTGGTAACTGGGGCTTGACGCGTTCGCTCCTCGCCTGCGGGTCGGGGCCATTGCCGGTGTAGACCGGGCGCGAGTCGAGCATCACACGGGCAACTTGATGCTGTTGCAATAAATCGTTGAGCCGCTCGCGGTGGGGCGAGTGAAACCAGCCGCCGTTGCGAACTTCGATCGCCAACCTGAACCCGGGCGGCCACCCCTGCAAAAACGCCGCGAGGTCGCGCAGGCGTTCGGGTCCATAGGAGGGGGACAAGACACCAAAGTAGGGACCGACACGGGGCCCGAGGCGAGAGGTGAGCGCGACAAACCGCTGCGCTTGGTCGATTTTTGGGGCCAAAAGGCCGTAGTGCGAGATGGTCCGCGGGAGCTTGAGGCAAAACTCAAAGTTCTCGGGCGTCTGGTCGCGCCAGCGTTCGACAACCTCAGGGGTGGGCGGGGAGTAAAAGGTGGTGTTGCCTTCGACGGCAGTCATCCGTTGCGCATACAAGGAAAGAAACGCGGAGGGATCGGCCGTGGGCGGGTAGAAGTTGTCGAGCCACGGGCGATGGCCCCACACGGCGCATCCGGTTCGGTACTGCATGGTCGGGCGCAATAGCACGCGGCGGCGGAGGGGCCAAGGTATCCATTTAGGTGGGCGCGACAGGCTGCAATCGTTCAGTGTATCATCAACGTTTGTACAGGGTCTCCCATCGCGGGATGGCTACGAACCCACCGCGGCCAGACGGGCCACCCGCGCCCGCCTCCGTGGATCGTTTGGCCTGCGCATCCCCTTGATCATCTCGTCGAGTCCGTCGAGTGTCAGTGCGTACATCGGGAACACCTCGCGGATTTCGGCGATGGTTCCGTGGGACCACAGCCTTGGGGGTTCTGGGTTGAGCCAGGCTGCTCGGGGGAAGCGGTCGGCGATCCGGGCCAGCCACGTCAGTCCGCTCGGGCCGCGTTGGCTGTCCCACCAATCGCTGCTTGTCATCATCAGCTCGCCGGGGTGCATGTAGGCATCCCCCACCACGATCACGTACCAGCGTCGGTCGAGCGTGTTTAATAGTTCGGTTGTTTTGATTCCGTCGGTAAAACTTGCATCATCAAAGACTTTTCCGTAGATGCAGTTGTGAAAATAGTAGGTGCGCAATTCCTTAAAATCGCCGCCCTGGTGGGCTGCGGAGAACAGGCGCGAGACCAGGTGGGCGTGGGGATCCATGCTTCCACCCACGTCGAGCAGGAGGAGAAGACGGACCGAGTTGTTGCGCGGCGGCTGCATCACGACCTCGATGTCGCCGCAGTTGCGTGCAGTTGCATCGATTGTTCCGTCGAGGTCGAGCTCTAGCTCTCCGTCCTCGCGGCTGAGTTTTCGCAGGCGTTTGAGGGCACTGGCGATTTGGCGGGTGTCGAGCACCAGGTCGCGGCGGAAGTTGGCAAACCTTCGCTCGTCGGCGACGATCAGGGCGGATCGTCCTCCACCGGCGCCTCCCATGCGAATCCCGCTCGGGTGCATACCTCCCTGGCCAAACGGTGACGTCCCGCCGGTCCCGATCCACTGGTTGCCGCCTTCGTGTCGCTCTTTTTGCCGTTTGAGACGGTCCATCAACTCGCGCCGCAGGGTTTCCAAATCGAGGGACTTGAGCGCCTCTCGCAGCGCCGGGTCGAGAAACTCCAGCTTCTTGGGGTTTTTGAGCCAGTCGTCGAGGTTTTGCAGCAGGGCTTGGGCATCGACTTGGACGCCGCGGAAGGTCTCGGCAAACACCTGGTCGAACACGTCGTAGTCGGCTTCGGTGTTGACGAGCAGGCAACGGGCGACGGCGTAAAATCCGTCGAGGGAGTCGCCGTGGAGGCCCTTTTGCAAGGCCTCCATCAACGACAGCCAGTTGTGGGTCGTGACCTTGAGGCCGCGGGCGCGCAGGTTGTAGAAGAACTCTAAAAACATGATCTGTTAGCGTCGGCCGAACATGCCTCTTTGGACTTGTTTGCTGATCAGCTCAATGTCCTGTTCTTTTTTTAGCAGGGTTCCCAAAAATGGCAGTCCCGAACCCAGGAGCTTGGCCGGGTCGATCCCGCTGTGGCGCAGGGCCGAGATCCAGTCGATCAACTCGCTGGTGCTCGGGGGCTTGCGCAGCCCGTCGACCGCTCGCAGACGGTAAAACGCCTGTAGCGCGCTGGCCATGAGTTCATCTTCGAGGTCGGGGTGGTGGACCCGGACGATCCGCTGCATCAACTCGCGCCCGGGAAAGGCGATCCAATGAAACACACAGCGGCGCAAAAATGCGTCGGGCAGTTCCTTTTCGTTGTTGCTGGTGATGATCACAACCGGCCGCTTTGTCGCCTGAACTTCGCGGCCGGTTTCGGCGATCGTAAAGCTCATGGTGTCGAGTTCGTGCAGCAGGTCGTTGGGGAACTCGAGATCGGCCTTGTCGATTTCGTCGATCAACAACACCACCCGTTCGCTGTGGGTGAACGCCCGTCCGACAGGCCCGAGCGAAATGTACTGTTCGATGTCGCGGACGTCGGCGTCGCCAAATCGGCTGTCGTGCAGGCGCCGAACCGCGTCGTATTGGTACAGGCCGTCGACTGCCTTGGTGGTCGATTTGACAGTCCAGCACTCAAACGGCGCGGCAAAGAAGTTGGCGATGTCGCGGGCGAGCAAGGTTTTGCCCGTGCCGGGTTCGCCCTTGATCAAAAGCGGACGTCCGAGGGCGACGGCGACATCGACCGCGCGGCCGAGTTCATCTGAAACAATGTATTGCGAGGTTCCGGTAAAACGCTTCACCGCGCCGGAGTATGGCACAGGATGTGGCATACAGGAGAGGTGGAACGGGGCGGTCCAACACTCGGGCGGCGGAGGTCACGTCGACCGTCTGCCGATGCGTTCGTCGGTGTTTGTGTCACCGCGATTGCGGTCGCCGGGCTTTTGACCTGTACAACCAGTCAGGAACAGCGCGTCGCCAGCTCACCCGAGCAACACGCGACACCCATGGCCCAGGCCGTGGTGTCGCCGGGCGCTCCGGCAAAAGCGACGGTCGCCGAGCCGATCGCACACCCTCCGCCGCAGGCCGAGCAGGTCGAGCAAACGGAGGCTCCGCGAAAACCGATCGCCACCTACTTGTCGAAACGCACCACCGTCGTCTACGCCGAGCCGGCCTACGGCACGACCATGCGGGGGCGTATCGATCCGGATCACGCATTTCATGTCTATGCAAAGACTCCCGAGGGGATCGACTGCGAGGGCGAGGGCTGGGCCGAGGTGGCAGCCGGGGGTTATGTGTGTCTACAACGAGCAAATGAGGTGGCGGCGACACCCGTGGTCCAACTTCCGGCGCTGTTGGAGGGACGCAACACCCCGTTCATCTACGGGCGCCCCAAACAGACCCGCGACGGTGTGCTCGAAGCCCAGGTGCCGATCTACCGGCGAAAGTGGGCCTTTTACAATCAGCGCGAGCCCATCGGGTTTTTAGAGGCCAACCACCAATACGCGTTTGTCGAACAAAAACGCGGGCGCTTGGGCAAGTATCTGATCGACGAGAAAGAGCGGGTCGTGCCGGCCAAGGACATGCAAGTGTTCAAGCCGAGTACGTTGCAGGGACGGGTGCTGGCCGACGACCCGGTCGCGGAGGGGTTGCGTCCAGCCTGGTCGGTGCGGCGCCGGGCCGAGGTCTACGACCGACCGGACATCGAGCGCGGCAAGGTGGTCAAGCGCCTCGACTACCACCAACAGGTCGACATCCGTCCCGAGTCGGTTCGGGCCAAAGGAGAGGTGTTCGAGTTGATCCCCGGGGTCGGGTCCGACGGGGGCGACGGCTACATCCTCACCGCAGATATCCGTCACTACGTGCCAGGCCCCGCGCGGGAGGATGCCGGCGGCGATGAGGTCTGGGTCGATGTCGATGTCGAGCAACAGGTGCTCGCGGTGATGGTTGGCAATACAACAGAATTTATCACCCTGATCTCGAGCGGCTCACACAAGCATCCGACGCCCCCAGGGGTCTATCGGATCCGCTACAAGTTGGCACACGGCAAGATGGAAAGTCGCGACGATGCCAAGCCCGACGAGATCTACTATGTCGAGGAAGTACCGTGGGTGCAGTACTTCCACGCCCGCTACGCATTGCACGCAGCATTTTGGCACAACACGTTCGGGCGCCGCCGCAGCCACGGATGCATCAACCTCGCCCCGGCCGATGCCGCCCATGTGTTTTCACGAACAGGTCCGACGCTGCCACCCGGGTTCACATCGATCCACGAGCTCAGCCAAGATCCGGGGACAGTGGTCCGGATCCGCAAAGGCCAGGAGCCGGTCGAGGACAGGCGACGCGAATTTAAAAACGACGGCAGCGAAGAAGAAACCGACGACACGCCGGACGAGGCAGAACTCGACGCCGACCACACAGACGACGAAGATTGAGCCAGTCGCAACCTCGCTCAATCGATCCGTCCATCACGACGAGAGCCCCAACGCAGACCGACCCAAGTCTGTCGCGGCCCGACACACCCGCGCTGACACCTCGCCCCAATCGATCCGCCCATCACGACGAGAGCCCCAACGCAGACCGACCCAAGTCTGTCGTCGCGCTGACACCTCGCCCCAATCGATCCGCCCATCACGACGAGAGCCCCAACGAAAACCGACCCGGCATGTCGCGGCCCACCACCCCCGAGTAGCGACCACGCCCCACCGCGATCTTTAAAATCTTGCTCGTGGGGCCTTGGGTATGTAGGTCTAGGGCGAGGATCGGCGCTTGCTGTACCAACTTCTCTACTCGCTTCACGAACAGTTCTCGTGGCTCAACGTTCTGCGCTACACCTCGACCCGGATCCTTGCCGCCACCATGACGGCGTTGTTGTTGTCGTTGTTTTTGTACCCGTGGTTTATCCGCACCCTGCAGAAGATCCAGCTCGGTCAGGTCGTGCGCGACGACGGGCCCGAGTCCCACTTCTCCAAGCGTGGGACCCCGACCATGGGCGGCAGCCTGATCTTGTTTTGCGTCATCATCCCCACGGTCATGTGGTCGAACATGGACAACAACTTTGTTGTCATCGCCACCCTCGTGACCGCGGCCACCGGCGTGGTTGGGTTTTTAGATGACGCCCTCAAAGTGCGGAAAAAGAGCTCTGGGGGCATGCCTGGGCGGGTCAAGTTTTTGTGCCAAGTCGTGATCGCTGCGCTGGCGTCCTGGTATTTATTTGATGTTGAGTTTGGCGCCCTGTTCGATACATGTTCCTGGTACCCGGGCGACATGTGTTCGGTGGTTGCCGCTGGCGATGAATCGGGGACCGTACCCGCCAACATTCGCTACCGGCTGGCGCTGCCATTTGTCAGTTTTTACAAGTCGGCCCCCTACATTCCGATGGGCCTGTATCTGGCCTTCACGGTGTTTGTGATCGTCGCCTTTTCCAATGCCGTCAACCTGACCGACGGCCTTGACGGGCTTGCGATTGGGCCCGTGATTGTCTCGGCCGGTGCCTTCTTGGTCTTGACCTACGCGGCTGGCACCCTGATCGCCGGGTTTGACATCGCGCGCTATCTCAACATCGCGCATATCCCCGGTGTTGGCGAGTTAGCCGTGTTTTGCGGGGCGATCTGCGGAGCTGGGATCGGGTTTTTGTGGTACAACACCTTCCCCGCGAGCGTCTTTATGGGCGACGTCGGGTCGCTGCTCCGGCGCCGCGGCCGGGTCTTCGTCCTGTGGCGGGTCGCCGTCCGCCAGCAGCGGCTCGTTGATGAGCAGCAACA
>CAZUPD010000185.1:14291-14531 GCA_964621785.1 uncultured Nannocystaceae bacterium
CCCTGGTCATCATTGGCGGCATCTTTGTGCTCGAGACTGTGAGCGTCGTTGTCCAGGTTCTGAGCTTCAAACTGACGGGCAAACGCGTGTTCAAAATGGCCCCGATCCACCACCACTTCGAGCTCAAGGGGTGGAGCGAGCCCAAGGTCGTGGTTCGATTTTGGATCATCAGTATCATCCTGGCGCTGATCGGACTGGCGACCTTGAAGTTGCGGTGAACCATGGCGAAGTTGACGGTTC
>CAZUPD010000186.1:0-14514 GCA_964621785.1 uncultured Nannocystaceae bacterium
GTACCTACGAACCGAAGTAGTACCCGAGCCATAGGCCGAGCACGATGCTGTTGGACATCGGTCGCCCTTTGGCCGCTGGGGTGAATCCGACCCAGCTGAGTTCGGGGCCAAGGCTGAATCCCCCGCCGCGTTTGGGTCTTCGCTTAGCTGCTCCGGGAAACAGGTCGTAGCGGACACCTCCTTTGAACAGGGCCCCACCAAAGCCTGCACGTCCCTCGACATCCTGCTCGTGGACCGCTCCGCCTCCGACACCAAATCCTGCGAGGATCGACAGCGGGTACTTGGGCACCGGTAAAAATCCGAGTTCGACAACCACCCCGCCCTGGTACACACGCTGTGCCCCTTTGAAGCCTGCGCGCCCGCCCGCTTGGATCCCGATGGTCATCCACGGGAACACGGCCTCGCCGACGCGGACCGAACCGCCCGGTCCAATAAATGCGCCCGAGGTCTCCCAATCGTTGACCCGGGCAAACGTCGCGGCAGTGCTCACCACCCCACCCAGGTACGCCCCGTCGACCCGCGGAGGGCGGATCGGTGCGGCGTTGGACACTTCGGATTCGGCGTCCGAAGATTTTGTATCTGCATCATTTTCGACGTCCGCCACAGGTCCCGGCTCAGGGCCTTCGGCAGAATCGCTCGCATCTGGTCGCTCCTGGGCGGGCTGCTCGTTCGGGGCAGAATCGTCCGCGGCCGTTTCACCTGCTGTGGAAGACCGGTCACCTACGGAGTCGAGGTCGTCGGCCGTTCCCGTTGTAGATGCATTTTCTTCAGCGGATGGACTTGGCGAGGCGAGGCTGAGCTTCGGGACGGCGAAGACAGTCACGAGGGCGACGCACGCGGCGCAGGTGACGGAGAGTCGAGATTGCCTCACGGGCCCGAGAATGCGTCACATCAACTCGGTTCGGCAACCGCAAGCTTCGGTTGCGCACCTCGTTCGGTGAGGGCTCGTAGGGCTCCTAGCTTGTGGCTGGCTTGCAAATGCACACAACCATCCCCGCCCCTCGCTCGTCCGCGCGCCCACTGGTTACGCACTTGCAATTCGCTGGTGAGAACCCGGCCCAGCGAGCAATTCCGGGTTTCTCGCCAATTTCAAAGCCCATCAAGCAGGCGGCCCGTCGTTCCAGGTGACTAATAATTACAAATAGTTATGACCCTCAGCCCAACGCATTGGGAATTGCAGAACCTCCGGAAATCCGCTCACACCTGCCAGGTTGCCTAAACGCGCCGTCCGCGTTTATCGTCGCGCCTCCACGATGGATGCCGGGACACAAAGACGGATCACCGAGCTGCTCGGGAGCTTCCTCCTCGGAGGCGCGATTGTGGCAATGGCCTACGAGCTGTCGGTCCCACAACCCGAAGTCGAGGAAGTCGCAGCCCCGAAGGCGCCCGACCAAGCTGGGAGTGACGACGACGACGACGCCGATTCCGGTTCGATCTATGCCGGCAACGAGGATGGCGAAGACGACGAATCCAGGCAACCTCCAGCGGCCGGTGGTGAGGACGAACCACCGCGAAACGAGGGCCCGCTGTGGATGCAGGCCAACGAAGATGGTACATACAAGGGTTTTCCGCCGATCTTCCGCGACGATATCGCGTTCGATGGCGAGGCGTTTCCCAAGTACGGGTTGGTGACAAGCCCTGCGGTGATGATCCGGGCTACGACCGACCATGACCCGCCCAAGCTCGGGATCGTCCGTGGCGGTGCCGTCGTGCGGATGGACCAGGAGTTGAGTTTTGGCGGCGGCTGTACCAAAGGCTGGCACGAGGTGTACCCCCACGGCTGGATCTGCCTCAACGCAGGCGTAAAAGTGTCGAGCGAGAAACCCGATGCCGGGATCGTCAACATCCCCGATGCCCGCATCGACGATCCGATGCCCTACGACTACTGGCGGGTGTCCCACAACGCGACCCCGTTTTTTCACCGCCTGCCGACATTCAACGAACAGGACCAGGCCGATGAGGCAGGTCAGGCGTGGGTCGCCGAAAAAGGCCGGGAGCCGATGCCGACCCACCCGGCGCAGCGTCCTGAAAACGTGCCTTCGGTGGTCAAGGAATATCTCAATGCCGGTTACTACGTGACGGTCGCCAGCGAGACCGAACGCAGCAAACGCAGGTTTCTTCGCACCATCCGCGGGGCCTATGCCCGCAAGTACCAACTCGAACAGCGCGAAGGCTCTGAGTTTCGCGGGATCGTCTTGGAAAATGGCGCCGAGGATCTGCCGATCTATTGGATCCGCCGTGAAACGGGTCTCCAAAAACGGGAATCCGAAGGCAGCGAAGTCCTGGTCGACAGCGACGAAAATCCCGAACGCCGCAGTCGCTATCCGTTTGTGCGCAAGGTCGTACTCGGGGCCCACGAGTATTACGAAGATGCCGAGGGTCGGGTGATGCGTGCATATGCAGTCGGTCGTGCTCGCAAGATTCGACGGCCGCCCGGGCTCGCAAGTGACGAACGCTGGATCCACGTCGATCTCTCCGAACAGGTGCTCGTGGCGTACATCGGCGATCGCCCGGTGTTTACAACGCTGGTGTCGACGGGCAAGGAACCGGGGATGACCCCCGTCGGCGTCCACCGCGTGCAGAGCAAACACATCGCCACATCGATGCGCGACCAACCGGTCGAGGACGAGGCCTATTCGATCGAAGATGTGCCGTGGACGCAGTACTTCCACAACAACGTGGCGCTGCACGGAGCGTTCTGGCACGGCGGGTTCGGCCTCGTCCGCAGCCACGGATGCGTCAATCTTTCGCCCGCAGACGCACGCTGGCTGTTTGGCTTTACCAACCCTCTCCTGCCCGAGGGCTGGCACTCAGCCTACGCGGGGAGCAAAAACGGTGAGGGCACGGCGATCGTGATCACCGAATAAATTCAGTGTACTTGCAAAAGATCGTTCGCGTGGGTGCGTGATACCCCGGCCGACGTGAACAGGTCAGTTCGGGGCCCGAAACTCAAACGCGATCGTGTCGATGGTTTCGGGCTCATCAGGCTTGTTTTGCTCGTCGCGGGGCACGAGCGAAATGTCGTCGGCAAGCGCGGCCGAATCCTCGTCGCACAGGCCGAAGACCGTGTGCACACCGTCGAGGTGGGGTGTGGGATTGAGCGTGACAAAAAACTGTGCCCCGCCGGTATTGGCCTGGTTGCGGTTGGCCATGCTGAGCACACCGGGGCGGTCGTGGATGAGCTCGGGGCTAAACTCGTCGACGATGACATATCCCGGACCACCAGTCCCCGTCCCTGTCGGATCGCCGCCTTGGATCATGAAACCTGGAATCACCCGGTGAAAGGACGTGCCGTCGTAGTAGGGACGCGTGACCCAGGTCGTGTTGGGAGCCTCGGGCGAGTTGGGGACCGTCGGGTCGCGAAACGGACGCAACCCGCGGGCGAGGCCGATGAAGTTGGCGACGGTCAACGGGGCATCCTCGGGAAATAGTTGACACTGCAAGGTTCCCCGCGTGGTACGGATGAGCGCCCACAGATCGCCCTCCCCCGGCATTCCGGCGAGCGCCTGTTCAAGGGTAAAGTCGCCGGTGATCGGGTCGCCCTGGGCCGCGCGGAAGTCCTGAACCTGTTGCGGTGTCATCCCCCCGGGGACCGGATCTCCGGGTTTGAATGTGAGCTCCTCCTCACCGCCGGTCGCCTGTTCCCCCTCGGGCATCTGCTCCGGCTGACCCCCACGAAGCGCTTCGATCCGCGCCTGGCGAGCAGCCTCTTCGGCAGCGACCTCTTCGGGAAGCGGTGGAGGCGGGACAAACACACACCCGACCGTCATCGCCAGGGCGGCGAGAACCCAACCTCCGCGCTGTTTCTCGCAAGTTTTGCGACACCCGCCATCAAGCTCGGCAAGCGGTGATCGGATGAGGAGGTTGTTCTCGCGTGTCATACGGGGGCAACAGAGGCGTAGGAAAAGGCCTCAATCCCAGGAGACTACGGCGTGCTCGCCCACAGGCCAACTTCCCGAAGCGCGGATATCTCACAGCGAAGCACCCTGACAGGCAAACACATTGAGAGAAGATGTGCAGGCCCAGCTGACTTGTCTACTTGACAAGCCAAGGGGATCGGGGCCAATACTCCTGCTCCAACAAACGGCCCGAAAAAAGTAGGAGCTCTCCGTGGCGAATCACAAACAGGCAGCCAAACGCAATCGTCAACGCATCAAACGTCGCGCACGCAATCTCGTCCACCTCGGAAGAATGCGTACATACATCAAGCGCGTCCGCTATGCGCTCGCCAGTAAAGATGTCGAGGCAG
The DNA here is from genome assembly GCA_964621785.1 of uncultured Nannocystaceae bacterium. Lineage (GTDB taxonomy): Bacteria > Myxococcota_A > Polyangia > Nannocystales > Nannocystaceae > JACKDW01. The sequence continues at coordinate 4,250 of CAZUPD010000186.1, forward strand.
CATCCACCAGTCTTCCGCTCGCCCTCACGGCCATCGGCAAGGCCGTTTCCAAAGGCGTCCTCCACCGCAATACCGGTGCCCGCTACAGCTCGCGTCTGACCCTTGCGGTCAACCGCGCACAGGCTGGTAACTAACACTTACTTTCGGGTCAGGGAAAGACGGTCCGGCTTCCATCAGTCGGGCCGTTTTTGATTGGTTTAGGCGTGCTTGCCACGCCCATGTGTACACACATGTTCTTAGCGGCCAGTCATCGTGATGAGCTCTGAGGAGCTCCCACCGACTGGCAGGGTAAACGTCAGGATCCGGCGCTCTGTACTCGCGTGTAGCTGCAAGGTTCCGCGCAACAGCCCGACCGCGTGTTGGGTGACCGACAGCGCAAGTTGACCGATCTCATTGCGCTCGTCGTCGGCATCTTGGGGCATCCGAGGCCGAGAGATCTCAAAAACGCATACCGGATGATCGCCGTGACGGTCGATCCAGACCTCGAGTAGGACATCGGGACGAGCGCACCCTCCGGCGATAAACACGACTAATTCACCGAGGATCTGACGCAGCAACACCCGGTCGCTGGCGATCGCATCAAGGGTCCGTAGGTCGATCAGTAGATCTCCATCACACTCGACGAGGCCCGGGCGGACGTCGAGATGGACCTGATTGACCAAGTCGGACAGATCGATCGGATGGTTGGACAGTGGCAGTTGACCACTCTCGATCCGCGAGACCCGTGACACCCTCGAAACGACGTCGAGTAGCCCAGCGATGCGTTCACGACGCTGCTCGGGATCGTCGAGGATCTGGTCGAGCTCCTCACACACGGTGGTAAGCAACGCGCCGAGCTGCTCCCGTAACGACTTTCGGCTGCGCAGCTCCGCCTGTTCGTTGGTCAACCCAGAGATGGCGGCGTCGCGGATGGCCCGTAACTCGATCTCGGCATGACTCCCCGATGTTGTATCGGCAACAAATACAACCTGCCCCTCGCCAAACCCGACCAGCGGGTGGACCTCGCCTGTGAACGAGAGCTCAAACACTCGAAAGTCACCGTTGGGATCGCGCAGCTCCACACTCACGACATGGTGGGCACCGTCACCGAGGCCGACCCAGGTCGGGTCGATGATTCCCGTCTCCGTCACGTCTCGCCACCACAACGGTGGCTCGGCCCACGCGGATGTCAGCTCGGCGACGGTTTCGCTGACGTGCACCAAACTGCCGTTGCGCGCCAGGGCCATGACACCGAGTGAGAGGGTCCGACATGCCTTTTCGAGCACCCCCGACATCGCCTCATTGGTCGCTTCGGACTGGGCCTTGAGCCGGGCGGTGAGAAGTTCCCCCGCAAGTGCAATGTGTCCGGACATGGCCTGCAACATCTGCTCGTCGGCCCGCGAAAAGGCGTTGCCGGACATCCGGTTGTCGAGACACACAATCCCGATCATCCGCTCGCCCAAACGAATCGGCACAGCCATCAAACTGCGGGAGGAAGTCGACCACAGTGCAGAGGTTGTCGCCTCTGCGTCCTCGTCGGCGGGCCCGCTGCCGATCGAAAGTTCTCCGGTGTCCCGCGTCTGCTCGATCACGCCTCGGCTGATGGGATCGAGGTCTCGCAGCTCGCGACCCTCGACCGTGCATCCATAGACAATTTTGAGTTCGGGATATAAATCTGCATATGCAAGCATCCATGCGCGCGATGCCCCGAGCACCAACATGAGTTCGTGGAGAATCGCCTTGGCCTGGCTAGCGGGTGACGATTGCCGCAGGGCACTCATCCGGATCTGGAGCAGCGTATCGAAGTGTTGGCGGATCCGCAGCGACGGCTGCTCGGCCACGGTTCCGACACTGACAACCGTGTCGGCGCTGTCGGGACGATGGCTGACATCGCCGAGTTGGAAGTCCTCACGAATCCACATCTCGAGGGTCACAAGCCCGTTTTCTTTTGCGATCGAGGCGGCGTTTTTTGCCTCCCGCAACCCGGATTCCCGGGCGCCTTCAAAATTCAATGCATACGCACGGAACCTCGAGATCTGTGCCAATACCCGCGGACAATCGAGTCGGTGTGCGCGTTTGGCTGCGTCGCTCCAACGCCGGTGTGCAGTGGCTGTTTCTCCCCGCAGCCAGCGATAGGTGGCCTCGATCCACTCGCTGTGTAGGGAGACCAGCGGTACATTGCGCAGTGGCGCAAGCCGGCCAATCGCGGTCCGCAGGTCGGCAAACTCGGTATCGATGCTCGCCTCGTTCATACGATGCCGGGCGATCGCACGCTCGAGTTCGCCAAAGGCCAGCAGTAAAAATCCGTCGTGACTAAACGCGATCAATGGATCGGCGGTCGGCATCGACTCCATAAACATCGCTGCAGCACGGTCATAGTCGGCATCAAACGCGCGTGACTCATAGAGCACCCGCAACGAGCAGACTTCGACATAGACCCGTGCAGCTCCGCGGGTCGTGACCGACCGAAGTGCCGCGCGGGCGAGGTCAAGTGATTCTTGGGCCTGCTCGTGACGACCACAGGCGGCATCGAGACAGGCCGCGTAGGCGAGCACACTGTGAAAATGCGGAAGCCCTCCACGGGTTGCGAGCTGCAGGCGTAGACGTGCCTGAGCCACCCACGAAGTCGCTTGGGCGGGATATCCCCGCTGGTCGAGACTGCGGGCGAGACTCAAGGCGCACGAGGCATACTGTTCGACGGGCAGGCGTTGGGCTCCGAGCTCGAGGGCCTTGCGCAGGTCGAGCTCGGCGTCGGCAATGTTCCCGAGGATTTCATGCCCCATCGCCCGAGCCGCCAACAGCCCCGCCTCGAGGGAACGGTCACCGAGTTTGAGCGCAAGCTCGAGGGCCCGGTTGGACTCACTCGCAAATCCCGACGTACGCCCCGTCGCCGCCAGACCGACGCTGTGGGTCATGATTGCTCGAGCTTGCTCAGGGCATGGGGGCAACCGCTGGGCCACCGTGTAGGCCCGCGATGCGAGTTGCAAACCCAGACCAAACTCGCGACTGAGGTAGGCTGCCTGCCCCCCGAGCTCAAGTAGTTGTAGCAACACCTTTCCCCGATCAATTTCGGGGACATCGCCCTTTTCGGAACGTCGCGTGACCCGTGCCCGGAAGGTGCGGGAGATCAGGGCCGTCGCCCGGCGGGCGATGTGGCCGCGCAGCGGGGGTGCCTTGAGCGTGGACAGACCGTACTCGACCTCAGTCCGAATGCGGTCGGTCCGCAATCCAAGCGCATTGACCCGGGCCAGCGCAACCCGGAGCTTGGCCCGCTGAAGCGGAGAGGTCGCCAGCGACAGTGCATGCTCGAGTGCTTCACAGGCCCGATCGAGCTGTCCACACTTTGCATATGCATGGCCGAGCAATGTCGCATCTGCGCGCCGCAAAACCTTGCCCATCCGATGCATCAATTTTTGAGCCTGTTGCAGATACACACGTGCTGCCTGCGGGGCATGACCACGCGACGCTGCACGCCCCGTTTGCAGCAGTAGATCGATGACAAACTCGGGAGCTTGGGTGACCGCACTCGACCGCTGGGCGTGGAACGCTGCCCGATACGGAGGGGGATCTGCACGGTCGGTGCCGGTTTCGCTCTCTCGCCGCCTGGGCTTCGAAGGACATAGATAGCGGGCAATCAACCCATGGATCCGTGCGAGCTCATCCGGGTGATGGCCGGCGAGCAGGACATCGACAACCTGTTGGTGGGCAAACGCGACACGCCGCCCGCGGCGAACCGTGAGGCGGCTGCGCGAACACGCAAGCAACGCAGCGTGGACCAGCTCGTTGCCACACAGCGAAGCCAACAACGGGATGTCGATCTTCCGCCCGAGGCAGGCCGCCGTCGCCAATACCTCGCGGATCTGAGTGTCGAACGCAGCGACTCGGCGAGTGACCAACGCCTCGGCAACCCCCGGGAGCGCGAGCTCGCCAAATCGGTTCATGTCGACATCCCACTCGCCCCAGTTCGGCAGTAAGACCCCCTCGTCGAGCATCGCCTGGACAAACGCGACAACTGAGAGTGCATGCCCGCCGGTCCGGGCGATGATGAGGGCGACAATTCGGGGTGCGAGCGGGTACCAGACGATCGCCCGACACAGGGCGCCGACCTCGGTCGCGGTCATGGGACCGAGGGGCACCAACTGGAGTTGTGCGGGAGCCAGCTGTTCGTACCAGGGACTCCCTCCTGTGTCCCGTGCACCGAGTAACAGGATCATCGGCCGTGCCTGGACGCCGACCGCCAAACACCGCAACACTTGTACACTTGCATCGTCGAGCCACTGGGCGTCGTCGATCACGATCATCATCGGGCTGGCCCGCGGCTCGGACACGGCACCGCCCTGCACCACCCGACTCAGTGGGTGGTCTGGCAGGAGGCTATGTTCGGACTCTCCCAAACGCTGGACAAACTGCGCCAGTGCGGCGAAAAAACTGTACGGTTCGCGCAACCCGCGTTCGGACGTGGTTCCGGGCAAGTGGTGGTCGAGCAGCGGGCTGAAGCCCCGCAGTAGATCGGCGATCCCGTCAGTTGCTGCGTGGATCTGGTCGCCGGGATCGTCGCCCGACAACCGTGCGATGTGTTCGTCGACCAATCGTCGAAACGCTGCGAGCGGGGTATGGGCATGTTTTTCGCAGCGGGTGTAGAGCACGAGATCGCCGGCGGCCTGCGCCCGTCGTGCCATCTCGTACAACAAGCGCGTACGCCCGGCTCCCGGCGGTCCGGAGACGACCACGGTGTATCCACTGTCCTCGCGGGCAGCTACGCGAAAGCGTTCGAGCGCCGCCAACGTCTGCTCTCGCCCAACCAGCGGAACTTCGAATGGCTCGTCTGCGTGGGCTGTCCCTTCAGTCTGCAAGACTTCGGGTTCGTGCTCGCCCGCGACTTCGACCTGGTCGAGCGCGTCGAGCACTTCGACCATATCCTGGAATCTGTGCTTGTGGTCATCTTCGAGAAGATGTCCGATCAGCCATGCGAGACCCCGCGAGATCCCGAATGTGTTCGGATCGAGCCGCCTCGAAACCCGGCTCTCGGGCGCGGGCGGAGGTCGACCCGTGACGGCAAACCACGCGACTGCACCGAGCGAGAAAATATCGGCGTGATGGTCGAGTAGCTCGAGCCGGAGACCCTCGGTTTCCGGGGCAGAAAACGGACCTGTGCGGTAGTGAAGCCACGGAAAGATGTCGCAGATCTTGACCCCCGAAGGCGTCAGTAAAAGCGTGTCCGGTGTAACTTGGCCGACGACCACACCGAGTCGATGGGCCGCGTGGAGGGCTCCGGCGAGCTGGCGGATCATGTTGCGGATCTCGTCCTCGAGCATCGCCCCGGTGCGCACGCGCTGGCTCAGGCGTGGCCCTTCGGGCAGCGCGGACACCTGGAAGAACAGACCGTCCTCCACACCGCACGAGAGGATGCGCGCAAGCCCCGGATGAACGACACGCGCACGGTTGGCGATGGCCCGGTGAAATGCTCGCACATCGTCGTCGGTCAGGACTTCGCCGACCGTCACCGCCACTCGCAACAGGCCGCGGGCCCCGTCGAATACCCGCCAACGCGACCCTCGCCAGAGGACCTTGCGCAACTCGACTCCCGCGATCGCTCCCAACGAGCCGTCGCGTTCCTCGAATCCCTGAATTCCGCCGCCCATGAAACTGGCCCAAACGTACCAGCTCACAGACACACGGGTGGCTTTTCTCGCCAGCGTCGAGATGTCGACTCGAGATGCACAACCCGGCTCTGCGAAACATTTCTCCGCGCGTGCGGGTCGTCATAAACGTCCCGTAACGCAACCACGTGCAAGGCCGTTAGGATAATCTGCACCCGTGCACCCCCCCCGTGAAACGCGGGCGGCGACCGTCCACAACTGGAGTCTCGCCGACCTCGCACTGTCCCGCCCGGTCATGGTCGGGATGTTGTTGGTCGCGGTGTTCCTACTCGGGTTGTTGGCGACGTTTGAGCTCCCACTTGCGTTCATGCCGAGCCGGACCTCGCCGCGGATCTCGATCCGCTTCCGCCTGCCGCGAACGAGTCCCGAGTTGCTCGAGCGCGATATCATTCGACCGATCGAAGAGCAGGTTGCGGGTCTTCGCGGACTGTCGCGGATCCAAGTCGGCAGCGGGGCGTGGGGTGTGCGGGTCAACCTCGAGTTTGTCGCCGGCACTGATATCGACGCCCGCAAGATCGAGGTCCGCGAACGCATCGACCGACTCAAGCCCGACCTCCCCGACAACCTTCGCAACATCGAGATCGACAGTGCCCGCGACGACGATGCCCCGGTGATGGCGCTTCGGATCGCGAGCAACCAAGACCTCTCGAGTCGCTACAACGACATCATCCGCCATATCGTGCGCCCACTCGAACGCATCGAGGGGGTCGGCCGCGTCGAGTTCAACGGTGCCGAGTCCAACGAATTTGAGATCGCCCTCGACCTCGAAGCGCTGGTCCGCAACGGGATAGCGCCGACCGATGTCGGTAGCGTCCTTCGGGGCGCGCGACAAAATCGCAGCCTCGGAGTGTTGCGCTCGAACCAGGCCACCCCGGGTTTGCGCAGCCCGGCCCTCCACACCGAAATCCAGACGTATGCCCAACTCCCGCTGTCCCGCAGGACAGGTGCTACTTCGACCCCGAGCACGATAGCAAACACAGCCTCGGGCCTCTCCCCGCCAGTCGACGAAAACAATGTAGACACAACCAATTCGAGCGGGGCTCCTGCGCGTCTTCAAGACATCGCCACCGTCAGCATTCATCCCCAAGAAGTGCGAGCCTTCCGGCGACTCGACGGCAAAGGAGGGATCAACCTCGAAGTCTTTGCCCGGGCCGGGGCCAGTCCGGTCGAGGTCAGCGAACGCATCCGCGAGGTGCTCACGACCTTCGACAAGGACCCCGTCTTGTCGGGGATCGAAACGGTCGTGTTCTTCGACCAGGGCGAAATCATCACCAACACCCTTCGCGACCTCCGCAACACTGGGGTTTACGGCGGGATTTTGGGGGTGATTGTCCTATTCCTGTTCCTGCGCCGGTTTCTCATCACCCTGGTCGCGGCCACCTGTATCCCGCTGACCATCCTCGCCACCTGCGGCGTGTTGCTCATGCGCGGGGAGGAACTCAACTGCATCGTCCTGCTGGGCCTCGTGCTCGGGGTCGGGATGTTGATCGACAACGCCGTGGTGATTGTCGAGGCCATCGAACAACACGCGCGCGCAGGGGAACCGCGCGGACGGGCCATTTTGTTTGGCAGCCGCGAGGTCGGCCTCGCGACCATTGCCTCAACCCTCTCGAGCGTCATCGTGTTTTTACCGCTGGTATTCGGTGACCCGGCCGATCCGATCAGTGCGTTTTTGCGGCCGCTCGGAGCGACCTTTGCGACTGTCCTATTGTGCAGTTTGGTCATCAGCCAGACCGCCGTCCCGCTGTGTATGCAATGGGTCCTGCGACGTCCGAGTAGGCCGCAAAAAACGCCACTGCTCGATGCCCTGTCCAACGCCTATGCCCGCCTGATCCGTATCAGCCTGCGATGGCGTCGCGCCACCCTGCTGGTGGCCCTGGCGATCGCTGGTTCGGCCATCTACCCCGCAATGGAGGCCAACTACAACTTGGGCAACGCTGAGGAACAGCCCGACGACATCCCGATCGGGTTCGAGTTTTTTGGCAGCCCGGGTCACCGACGGATCCATCAACACCTCGAAGTTGTCGAACAAGCCCTGCTGGCACGCAAGGACGAACTCGGACTCGAGCATATCAGTTGTAGCTACAGCGATTGGTGGGCCCACTGCTCGGCCCATCCCAAATCACCCGCCCAGAGCGAAGCTGAAGTTGAGGCACTCAAAAACGCGGTTAAAATGGCCCTGCCCGAACAGGCAGGTCTTCGCTACCGTGTCGGCGAGGACAGGTTTCGCCGCCACCGCTCACACGACCGCCACGAGATTCAAATCGCTATCATGGGCGAAGACATGGGCGAGCTGATGACCCTGTCGAACAAGGTCGTCAACCACCTGCGCTCAACCCTGACCCGCGGTTCGATCGACAACCCCGAAGCCGGTGGGTTTGACACCATCACCGGCCCGGCCGACGAGGGCAGCCAAGAGTTGCATATCAAGCTCGATCCGAGCCGGCTGCGACGTCTCGGACTGCGAAGCGACGACATCGCCCAAACCGTTGCGACCGCGTTTCAAGGCCTGTCCCTCGGGCAAGTTCACACCGACGGGGGCGAGATCGAGTTGCGGATGAGTGCCGGTACGGTCAGCCGGCGAGAAGCACTCGACGAAGGGGAAGCGACCGAACTTTCCAACCTCCGCGACCTCCGGATCAACCTCCCCGAGGGCGGCGATGTCACCCTCGGAAGCCTGGCGCACTTCGAAACCGCCCGCAGTCCGTTTTTCATTCAGCGCGTCGATCGGGAAACCCAAATCACCGTCAAGATCCGGTTTTTCAGCCCCGAACCGGACGAAAACCGCGAACTCGTGAACGCGGCGATGGATGCGTTCAACTTCCCACCGGGATACCGCTCGGGCGACCCGACCCCGTGGAGACAGCGGCGCGAAGGAGAAAACGCGATGCTGATCAACCTCGGGATGTGCCTGTTGTTGGTCTACGCGGTCATGGCCTCGCTGTTCGAGAGTTTTTTACAGCCGTTTGCCATCCTCGCCACCTGCCTGCTCGGCTGCTTTGGTGCCCCTTGGGCCATGTGGTTTACCGGCACGACCATCGACACCGTGGCCATGATCGGCCTGTTTATCCTGATCGGGATCGTCGTCAACAACGGCATCATGTTGATCGACCGGGTGCTTCAACTGCGCAACGCCGGGATGAGTCGTAACGAAGCCCTCGAGCGGGCCGGCCGCGACCGCCTGCGCCCGATTCTCATGACGGCGACGACCACCGTCCTTGGGCTGCTGCCGATGCTCCTGCATCACCCTACCCTCGCCGGCGTCTACTACCACTCGATCGCGATCATCATCTCCGGCGGTCTCGTCACCAGCACATTTGTGACGCTCGTGTTCTTGCCCGCTATCTACAGCGTGATCGAAGACATCTCATTGGCGAGCATCAACACGTTCCGACGCTTTGGGGGCCTGCGTTGACAGCATCGCGTGACCTCCCTTGCATGAACCGTTGACCGCGGTCATGGCTATCCGTGTCGGGAATTCCAGCAGCCTGCTAACCTGCCGAGACGTGACCGTCCGCCTCCCAGTCGTCTCCGAGCCCACTGTTTCCGAGACCGCAAAGCCGCGCCGGCCCAGGCATCCCAAGTGGTTGCGCGTCCCCATGCCCGGCGGCGAGGGCTACCGCGACCTCCGCAGCATGGTCCGCGACCTCGGCTTACACACGGTCTGTCAAAGTGCCAGCTGTCCCAACATCGGCGAGTGTTGGAACAACCGCGCCCTCACCATCATGATCCTCGGTGAGATTTGTACCCGGTCGTGTCGTTTTTGCGATGTCGCCACCGGACGCCCGCTCCCGGTCGACGAGGATGAACCGCGCCGCGTCGCCGAAATCCTCGCCGCGCTCGACCTCAACCACACCGTCATCACCTCCGTCGATCGCGACGATCTCCGAGATGGCGGAGCCAGGATCTGGGCCGAGACCCTCCACGCCTGTCACCGGGCCGCCCCGCGAATGACCATCGAAGTACTCGTACCCGACTTTAAGGGCAATTTATCCGACGTCGAAACGGTGCTCGAGGCCGGGCCCGATGTATTTGCACATAATCTCGAAACGGTGCCGCGGCTCAGTCGTCAAGTTCGCGTCCAGGCCCGCTACGACCGTTCGTTTGCCGTGCTTCGCCACGCGCGACAATCCGGTGCACTTACAAAAACCGGAATCATGTTGGGCCTCGGCGAATCCCTCGACGAGGTCCGCAACGTAATCGACCAGCTCGCCGACCTCGGTCTCACGATTCTTACGCTCGGGCAGTATTTGCAGCCGAGCAAGCGCCACCTTGCGATCGACCGCTACGTCCACCCAGACGAGTTTGCCGCCCTCAAGGACTACGCCGAGCAGCGTGGTGTCGATCACGTCGAGAGCGGGCCATTGGTCCGCAGCAGCTACCACGCCGAAGGTCAGGCCGAACTCATCCGGCGGCTGCAGGGCCAGCCTGACCACGGCAAAATCGGCTTCGCCAGCCTAGTCTAAGCCGTGCAACCTCGCGCACGGTGACAGGCTTGCAGATGCATGTTCTCCGCGAAAGCCTGTCGGCACGCACGCGAACGTTGCGAGCGAGGCTTGTAAACCTTTGGAATCATTCGATGCATGAACCCCACACCGTTGTGGTGTTTCTCGCGTAGTCCCGTCG
>CAZUPD010000187.1:0-14356 GCA_964621785.1 uncultured Nannocystaceae bacterium
ACGCGGCGGCCGAGCGCGGCGCGGGTCCGCCCATGAGCAGCAGGTCGAGCGCGCCCGCAAGGAGGGGAGGTAGACGATGGAAGGGTTGTTGCGCGTGCTCGAGGCAGGAAGCCTGGGTGGCTTCACGCTCGAGGTCGTACTCAATGAGCGAGACTTTTTGGGTGCCGGTGACGGGCACAAAAAACCGGGTCATCTCGGCGACGCGCAGGTGGGTCACGTCCGCCGGGATGCTCTCCTTGACACCCACGGCAAATGCATCGTTCGATACCTTGTAGGTCGAGTTGGGGACCACCGATGCGAGTTGGGCACAGTTTTGAATGGTGCGTGCATTGGCGCGGCCGAGGACTTTGACAAGCCGTTCGTAGTAGTCATCAATCGCCCGGTAATACTCGTCGAGACCATTGAGAATCACGCCGTTGAGGTGGTTGTACTGGGCCCGGGCGAGTCGTTCCCAACGTCCCAAAAATGCCCGGTACAGGGTTGTGAGCAGCACCCGGGCAAGGCTTTGGACGCTGTCGTATTCGTCGGTGAGTTTGAATTCCATCGTGTGCCCAGGCGCAACGCGGATGGCTTGGATGCCCTGCGGGTGGCCCTGCTCGGCGAGGCGCTCATACTCGCTTTGCAAAGTGTGCATAAACGCCGGCGGCTCCATGTCGAGAATCCGTTTTGAGCACTTTGTGTCGGCATAGCGAAACACCCGGCGGCTGTCCTTTTTGATCATCGGTAGCCCCCCGAGGTGAAGCTCGCGGCGAAACCAGTCCTGTGAGACACGTTCGAGCTGGTCGTCGTAGTTCCTGCTCACCGGTGCCCACTGGCGAAACAGCCGAAAACCCTCGTCGGTCGGTGGGATGATCGATTTGAAGTCGCGCTCTTTGAGCAGCGCAGCGCTGACAATCGCCAGACCTTGGCGTGTGAACGATGGCAGCCACAGTCGTGTTTTGGTCACGCCTCGCCAAATCGTTGAGGCCCACAGCGGCCATTGGCGGGCGACCCATGCCGGGTGGGCAAAGCCCCAGGTCAATAAGCTGCGCTGGACTTCGACCTCGGAAAAATCGTCGACGGGGTCTTTGTGCGAGTATTTGAACCCGCGCTTATCAAACACGTAGTCGGCCACGTCCTGCCAATCAGCCGCACCGTTGCGGCGCAGGCCGAATGCTTCCGGCATGATCGCGCCGACTTGATAGGTGTCGCTCGTGTCCTCGACAACCATCCCTGCATATACAGGGATACGCTTGCCGGCCTCGTCGACATGCCAGCGGCGCAACGGGTCGCCGGACTTGAGATCGGCCGTGGCTTCGCGCCAGGGCCATGCCCGAGAGTCCATGTTTTCGAGGATCTTGATCATCTCGAGGGCATCGGCCTTGTACTTCTCGGCTGTGGCTTGATCTTCGCTACGGGCCGCCAAGCTGAGTTTCTCGGCAGCTTTGGCAAACAGGTTGGCCCCGCGGCGACGCGCCTGCGCGATGCGTTTGGCGTCTTCTTTGTCGATCATGCGCTGGCGAAATGCTTGGGCCTCCTCGGGTGTCCTCGCGGTCAGCATGAACAGTTCCTGATCACCCAGGTCGAGCTGGGCCGCGGGGTTGATCGAGCGGTCGCCATCGCGGAGAAACAGGCTGTCGCGCCACCGGCCTTTGCCGGCCAGCAGATCAAACATGAACCCGTCAAACGACCCCTTGGCGAAGTAGAAGACGATAAAGATGTTCGGCATGGTGTTGCCGTAGCGATCGATCCGGCCGCGTCGCTGCTCCATGTCGGCGGGCGTCCACAGCAGGTCGAGGTTGTGCAGCATGCACGCCTCACGTTGCAGGTTGACCCCGCGTGCACCCTTTTTGTTGGTGATCACGACATCGAGCGTGCGCTCCTCTTCTTCCGATCCGTTGAAGGCGCGGGTGATCGATGTAACTTCACCGACTTGGCCATTGAACACCGCGATCCGCTCGCGCTCGACACCTGCCTCAACGAGCACCTCGGTCAGCCAGCGATGGGCCGCGGTCGACTCGACAAAAATGACGTGTCCACAGGTGAGGTTTTCGGCGACCCTCTGTGCACACTCATCGAATTTCGGGCTGTGATAGGTCCGCGGCGGTGGCAGGTCGCGGACAACTTTGATCTTGCCGGTCGCCTCCTTGCTCTTTTCCAGCTTGGCGAGCTGCGAATCGATCTCCGTCCGCTCCACGTCGTCTTTGGCACTGTCGCGGGCCCGTTGCAGACGAGCGCGTTTGGTCTCCCACCCCTCTTTGAGGTAGACCGGCAGCGCGTTCTCGGAGATGTCCTTGGTCGCCAATCCGCCAAACGCGGTCTTGTAGGAGTAGCCCTGGCCAAGGCTTTCGTGCACGGTGACCTCCTTCATCCGCGAGAGCGCGGCGAAAACCGTGTTGCGTTTTTTGTTTTCGAGTGCCTTGGCTGCGATGGCCCGATGACCGTCGTAAATCTTTTGTTGGATGTCCCCCATCTCAACTTCGACCAGCAGCTCGGTCGATTCGGGAAGCTTGATGTTGGCCTCCTCGTGAGACACAAACGACCCGTGGGTGTAGAGGATGTTGCGGAGCTCTCGCAGGTGGCGAAACCCGGTCACAGCATCGGCGATCCGTCGCTCACCCGTTGCAGCTACAACGTGTTTCGACTCGATCACAATGTAGCGGCTGATAAACTGCTGACAGTCAAAGATGCCCCGGCGCTCCATGATGGAGGGGTCGATAAAGTGCAGCAGGTTGTAGGGTTCGACCGGCGAGTTCTCGCCGACCGTGCCCGAAAGTCCCAAAATCGTGCCGCCGTTTTCCCGCACAAGTGCGGCCCGAAAGTCGGCCTGCCACGCCCGTTGCGACCCCTCGTGGCTCGAACCCATGTATTTGGGCAGTCCAAACGGCCCGGGCTCAGCCGACCAGGTTTTGCGAATGTTGCCGGTCTCGTCGTACACCAGACAATCGATCCCGAGGTCGGCCCAAGCTACGCCCGGGTCTTTGCGGCGGACTTTCTTGGAGCCCTCCAACTTCTCCTGCACCCACGTCAGGCTACTGTTGGCAATCATCGCCTTGTCGCGCTCGGTGAGGTTGGATTTCGATTTCTTCTCGGCCTTCATCTTGCCGACCCGCATGCTGCGTTTCATGCCGCTGCGGCGGTTGGCGTAGCTTTCGAGTTCCTGCGGGGTGACCCGTGTCAGGTGCAAGCTGGTGTCCGTCAACAACACGAGGTCGTAAAAGCCGGACTGAAACCCCAGCCAAACGCGTGTGCGCTCATCAGGATCGGCTGCCCTAGAGACCAGCTTGCCCTTGTTTTTGCCCCGGCTGCTTTTGTACCGAACCGAACCGACAACACCGACGCGATAATCCGGCAGCACGCGAGCAACTTCGTCGTACCACTGCCAAATGATGCCGGCCGGAATCACGACAACTGGCCGCTTGATCCAGCCCTCCTCGCGGCCCTTGGCGATATAAGCCAGGCTGGTAAACGTCTTGCCGGCACCGACTGCCAACGCGAGCACACCCCCGCGGGTGGCGAGCCGGGCTTGCACAGCTTCGACCTGGTGCGGCCGCAGCTTAATCTCCGGGTTCCAACGTTTGATATGCAACGTTTCACCGGTGTGCGCCGCGGGCAGATGGCCGCGAAAGGTGCGGTTGTAGCTGTCGGTGATTTGCTCGCGGGCAACTTCGTCGTTGGCCGCCCAGCTGCGAAACGAACGCAACCAGTAGATGTCATACAGGCGCCGCCGGACGGAAATCGTGGGGTCTTTGCCTTCGCCCTCGAGTCGCTTGAGCTCCTCCTGAACTGCTTCGGGGATCTGTTCTTTGGGCAAGTCGGGTTCGTCGATCGGATCGAAGGGTAGGTGGTTGAGCCACCAGACGATATTGGTGATCTCAAACGTCGGCGTGCCAGACTGCAGCGAGACAAACCCAGCTTCGCGGACAAGCTCCATGCTTCGCCCGCCTAGGTTGTCGAGCCATGCCGAGATGACCTCGATCGGGACCCAGCCGTGACGCGGGTCGGGCTCGATGTCGGAAAACACGACCGGGTCGATTTTCTCAAGTAGGAGCTTGCGCTGTCGTTCGCCCTGTTCGTCGGCGACCAGAGAATCGAGGCGCTCCCACAGGTTGCCGGAGAAGTAGTCCCACTCGGGATACACGGCGTCGTTGCGGTCGACGTACCAGTTGCGTTTGAGCAGGTGGTCGATCAACTTCTCGCGGGTTCGCGTACCACCCAGTTGCTTATGCAAGCGGAGCAGGTCGTAGGTATCGACGCCACCACCGGTCGGGGCAAGTGATTTGGCGAGCTCCTCGATGTCCTCGGGGTCGAGGTCGCGGCTTTTCACCACGGGCTCGTTTTGCAGTTCTTCGACGAGGTCGCCCGTGGGCGTGAAGGCCCGCAGCAATGCCTCTGCATGCTCGTTCCCCTCGTCGTAGAGGGACCGTAGGTCTTTCCAGCGCCACGGGTTGGCCTTGGCCTTTACCAGGTCGTCGAGCCCGGTGCGCAGCTCGGCCCACGAAATATTTGTACTTGCATCCCCGCGGGCGACAGCCGCCAAAAACTCTTTGACTTGCTTGCCGAGACCGACCGCAAATTCGAGTTCCGGGGGAATCTCCGACGGGGCCTTGCGCACCCGCGGGGTCTTCTCCGGTTCGATCGTACAGGTCGCACACTCGGGCCGCTTGTCGATCGCCGGGATGCCCGTGAAGTTGCCGACGACCGAGTAGCCGTAGCGGCCGGTATCGGTCTCTTCGCCCAGGATCTTGTGCGGGTGTTGGAGGTACCAGTCGCCGCGGATCAGCCGTTTGTCATCTGGGGCATCGGCCGTGAGCACGCCACCGCGTGATTGCACAACCACGACATCGACCACGACCTCCATCGCCGGAAACGTGCGGGTGCCGTGTTCATCGGAAGCAGGCAGGCGAAACGCATCGAGCAGGTGGGCGCGGCGAAACACGTAGCTGCGCAGTCGCGAACTCTCCGGGCTGACACCCGTCATAAACCGGCGGGGCAACACAAACACAGCGATGCCACAACGCTTGAGTGCGGCGATGCTGCGTTTGATGAAATATGCATAGTCATAGTTTTCGTTGAACCGGGGGTCGGGGTCGAGCGATGCGTAGCGACGGATCCGGGCCGACGAACCAAACGGTGGGTTGGCGACAACCAGGTCGTAGGTGCGGTCGCCGTAGAGGCCGTTGTATTCCTCGTAGGGGCCAATCGACACGCGTGTGTGCGGATGGAGCTTGTGCAGGATCGTGGCCGACAACGGGTTGAGTTCGCAGGCCGTCCACCGGATGCTGACATCCGGCACCGCGCGATCGAACGAGTCGATAAACCGACCGATCCCGGCCGATGGTTCGAGGGCTGAGATAAACCCGAGCTGGTTGGCGAGCTTGCGCAGGTGCGGCACAAGGGCCTGGGCAATGGCGTCGCTGATCCGCCGGGGTGTGTACCACTCGTGCAACAGCGACTCCGAGTGCTGGGCCCAGTGGTCCGGGATTTGGTCGGAAACTTCCTCGAGAGACAGGCCACCCCAACCGCTAAAACCGTAGAGCGTTTGCACAGCCTCGTGGTCGAGCTCGCCATCCTCGTCGACCTGGCGCATGGCAGCGAGGTTGGCATCGCGGCGCTTGGACTTGGTAAACGGCTCAGGCGGGCGGGTGACAAGCATCCGCGGGACAAACTGCTCGGCGAGCTGCAACATCTCGTCGCGCAGGTCGGGCGAGAGCAACAACTTGGTGAGCGTGCCGTGGGAGCTGTTGGGAAACTCGGTCCGCAGATGCTTGCCGATCACCGAGATAAACTTGAATCGCGGATTGCCACCCGGATGGATGTCGCCGATCCGTTTCGGTTCGAGCAGTTGGAGCTGCCGCGGTGCAACGTGGCCATCCATCACCGGACCCCCAATTCATCGGCGGCGGAGCGAGCTGCCTTTTGAATCTTGTTGCGAAAGTCGTCGGTGACAGTCGGGATGCTGTCGTCTTCGTCATCGAGGACAGGCGCGGGTCGCTTGGGCGCAGGGTCGCGTTTGGGTTTGTTGGCGGCCTTCTTCTTCGCCGGCTTCGCGGTCTGTGTGTCGCTTGTTTTTGCTGGGCTGTCGGTTTTTGTCGCGTCGGGTTTTGCGGTCTTCGGTTCGTCGGGCTTGGTGTCGGCCTTCTTCGCGTCGGATTTGGCGTCCGGCTGCTTTTCGTCATCGGCTTTCGTGTCGGCCTTCTTCGCGTCTGACTGCTTCGAGTCATCGGACGTCGTGTCGGCCTTCTTCGCGGCGGACTGCTTTTCGTCATGGGACTTGGTGTCGGCCTTCTTCGCGTCGGATTTCCCTTCGACCTTCGCGTCGGTTTTGGAGTCCTGGGTCTTCGCGTCGGACTTCGCCGAGTCGGTCTTCTTAGTTACTTGGTCGGACTTCGCGGGCTTGTCGGTCTTCGGCGTGTCAGTCTTCGGCGCATCGGTTTTTGCCGTGTCGGGCTTCGCTGTGCCGGTTTTCTTAGTGTCGGCCTGCTTTGCGTCAGTCGTCGATGAGTCGGCTTTCGCTGTATCGGTCTTCGACGAGTCGGCCTTCGGTGCATCGGCCTTCGCTGTATCGGTCTTTGACGAGTCGGTCTTCGCATCGTCGGTCTTCGGCGCATCGGCCTTCACCGCGTCGGTTTTCGCCGCGTCAGACTTGCCGGACTTTTTCGTAGCGTCGGCCTGTTTGGGCGGATTCTCGCTGTTGCGGGATTTCTCCTCCGCGGGCTTCGATTGAGCGGGCTTCGAATGAGCGGGCTTCGATTGAGCGGACTCCTCCGTCTTGGATTTGTCGGGCATCGACTTTGTCTCGGTAGCGCCTCTCTTGCTGTCCGAATCCGGCTTTGCGGTCTTCTTTGCAGCTCGCTCGGATTTCTTGTTTGCTCCGCCGGAACTCTTCTTGGCAGAGTCTTGCTTCTCAGATTCTTTCGCCGGCTTCTTTGCAGGTACATCCGTATCGGAATCGATCAACTTGCTCTTCCCGCGTGTCTCGAGCTCCTTCCTGGCAGCGCGGAGGAACTTGGCGTAGTCATCACCTTCAACGTCGTCGAGAAGATCGACAGCTTCCGCCAACTCGCCACTGGTGACGAGGGCAAGGTCGGCCCGTACTCGGAAACGTTTTGCGAGGTCTTTCGCCCACTTCAGCCGCTCCTGACCGTCGTAGGTTGTGTCGCGCTTCGCGGAAGTCTTGGCTGTTTGTTCGAGCAGGTACTCGTGATAGATGGCCACCGCATCGCGGCGCAGCATGGTCTTGTTGCCACAGCGCAGCGAGATCGGCCGCTGGCCCTCCTCGACATGGAGGTTGGCCAATTCAGGCCCATCGATGACGACGAGCGTCACGTTACCCCAGGTAGCCTTCGCGACGTTGCCATCAAACTCCCACTCGAGCGGACGAAACAGCGGGACCCCCATGGCGATTGTCCCGAGCTCGACGGTGAGGACTTGATACGCCTGAAACCAGCCGACCATGACACCGTCGGCTGCGTACTCCACTGCCCAGATCGAGTATTTGGGTTTGCGTCGGCTATCGTTGTTCCCTGTGTAGGGCACAGGATCGAAGACTCGCACCTCGACACGGCCCGACTTTCCTGTATAGACAAGGACTGCTGCCTGACCTTCGCGTCGCGTCTGGTCGAGCTCAAACCGACCGGATACCGTCACCAGTGTGCGGCCGACTTTTTCAATCCACTTTTTGGTGTGTTTGTCGACCCAGTCTTGAA
This sequence comes from uncultured Nannocystaceae bacterium, assembly GCA_964621785.1. Classification (GTDB taxonomy): domain Bacteria; phylum Myxococcota_A; class Polyangia; order Nannocystales; family Nannocystaceae; genus JACKDW01. Next base: position 7,689 of record CAZUPD010000187.1, read on the forward strand.
ACCCGTTGTCGCTCCGGTGGCGCTTTTGCGAGATGGCGAGCGCGCATTTCTTGGCCCGTGCAACCGACGTTTCGGTATCACACGTAGATGGTGGCGCCTTGTCATCGTCGACATCCTTGAGGAACGTGCGCACCTCGGAGCCGATTTTTGCGATGTACCAGATATGCCGGCCGAATGGCGCGAGGTAGGATGGCCGACCCTGTGGTGTTTTGGCCTTGTCCCATACAAGCTCGATCGTCGGCAGGTCCTCGGCTTCGGTTTTCGGCTCGGACTTCTTCGTCGGTTTCGACTTCGCTGATGATTTAGAGGACTTTGATGTCTTGCGATTCTTTGTCCGCTGTTTTCGTGCGGGTGCTTTTGCCTTGCGACTGCGCGACGGCGGTGACGAGGTCCGCGACAGGGTCTCGCGCGAACCGTCTTGGAACACCACAATAACTTCGGTGACTCGCTTCATTGTCGCCTCCCCCGGAGAAACTCATAGCCAAACCCAACCGCTGCACTTGCACCGCCGAGCAGCGCGAGTGTTTGGACGATCTTCGTCCAGTTGCGACCGGTCGGTTCGTCAATGGAAAATGGTGGGGAGAAGTTTTGCGGGACAGCCGGCGGAGGCCCTGATGGCGGCTCGACAGCACCTGCACCACCGGGCCGCATGGCGAGTTTGGTGAGTCGACCGGCCCCCGCTGTTTTGAGTTGTTGATACCAGTTCTCGCCGTTGTAGGTCTCTGTCTTGGAGACATCGACCAAGCGCACGCTGGCGAGTGCCCGCTCGTTTGTGAGGAGTTTTGAGCGGGCAAAGTTGAGACGCTCGAGCAGCGCGGGGTCGCGAAATGCATCCCAGTCCGAGCGCACGTAGGCGCAGACGACCGTCGTGTACAGCAGCGATTCTTGACGTTCACGCACTTTTGTGAAGATGCGTTTGAGTTGGCTGTCGTAGAGGGTGACAAGGCACAGTCGGCCGTCGGTTGAGGTCACGAGTGCTTGGGACGGCTGAATCACACAACCTGACTTCAAGCCCATGTCGGCCCTCATCTGGTGTGGTGGGTAGCCTGGATCGGCACGGTCGAGGACCGGATTGCTCAGGCTCCACTCGAGTGCTTTGTAGCAGGCCCAACTTCCGGCGACACACGAGAGCCCGGTTCCGAGTAAAAACTCGGGTGTCTCGCGGTTCATCGTTCGGCCGTGGACGGATAGGCCAAACGATTCCCAGTGCGTCCACTCGGAGCCGTTGATCTTGATGAAGTTGATCGCGCCGGCGAAGTAGCTGCGCCATTGATTGTGTAAGCAAGCATCTCGGTCACCCTCGGGCGTGCCGACATCGACCTTGTACAGGTGGGGCGAGTTTTGTTCTTGGGTCACCAGCGACCAAGCGATCGAGCAGGCGTTGGCTGTCGAGGCATAGAAATCGCCGACATCGCGGACGTGGGCCTTCTTGACGGGAAAGACTTTGCCCTTGTCAAACCACTTGTTGACGTCATCGCCGATCGGGTCGAGGCTGATTTGTACGACCGAGGTGATGCGTCCGGTCGCCGGGTTAAACCCGACGCCGCCGGTCGGTTCGAACTTTGCGGTGTCGATGCCGAACTCGTCTTTGGTGTTGAAGCGCTTGCCCGGGGCGAAGCCAAATCCACCGTTGCGGGGCGCTCCCACCCACTCCGATCGCGGGTTGAAACGCGGGGCAAATAGATGGGTCCAGTTGCCCTTTTGCAGGGTGTCGAAGACTCGCCCAACCTGAAAGTTATCGCTTTCGTTGCCGGCGACTTGCAGCGGTGGCATCGACTGATACGCGCGCTTGACCAACTCTTTTTGTTGTTCGATCTGCCACTGTTTGCGACTGATGAACAGCTTGGCGATGAACGTGGCAAACCCGATGATTGCGGCAGCTGCCGCGCCGATCGGTCCTGTGCACGACAGGGCGGACATCCCGGTGGCGAACAGTGCCGATGCAACTTTTTTGCCGGCTCCCGCTCCTGATGTGTCGGTCAGGACACCTTTCACGCTGTTGAGCGCCACCGACCCACCGATCGATTGCGGGGTCATGATGTTGGAGAGTGCGTTCTCGAGGCCCGATGCCAGGCCCGTGCTGACCGTGTTCTCGAACTGCGTCACGAGGTTGCGCATGATGTGCTGGGTCAGGCTGTGAACGTCGCGGACTCCTTGGCCGCCTAAGCCCGACTCCATTTCGGAGTCGGTCGCCGAGGGGATCGACGAGGGCCAGATCGAAGGATCGACGATGCCATCGATAAACACCTGGTGACTCGGTCGTTCGGAGACCCAGTGTTCATCGAGGTGGCCGAATAGCTCGGTCCACTTCGCACTATTTCGTTGCACCATCATAGCGAGAGATTTTCTGGTTTGCGCAGGGACTCCACACATGGGTCGGGGTTGTGGTCGAGAATGGTTTGGATCGCGTTTGGCAGGTTTTTGTGGTTGTTCATCATCGCCGCCCGCATGCGGAAAAACGCTGCGAAGGAGTGCAGACAGTGGTTGTAGGCCCGCACGGAGACAGCACCGAGGATGCCGTTGAGAACTTCGTCGCCAACTTCATGCATGTACACGCGGAGCAGGCCCGATTGCGATCGGTACAGCGAGCCCGGTGCTTGTGGCTCCTGCGGGAGGGCCTCGATCAATGGGGCTGTTGCCGTGCGGAAGTGATTGAATTGGTCGTAGACGGTGCGAGCGTCAATGGCAGCATTGCCGGCGAGAGACCAGGCCACGCCGTGAAGGCGAGCCGCCAGGGCGACGGGGTCGTGATCGGCGGTTCGCTTCCACCGAAGTGTGCTCGGCTCGACAGCGAGGTTGTGGCCGTAGACCCACGGCCATGTACCGAGAAACATCGGGCATGTGGTCGGCCAGTAGCAATCGCGTGGGGTCAGCTCGTCGCTTCGTGCGGGTTGAAAGTAGGTCTCGCGATTGACGGGAAGAAAGCTGCGAATGCCGTCGACACACCCGGCATTGGCGACTGTGGTCAAATCGATCTCAAACGTCCAGCCGGGTTGACTGCCCGCAGCCTCATTCAAGGCGTCAAAGCGGAGCTTGGCAAAGCTCGCGGGCGAGGATTCTGGCTCGAGTGTGCGGACGTGTTCGGAGACAGCTCGCACCGCGACTCCTGAGACGGACCCGAGTTGCCCCTTGCTGACCAGTGATGCACGCAGGCCCGGCCCGATGGCTTCGCCGAAGCCGAGTGTGGTGGCCACACGTTGCCATTGGTCGGCAGCAAATTTCGCCACACTTTCCTTGTCCAACACATCGACCTCGCCGACGAGTTTCACCAAGTCGCCCAAACCCGGGCCGTAGCAACTACTCAAATTCATGTCTGCAACTTCTTCCAAGCGAGGTAGCCGACGACGAGCGCACCGAGGGCAGCGGCACCGCCGTAGACGACTCGGCGATCGACGGTGAAGGTTGTCTTGTCCGAGGATTCGTCTGTCGGTTGCTGCGAGGTTGTGTCCGACGGTGGCGGGACAGGTTCAGGTTCGGGGGTCGCGTCCGGTTCGGGTGATGGCGGCAACGGAATCGGTGTGGTGTCCTGTGGAACAGGTTCAGGCTCGAGTGGCGGTTCTTCGACCGCAGGAGGTTGGGCCCAGCCGGCTTCGGTGGCGGCCCGTTCGAGCCATTGGGTGTCCCATGTTGCGAGCGCGCGCTTGAGGCTCTCGACAATGTCCTCGGGGACATGATTGCGAGCATCGGTGTTGTCGGGGTGAACGTCTTCGTGAAGCATGAGGAGAAGCGCGGGAGGGGCTCGGTCGATCGCCAGCTGCACATCGCCAGGAGCCGGAGCAACCGGCGTCACGGCGCTGGTGGGGTAGTTGGTGTTGGCCACCGCCGCAGCGAACTCTTCGCGGCCTTGCACGGTTGCCCGATCGACCAGGACCGAAAGCCAGCGCCGGAGCTCGAGCTCGTCGTGGGGATCCTCGGCGGCCGAGTAGGCGATCAGCAGGGCGAGGGAATGGCGGTCGAGATACATCAGACCGGCCCGACGACCCTTCGCATCTGGGCGGGGGAGACATCGAGTTCGACGCTCACCAGTTGGCCGACGCCCGCAGCAGGTGTCTTAAACACCAGGCGATCGGCGACCGATAGCCAGATCGGCGGAGACCATTTTTCGCACGGGAGGTCGACAGCACGCGTGTGGGTTTCGGCGGTTCGCCAGTTGATTGTGCCGACATCCCCGGTGTTGCCAGCGAGCCCGGCAAACCGCGCCCACACATAGATGCCGCCGTGGTGGATGTTGTCGACCAGATCGCTGACTTGGATGTAGCCCTGTGCCGAGGACAGTTCGGCCTTGCGGCAGCACAGGTTGGCATCCCATTGCCATTGTGGTGACAGTGGCGCGGAGTTGTAGGAAAACGCGGCCCCGCCGGGAGCGAGCAGAACAAACCGATCCATCTTGGGCCGGGGGCGATGCTCGACCCGCATGATCGGGGTTGCCTCGCTCTCACTGAGGTCCTGGACGACGATTTGCAGACGACGTGTCGTGCCATGGCCGGGGTTTGAATCACCCGACCACATGACTCGCAGGACATCTCCACCGGCCAAGAACAGGCGTTGACGAGATGAGCTGAGACGGACCTGCTCGAGCGGCGGGTCGATGGTGTCGCCACGCGTCACCCGGGCGATCGCACCGGGAAAGTCCGTGAGCGCCGATATCGAGATGAGCTTGGCGTTGTTGGCCGGAACGAGGCCAAAAAACGAGGCATCGATGACGCCTCCGCCGGTGAGCGGGATTTCGTAGACAGGGCCCGGGCCGGCAAGCGAGTTGCGCGGGACCGGCATCTCGGATGCACCGTCGTAGGTACCGGAGTTGACCAGAATGAGTGTGATTGGTTCTGCCATCGGATGTCCTTTCGGGAAGCTGTGCTGCGAGGGTTAGGAGACGATGCAATCCCCAGTGCCGACGGATTGGCAAAGCCGGTACCACTCGGTGAGATCGTGATGCAGGCGAATCGTCGCCGCGGTGAGCGGGTTTTGCAGGCCGGTGTGGCGCATGATCACCTCGACCCGTTCGTGAAACCCGACTTCGATGGAGCGGCCTTTGTACTTGGGCCATTCCTGGAGAATCTGGGTACCGTCTTTGTTGAGGAAGTTGTTGCCCTGGAATGAGCTACCGATCAGCCGCGGCTTGGAGCCACCGACCAAGTAGAACTCAATCTCGATATTGAGGTAGTTGGTAGCGTTGTTATTGAGGTGCAGGTCGATGTTGATTTTGGTGGGGATAAAGCCGGGCCGCATCGGGTGGGTGACCTTCATGGATTGACCCGGGCCCATGGGGTAGTCGTTGACAAATCCCGGCCCGACATCCTGGACGATTTCATTGAGGATGATTTGCGACTCTTGCGAGTGCTCGTCGATGGTCTTGCGGGAGAACGGAACGTTACCCGGGCACACATTCTCGGTGCAGTAGGCCCAGATTTGGTCGCAGCGCTTGGAGACTTCGCGACACTCGTTACACGACCCACCGCCATGACGGCCTTCGAGTTCACGGCAGCGTGCCTCGAGCATTTTGAGCATACGCTCGAGCTGTTCGATCCGCGGGGCGGGGTCGCAATCGATGGCGCTGATCAGCTGCTCGGGACGACAGCGGATCGCGTGGCACATCGCCAGCAAAGACTCCCGCCGCTGGCGATCGTATTGTCGATCATGGTCCGTTCGCGCAATGTCACCTTTGACGGTGACTGTCGGAAGGGAAAGGTCAGTAACGTTTGTTGTCTTGGTGTCCATTCGCTTTACTCAACTCGATGGTGAAGGTGTCCCCAACAGCAAATAGTCGGAGGGCTCGTGCGGGCAGCTCGATGGTGAAGCGCCGCCCCTGTGGTGATTCGGCTGTCAACTTGCCAATGTCGTCGGCGTCTACTGGGACCAATAATCGCGTGACGGTCCACATCACTCGGTCTTCGCCATGTTCTCCAGCAAATCGCGGTCTTCGGCATCGCGGACGTGCTGGATGGACCCGCCTAAAAAGCCACCGCCAAAGGCTGCGACCGGAGCCCGAACTGCAATGGGAAAGTCTTTGAGGACGAGCACCGCAAGCAGGCCGCAGACACTGGCACCGACGAGTCCATTGACGGGTATGCCCTTGGGTGAGCCGTCGACGATGCGATGGGAGAATCCGCCGAGTAACGAGCCCATGAGCGCTGCACCGATTGAGACACCGACACTTGCGGCCGACCCCGAGCGAAGTTCGCGGACCGCTTGTTTGACGATTTCGACGCGGGTCGGGTCGAGGTTCTCGGCGCTCTCCAGGCCGTCGATCTGCTGGACGATCTGTTCGGCCGCGCGGCGAAAATCGGAGTCGTTGAGGTCGCGAAACGCATCGGCAGTCGAGGAGAGTCGCTCCTCGGGAGTCATCCGGCTGTCTACAAGTAGTTCGATATCTCGAAACATTATTTTCTACCCTTCGGTATGAATGCCATCATCTGGTTGCTGAGAAACCGAGCAATGATTTCGGAAGCGAATTCCATCCCGGTCGTGGCTTGAGCACGGCGCTGTTGGGCCTGGACTTCCATCGTCTTTTTCATCTGTTCGAGCCGAGCATCCTGCTCGCTTTGATAGATCTTGAACGCCTGAAGCCGCTCGTGCGCAAGCTTGGCATTGACCTCGGAGAGAAACTCCTGTGTTTTGGTCGAAGCCTCGAGTGTGCGATTGAGGTGCTCCATCTGCATGTCGAGGAC
>CAZUPD010000188.1:0-14278 GCA_964621785.1 uncultured Nannocystaceae bacterium
TACGAAGCAGGTCGTTTTGGCGTCCGCATCGAGGATATCGTCGCCGTGACTGCAGACGGTGTCGAAGTTTTTGGACCGCGGGCACAAAGCCTCGAAAATCCATTTGGAGAATCGATGTGAGTTCGAACAACGACCTTGCAAGCGTTTGAGATGACGCGGCGATAGCTCGAAAAGATTGAGCTGACGCGCAGCAGACTCCTACTTTCGCGCGTCTGTTTCCGGCACACTGGGCCCATGTTGAGCATGCGAAGCGACTTCGCCTCACGGCTCGCTGCCGCGACACTCCCAATCGTTTGTGGCAGCGCGTGCTTCATCGATGACGGACGGACCGAGGGTGGTGGCACTTCATCGACCCAAACGTCGAGTAGCGGAAGCACATTGTCAACGACGTCGACGTCGACGACCTCCGACGTCACTTCTGGTTCGGAGGATCCCACAGGTACAACTGGGCTAGAAACGACCGAAGCCCCGACAAGCACGAGCGAGTCACAGACGGCCGATGACACGATAACTGAGTCGACGACAGACGACGATCTGTGTGACTTCCCCTTGGGAGATTGTAATGGTGACGAAGAGGACGGTTGTGAAACGAACCTCACTACAAACCCAAACCACTGCGGTGATTGTAACGTCGTGTGTCCCGGGTCCTGTTTTGGAGGACAGTGTACAAATCCAAAGATTGTATTCGTGACCGATGCAACGACGTCAGGGGCCTTTTCTGGTGTCGCTGGTGCTGACGAAATCTGCAATCAAGCCGCGTCAAATGCCGAACTACCAGGGTTTTACTACGCTTGGCTTGCAACCGCACAAATCTCCCCCTCGCAGCGTTTTGGGAAAAACTCAGGTCCGTACATCCTGACCAACGAGGCTGTGATCGCAGTCAATTATGAGGACCTCGTTGACGGTGAGCTGCTCACATCGATTTCAATCAATGAGTTCGGAGAGCCGGTTGCGACGAGTGAGGGTTGTAATCCTCCCCTCGTTTGGACAAATGTGCGTAGTAATGGTGAGCATAATGGCGCTGACCACTGCGTTTCCTGGATGTCCTCATTTGGCCAAATAGGAGCGGTAGGCGTACCTACAAGTACTTTTCAGGCCTGGACAGAGGACGGTTGCTCACCCCAAAACTGCAGCGAGAGCAACCGCCTCTACTGTTTTCAGCAGTAGGAACCCAGAGCGTACATGGTTGTGATTCGCGCCGGCGGATCGGATCACACTGCACTAGACATCAGTCTTTGTTGGCTGCTCGCCGACCCTGAAAACCCTGAGATTCACGAAGGTCTGCGACAGGCTCTTGGGTGCAGCGGAGTCGATGACGGTGCGTTGGACTCATCGGCACAGAGCTCATGCGTCGAGGCCCGAGCGCGGTACTCGGGCCTCTTCGTCCACCCACGCGGGTCGGGCTCAATTGGCCTCGTTCCTCACCAGATCATACGCGATGGACTCGGGCCCTCCTCCTCCTTGGTACTCGTGGTACGTGAACGAGATTTTTCTGTAGCTCAGCTCGACCTTCTCGGAGGCTATGTCGTCAGGTTGGTCGTTGAGCTCGTACTTGCTCACGATCACCCCCTCGAGCTCAAGCGTGAGGTAGAGGAACCCGTTCTGGCTCCCGCCTGTGTCGCCCGAGGAGCGGTAGCAAATGAGCTCGACCTTGCCGAGGCGGTTGGCGGTGAAGAGCCCCTTGAGCAGATCGTCGCTCGCCTTGTCGATGAACTTTGTGAAGCGCAGGGGCTCGAGTTGCACCTTCTCAGTCGTACTGACGGACCGAACCGGGCTCGAGGGCTGGGTCCCGCCGAAGCCCCAGGAGCCGACCTCGACGTCCCCTTCGTGACCCTTGGCCATGGATGACCCCGAGATCCTGGGGTTGTTGAACCGAAGAAATGTTTTGCCTGCCATGTGTTCTCCTCCTCGACTGTGACGTCGCGCCTCGACGCACGCTTCGTCATCAGCGACGAGCTCGCGCGTCGAGGCTTCCCTACCAATGCGAGCGGATCCTACGGAAAACTCCCCGCGGACTCAAGCGTATAGGACTTATCAACGGCGAAAACCGACGAGGAGGGTGCGGGAAAGAGCAGGTCGGCGAGGGAGTTGTTGGGGCGGTGTTGGTCGCGGGGGAGCGCGAGCGCGGTGGAGAATGTGGGCGATTTTGTCTGGGTCAGTGACGGCGTCGAGGATGCACATTGGACCCGGGCACTTGGGACAGGTAGAGGTTGTTCGTCGACGCTTTCGGATGAACAACTCGAACCCGAACGGGTTGAGAGACTCGGTGAAGTTGCGCTTACATATATTTGTTGCCCGACCTGTGGATCGTGTGGGGGGAACCCCGAGGCCCGCGGTGTTGCACGGCTCGATGAAGATCATATGAACATGCCGCTACCCATTGTGATCTATGCCTGCTCCGACCCAGGGTGATGGACGTTTGGCGAGATTCATCTCGATGGAGGACCCAGGGGCTGACTTGGGGCGAGGATCGAGTCTTGTATGTCGGAAATACCATGGTAAATGGCGACTTCAATACTGCTGATCTCGAAGCTGAGACTTGCGATGTGCTTTTTCAGTTTGAAGACCGAATCTCTGCAAGGTCAGAACACCTGCGTAAACATCTCGACGAAGGGCACACTCTAAGCAACATTATTCTTTGAGGGTCGAGCATGATTGCCGGCGCGCGTAACTGACCGAAAGTGCTGTTCAGTGTGGGGTGGTGTCGTCGGTACACGCTCTACGTGAGGTCCGGATGCGTCGGTTCGTGCAACGAAAACGACATTTTGTTTCACTTGCTTGCGTAGGCTTTTATCGTGACTTGGGCTGTGTTACACATAGGCTGTGTGGCACACGAAGCTAATTGTTGGGCGTGGTTTGGGGACCGTCGTGATCATCTGCGGATGTACGATGAACAACCCGGCATTTGGCGACTCTGCTGGTTCATCAGCAAGCGCAGGGATGGCCTCGGGTACAGAGGACAGCTCCGAGACCCAGAATTCGTCGAGTTCCGATGCAATGACAGGGACCGATTCGTCGACAACCGGACCGACGACTTCCAGTGGAACCGACGTAACTACGATGATGACTATTGGGACAGGTACAATGGGCAGTATAAGCGAGACCGAGACAGCGGACGGAACCGAGTCGACCGACGGGACCGAAGTTGATACGGACGAGACTGAGACTGGTGATACGGAAGAACTGTGTAATAGTTTTTCGATGCCCCTGTTTAAAATGGAATTTTTTGAGAACGATGGGGAGTATGTAACGTCTTGTGCAATGCCCGCCCAGTCCGGGTTTGGTACAATCAGCGAGTACAGTGAGGAGAACAAAACAGTCAAGTTTCTCGGTTGTACAAATAAATCCGACTGTTTATCACAGATGCAGTGTTCGGGAACAGCTTGGGCAGTTCATTTCACCATGCCAGCTAACGACTTTCCCGCCTACTTTCCAAAGCTCGGTATGGGGGAATGCATCCACTATGGGATCGAAGGCCATCGTCCGACGGACGACCCAGGTGTGTGTCGTGGAAGCTCGCTTGCGATCCGGAAGGTCGTCAATTCCAATGTGGAACAACTGGCGTTTGTTGCTGTTCGGGGTCAGATAGTCACTCCTAGTCAGGTAGATCAGGAGCTCACCGTCTCGCATGACATTGAAGATCCGTGCACGTGCTCGGGGGAATGTTGTGCCGACTTAATTCAGGATCCAGGTACATACAAACTGAATTTTAGCGGCTCGGCTATCAGTTCAAACTTTATGCTTAGTGTAGGTGAGGAAAATTCAGGGTTTACGCTCTCAGGAGTACCCTCTGTGGCCAAGAATTATAGCTCAAGGTTGTTTGGAGAGTGTGGCGATAGTGCAGGGTTTACGTGGGCGATGAGCTGGGCTCCCTAGTTGGCGTTGGTTTCCGTGCCGGTGAACAAGTCCATCGGGGGGCCCGAGACGCCACCCGTGCCACGGTCCCACGATACGGTGGGTGGGGTTCCTGTTCGTGTTTTCACTGTGGTGGAAGTCTCGTTTGCCAACTCCGATGTTGCTGAGCCCGTCGTTGAGGAACTCGGTACGGCGGGTGCACGGTAGTATCAGCAAGGTCTCATCGAAGATAACCTCGGCCCGTGCATACTGTCCATTTTGGGTTACATGTCTAGTGGGACATGTCCAATGGAGGAGCGCAATTAGCACGACACAGCTGCCGATCGGGATCACTTCCGGGAGGTTGGCAAAATTTCTAGATTGCTTCGGAAAAACCTTCGGGGCACAAAGCGGGCGGTACACGAGAACGACCATCGGGCGGCATGCAGGCCCGACAGATGCGAAAGTGAGTCGTCTTGCCACAGTCGGTACAACCGCGCAACTGGTCGTGGAATCGGTTTGGTTATATGGCTGAAGAGACAGATACATGTCATCGTCAGGCCTGACACTCGCCGACGTAACCATCGAAGCTTCGAAGGGGAAAGATGGAGAGTTCTGAATTTTACGCGACGGTTCAAACGATGCACGAGGATGCTCGTGCTCGCGGGCTCTTTTTCCAGACCCTCGAGGATTCGAACCTCGTCGGTCGCAGGCTCATGCTCCACGGGCGGGAGTGCCTCTCATTTGCCTCCTGTTCGTATGTGGGGCTAGAGCAACATCCCGACCTTGTCTCCGCCGTGCACGAGTTTGTCGATCGTTACGGGACCCAATTTTCGGCGTCTCGTGGTTATGTGTCCCTAAGGGCACACCATGAACTCGAGCATCTCCTCGACCAGATTTTCGGAGGGTATAGCTTACTTGCAACATCAACGACTCTTGCTCATCAAATTGCGCTTCCGGTCCTGGCGACCGAGCGTGACGCGATTGTCATGGATCACCAAATTCACCACAGCGTACATATGGCGGCAACCTTAGCTCGGGCCGCGGGTACCGAGGTCGAGCTCGTTCGTCACGGTCGAATCGAACGGGCGGTTGAGGTGGTGGAGAAACTCGCGCGAACCAAACGTCGGGTGTGGTTTGCATGCGATGGCGTGTTCAGTATGTTCGGTGACCTTGCACCTCTGAGGCTATTGGAGCGTATCCTCGCAGTCGCACCCAATGTTTGGCTATACATTGATGATGCGCACGGGATGAGTTGGGCCGGGCTCCACGGGCGAGGGAGCTTCTTGTCGCGGATGCCGCCGCATGAACGCCTCGTGTTAGCCACCTCGCTCAACAAAGCATTTTCGGCCGGCGGCGGATGTGTCGTGTTCCCAAACGAGCCTTTGCGAGAGCGTGTGCGGGTGTCGGCAGGTGCGGTTGTGTTCTCGGGACCTCTACAACCGCCGATGCTGGGGGCTGCGATTGCATCTGCAAAGATCCATCTCTCTCCCGAAATCACAACCCGGCAGCAGCAGCTCGCAGCCCGAATCGAGCACTGCAACACCCTTGCCGACGAGCTCAAACTTCCGCTACTGGTGCACAACGCAAGCCCGATTTTCTTTTTCCGCTGTGGGCTGCCACGGGTCGCGTTTGCGGTGGCGGAACGATTGCTCGCCCGCGGGCTCTACGTCACTGCGTCGGCCTATCCTTCGGTGCCGATGAAGACAGCGGGGATCCGGCTTTCGCTGACAACCGAGCACTCCCTCGACGAAATTACAGCGGTGTGTTCGGCTCTTTCCGAAGCTATCCCATGGGCCATGTCACGGGAGCAGTACACGGTCGAAGAACTCGATCGTGCGTTTACAGGTGCGGTCCCCAATGAGGCCCTTGTGGGCGATCGTCACCGCTCGACCGAGGTCGCGTCCGATCGGTTTTTGTCACTCAGCTACGCACCGACACAGGCGCGCGCGGCCACGTCAGAACTCCTCCCGGTATCCTGGCATCGTGGTGAGGAGCTCTCGGTTCAGGTCGAGAGTTCCATTTGCGGCATCGATCGCGCGAGTTGGGATAGGTGTATGGGCACACTTTCGTGTTCGAGTTGGGAAGCCTTGTCCATGGCCGAGATGGTATTTTCGGACAGGAAATCCCGTGAGAACAACTGGAAATTTCGCTATGTCGTGGTCCGAGACGAATCCGGCGAGGTCGTGGCGATGACCTACTTCACGGTCATGCTCAGCAAGGACGATATGCTGATGCGCAGCGAAGTTTCGAGTACCATCGAGACCTATCGCGAAACCGATCCTTACCATTCACTCAAGCGGATAGTTCGAGCACACGAAATTTTGGAGGGACCGGGCTCGGACTCGCAATCTCCAAGGAGATTGTGACCCGATTAGGCGGCGAGATTCAGGTCGATTCGACGGTCGAAAAAGGAAGCATCTTTCGATTTACGATTCGCGCGGGTCTACCGAAATCGACGGGTCAACAGCAGGCTGCGCTCGGTCCGATCGGAAGGTTCAAGGTGCTAGTCGTCGATGATAACCCCACCAATCGGTTTGTCATCAGTCGGACGCTCCAGCACTGGGGACTCCAGGTCGAAACTGCTGATACGGGGGCACGGGCGCTGCGGCTACTTCAGAAGGCACAGTTTGATGTCGCCGTGTTGGACTTGAGGATGCCCGAAATGGATGGGTTTAGCTTGGCCCGCGAAATCCACAATCAACACCCTCAAACAGGGCCGAAACTTCTGATGCTGACGGCAAGTGGAAACCGGAACGATGCCCAGATCGCTAAGAATATAGGCATTGCGACCTACCTGACCAAACCGTTTCGGCAGGGGCAACTCCACAGTGCGGTGGCGAATCTATTGCGAGATCAAAAGCCCGTTGATGTCCGTTCTGCCGTCTCAGCACCGGCGGAACCATCATTCGACGGACACATCTTGGTGGTTGATGATAATCCCATCAATTTGAGGTTTGCGCGACACGCCCTAAAACGATTGGGGTACAAAGTTTCAGGTGCGTCGAGTGGCCCGGATGCGATCGAAATGGTGACAGAACGACCCTTCGACGCAATCTTTATGGACTGCGAAATGCCAGATATGAACGGGTTCGATACGACGAGGTCGCTCCGGCAACTCGAACACGCCGCAAAGACTCCTATCATTGCGCTCACAGCCCACGCAACGGAGGAGATCCGTGAGCAATGTAAAGATGCCGGAATGGATGATTTTGTGGCGAAGCCCCCAAGTGTGGCTCGACTCAAGGATGTACTGGACCAGTGGGTTCAGACGCACCGTCGTCTCGATCCGGATCAGCTCATTCGCTAGATTTTTGTCTCCCACGAGCCGAACCTTGCTGCGGCGTGTAACATTTGAAGCGCGCGGAGCATTTCAACCCATGGTATGACCAACGATACTTCAGGGGGTGGGCGACGTGTACACTGGCGAGGATTCACCATGCGTATCATGTGCATGCTGACGGCGTTTGTCCCTGGAGCTTTGGGGTGTATTCCCGACGAAGTGTCAGATCCGACAAGCGACTCGGCGACCGACGATGCGGGAATGCTCCCCGACAACGGGGCTGCCGGACTGATGCCACCTACGGCAATCCCCGGGATTCTGGATACCTTCACCCTCCGGGACGATGGAGATCGCCTGTTTGTCCTCGCCGATCAAAGCTACGAGGTACATGCCAACTCCGAGGGGATTGAGCTGGTTGTCGTCACGCAGCTACCCCCGACACCCGCCGAGCGACATCCGGACCTGCTGCCCCTGAGCGTCCCTGCCTTTGGCATCGGTGTCCACGAGGCATGGCTCGCCGATCCGACCGATGCTTATGCCCACGGTGTACTCGGCGACACGTTCGAAGCTTCGGCGATCAAATTTGATATCTCAGGGCAAGTGGTTTCGATCAGTGCTCCGGCAGGGACGGTCTTTGAAGACAACCGGATCCGACTGGTCGATCTCGATGACGACGGGATCGAGGAGCTCATTGTGATCCGCAGCGCGAGCGGGCAGGGGGCGTCGTTGGTGGCGTACCGCACCGACGGAAGCGAGTTTGCGGCGACCGAGCCAATCGGGACCGGCTTTCGCTGGCTCAACCCGGTCGGGGTCGGCGACTTCGATGGCGATGGCGACCGCGAGGTCGGATGGGTTGTGCGGCCGCACCTCGACGCGACCCTGACTGTCGCCGATATCGCGCCGGGAACCCTGCTTCCGAGTGCATCCGCGGAGGACTATTCCAACCACCAAAACGGCTCCCCCTTCATTCGGCAGTCGCTGGTCCTCGACGATTACCTGCTCGTGCCTACAAACAATCGCACTGCCCTGACATGGTTGCGTGTGAATGGGGGGCTCACCGAAGTCGGGCGGATCGACCTCGGTGGAACCCTCGTGACCGACATCCACCGATTTGGCACGACGCTGGTTTTCGGCATACGCGACGGCAATGGCAACACAACGCTGATGAAATCACGGTGGGCCACCGGAGTGGGCTGACAATCAAGCGCGAGTTGTCCTCGTTGCGGTCGCTCGCGCGGGACAACAATCCCAACACAGGTGCGCGCACCCGTCGGGCGCTTGCGTGGTCGCTCGCATCGTTGTGGATCGTGCCACCGCTGTTGCGGACCTTTCTTTCGACAAACCCGCTCGAAGAGACACACGCAGGGCTCGTTGCGCTATCAGGTGGGCTACTCGGTATCATCACCGCAGCCCTGTGGCTCGCACGCAAGGCGATCGCCCGCACCTCGATCAACCGCCGTGCCGCCGATTCGTTCCTCTACCTCGGGTTCGCACTCATGACCCACGCGGTTGCCATGGCGCTTGCCGGTAGCGACCCGAGCGCGACCGTCGTGACAAGCCTGTTTGTGTGCTTCGGCGCAGCCGCGATGCTCACGGTGTCGGTCGATCGACGCTTGCTGCCCACTGCACTTGCCTGCGCGATGGCGTATGTCGGCGCCTCGGCAGCACCCGAGCTCAGGTACCTCCTGATCTCGCTGATCGGCCTTGTGTTTCTGGTCAATGCAGAGCTGATTTGGCGGACGCCGCAGGTGCCGGTGAAACCGGCCTGAGCCATCTTCAAAAACCACGGAGTTTCCCGCGCGTCAGTCATGTGCCGGCATTTTTAAGTGATAACTTTGTTCGACACGACTCGGTACCTGCACTGACACGTTCGGCGCATCAGCTACCGGACTCGCGTCGATGTCGGTGGAACGCAAAGGCTATTCGCGGTATCTTGGTTGGTGTATGGCCTCACGCCCACCGGGTCCTCCAGGATTGCCTATTATCGGAGCTCTTTACAAGATGCGGAGTGCGGACGTGCACCGCTTCTTTGTCGAGACCGCACGAGACTTTCCAGGTGTTGCCTATCTGGGGCGGATCAGCGGTGCCGCGCACTACCTGATCAGTGATCTCGAAGCCATCGAGCGCATTACGATTTACAACCAGAGCAACTACGCCAAGGGCGAGCGTGCGCAATTCATGGCACCCCTGCTCGGGCAATCATTGCCGCTGCTCGACGGTGAGCGGTGGAAAATACACCGACGCACGATGACTCCGATCTTTCGCCGTCGGATGATGAACGAACTGTTCTCAATCATCCAGCAGACGATCGACACGCACCTCGATGCCTTGGTAGAGGAAGCACGTAGCGCCACGTCGATCGATCTGGGGGCGAGGCTATCGCGGATCACAATGGATGTCGGCGCACGGACGTTGCTGGGGGCGGATATGGATCCGCAGGTCTGTCAGGCTGTCGGCGATGCGGTGGCCTATGTCTTGCGCTTTTTGTATGATCGCACCTTCGAGGTATTGTCCACCCCGCTGTGGGTACCGACGGCTCGCAACCGCAGGTATCACGAGGCGTTGGCACAGATCACCAGCATGGTCGATCGCATTCTCGAGGCGCGACGCGACGCGCCGATGGACGGTGCTCCCACGGACTTGCTGCAAGCGATGCTCGCTATGCGCGACGCCGAAACTGGGCAGCCGCTGCCGCCCGACGAGTTGCGTGACGAAGTGCAGGGAGTCCTCGCCTCGGCCTTCGAGTCAACCGCCTCCACGCTCGCTTTCGGGTTTCATTACCTCTGTCGCCATGGCGATGTGACGTCCAAACTTGTGGCGGAGATCGATGAGCACGTGGGTCTCGGGGCCTCGGCTCCGCCCATCGAGCTCGAGGCACTCGACGCGATGCCCTACCTTCAGCGCGTCTTCGAAGAATCGCTGCGCATTCATCCACCCGTATGGGTGATGGCACGTACCAACCTCGAAGAAGATACGCTCGCCGGCCAGCCAGTACCAAAAGGCTCGTTTGTCCTGTTCAGCCCCTACGTCGTGCATCACCGGCCTGATCTCTGGCCCTCGCCCGATCGCTTCGATCCCGACCGATTCTTGCCGGAGGCGGTTGAGGCGAGGCCACGCATGGCCTACCTGCCGTTTGGCCATGGCGGTCGATTCTGCATCGGCAAGCATCTTGCCAGGCTCGAAGGCCTCTACCTGCTGGCTCGTGTCGTTCAGAGGTTCGAATTCCACCCGGTCGAGACGCCTCCGGTGACGATACAAGCACATCTCGTGCTCCAGGCTCGCGATGGCGTGCATATGCATATGCGGCCGCGAGCTTAATACAAGGTTCACATCGAGGGTTCCCCCAAGAGACTCGGTGGGAGCGCAATCTCGGTCGAGCGACGGCCTAAGGTGCTGCGTGTATCCCGCGCGCTCGTGTGGCCTGGCGTGGGTGTGCGCAAGTCGGTAGAACACTTTTTTCAATTTCGCGGTGACACATCCCGCGGTCTTCGGTGTTCCACTGAACGGAGCGAGGCACACGGTTGGCCATCCACGTCGAAGAAGCCTACAGGCGCTACGGACCCATGGTTCTTCGCCGTTGTCGTCGACTCCTGCGGGACGAGGCGCTGGCGGTCGAGACCATGCACGA
The DNA here is from genome assembly GCA_964621785.1 of uncultured Nannocystaceae bacterium. GTDB lineage: Bacteria > Myxococcota_A > Polyangia > Nannocystales > Nannocystaceae > JACKDW01. The sequence goes on from CAZUPD010000188.1 coordinate 10,746, forward strand.
CGTGTTCGTCAACCTACTCGTGCACCACAAACGCCTCGATGACCGTGCTGTTTCGAGCCTGCTGTACCGGATCGCCAGCAACCTTTCGCTCAACAAGATCCGCAGTCAATCCCGTCGTCCCGAAGACTCCGACACCGAAATCCTCATGAAGATCGCCGATGCAACCTGTGCCGAGGAGCGCACCCACGCCCGCAGCCTGCTCGCTCGTGCGTTTCAAAGGGAGCCAGTGTCAACCGCGACCATCGCGGTCATGTATCTACATGATGGGATGACCTTGCAGGAAGTTGCCGAAGCCGTCGGCATGTCGGTTTCAGGTGTTCGCAAGCGGCTACGCAGGCTCAAGGGTCTGCTCGTCGAACTCGATCACGGGCGTCGTGAGACAGGAGCTCGGGCATGACCCAAACGAAACCCGATACAATGGGGGTTGTTCGCAACTGGTACCCAATTGAGCGACTGGCCTTGGGAGAGCTCAGCGCGTCCGAAGAAGCAACCCTACGCGCGAAACTCGTGGCCGACGGCCTCGATCCCGATCGACTACTCGCGGACCTTCGGGCCTCGAATGCAACCATTCTCGCAGCTCATCCTCCGTCCCGGGCAGCGGCGGTCATTACCCGGAGGATGGCCGATGCCCAGCCCGCGCGCTCGCGTTGGTGGGTGTATGCTCCGATGTTTGCAGCCACGGTGATTGTCCTATTTCTCATCGGGGTCCCGAATCATCCTGAGCTCGTCGATGAACCCGCAAGCTCGTGGACAGGTCAGCAAGAAGCTCCACCGGAAGATGGCATTTTGCTCAAGGGCGCCGAAGCCCGATTGGTGATTCATCGACAGACCGCCGAGGGGGCCCAACGGCTGCGCGATGGCCAACCGGTGGCCGAAGGTGATGTCCTTCAGGTCAGCTACATCGCTGCCGGGGCCCACCATGGTGTGATTGTCTCGATCGACGGTCGCGGAGTCGTCACCCAGCATTTCCCTCCTCCCGCGGAAGCTGCAACGACGAACCTAGAGCAGGGGGGCGCAATCCCACTTGGCACGGCCTACGAACTCGATGATGCGCCCGCGTTTGAACGGTTTTTCTTTGTCACCTCGCAGGGGCCTCATCATGTACATACAGAGGTTGTGTTTCAGGCCGCAGCCACACTCGCCGCGACACACGAGGATGGGGCTGTGTTGCCTCTACCCGCCGGCCTGAGCCAGTTTACGTTTTTACTGCGCAAGGTTGGGCAACACGCCGGGAGTCACCTGTGAGACATTCGCTTGTGTACAGCCTTCTGGTTGTCGCCACCACCTTCATTGGGGGCATTGTCCCTGTCCAAGCTGCGAGCAGTCGCGTCGAGGGGCCCACGCCACTCACACCCGCGCAATTGCAAGGGACTCGCCGCTTCGCCCTGGTGATCGGCGTCAACGATGGTGGCAAACAACGCCCACGTCTTCGCTATGCCGGGAGCGATGCCAAGGCGTTGTCGAAGGTTCTTGCCGATCTCGGCGGGGTCGCACCCCAGGACCGTCTAATCCTCGATGACCCCGACGTGCAAGCCCTGCGCCGGGGCTTTGCCAGCATTGCAAAAAAAGCACAGGCTGCGAAGGCGCGGGATGAACGGGTCGAGTTGCTGTTTTACTATTCGGGCCACTCCGACGAGACAGGTCTTTTGATCGGCGACACATTGGTGAGTTACCGGTGGTTGCGCGAAAAAATCGATGCACTTCCGGCCGATGTGCGAATCGCGATCCTCGACTCGTGTGCATCCGGGGCGTTTACCCGGCTCAAGGGCGGCAAGAAACGCGAGCCGTTTTTGGTGCGTGAGCCGAGTGTCAAGGGGCATGCGTTTTTAACCTCGACTTCGGCCGACGAGGCGGCCCAAGAGTCTGAACGTATCCGTGGATCTTTTTTTACCCACTACCTCGTGACTGGCCTTCGCGGTGCCGCGGATATCAACCAAGACCATCTTGTGACCCTCAACGAGGCCTACCAATTTGCCTTTGACGAGACTTTGGCCCGCACGGAGGGCACCCGTGGTGGCCCCCAACACGCCGCCTACGAAATTCAGCTCGCCGGCAGTGGCGACCTTGTGATGACCGATCTACGCACGTCGACGGCAACCATTGAACTGGGGAAGGATGTTGGCGGGCGGGTGTTTATCCGCGACAGTCAGGGCAACCTCGAAGCCGAGCTGCACAAGTCGAAGGGGGCGGGAACCGTCGCGCTCGCGCTCGAGCCGGGGGTGTACCGGATTACCGTGGACGATGGCGGACACGTTCTGCGGGCGAGTATACGGGTTGCCGAGGGCGAGGCTGCACGGATCGAGGCCAAGAGCCTCAAGATCATACCTGCGGAGTCGACAACCCTTCGCGGCGATGACGAAACTCCCGAACCCGAACGACGATTGGTGCCTGCAAATATTGGTGTGAGTCCAAAGTATTCGACCAATGCCAAGTACGGTGACCAACCATTGGTCAATCAGTTTTCGGTTTCGTTTGGGTACAATCGCGTCGCCGCCGTCAAGGGTCTAGATGTCTCGCTCGGGGCGACGACCGTGACCGAGAGCCTTCGTGGTGTGCAAGCTGGCGTGGGTATGGCGAACACCGAAGGGGAGGCCCGAGGTGTCCAGGCTGCCGCGATTTTGTCCCTGGCGACTGGGGATTTTCGCGGCTACCAAGCAGCGGGGGTGGTCAATGTTGCGACCCAAAGTCTCCGAGGCGCGCAAATCGGTTGGGGTGTCAACTATGCCGGTGACCTCCGGGGATTTCAGCTCGGGTTGGTCAACGTCGCTCGAGGCCGGCCCTCCGGGCTCCAGCTCGGCCTTGTCAACTACGCCGACGATGCCGATGTCTCGATCGGTTTGGTACCCATTTCTCGCAAGGGTGGGGTACATGTCGATGTGTGGACCTCCGATCTGGCGGCGGTGAATGTGGGCCTTCGGTTTTCTGCGCGCCGTTCCTATACACTTTTCACCCTCGGTGCGCACCCGACAGGTGCGGGGGCAGGGTGGATGGCCGGGATGGGTCTCGGGCGCCGCTTTCGTGTGGGCAAACAGGTCTTTGTAGATTTTGACAACCTCGTTGTGGCAGCCCAGGCAGGGTTTCAACAGCCGGGGGCCCCAACCCTGGTGGATAGCTTACGTCTGATGATCGGCTGGCAACCGCACAAGCATTTCTCGTTGTTCGGGGGACCAACCTTCAACGTTGCAGTTGCGTTGAATCAGAGTGACGCACGCCCCGGCTATAATTATACTTTTTACCAACATGGAATCGTTTCACTGTGGCCGGGATTCTCGGTTGGTATCAGTCTTTGAGTGAGCATCCCGCGGTTGTCGAATTTTCTTTCCGGTCGGTGACACATTTGGGGTGCTTCGGTGTTCGAGTGATAGACGCTTCGCCGCGTTGTTCCGCTGATGATACTTTCTCAACCGCACCATTTTCGCATCGTTTTGTGTCGCTTCATCGGGCTTGTCGCTTGCTTTGCTGCGATGTCTGTGGCCTGTGGTCCTCCGCTCGACGCGGACGTGTTCGAGACATCGGACACCGACACCGAACCC
>CAZUPD010000189.1:0-14265 GCA_964621785.1 uncultured Nannocystaceae bacterium
GTAATCCGCGGACCTGAGATGTTTGCATCAACATCAAATACGGTTGTACACGCACAATAAAAAAGGCCACCCCGTGGGATGGCCCTTGTTGACCCCGAATCTCCGGGGTATGGCGCGACGTCGGCTTAGTTGCGACGGCGGCGGCGGATGAACCCGGCAAAGCCGAGTGCCATGAGGGTACCGAACAGGCCGCGGGCCTTGTTCTCGTCGGCGGCGGTGGTGCAGCCACAGCCCTCGTCGTCCTCACCGGTGGTGGTGGAGTCGGTGTCTTCCGTATCCGTTCCCTCGGTGTCTGTTCCGTCACTGGTGGTGGTCGGAGTCGTGGTGGTCGGACCTGCGGTGGTCGGGTCGGTCTCGTTGCCCGTGTCCGAATCCGTGGTCGTGGTGTCCGTGTCCGTGGTCGCATCGTCCGGCACGCAGACGCCATCTTCGCAGCTGAAGCCGTCGTCACAGGGGACGTCGGGGCAGCTTTGGATGACACAAACGCCGTCGACACAGGCCTCGCCGTCCTGGCACTCGAAGTCATCGGGACACTCGCCCGGCTGACATTCGCCGCTCTCCTCGTTACAAATCAGGTTGCCGTCGCACTGCGAATCGTCGGTGCAGAAGAACTCGCACAGACCGTTTTCGTCGTTGCAGATTTCACCCTCTTCGCAATCGTCGTCGCTCTGGCAAGGCGGAACCTCGCAGACGCCGTCCTCGGTGCAGACTTCGCCCTCGGCGCAATCGCTGTCATCCATGCAGTCGACATCGGGCTCACAGGTCCCGAACATCGCCATACCCGGAATGACGCAGATTTCGCCTTCTTCGCAGTCGGCATCGCTGGCGCATTGACCCGGCTCGGGGTCGGGCTCGCCGGTGGTCGGCTCGCTGACCTCGGAGCAGTCGTTGAAGCCACAGCAGGGGTCGAACTCGATCTGTTCGATGATCCCGGCCAGGGCCATCTCCAGCTCGGCCTGGTTATCGGCATCGATGTAGTTCTCCATGCCGCCCGAACCCCATCCGGCCATGTTTTGCAGCTGCGCCATGGCATTCGGGGTGTTGACGCCGTCGCCGAAGCCGATGACGTAGGTGGTGATGCCGGCGTTGTACATCTGCTCGAGTTCGCTTTGAACCTGAGCATCGGTGGAGTAACCGTTGTACTGACCGTCGGTGATCAGAATGTTGCGGTACTGGGTGTCAGCATCGACATTCATCAGCGCCAACTGGTCCGCGTGGTACTGGGCCTGGTTGGTACGCGCGAGCTGAAGACCGAGGTGTGTGTATGTACCAGAACCCGAGCAGGCCGGGCCGGCACCTTCACACTTCGGCATGTGGGTCTGGGTGTCGGCGTCGAACCCAGGACCTGCCGGATCGGAGTTGGGGTCGGGCAGACCACCGACGACTTGCTCGAACTCCCAGTTGATCGTCGGACCGTTCCACGGATCGTTACAGTCCGGGATGACGTAGTCCTGGTTGTCCAGCAGCGGGGTGTAGTCCGGGGCTGCGCAGTTCGGGTGCGAGATTTCCGGCGCCAGGGCCCAGCGGAAGTTGTCCTTCATGCACGGGCCGTAGTTGACGAGAATCTTCTGCTCACCCGGAGCCGGGCTGTTGTGGCCGAAGACCAACAGACCGAGGTGGACCAAGTCCTCGACGACCTGCATGCTGCCGACATTGACCTCGACGTCGAACAACGAGTTGTTGCCGGCGAGGGCTGCACGCGCGAGGTCCCAACCGGACTCGCCCTTGGGTGCCGGCATGGCACCACCACCGATGTTGAGCATCGACGACGAGGCGTCGAGGATGACCATGATTCGCGGCAGACCGCCGATGCACTCGACAGCCTGGACCGAGTTTTTGATCTCGTCGACGACCGCGGTGAGTGCCATGGTCAGCTGCATCGGGTCGGTGGCCAAGAAGGCCATATCGGTGCCACCGGCCACCGCCAGGTTTTGCGCCGAGGTTTCGCCCGGGCTGCCCTCGTCGCCGAAGAACACCACGTAGGTCTCGACCGGTTGGTTCTCCGGACCGACACCACCGAGCAGGGTGGTTGCGGTGTTGGTCGGGTTGTTGGCCTGGTTCTGGTTTTCCCCGTTGGGGTTGGTCCAGTCACCGTCGGTCATGACCAACAGACCGTAGTAGCGATTGTCCATCGACGGGACATCCGCCGGGTGGTCGGCGATCGATTGCTCGATCAGGCTTTGCGCGTACTGAAGGGCACCGTCGGTCCAGGTACCGATACCGAAGAGGCTGCCGTCGATCGGCGCCGGAATGTTGTCGAGCTCGTCGATGATGGCCTGGCCATTACACTCGTAGTAGGTCTTGTCATCGCCGTCGAGGTCGTACCAGTGAACGTCGAGCTTTTGCCCGTCGGTGATGCCCGACGAGTCGTTGTTGATGAGCGTACCGTCTTGGTTCGGATTGGGATCGTGCCCGAACCGCATGAGTGCAACATGCATGTTGTTGCTGAGGTACTGATTGCTGGCGATCATCAGGTTCTGGACGGCGCCAGAAGCCGCCTGCCAGCGGCTGAGGTTGTCACCGAAGTCTTCGTTCATCGAGGTCGAGTAGTCCAAGATGATCATGAAGTTCGGTTTCTTGAACGTACATTGATCCTCCATCGGACATTCCATCATGCCGGCGACTGCCGGCTTGTCCGATGTACCTGCAAATGCTAGCCCCAGGCCAGCAAGCAGGCCTGCTTGCACGCCGATACGCTTCCACGAACCGAGCAATTTGAGACGCTTCATGCCTTTAATCCTTCTTTTTTTTCAATGAGTGGCGCACTTCCCCCGGAGTTGCGCTGAGACGGCGGGACTGGTTCCCACGCCAGCCGTCGCCAGTGAATGAATGGGTAGGTCCCCCTATCCATGCGCGACGGTACGCGAGTTGACGGGGCTACGTCAACTTGCACGGGGCCCTCGATGTGCCTGTGGAAAAACACAGCCGGTCCTACGACCGCGCCTTGGACTCAGGTCCGCGAGCCTAGCAAATGTGTGAACCAACACACATTTCTCGTCAACAGGCCACAACCTCAACAGCGCATCCCAAATGGTTTTCGACGGTTGTCAGCGCGGTGTTCCAAGCCCGCCAATGGCTCGGTCAAGTGCAGAAAGTTTGAAGGATTCGAGCCCGGACGTTTCTTCCCCATTCCGACTGGGACCGCCAACTGCACGGAGTCATTGACCGTGCTTCCTCGACACTCCGACGCTCCACGATACCGCCTCGAGTCCCTCGCTCGTCCGTATGCGCAATGACTCCGAAGCGGGGCGGAACGCGGTGAGATATCCGGGCTCCACGGCCGTTTCGCGCGGGCGAGCGGGGACGGGGTCTGGTACAAGCGCCCATGGTCATTGGGCAACGTGCGACCCGCCTGTGCTGCCTCACGGCGCTTTTGCTCTCCTCTTCGTTCGCTGGCTGCAAGGCCCCGGGGCAGGGAGATCTCTCCAAACCGACCGAGCCAGCCCCCCAGACGAAACCCGCCGCAGTGATGCCCGAGGTGTTCACACTCGACCAAGGGCGGATGATGGCGGACATCGAATTTTTGGCCTCGGATCAACAAAACGGCCGCTACACCCTCAACGATGATTTGCAGCAGTCGGTCGACTTCCTCGTCACCCGCTACCGCGACCTCGGCATCGGCCCCGTCGGCGACAGCTTTACCCACCCCTACAAACTCGTGACCGGTGTGTCCGTCAGGACGCCGCCACAGCTGCGCTTTGTCACGGGCAAACGCACTCGAGAAGTCGACGCTGCCGCCATCGTGCCGATGGGCCAAAGCGGGTCTGGGGAAGTCACCGCGCCGGTGGTGTTTGTCGGCTACGCGGCCAAGGCCGAGGCTGTGCCTGGCAAGCCCGGCGACCCAGACAGCGGCATCCCCGAGACACCCGGACGCCCGGGGTACGACGACCTCGAGGGCATCGACGTGAAAGGGAAGATCGCCCTGGTCCTGCTCGACGCACCCGGCCGTCCCAACCTCCGCGAAATCTTCCGGGTGCTGCAGGAGATCAACGCCGACTTCACAGACCGCGTCGGTCCCCTCAAGCAGGCCAACAATCTCGGGGGACTGACCAAGCTCCACCGCGACATTCACAACCGCCTAGTCGCGTTACTCGGTCCGATGGTCCCCGGGCTCGATCTTCAAAAAACCCTGTGGCCGATGTCCGAAGACCCGATGCAACTGGCCTTGAACCTCCAACAAGATGTATTTGCACCGATTATGGCCAACCTGTCCAGCGTCCCGGGACCGCAGTTCTCGATGGAGGCCGGACAGATATCGACCAAGGTCGAGCGACTCGCAGAGGCCGGCGCGGTCGGGGTGATCGCCGTCCGTGGCCCGCGGAGTTTTGTCGACCAAAAAACCCGCGACGCAGACAAACTCCCCGCGTTGGGCAAGACCCGCGCCCGCCAGATGACCGGCGAAGAACCGCTCCCCGTTGTGCAGATACAATGGAAAGCGGCCGAGCAACATCTCAAAGGCGCCAAGGTCTCGCTGGCCAAGCTGCAAAAAACCATCGATACCGAACTCAAACCGCAGTCGCGCGCGCTCGACATCGAGGCGACACTCGTCACCGACCTCAGCCACAGCGTGCGCGAGGTACCCAATGTATTGGCCGCGATCCCGGGCACGACCCGCCCCGACGAGTATGTGATCATCGGCGCCCACTACGACCATATCGGGACCGATGGTGAACACGGACAGTGCGCCGCGATCGAAGCCGACGGCAAAAAAGACAACATCTGCAACGGGGCCGACGACAACGCCAGCGGCACGGCGATGGTGCTAGAGCTCGCGCGGGCGTTTGCGGAGCTGCCGCAAAAACCCGAACGCACCATCGTGTTCACCCACTTTTCGGGCGAAGAGCTCGGTCTGTACGGGTCGAAGGCGATGGCGAACAATCCTCCGTTTGCCCTCGACAACGTGGTGGCGATGGTCAACCTCGACATGGTCGGAAGGCTCGGTCGCCGGGGCCTTGCGATCGGTGGCATCCACTCGAGCGAACAGTGGATGCCGCTGCTGGACAAACTCGGCAACCGCGACATGACGGTGATCTACGAGGGCAGCGTGACCGCCCGCAGCGATCACGCCAGTTTTTACGCCCACAAAATTCCCGTGCTGTTTTTCTTTACCGGGATCCACAGCGACTATCACCGCGCAGGCGACCACGCCGATAAGATCAACGTCCAGGGGATGCAATCGATCGGCGAGCTCGTGTCCGGGGTGATGCTGGCGGTCGCCAACGGCTACCCGATGCACTACGCCAAACCGGGCAAAAATGGAGGGATGAGCTCAGGCCTCCCCGGCCAAGATCCGGATACGCTGGTCAAAAAGGTTAAGGGCACGAAGCACTGACGCGAGTTACCACCCCAATATCGATGCAAATACAAGGGGTGCGACGATCGTCGCATCAGACTCGATGATAAACGAAGGGGTATCGACATCGAGTTTTCCCCACGTGATCTTCTCGCTGGGGACCGCGCCGGAGTAGGAACCATACGACGTCGTCGAGTCGCTGATCTGACAGAAATAGGCCCACAGCGGCACGTCGGTACGCTTGAGGTCCTGCTCCAGCATCGGCACCACACAGATCGGAAAATCACCGGCGATACCCCCACCGATCTGAAAAAACCCGATCGGGGTTTCAGTCGCGGTTTGCATGTACCAGCGAGCCAGCTCGATCATGTATTCGACACCGCTGCGGACAGTGTGCACATGGTCAATTTTATTGCACATGCACAAAGCTGCATACATGTTGCCGAGTGTCGAGTCCTCCCATCCGGGGACAAACACCGGCAGGTTTTTTTGCGCAGCCGCGACCATCCAACTGTCCTTGGGATCGATCTGGTAGTGCTTTTTGAGCACCCCACTGCGGATCGTGCGGAACAAAAATTCGTGGGGGAACGCAGTCTCGCCGGCGGCGTCGGAGCGTTGCCACTCCTCGATGACATACCCCTCGATTCGCCGCATGGCTTCCTCCTCGGGGATGCACGTGTCGGTCACCCGGTTGAGCTTGCGCTCGAGCAGGGCCAACTCATCTCCGGGGGTGAGATTGCGGTAGTGGGGGACCCGCTCGTAATGGTCGTGGGCCACGAGGTTGAACAGGTCTTCTTCGAGATTCGCTCCGGTACAACAAATCGCGTGTACCTTGTCCTGGCGGATCATCTCGGCCAGGGAGAGGCCGAGCTCAGCCGTACTCATGGCCCCTGCGAGGGTCACCAGCATCTTGCCGCCGCGGTCGAGCAACGCGCGGTACCCGTCGGCCGCAGCGACGAGCGACGCGGCGTTGAAGTGGCGATAGTGGTGGCGAATGAACTCGGAGATCGGCCCGGACATGGAGGGGTTGTAGCGAACCAGCGTCGCCCCTAGCAACCCCCTGGACAGGGCCGACCGAGAGACCGAGCAACCCAGATCAGGGTAGGTCGGCTCCGGCGATATCTGGGGCGCCATCCATAATGGGACGCACCGCGCCGTTGTAGTCGATGAAAGGATCGCCGTCCATCCACTGACCGACTTCGAGTTCGACCGCCCCCTCCTGCGCTGCATATGCACCGTAGTTCGGTGAAACGCGCACGAGGATATCGCCGATGGTTTCTGGTGCGACGTCCATCCAGCTGGTCGAAACCGTTTCCTCGCAATTGAAATCCACGGGCAGCATCTCGTTGCCGAGCACGACTGAGTTGCGGATCAGGACCGACGCCCCACCCGGGCACGAGATTGCAGATGCATTGATTCCCGGGCTATCGTAGAGCATCGAGTACAAAACGGTTGTCACGCCGGAACCGATCGCAGTGAGTGCGGGGTTCTTGTTCGAAAAATTCTGGTTGTGGTTGTGGGTCACAAACGAGTTGATGACCTTGAGTTCCCCCAGGTTGTTGACGAGACCGTTGGCATTGTCCGAAACATCCGAGCGCCGGATCTCGGCGATACAGTTTTCACCGATCTCGACCGGGTCTTCGTTTTCGCGGATGATGACCTGATCGAGGTACAGGCGGGTGCCGCTCGACTGACACGTGATGGCTGCGGGGTTGGCATTTTGTGACTGGTTGAACTTCATCCGATGGACAAACACCCAGGCGCCCGCCTTGACGTCGAACCGTGGTTGGGCTTCGGCGGAGCTCACTTCGGGGTACTCGTCCGGATTTTCCTGGTTGCCGATAATCGCGATCCGGTAGCTCCCGGAGATGACAACCTGCTCCTGATGGGGTTGGAGTTCGTTGTACTTGACGCGGAAGATGATCGGTTGCGCGACGACAGCTTCGGCCGCGATCGCATCGGCGAGCTCGCAGTAGGGGTGCTCCTCGGTGCCATCTTCTTGGCTACAATCGACGCGTTTTTCGACCCAGATCGTATTGCCTTCAAAGCACTGGTTGCTGACGAAGTTACAGGCTCCCGAGGCACACTGGCCGTGCTCGAAGCAGGTCGAGCACTCGTTGGTGTAGGGGTTGCACACCGGGGCGGATGTCTTGCAGGCATCGAGCTGGCCTGGCAGGCATTCGACACATAGGCCCGTCGCGGTGTGACACGCAGGTGTATCTGCACTGACTTTGGAACAATCGCCGAGGGCCTCACAATTCCCACAGCTCATCCCGTCGACACAGTAGGGCGCATCGGGCTGCGTGCAGGTCCCGTCATCCGGGCTGTCGGCATTGCACATAAACCCGGTATCGGTCGTCGTCTCGGTCTCGGTCGTCGTCTCGCTCTCTGTCGTCGTTTCCGTGGGGTCTTCGGTGATCGTCGTCGGATCCTCTGTGATCGTCGTCGGATCCGTCAGGGTCGTCGGCATCGTCGTGTCGGTTGTCGGGTCCGTCGTATTCGTCCCGGAATCGGTATCAAACCGACACTGGGCCTCGGGCTCGGGGACACAGCCATTGTTTTCGGAGGCACACATGCTGCACACGAGGCCGCCCTCGCAGGCCCCCTGGTTGAGTGCGCAGTGATTTTGATTGGTGAACGAACAACCGCTGTTGACCGCGGTAAGCAAGAGCCCAGTCGCGACAACGCCGAGCAAGTTCCCCGTCTTCATGGCGTCAATTTTGTGCATAAGTCATTTCCAAAAGTTGTATCAGCATGCACCTGCGGCCTAGAAACGCCCCGAAAGGACGAGGCCGGCACTCGTGGGCGTGGCCACCGGTGCGACGGTCGTAGATGATTGTGTGCGCCGGCGTTTGTCGACGACAATCAGTGCCACGCCCGTGATGAGTGCGACACCGCCAGCTGCGATGAGTGCATATCCCGGGGGTTTGTAGTTGGTGAGCTCGTAGCCGATCATGTCGTCGGGCTGGCTCATCGGGGTCACAGCGAGACCGACACCGACACCCGCAGCGATTGCACCTACAACTGCCGCCCCGACACCTGCCTTCCCGAGGTTGCCCATCCCTTTCGGCGTCGTGTCACTCGTGCCTGGATCGGTCCCGGTCCCGGTGTTGTTGGTTCCGGTCTGCCCGGTATTCCCGGTCCCGTCACCCGTCCCGTCACCCGTGCCATTGTTGTTGTTTGCCGCGGCTGCTGCGGCATCCTCTTTGGCCTTGAGTTCCTCGGCGTAGCGGTCGAGTACCGGGACGACCGACGTAAACACCTGGCTGATCGTTCCGGTCGCCTCGCCCTCGGTACACCACTCACAGACCTTTTCGATGGGAGCATCGAGCAGGCTTTTGCCCTCGACGGTCGCATCGAGGGTGACGCGGTAGCCCTCGTCGCCCGCGGGTCCCATGGCCTCGATGGTGAACACCACCAGCGGGTCTTTTTCGTTGCGAGCCTTGCCGACCCCCGCATCTTGGACGGTCTCGAACGCACGACTCTCGAGGCGTCCTGCCTCGTTTTCGCGGGAGCCAAAGCCTTTGAAGTTGACCTCGACTTCGGCCCGCGCCCCACTGGCGGACTGCAACATCGGTAGGATTCCGCCCGCGTCGGCCGAAATGAGAGAAGAGGCCATCACCACTGGCGATGGGAGCGTGAGCGAGACTGCAAGCAGCGTCGTAGTGAACATGGCAACACCGTTGGGATCCAACAACCCCCCGCAGTGTGCCCCGACGTGGCCGCGCAGTCGAGTCTTTGCCGCCGACATCACCCCCCCCACCGACCCGCCGCACTCGCACAGTTTGCCTGCGCAGACGAGCGTTTCTAAAAATATCATATATTTTTATATAGTTACAGCCATCCTCTTGGAGGCGACACCGACCTTGAAAAAAACCTCGCCGGACACGAGCGATCTACGCACAAGGAGCCCAGCCGCGCGGTCGGAACACTGCTGTCACAGGGTTTTGCGGGTCCAACGCGCCGATGACTCAACTTTGTGGGGGACTGTGATACGTGCCGAGACGAACGAACGGTGTATGCGCAAACATTTTCATGTGTGAGCAAACCGCAGTCTGGCATGTATACACAATCAACCGCCCTCGATCTCGAGTCGCTTGGTGCACAGCTTCACCCAGCGCTGGACCTCGGGATCGGTCAGGCGTTTGCCGGCCTTGATGCAGCGGGCAAATTGCTTGGTCTCCTTGAACGCCTGGGTCTGCAACTTTGCGTTGTCACGCTTGTTTTTCCAACAGTGGCGCTTTTTGAGGAGGTTGAGCATGCCCCGGAAATCCCCGGCCTTGCGCGCTTCGAGGGCGGCTGCCACCGTGTTCTTACACTCGGGCGTCTCGTAGCGTTTGTCGGGTTTATTTGCATTACCACCGGTTGTTGTCGTCGGGTCGGTGTCCGAATCCCCGGGTCCGGTGGTCGCATCCTCGGTGGTCGCATCGGGACCCGTGGTCGCATCAGGACCGCCTGTGGTGGGATCCGCAGTCGGATCCGTCGTCGGATCTGGGACCGTCGTACGCGCCGGGGTGGTCTTGGCAGTCGAAGTTTGACCGACCGACGTCTTTGTATCTGCAACACTGGTCTGCACCGGCCCGCCGGAATCCGACGGCTCGCCCTTGGTATCGCTCGGCTGGCCCCCGGTCTCCGCAACCTCAGTCGTGTCGGGCGGCGCGAACAGCCCCCACAGCAGCAAAATGGTACCGACGACCATGATCCCTGCCATCAGCATCTTGCGGGTGTTTGGATCGTTGAGGGAAGGACCCGACGGCGACGGTCGATCGACGGGGACGACATCGCCGTCAAACTCGCCGGAATCATCGTCGTTCGAAGCAGTCTCGGCCGTGCCGCTGTGCAGCCGCGGTGGAACCACCAGTGACGCGTCGGTGACATCGAGACCCACGCGTTCCTCGACCGGGAGGTTGCGCATGACCTCGTCCATACGCACCAAAAAATCCCGTGCCGTCGGGGGGCGATTTTTGGGGTCAATCTCGAGGCAATCGTCGACCAAGCTAATGAGTTGCTTGGACAGATCGGGACGTTTTTCGCCGATCGACGGCGCCCGCTCGGTCGACTTGCGGGCCATGATCTCGACCAAGTTGTTGGACACAAACGGCGGCTCGCCGACCAACACTTCGTAGAGCATCACCCCCAGGGCATAGATATCGAAGGCCTCGGTCGCATCCTTCCCCTTCGCCTGTTCGGGCGCCATGTACTCGGGCGTGCCGAGTGCATGTCCGGGTACCGTGAGGCGGGCCTGGCTTTCGGTGCGCTCGGCCCCGGCTGAGATCCCGAAGTCCAAAACCTTAACCGTTTCGCCCTCGCCCTCGGGCAACGGCACAAACATGACGTTGTCGGGTTTGAGGTCGCGGTGGATGATCCCGACATCGTGGGCGGCACGGATCGCCCGAGCGACCGCGCGGATGATCCGACAGGCGCGTCCGACCTGCAGGGTGCCGAGATCTTGGATCTCGTCATAGAGGTTGCGCCCGGTGAGGTACTCCATGACCAAGTAGAGCCGCCCGTCGGGGAGCTCACCGGCGTCGAAGACCTCGATGATGTTGGGGTGACCGGCGGCACTGGCCGCCCGCGCCTCGGCCCGGAACCGCTTGGCGACTAATTCGTTGCGGCTCCACTGGTGGGTCAGAACTTTAATCGCGACCCGCCGGCCGACAGTTGTATGTTCACCGAGATAGACGGTGCCCATTCCGCCGCGACCGATCTGACTGACGATTTCGTACCGCTCGGCGATCACCGTCCCCGCCTCGATCAGTTCGATGTCCCGAGGGTCATGTGGCGGAGGTTTCTTGTTGACGCGGTTGGGTCGGTTGTCGACCTCGCCGGGATCGTCGACATCGACGTCGAGCTCGATCTCCTCGTCGGCTTCGGCGGCCTCTTCTTCGCCGCTTACAGCCTTTTTGTGGGCGTAGACATGGGTTTGGGAGATCTCCCGGACAAGCCTCTCCCGCATCTGGCGCTCGCGCATCTGGGCGTCGCCAAACAACATCGCCATAAACTCGCTGACCTGCTCTTGCCCCGTGCCGGCACTGTGTGCGGCGAGCCAATCGCTCAACGCCTCCATGAACTCGTGGGCCGAGAGGTAGCGATCTTCCCGGTTGTGCGCCAAGGCTTTGACGACCACCGCGTCGAGATCGGGATCGACACGACTCGAGAGCGTCGAAGGTGCGGGCGCGACAAAATTTGAAACGGCTTCGGTGTCGATGTTTTCACCGGCGCGCAACGGACGTCCGGTGAGCAACTCCCACAGCACCGCCGCACAGGCATAGACATCGGTCCGCCCGTCCAACACCTCGCGGCGGGCCTGTTCGGGCGACATGTAGCCGACCTTGCCAAACACCACCCCCGGAGCTGTAAGGCTACCTTTGAGTGTCGACGTCGCCAGACCGAAGTCGGCGAGTCGCACCGCACCTTGCCAATCGACCAGGATGTTCGATGGCGAGACGTCGCGATGGACCAGACCCAAACCGGGAAACGTGTGGGCGTAGTGGAGGCCACGTAAGATTTCGCGGACGATATGCACCGCCAGCGGCACTGGAAACGCCTTGCCGACCTGTGCACAGCGATCCCAGATGTCGGCCAGATCGCGTCCTTCGATCAGCGCCATCACGATGAACAACTTGCCGTCGATCTCTCCGGCTTCGCGAACATCGACGATATTGTTATGGTGCAACCGCAGGACGAGTTTGGCCTCATCCATGAACCGCGTTCGGTAGTCGTGGTCCGCGAGACCTTCTCGCAACAACTTCACCGCGGCCAACCGCGTCAGCGAATCCTGACCCACGGAGGCGAGATAGACCGTGGCCATGCCGCCCTCGCCTAACGTGGCAAGCAGCGTCACGTTGCCGAGACGCTGCGGCGGATCAAGTCGCTCAATCTCGCCCATCACCATGTTCGCCAAACGCTACCACGACTTGGGTAATTCCGAGTATCCTTTGCACTCTCCATGGCCACCCACGCATCAGGTTCAGGGTCTGCAGGAATCCTCTACTACGACCCCAACACCACCACCGCGAAGCTGGCCACGGCCGGCCTTCGCCTCGCGGGCTATCAGGTGTTCAACGCCCACTCTCGCCAGGAAGCCGTCGAACTGTGTCAGGCGCATGGTCCTGGTGGGGACGGGTCGATCATCGCCCTCCTACTCGACGCGGCCGCAAATCCCGCATCGACTGCATCCGTGCTAAAGGCGCTCATCAAAATTCCCGGGGCATCGACACTGCCCGGGATCTTGTTGGTGAGTCGGAGCAACCCGACGCCGATCCCCGGCGCGGAGGATCTTCCGAGTCTGCGCCGTCCGTTCAGCACGCCAGCGTTGGTGAAAGTCGTTCAAGAGAGCATCGAACACGATCACCCGATGAATTCGGCAGCGATCTCGGTCGACCTAGGCGTGCATCGGCTGCAACAAATTCTCGAGGAGCATTTCCCTGGTCAGGAGTTCAGTGACGACAAAATTGAGGAGTTTGCCCAGAGCCTGCGGGCCGACGAAGAGCTACCGATGCCACCTGAGGGGGTGAGTATTCGCGGGACGCTCTCGACCTCGCGCCTCGACGCGGTACTCGAAATGCTCGGGAACGCGGGCATGCGTGGGATCCTCACGGTCGCCCACAACGACGCCTCGGGAAAACTCCATCTCGACCAGGGACGGATCCGCCTCGCCGAGTATGTCGGCGCCGGGGAGGATCTCAAACTCGGGCGTTTTGTCGTCGAAGGCGGATTTTTGCGCGACGAAGAATTAGAAGCGTTCATCGTCGGCAAAGATCCGCAGCAGCGTCCGCTCGGACTGAGGTTGGTCGAAGGAGGCCTACTCAGTCCCGACGACCTGACGATGGTGATGCTCGACCAGGCGCGGGCGGTGACCTGTCACCTCCTGACCTGGAAGACAGGTACGTTTAGCTTCTCACCGCGCTCCGATCTCGATCCTTCGATCGTGACCTCCAACGTACCGGGCCGCGAGCTGTTGGTCTCCGAAGCCCTCCTCGACGGACTGCGTCGACTCGACGAGCAGGCGATCATGGGCCCGCACATGCCCGATCCCGACGACGTATTTTTACGGATCGACGAGCAGGTCGCCAAGCTCAGCCGCGACTCATTTCCCCGGGGAGAGCTCGCCGTATTGGAGGCGGTCAACGGGCGCAACAACGTCAAGGACATCGCCCGCAAAACCCGAACAGGCACCTTTGCCGTCTCGCGAATTTTGCATCGGCTCGCCAAGGCCAACCTCGTCCGCCGCAAGATCACGCCGGTTGTCGTCTAGCATGTCGCAGCGCAGCACCATCGTCGTCGCCGATCCCGAGCCCGCGATGCGCGAGCGTTTAGTTGCACTTGCAACCACAGCCGCAGCCGACGTCGGTCGCGAGGTCGAGACCCACGGCTGTGCAACCGGCACCGAGGCCGAGCAAAAAATCGCCGAGCTCCACCCCTGCCTCGTAATCTGCGAAGTCGCCCTCGACGGACTCAACGGACTCGCCCTACTCCGCAAGCTCCGCCGGGAACAACGAGACATCGAAGTTCCCCCGTTCGTCTACGTCACCGCATTCACCAGAGAGACCGACCGCTACTGGGGCCTGCGAAACGGTGCACACGCATACGTCACCAAGCCCTTCGACGACAACGTCCTACGCGCACGCCTCGGCGACGTACTGAGCCAAGGCGGACAATCGATGCCCGACAGCCTCCACGACTTGTTGTAATAAGTGTAACAACAAGTTCTGAACCATCGACCGTCGACGAAATTGGTTCCCGTCAACCGAGCCCAAAAAGCTACGGACTAGGGCGGGGTAGGTGACATGTAATTTCCCGTGAAACTCACCACCCCGCCACACTCACTACCCAAAACTTCCCCCAAACACTCACCACCCTCCGACTCGACCACGCCACACTCACAACCAAAACTTCCCCAAACACTCACCACCCGCCGACTCGACCACGCCACACTCACAACCAACACTTCCCCAAACACTCACCACCCT